>NZ_CAKAKH010000001.1:0-719102 GCF_916618885.1 Marinilactibacillus sp. Marseille-P9653 | reverse complement strand
GGTGTGTTTTTCCGACTTCCACTTTTAATTAGATAACCATCTTTTCTAAGTCTTTCGAATAATCGATTCTGGCCAATGTTCATACCGTTTTGTTTTAAGAATCTAGCAAGGTCCCTTACCAGAATCGTATCTCCAGATGCCGTAACACTATCTGCGAATGCTGCTTTAGGTTTCATTTCATCATTCTCCAATGCTAGTTGCTTGGTTCTTTCTTGCTCTACTATCCATTTCTCAGCTCTTTTAACTGGATCATCTATCATGTAAGAATCCCAATTAGTCATTTCCATTTCATTAAAACGCTGGACATACTTCGCTGTGAAAATGGTACCGTTTCGACCAGTTAATTTATTTGCAACCATTTCGCATCCTTGTTTGCTTAATAGATAGCAAGGTCTTGGTTGATTATTTTGATCAAAATAAGATGATTCTAAAAAGAATGAGCCGGAGTGAATTTCCCCTTCGGCTAAATAGCCTATAATTCTACGAATATATTTCAGTAGTTCCGAATGCTTCCGATCAATCATTTCTGCAACTTCTCTAGATTCAATAGTTTGCGTTGTAGTCATTGAAATCATAGTTTCCATTTAATTTTTTCCTTTCTATATACGTTCAGCAGCAGCAACATTAATCTGATGATCTAGTTTGTATTGAGCATCAATTACTAGATTGTCAATTTGATCATCGGAAGCAAACTTGATGATTTTTTCCAAATTTGGTGAGACTTCTAAAATAAATTCAATTTTTTCTTTCTGTTCCATATTCAGCAACTCCTTTCTAAATTTTGTATTTGATTATAAATTCATCTAAATCTTTGCGATCGTATAAAACTATCTGATCTCTAGTGAATCTTTTCAATCCATATTTGATAACCCATCGATCTAAGGTTGCTCTTGAAACTCCACAATAGACGACTGCTTCCGGAATCCTTAAATACCTTTGACGCTGTTTGTTCCGTTCTTCATTTTTGGCTATGCTAATTTCCACGAGAGCTAAAACTCTCTCTGTTAACTCCTCTTCTGTCTCCTTGCTTAAAATTGACATTGCAATTCCTCCTTAATTCCGTATTTATAGTTCTACATTACGTAGAATTCCACGGTATAATGAATTTAAGAACTAATATTACACACTACGTGACTCTCTGTTGTAAAAAAAATACTCCACTCTACGTTAAGTTTGCGACCCAATTCGATTGCTCTTTGTGGACTAGGCGTTCTTTCGCCTAATTCGTACATAGCGTAGGTAGTTCTAGGTAAGCCTAGAGTCTGTGCCATTTCTTCCTGAGTTAAATTACTTTTTTCTCTAATCTCTTTGAGCCAGATTCTATTTTTCATATAATCACCTCGCTTTCATTATGTCACGTATCGTGTAATTAAACTATAATACACACTACGTGACTTGTCAACCTATAATGTCACTTTTTGTAGAATATATTCAATTTTCTTTAAATGTCACGAATTGTGTAGTATTCTATCTAAGAGAAAACCGATAGGAGCAACTTATATGTTAGGTCATAGATTGAAAGAAAAAAGGAAAGAAAAGTCTTTAACTCAAAAGGAAGTAGCGGATAAGTTAGGCATTGGAAGAACCACATACGCTATGTATGAGTCTGAAAACCGTGATCCTGACACTGACACTCTGCAAAGGATGGCTGATTTTTTTGAAGTATCTACCGATTACCTTTTAGGCAGAGATGCTCCTGAATGGGCTTCTTCTAATGATGTTGTAGCGTTAGACGATTTTTTAGACAATCACGCTAATATGTCTTATGGCGGAGAGAACCTTACAGAAGAAGAAAGACAACGAGTGAAAGATATTATTACTGGGCTTTTTTGGGAGAAAGCTAAGAAACGTAAAGAAGGTGGTGGTAATGACCGAACAGACTGAACACATGAAAGATTTGTTAATGCAACTGAGAGATGAATATTCAACTGTGAATCCGATCTATCTAATTGAAGAACTAGGTATCGAAGTACAATATGTTGATTTTTTGGAATATCCAAATGGTTTATATCAAAAGGTTTTTGACGATAAGGTTATCTTAATATCAGAAAAAATTGAAACTAGTAATAAACGCTATTTTGTACTGGCTCATGAACTTCATCATGCTCTAGAACATGAGGACATTGTTAGTTACTATACTCAAAATAGCAAGAATCGTAGCAAGATAGAACATGAAGCCGATTTATTCGCTACCATAGTTTGTTTAAACCTTTTTATTGAAGAATACGGAGTAGAGTCCATGACTAAACAAGACTTAGAGAATTTATACGGCTTACCGATGGAGTTGTCGGAAAAATACTTATGAGGAGAATAAAAATGTTTGAAGCTAAGTTTGGAAGAATACTCAAAACTAAAGTGACTTATGATGGAGAACGCTTAACTATTGATAAAAAATCGATTCCTTTAGACGACATACAATGTATCTACAGAAGACCTTTCAGTCTTATGAATAATCAATTTGCTTCAATATACATAAGTACTGATGGAAAAAACATAGACAAACCTGATCCTTTTAATTTCAAATATATTGAACATACAAAGAAACAAGCTACCTATATTGATGACTTACTTAATCTGTTAGATAAAAATGTTATTAATCAAGACAATACGAATCCGATTAAAAGGCTATCTAAATTACAAGAATATGCTGAAGAAGTATTAGGCGATAATCATGAGCGCTTAATTCTTGAAGTTTTAAACGATACCGATCCGTATAATTCATTAAAAGTTATTACTTTTCACCATGACGATAAGGGTAATGCATTAGTTGAGTCCAGTACAGCAGAAGGTTTTAAATCACAATATTCGATCGTGGAAACAGTAGTCACAAATTCAATTGATACTGAAAAAAAGAAAAAGTGGCTAGGTAGAGCAATCGTTGGAAATATGATTTTGCCTGGTGCTGGCGCAATCGTTGGAGCAATGACAGCTAAAGAGAAAGAGATTATAAAAAAAGACAATTCAACTGCTATGATTGTGCTCAGGAAAATAGAGGATCAAAGCATCAGACGTATAGTAGTTAAAGTGAATCAGAAGAACGAGCGTTTAATTAAGTATTTACCTACAGTCGAACAAAAAGACGTTCCTACTCCTCTAATTGTTGCTGAAAAATCTAATATAGATTTGTTGAAAGAATACAAGGAATTGTTGGATCTAGAGATAATTAGTAAAGATGAGTTTGATGCTAAGAAGAAAGAATTACTAAACTAATTTCCAGAGGAATGATTTAATGCATTTAATGATTAATACACCAAACTTGAATATAGATGACTTGATTTTCTCTAAGGTGACAACAACTAATGATAATCCCTACTTTACAAATGGCTCAATTATTGCAATTGATACTAATGTTAAACCGGATTTTTGGAGTACTATTCAAAATGGAGATTTCGTTACGATTGAATCCAATGGACTCACTGCTGAAAAAGAAATGACTGTTCAAGTAACTAAAAAAGAGAACACTCTCCTACTCAAGTCGACTTCTTCGTATTTTGATTTTGAAACAGAGCTGAGTATTACTAATTTAGATAGTATAAAAGTTGTTGGAAAAGTCGTTTTTAGCTTTAAATCTTTCAATGATGATGTAGATTTGAAGATTCATAATTGAACTTGGATATCTTAGTCTAGGAATGTCTTTACTCAGTAAAAAACATACCTCCCCGTTCGCCAAGGAATGACTGATAAAATAATAGAATATTTTAATTAATTAGCAGATATTTTTAGCTAATCGGTAGAAATTCTTCGCTAATCAGTAGAATTGTTAGATAAAAGTCTATTATAAAAGGAAAATTTATATTAGCTAATCGGTAGAAATTTAATATAATCAGTAGAATACTATAGATGAGGATACTAAAATGACACCTATAAGAAAACGTCAATTAAGTAACGAAGGCAAGCATTTAGAATATAAAACAGCAAAAAATGCACTTCCAAAAGATTTTTGGGAAACTTATTCCTCTTTCGCTAATACAGAAGGTGGATTAGTCGTTCTCGGTGTAGCCGAGCCTAAAAAAGGAGAATTTGAAGTAGTCGGTATTAATAGCGAGGCTAAAATTCTATCAGATCTATTTAATAGCTTAAACAATAAGCAGAAAGTGAATTTCAATTGTATATCAGAAAAAGATGTACAGGTTAGAGTCATAGATGAGAAAAAGGTTATTGAGATCAAAGTGCCTGAAGCTCCTCAAAGTAAGAAACCTATATATCTAAATGGAAACATTAAAAAGACATACATTAGAGAGTATGAAGGAGATCGTCACGCTTCCGAAGATGAACTAAAGTATATGATTCGAAATTCTAAAGACAATTTAGATAGCGAACTGCTTGATAACTATGATATTACTGATCTTAACTCATCATCCGTTGAAAGTTATAGAAGAATGTTAATAGGACAAGATGAAAATTCAAAATATCATCAAATGTCACAAGAAGATATTTTAATTGAAATAGGAGCGTATAAAAAGGATAGAACATCATCAAAAGGAAAATACAAATTATCTTTAGGCGGATTACTTTTCTTTGGAAATTATCAGTCTATAACTGAATTAGTTCCGCACTTTCATTTAGATTATCAATATAAAACTAGTTCCAATGAACGGTGGATAGATAGAGTTGCTACAGGAGATCCTTCTTATACAAATCTGAATATCTTTGAATTTTTTAGAATAGTCCTAGATAAACTAAAAATAACTCTTGCGGACGAATTTAAATTAGATGAAAATTTGTCTAGATCAAGAGTGACTACTGATTTTGAAATTGCTTTAAGAGAAAGCTTGGCCAATGCGTTAATACATGCTGATTACTATTTTGAAGAACCAATTAAGGTTGAAGCGTATAGAGGTTATTATATTTTTTCTAATCCAGGAAATATGAGAATTTCAGTTGAAGAATTTTTAAGAGGCGGAGATTCGAAACCTAGAAATAACACAATAGTTACTCTTTTCAGAAGAGTTGGCCTTTGTGAAAGAGCAGGTTCTGGAGGGCCTAAAATATTTCAAGCAGCAGAAAGAAATAAATTGAAATTACCTGATGTGAAAAATGAAGCTCACAAAACAATCATAAAGTTGTGGAAAATTGATATCGTCGATTCACATCCAGAGTTAAACGATAATGAGAAGAAAATATTACGTTATATACTAAAAAGCATATCTTCTGTATCAAGTTCAGAAATCAGAGATAATTTAAAAATAACCAAATATTATTTTGATCAAGCAATAAAGAATTTGATAGACAAAAAAATAATTGTTCAAGAAGGAAAAGGACGTTCTACCAAATACGCATTGAACCAATCAACTTCGGAATACTTGGCTCAATTGCAACATGCTTATAAACAACTCGAAGAGTTTTATATAAACAATTAAATAAACGCACCTCCTTTTTTATACTAAATTTTCAACCGCTATTAGCAGTGTCCAATAATATGGAAAAATATTAAACTACTTCATTAACGATAATTAATTAAAGTAGTTTTTATTTCACACTAAAAAGAACATACGTACGTAATTATCACCAAAAAATACGAAATTAGGAGAGATGATATGTTTATTATTGAATTAACTAAGCTAGAACCGGATTTTATTAAGAAAAGTACGGAAACTAAAGAGTGCGAGAGAACTCGTTCATTTGATATTGATCACAAAGGCGCTATGTATGTCTATTACTACAAAGATCATGTTCAAATTCAGTTGATGAAATATGGAAAGCGTGAAACTACTTCAAAAGATTGGGAAATTATTAAACGTTTCCCTATTCTTCTTCATGATATCAATATAAATAAGCCAGTACGTGTGTCACACAACTTAGAAGATGACTACTTGAATATTTATCTGAGATATCAAAACAAAAAAGCTAAAAAGAACGACTGATCAAGGGAGACTGAATCAAATGGCTCAACTTAGAAAGTATACAAAGAGCAACGGGTCTACTGCATGGATGTTCAAGATTTATCTAGGTGTAGATCCTAATACTGGAAAAGAAAAGCACACTACTAAAAGAGGGTTTAGAACTCAGAAAGATGCAAAAATAGCTCTTAAACGATTAGAGGCAAAAGTAGCTGACGGCACTATCTTTAACACAACGGATGATCAAAACTACTCTTTTAAGGATGTATGGATTGAATGGCGTGAAGGTTATAAGCAATCAGTCAGTGAATCAACATTATTAAAAACGGACAGAATGTTTAAGCTGCACATACTCCCTATTTTCGGGGATTACAAAGTGAAGAGCCTCGATACCGCTACTGCACAATCAGGAGTCAATAACTGGTCAGAATATGTATCTTCTAATAAAATGATAGGATATGCAAAGAGTGTAATGAATTATGCTTTAACTGAAGAGTACGTTATACGAAATCCATTTGATTTAATTGTTAAACCTAAAGTCGAACCGTTAAAAAAAGAAAAAAAGTTTTACGAAACAGATGAACTTAAAAAACTTATGTCTGCCATTGATGACTGGGATCACTTGCAAGCCAGAGCTTTAATTAGATTAATCGCCTTTACTGGATTAAGACGTGGGGAAGCTTTAGCGCTAACCTGGGATGATTTAGATGAAAAAAACAAAACCTTGATGGTCAACAAAGCTTTAGGAAGAAAAGAACGTGAGGGCAAAACGGAGATTTACTTAAAAGGACCAAAGAATAAAGCCTCTAACAGGATAGCTTCAGTTGATCAAAAAACGATGGATATGCTTTTGGAGTGGAAAGAATTTAATGAATCAAAATGGATTTTCACCAACGAACGTAATGATGGCTGGCTCACTCTCTCTAAACCAGTAAAGTGGTTAAAGATAGCGGAAAAGAAAGCTGGCTTACCCTATCTTGATGTTCATGGTTTAAGACACACACATGCCAGTTTGCTATTTGAAGCAGGTGCATCTGTCAAAGAAGTTCAAGCACGATTAGGTCATGGCCAAGCATCTACTACGATGGAAATCTACACTCACATTACTAATGCCAGTCGTGATAGTTTTGCTGAGAAATTTTCTGATCATGTCGATTTTTAAGCTACCCTTGGTCAATTCCTTGGTCAACAAAACAAAAACCCCTTCATATAGGGGTTTAAATGATTATATACCTCACCAGAGGGAATCGAACCCCCAGCTTGAGAACCGGAATCTCAGGTGTTATCCATTACACCATGGTGAGTGATGACTCAATTAACTAGTTTACTTTAAAGTTACCTTTAAAACAAGGTGGAATCCCGAGAAATTCTTTTCAGGATCCCTCTTTTTCAATTAAGCTGGATACTCTTTTAGCTCTTCCGCCATTTTATTTAATTTTCTGAGACGGTGATTGACCCCAGATTTGGATACGCCACCGTTAGGCACCAGCTCTCCGAGCTCTTTCAGACTAACATCTGGATACTCTACTCTAAGCAAGGCAATTTCTTGAAGTTTATCAGGAATAGAATCCAGTCCAACCATTTTGTCAATCAGCTTGATATTTTCGATCTGCTTTCCTGCTGCATCAATCGTCTTGTTCATATTCGCATTTTCACAGTTAACAAGTCGATTAACAGAATTCCTCATATCCCTGACAATTCGTACATCTTCAAATTTGAACATACTTCCTGTCGCGCCAATAAGAGAAAGGAAATTCGCGATTTTTTCTGACTCTTTCAAGTAAACGATATGACCATTTCTTCTTTCATGTGTACGACCATTTAGTTCAAATTCTTTCATCATATTACAGATATCTTCGTTGTGTTCTTCGTAACTAGAATGGATTTCTAAATGATACCGACTGGTTCCTGGACTATTCACAGATCCTCCTGCTAAAAAGGCACCTCTCAAATAAGATTTCGCTTTTTGTCTATTTTTCGTGATTTCTTCAGGAACGTGACCATGATAAAGCATCCCATCCATAATACCTAGTTCAGATAAAATTAATTTACTTCCACTTTTCAATCGAACAATATAGACATTATTTTTCTTTAACTTCATTTTCTTACGAACAAGCAATTCAGATTCTACATCAAAGTTATCTTTGATCAGCGAATAGATGCGTCTAGCAATCGCTGCATTCTCTGTCTGTACGTTCAATAAGAATTCTTGATTCACTATACTTAATGTTCCGTTCATTCGAATCAACGCGGCAAGTTCTGCCTTAGCATGTTCCGGATGAACTTCCAGCATCGTTAATTCTTTTTTCACTTCAGCTGCAAATGACACGTTTTCTCTTCCTCTCTTACCAACTCCATCATCTACGGTTAAAACTTCAGAAAAGTTCTTTGTGCATTAAATGCTGTCCTAAAGATTTCTTCTGCTACTTTTTCACCATTGTGATAAACGCCTTTGTTTCTATACTCCAAAAAATCATCCGAAATAATAATCGGAACTTCTTTTTGCATACTCTTGAAATCATGCTCCACTTGAAGTAGATTTTCTGTGGATTGAATGTCTTCAACATATTCATCGGGCACTTTGCCAATATTTGCTAAAGCAATATCCACAAATTTCTTCCCTAAATGTCTATGCAATACTTGAATATGTTCTGCATCAGAAAGATTCTCCGTTTCTCCAAGCTGGGTCATGATATTACAGATATAAACCACTTTGGCTTCTGTATTCATAACAGCTTCTCCAAGATCTGGAATCATCAAATTGGGTAGGATACTGGTAAACAAGCTTCCGGGCCCTAAAACGACCATATCCGCATCCATAATAGCAGAGACTACTTTACGGCTTGCCATAATCGGGTGTGCTTCTCCTACACAAGAAAGCGCCACGTAGTCAATCATTTTACCTTCTTTAGCAATTTTCGATTCTCCTTTTTCAGTAGAACCATCCACATACCTTGCATTCAAAATTAAAGGTTCTTCTGCTGCTGGATACACATGCCCTTTTACCTGCATCATTTTAGCAAGTAACTGAATCGCTTCATAAATATTACCTTTCATGTCTGCTGTTGCAGAAATAATCAGATTTCCAATTGAATGACCTGCGAGTGTTTCGTCATCTGTTTTAAAGCGGTATTGGAAAATCTCTTTAAATGTTTCCGGGATTTCAGACAAAGCGATTAGGACATTTCTTAAATCACCTGGTGGAACAGCATTGATGCTCTCACGCAATGCACCACTGCTTCCTCCATCATCTGCGACAGTCACAACCGCTGTGACATCGGCATCTTTTTCTTTTAAACTTTTTAAAACGACCGGCAGCCCTGTTCCTCCACCAATCACGACGATCTTTGGTCGTCTTTTTTTCTGTTTTGAATTCATCATGATCGAACGGTAGACTCCTTTGTCTTATCTTTATCCCGATGAGTGATATTGACCAGATATCCATCAGCCTGAATTTTATGTCCGAGCCTTTCAGCAAGTGCAACTGAACGGTGTTTCCCACCTGTACAGCCTATTGCGATCGTAACACTACTCTTTCCTTCTCTTTTATATCCAGGAAGCGAATAATCTAGTAATTCAGCAAATTTCTTGTAGAAAGGTTCTGTTTCGGGTTGTTGCATCACATAGTCATAGACTTTTTTGTCTAATCCTGTTTGAGGTCTCAGTTCTTCAATGTAGTGCGGGTTCGGTAGAAAACGGACGTCCATTACTACGTCAGCATCAATTGGAAGTCCATATTTGAAACCAAAAGACACCATTTCCACTCTAAACATTTCTTTTTCTTTTGTTTTAAAATTACTAATTAATTCTTCTCTTAATTGTCTCGGCGTCAAATCTGATGTATCAATGACAACTTGCGCCCTTGTTTTAATGTCTTCAAGTAATTGACGTTCTTTTCTAATGCCATCAATCGTTCGTCCACTTGTTGCTAAAGGATGTGATCGACGCGTTTCTTTGTAACGAGAAACCAGTTCTTTTTCCGTTGCTTCCAAATATAGGATTCGAGTCGTAATATGCGGACTATTTTCCACTTTAAATATTGTTTCTTTCATTTGATCAAAAAAGTCTCTCATTCTTAGATCCATAACTAGAGCGATTTTTGAAAATTGCCCTGACTCTCTGACTAAATCCCAAAATGTCGGAAGTAAATTCGGCGGCATATTATCTACACAGTAATAGCCCATATCTTCAAAACTTTGCATTGCTACAGTCTTACCTGCGCCACTCATACCCGTAATGACTACGAGCTCGATATTTTCTGCCACTTGCCAGCACTCCCTTTTGTTTGTTCCTTTTTATCAGTAAATTAAAATGACTCATTCTATTTATTATAACATTCCGGGTGTGTCATGTATACAGTCTAGCAAAATTATTCTGAAAAGGATTAAAAAGAAGCAGACAGCATACTGGAATGTATGCCAACTGCTTCTTTAGATGTTGAATAGTTATTTATTCAATTCATTTATATGAAATTGAATATGTTTTTTGATAAATGTCGCAATCGTAAAATAACTATGATCATAACCGAGCTCCGCTTGATACTGAACCGTTTTACCTTCTGCAGCTTTCAAGAAAGTATCTTCCTTTAACTGCTCCTCGTAAAACTGATCATTCGTTCCTTGAGTGATCAGTAGAGGAGGTGCTTGCTCAACTTGCTGGATTAAATACGTCGCGTCCCACTCTTTCCAAGACGCTTCATCTGTCCCAAGATACGCTGTGAAGGCTTGTTTGCCCCATGGCACCTCACTAGGTGTCATGATTGGCGCAAAGGCCGATATCGCTTTAAATCGTTGTGGCTCTTTCAATCCCAGTACCAATGCACCATGGCCACCCATCGAGTGTCCCATAATACTTTCTCTTCCAGAAAAATCAGGAATCAACTGATGTACGATTTCTGGCAATTCTTCTGTAAGATAAGCATACATCTGATAATGTTTTGCCCATGGTTCTTGTGTAGCATTGATAAAAAACCCTGCGCCTTTACCTAGATCGTATTGGTCTTCATCTGGAACGTCTTCCCCTCTTGGAGAAGTATCCGGAATAACCACTGCAACAGCTTGATCAGAAGCGGCTTTTTGAAAACCACTTTTTTGACTGAAGTTGTCATCCGTACAGGTTAGTCCAGATAACCACCAGATCAATGAAGTAGGCTGTTTTTCAGAAGATTCAGGCAAATACAAGCTGAATACCATATCACAGTTCAGAACTGAAGAATAATGGCTGTATTTGCGCTGTTCACCTTTAAAGACTTTATGTGTTTCAAGAAGTTCGATAGTCATTCAATCACTCTCCATATGTCAGAATTGTACGGATAGATTCTCCTTTGTGAAGTAACTCAAAGGCTTCATTAATTTCACTGAATTTCAGATGATGGGTAATAAACGAATCTAAATCAATGTCTCCATTCATATAATCATCAACCATACCTGGTAACTCAGAACGTCCTTTAACGCCACCAAAGGCAGAACCTTTCCAGACTCTTCCGGTTACAAGTTGGAATGGACGGGTATGAATTTCTTGTCCAGCACCGGCAACCCCGATGATGATACTTTCGCCCCAGCCTTTGTGGCAAGCTTCTAGGGCAGATTTCATTACTTCTACGTTTCCGATACACTCGAAACTATAGTCTACTCCACCGTCAGTCATTTCAACGATGACTTCTTGAATCGGTCTATCATGGTCAGATGGATTAATAAAGTCCGTTGCGCCCATTTCTTTTGCCAGTGACCACTTATCTGGGTTCATATCAATAGCGATAATGCGTTTTGCGTCAGCCTTTTTAAGTCCTTGAATAACTGCAAGTCCTATTGCGCCTAAACCAAATACAGCTGTTACGGCGTCTTCTTCTACTTGAGCTGTTTTCTCTACAGCACCGATACCCGTTGTAACCCCACAACCGAATAAACAAACTTTGTCTAACGGCGCTTGTTCATCTACTTTAACTAAATTGATTTCATTCACAACTGTGTATTCACTAAAGGTACTTGTTCCCATGTAGTGATAAACAGGTTCTCCATTATATGAAAAACGCGTTGTACCATCCGGCATCAAACCTTTTCCTTGAGTTTCGCGAACGGCTCCACACAAGTTTGTTTTACCTGAAAGACAGAATTTACATTTTCCACATTCAGGCGTGTAAAGTGGAATAACGTGATCCCCTGGTTTTACAGAAGTAACATTTTCTCCTACAGAAACAACTTCTCCGGCACCCTCATGTCCAAGAACTGAAGGGAAAATCCCTTCTGGATCTTGTCCAGACAATGTAAAAGCATCTGTATGACAAACGGAGGTGTAAAGAATCTTGACCATAACCTCATTTGCTTTTGGTTCTTCAACATCTAATTCTACGATTTTAAGTGGTTCTCCTGGACCGAACGCTACGGCTGCTTTACTTTTCATAGTGAATACCCTCTTTCTCTCTATTTCTTTTATATCGTTCCGTCTAATTGTATTGTATAATACATTCAATGTGAATACTGACATTTTTGTCACTACACCAATTTCCTAAGTAGAAAGGATTCAATCACATGATAGAATATAAAAATAAATCATTTCCTTCTAGCAAAGACCTTGCTTTATCGGTTGTAGGCGGTAGATGGAAAATCAGTCTGATCTGGGCACTTTTGAACCAACCTTCTTTACGGTTAAGTGAACTCCAGAAAACATTTCCTGACATCAACCAGCGAATGCTGATCCGCCAGTTACGGGAACTGGAAGAAGACCAAATTATTTATCGGACCATCTACCCTGTAGTTCCACCAAAAGTCGATTACACACTGACTGATATCGGACGTTCTCTAGAGCCCGTAGTATCCGCCATCTGCTCTTGGGGAGACAATTATGCTGATTTCCTTGAAGCAGATACTCTTACAACTGAAAAACCAGACAGACCCTAAATCAGCGGTTTCTGCCTGGCTTTTTCATGCTTTTATCTTTATTAAGGTAAACAGTTTAGATGATTATTTACCGTCATAGGTACTTCTACCCATTGCTTGATACATACTGCACTTTTGAGTTTTACCTGATGCAAGCAATCCAATACCAATAATTCCTAATACTTTCCCAATACCTTTTGTGAAAATCAAGTTAGGGACTAGCGCTGCTCCAAATACGATGCGGGCAATACTTTCCATTTCTCCAACATTCTTGTCCATAAGTTCACTTCCTTTCATTCTTGTAGGGCTATACGTTAATTATAAAAGACTTGTGGTTATTCCAAAAGAAATACCCCTCAAGTCATTCTCATTTATTTACATTTAACTTCTTGTACTTTAAGTGAGCTGACTTTATTCAACAAAAAAAACCTAGCGTACTCTGATTCTTTAACAGAGTACGCTAGGGGGTTAAGTTGTAAGTTTACTGACCGTCTACAATAGATTGAATCGCTTTTTCAAAAGATTCGATTTTTTCTTCGACGGCTACTCCTGAATCATCAAAGGCAGCGATATAGAACTTGATTTTTGGTTCTGTACCTGACGGACGCGCTGCAATCCAGCTAGAATCGACTAATCGATATTTCAGCACATCTGCTGAAGGCATATCGATTGTCTCTACTTCTCCGTCACAGTTTGTACGTTTACTTGTTTTGAAATCTTCTATTTCTTGAATCTTGATTTTTCCAAAGCTAGTTGGAGAATCATTTCTGAGTGAATCCATCAAGTCATTGATTTTTTGAGCACCTTGAATGCCATCCATTGTGATTGAAATGGTTTTTTCTTTATAGTGTCCATGCTCGTGATAAAGATCTTGAAGTGCATCAAAACAGCTATATCCAAGTTCTTTATGGTATGCAGCCATTTCAGCACACAAAATAAGAGCTTGCATGGCATCTTTATCGCGTACGAATGGTTGAATAAGATAGCCGTAACTTTCCTCAAAACCAAACATAAACGTATTAGACTGATCGTTTTCAAAATGCTTGATCTTTTCGGCGATAAACTTGAATCCTGTTAGGACATCAATCGTTCTTACACCATTTTTCTCAGCAATGGCTTTAGGTAAATCACTAGATACGATTGATTTCAAAATCACACTGTTTTGAGGTAAAATCCCTGTTTTACGGTGTGCTTTCAATATATAATCTAGCATCAAACTGGCAATTTGGTTACCAGAAAGAACTTCATATTGTCCTTTTGCTGTTCTAACAGCCATCCCCAAACGGTCTGCATCTGGGTCAGTTGCGATTAGAAGGTCTGCATCTACTTCACAGCCTAATTCAATCGCCATTTCAAAAGCTGCCGGATCTTCAGGATTCGGTGATTTAACCGTTGAAAACTCAGGATCTGGTTCGGCTTGTGCTGAAACTAAGTGCACATTGCGGAATCCCGCTTGTTTTAATGATTTTTCCCCAATCATCTTTCCTGTACCATGAAGTGGCGTGAAGACGATTATTAGATCTTTCGCGACTCTTTCAATCAAATTAGGATCGATCGTTACGGTCTTCATAGCTTCTAAGTATGCTTTATCAACATTATCTCCTATGATTTCCAGCAATCCCGAATCTGCGATTTCTTGTTCATCTGCTACTTCAATAGACAAAACATCTTCTACACTTCTAACAAGTGAAGTCAATGCATCTGCTTCTTTAGGCGGTAATTGTCCACCGTCTTCTCCATATACTTTATATCCATTATATTCAGGAGGGTTGTGACTAGCAGTGATCATAATTCCGGCAGCAGCTTGAAGATGACGAACGGCAAATGAAAGCTCAGGTGTTGGACGAAGACTTTCGAATACATAAGCCTTGATTCCATGTGCACCTAGTGTTTTTGCTGATTCAAATGCGAATTCTCTGGACATATGACGAGAATCATACGCAATCGCAACGCCACGCTTTTTAGCCTCTTCGCCTTGTTCTTTTTCAATAAACAATGCAAGTCCTTCAGTTGCTTGACGAACAGTATATATGTTCATACGGTTGATTCCTGCTCCGATGATCCCTCTCATACCTGCTGTACCAAACTCTAAAGGTGCATAGAAAGCATCTTCTAGTTTCGATTCATCCTGCTCATTTTTTTCCAAATCTTTCAGTATATCGGAATCTAGTTCAGTATAGTTTTTCCAAGTAGTATAAGTCTCCTGCCAGCTCATTTTTAAAACCTCTCTTTTTAGTCATTTTTATTTTTATATTGATATAATTGTACCATTTTTGTTTATATTATGCATGATATTGACATAAAAGGCTTTCATAACAACTTTCATTATACTAGTTTGTATCGTATTTAACAATACAAAAAAGTACAGAAATAGCAGGCGCGACTGTCGTCGACCACTGTTTCTGTACTTTTAGGCTGTTTGATAATGAATCTTTAAAATGTATGTGATTTATGCATGTGTTTTTTCAAGTTGTTCTTTAAGGTCTTCAAGATATTGATATGCAGCATTTCCGGCAATAGATCCATCTCCAACGGCTGTAGCTACTTGACGTAAGACCGTTTTACGAACGTCACCAATAGCAAAAACACCTGGTACCTTTGTTTCCATGTTTTCATCTGTTTCGATCCATCCTTCTTCATCTGTAATGCCTAAAGAACGGAATTGATCAGAGTTAGGCAAGATCCCGATATAGATAAACGTACCTTCTGCTTCAAGAGTAGAAACCTCTCCAGTTTTAAGATTGCGAATACGGACGCCACTTACAGCTTGGTCCCCTTCGATTTCTTCAATAACTGAGTCCCATACAAAATCCACTTTTTCATTTTTAAACGCTCTATCTTGCAAGATTTTTTGTGCACGAAGAGAATCTCTTCTGTGAACAATGGTCACTTTGCTTGCAAATTGAGTCAAATAAGTTCCTTCTTCAACAGCTGAATCTCCTCCACCGGCAACAACAACATGTTTTCCTTTAAAGAATGCTCCATCACAGACCGCGCAGTATGATACGCCTCTACCGTTGAATTCTGCTTCTCCAGTAACACCAAGCTTTTTATGCTCAGCACCGGTAGCCAAAATGATCGAACGTGTACGGAAAGTCTTGCTTGTTGTAACGATTTCCTTGTATTCTTCACCATTGATGATTTCCTGAACATCTCCATAAGCGTATTCAGCTCCGAACTGAATGGCACCCTCATACATTTTAGTCGACAAATCAGGTCCTTGAATACTGCTGAATCCAGAATAATTTTCAATTTCAGCATAATTGTTCATTTGTCCGCCCGGTAGTCCACGATCTAACATCAAAGTTGATAGATTAGAACGTGAAGCATAAAGTCCAGCAGTTAATCCTCCAGGACCAGCGCCGATAACAATAACATCATATATTTTTTCAACAATTTCCATTAGAGAGCCCCTCTCACTTGTTCTTATACCTATTATAGTAGATATTGAGTCTTTTATTCCACTACACAGACTTACTTTTAGTAAGTTTTAATCTTTATGATGATTTTCTGTCATTTGTTGTTCAATCATTTTCTTCATTTCATCCGCTTCATCAGAATAGGTTCCATTCTGTCTAGAAGCTCTGTACACATCTAGCATAGCTTCTGCTGTTTTATAATCATTGAGATGAATGTAGTTCGTTGCTTGAAAGAAGTAAACATCATAATACTTTTCGGATTCTTTTTCCAAGACTTCGTTGAGTACGGCAATAGATTCTTCGAATCTGAAAGAATGCTGGTAAATCAAAGCTAACTGTACTTTCCCAAATATTCTTTCATCTTTGTTTTCCGCAAGACTGAGTCCGGTTTTAAAATGTTGTTCAGCTTTTTTTAAATCTTTCTTTTCGTATGCGATCATTGCTCGCCCATAATACGTTCTGGCATTGGGAATAAGTGAAATAATCTGGTGTTCATCTGCTTGCTTCATACAAGATACTCCCCTCGTCAACAATTAAAGCAACTCTTTCAATGGTATAACTTTTGCAACTGATTGTAAATAGATGTATCTGAAAATGTCCTATTGACGATTTTTAGATACATCTAGTATATCAGATATACAATTATTTTAAATCTATCGATTTATTTTCGTATAAAAAACACTGCCTGCTTCATCGAGCAGGCAATGTTTCAATTAAGATTATTTTGATTTTTTATCTTCTAATTCATGTGACTCAGCATCCATTTTTGTTTCGCCGCCACCATTTTCCAACTCTTTTGCTAATTCAACAATATAGTTTCTCAAGTTATCTTTAACTTGTGGATGTGTCAGACCATACTGAATCGTTGTTTTCAAGAAACCGAATTTATCGCCGACATCAAAACGATCACCTTTAAATTCTTTTGCAAAAACGCGTTGTGTCTTGTTCAACGCATCAATTGCATCTGTCAGTTGGATTTCTCCACCAACACCTGGCTCTTGTTTTTCAAGTAGATCAAAGATTTGCGGCGTCAACAGGTAACGACCAATAATCGCTAAGTCACTTGGAGCATCTTCTGGTTGAGGTTTCTCTACAAATTTACGAACATTGTAAAGACCTTCTTCAGCTTCCGCTTCAGGATCAATGATTCCGTAACTAGAAGTCTCTTCGTGTGGCACACGCATAACAGCAATATTAGATGCATGTGTTTTTTCGTAACCTTCAATGAGTTGCTTAGTCAACGGAACTTCGTCAGCCATGATATCGTCTCCAAGCATGACTACGAAAGGCTCATCTCCAACAAATGCTTTCGCTTGAAGAACCGCATGTCCTAGTCCTAGTGGATAAGATTGTCTAGCGAAGTACAAGTTCAAACCAGTTGTTTCTTCCACGAGTTTCAACAAGTCATGCTTCCCTTTAGCTTTAAGGCTTTCTTCAAGTTCAGGGTTAGAATCGAAGTGATCTTCGATTGGACGTTTAAGCTTTCCGGTAATGATCAGGATATCTTCAATTCCTGAAGCAATTGCTTCTTCAACGATAAACTGAATCGTTGGTTTGTCCACGATTGGAATCATTTCTTTTGGCATTGCCTTAGTAGCTGGAAGAAAACGTGTTCCATATCCTGCTGCAGGAATAATCGCTTTTCTAACTTTTTTCATTTCTTTCTTCTCCTTTTCCCTTTTCATACTGTTCTCCTTCATATAACAAAATTATGTAGAAAGGCTCTCGCCCTCCTCCTACATTTGAATCTTTTAAATACTACATTCACTTACATTGTGCACTAAACGGGGGGATCAGAGATTATTCTGATTTCCCTTCTCGTTGCATTAAATTCAGTATAACATATTTTACTTCTGCGTCACTATAAACTACTTTATAGATGGCTTCTGTGATTGGCATATCGATTTTATACTCTTGAGCAAGTTCGTAGGCAGCTTTTGTAGTCGAAATCCCTTCAACGACCATACCCATTTCATTTAAAATCGTCTCTACTTGCTGTCCTTTTCCGAGTAAATTTCCAGCTCTCCAGTTTCTGGAATGTGGACTTGTACAGGTTACAATCAAGTCACCGACACCGCTAAGTCCCATAAAGGTCAAAGGTTCAGCTCCCATCGCGACACCTAATCTAGTGATTTCTGCAAGCCCTCGTGTGACCAATGCAGCCTTAGCATTATCTCCAAAACCCATTCCGGCAATTGCTCCGGCTCCTACAGCTATGATGTTTTTTAGTGCCGCACCAATTTCAACACCTATTATATCTCGGTTTGTATACACTCTGAAATAGTCATTTAAAAATAAGGTTTGCACCGTTCTTGCGCTCTGTTCGTCTTCACATGCTGCTATTATTGTCGTTAAATCTTCTGCCATAACTTCTTCAGCATGACTTGGTCCAGATAGAGCAACGACTGCCATTCTATTCACAAAAGAAACCTCTTCTTCTAGTATGGTAGAGATCCTTTTGTGAGATGCTTGTTCCAGTCCTTTTGATGCATGAACGATGAGCTTTGGACTACTGATAAAGTCATTGACTTGTTCAGCTAATCCTCTAATCGCCTTTGTAGGTACAACAAAAACGATAACGTCTGCTGCTTCTACTACCAACTTAAGATCTGTTGTTGCTTTTAAATTTTCAGGTAACGTTGAATCTGGAAGGTAAGACTGATTGGTATGATGTTCGTTTATTTCATCAACTTGAGTTTGATTGCGACTCCACAGGTTTACCTGATGTCCATTTTCTAGAAGAACTTTAGATAAAGCTGTCCCCCATGACCCAGCTCCTAAAACAGCTACTTTTGTGTTCACTGTTTAGGCGCCCCCTCTAACTCACTAGTCGTATCCAGTTGCTCTTTCGAGCTCCCTAAAATCAATTCTGTTAGTTCTGACATACTCTTCACGCTGTAAGTTGGATTATACGGTGCCATCTCTTCAGTGGTTTTTTGAGACCATTCGACAAATACACTTGGAATCCCTGCATTTGTGGCAGCTTCGATGTCATGATTGTTATCGCCAATCATAATCGCTTGATTATGATGAACATTTAATGCTGCAAGAGCTCTATATACGGGTTCAGGATTTGGCTTAAAATGCATGTAGGAATCTGATCCAATAACGATATCAAATAATCCTTGTAGACCCAGGACTTCAATACCTCTTTCAATCATATCATTACGTTTAGTTGATACAACTGCTAATTTCACACCGCTTTTTTTCAACTGTTTCAATTCCTCAAAAACCCCATCGAATAAAGAAATCATACCATCGTGCAGATCAGAATTCAGTGCACGGTAACGTTCAATAATTTCTTCTGTTCGGTCGGGAATTAATGTTCCATAGACCTCTGTAAGGGATGGTCCGTTGAATTGTCGAACCGAATCAAGTGTATATTTCCCTGGAAAAAGTTCTTCTAAAATCGTTAGGTGTGTACGGTTGATCAACTCGTTCGAGTTGGCCAGCGTGCCATCGAAATCAAATAATGCTGCTGTATATTCCAAAATAATGTCCTTTCTAAGCTACTATCTCTTTATTTTTTAAATTTAGATTTTTTCTTTTTTTCTGCAAAAGTTCTTTCAGGTAGCATACCTTCTGTGTAATAAGGTGGTGTTGGATACACATAGAATCTTCTGTAAAGAATCAGTGATACTGCAATAACGAGTAAGACCCCAGAAAGGACTTGAGAGACACGTAAAGGTCCGATATACAAACTATCTGTCCGCATACCTTCTATCCAGATACGACCCAGACTATACCAAGTTACATATCCTAGGGCAGTTTCCCCTCTTCTGAGAACCCCCTCTTTACTACGGACAACCATCAAGATAATAAAACCGACTAGGTTCCATAACGATTCATATAGGAAGGTTGGATGGTAATACGTACCTTGTATGTTCATTTGTTCAATGATGAAATTCGGTAACATCAATCGTTCTAAAAACGACCGCGCAACTTCTCCACCATGGGCTTCTTGATTCACAAAATTTCCCCAACGGCCAATTGCTTGAGCAATCATAACATGAGGCGCTAGCACATCTAGTAAAAGCCATACAGCTATATCTTTCTTTTTGGTATACCAAACGAGCGTTGCAAATCCTGCTAACAATCCGCCGTAGATTGCAATACCGCCTTCCCATATATAGAAGATACGAATAGGATCCTGAAGGTAAACATCCAGCTCAAAGAGCACATAGTATAGCCGCGCGCCAATCAGACCAGCTGGAATGATTCGAAAAGCCAAATCTACTATAAAGTCTTCTTCGATTCCTCTTTTTTCACCTTCTTTGATACTCAACCAGACGGCAACGAACATACCGAATACAATAATAATTCCATACCAGGCAACTCTTAATGGTCCAAATTGAAAAGCAATCGGATCAATCGCTCCTAAACTAACGTTCATAACATTGAATCCTCCATACTATATATCCTGCGAATTTTTCTTGATCAACTGTCCTAAATTACGTTCAAATGTTTCGGTAGCATCATATCCCATTTGTTTCGCTCGGATATTCATTGCAGCAATCTCAATAATAATTGATAGATTTCGACCGATACGAACGGGAATAGATAACCTAGGTACGTCCACGTTGAAGAACCTCATATTTTCAAGATTATTCCCTAGTCTATCGTACTGACGGTTGCGATCCCAATGCTCTAAATTCATGACCAAATCTACAGTCTTGCTCGAACGGATCGATCCAACACCAAATAAATTCACGACATCAATGACTCCAATCCCACGAATTTCAATTAGATTACGCAGAATTTCAGGTGGCTCACCAATAATACGATTTTCATCCATCATGTAAAGTTCAACACGGTCGTCAGCAACTAAGCGATGCCCTCGCTGAACCAGTTCCAAAGCGGTCTCTGATTTACCGATTCCAGAATCTCCAATAATTAACACGCCCATACCGTAGATATCTACCAATACACCGTGTTGAGAAATTCTTTCTGCCAGTCGTTCTTCCAAAAAGTTTGTAACGTTAGAAGAAAGTCTCGTTGTCGGTCTAGTAGATACTAGAACAGGAATCCCTTTTTCTGAAGCTGCCTTGATTAATTCTTTTGGTGGTTCCTGGTTTCTTGAAACTAAGAATGCCGGAGTATCTCCTTGGCACATTCTTTTCATAATGATATAGCGCTCGTCACTTGTCATACGCTCAACAAAGGATAATTCTGTTCTACCTAATAACTGTATTCTATTTTGAGGATAAAAACTAAAATATCCCGTAAGTTCCAGTGCTGGTCTAGATAAATCACTAATCGTGATTTTTCGTTCAAGGTTCTCTTCTCCAACGATGACATGAATATCACTCATTGCTTCAACTAGTTGTTTTATTGTAACTGTATTCGCCATGTTAAGCTCCTTTACTTAGATTGAATGCTTATATTAAAAAACCTTTTGCATCGAACCATGATTTTATAAGATTTATATACTTTTAAAATGAATCTATCTTTACTTATAAAATGAATAAGCACTTACATCATATCACAATTGATGTACGGTTTATAGTGAATAAATCAAGAGAATGATACATATTCATACAATAAAAAAACCTTCAGAATCAGCTAAAGTACTGACTCTGAAGGTTACATTTAATTTATTTTGTCTCTTGAAGCTCGTCTTTTTACTCATAACCGCTGCTGAAAAATGCATTTAATGCAGATACGATTAAGGCAACAATCAGCGACATACCGAAAGAGCTAAATTCGAATCCACTCACCAATGATGCAGTAAACCAAAGCATCAAACCATTAATCACGAAGTAAAAAAGTCCCAGCGTCAAAAAAGTGATTGGAAGGGATAGAATCACTAGAACAGGTTTAACGAATAAATTCAATCCAGCAAAAACTACAGCTGCAATTAAAGCCGTTTCCCAAGTCGCGATTCTAAACCCATCCAGAAATCCAGCTAACGCTAGAAATATAATTGTGTTAGCAAGAATTTTTTGCCACCATTTCATAATTAAAAGTCACTCCAGTCATCCTCGTCCACTTTTTCAGCTTCTTTTCTCTGTGACGGTTTAGCGCCAGAGAACGGATTAGGACGATCATTAAATGTATGGTACGTTCCTGATTTTTTAGAACTTTTACCATCAGGCATTAGCAATGCAGCAAACAGATATAACGGAACAGTTAAACCTACTCCTGCAAAAGTTGCGACAACTACGATGACGCGTAGAAGTACTGGGTCAACATTAAAATATTCTCCTATGCCGCCCAAGACTCCGAAAATCACCGAATTCTCTTTAGATTTTCTTAAATTTCCCATTGTACTGAACCACCTTTAATTTAATTGAATTTATGCTTTGTCTGTATCTTTCAAAAGAATATTTCCAGAAGTCGTCTGAGCTGTCAGTTGAAGTGCTTTTCCTTGTCTGATTCGATTGAATTTAAGTTTTGTATCTTGTTTTGACTGTACATCAATATCAGATAATCTTGATTTCACTACTCCAAAGACTGTTTTTGCTTCGCCTTCGATATCTAGTTCTTTTGGAATAGCTATTTTAACGCTTCCGTTCACAGAACTTGCTTTGATACGTGTCATTTCTTTGTTGTTCAACGTCAATTTAACTTCTCCGTTAGTAGTGGATACGTCGGCACTTAACGGTGCTCCGTTAAATACGATTGAACCACTGACTGTGCTGACAAGGAAATCTCTAATCTCAGAGTCTTGAACTTGAACCGTTCCGTTTGTTCCTTTAACTTCTAACATAACCGCGTTCGTATCTTTGAACGTCATATTTCCATTCGTAGATTTCACAAATACGTCTTTACCTTTAAACGATTTAAATTGAACGTCACCATTTAATAGCTTGATAGAAGTGTAATCATAAACACGTTTAGGCAAAGAAATTGTGACGATTGCTTCTATACGTTTGTTCGGAACGTGGAAGACAAATTTATCTTCATCCAGTTCGATTTGACTACGTTCTTCGAAAGCTTCTAATGGAGTTTCTTCCTCTATTTTACCATAAAGTTTAACTTTTGCAGAAACTTTGATTGTGTCATCTGAGCTTGTTTTAAGTTTAAGCTTACCGTTTGCTAATTTAAAGTCTAAAATGCTTGCTGTAGTATTTTCAAATGTCCACTCATGTTCAAAATTAGTAGAAGCTAGTTTAGGCACTCTGATATTGATATCTTTCCAGTCAAAATTCTCAAGAGCTGAATTGAATGAGCCTTTTACAGACTTCGCAGTATCACTCTTCATTGTTGAAGAAACAGACTCACGAATAAATTTACCCAATTCTTTCCCACTTACTTCAAGTTGCTTCCCTGCTTTATTAAGGGTTTCAGATGCTTCGTCTTTCCAGTTTTCTGGAATTTCAATTTTTTCAGAAACTTGTTTGGCCTTATTGGTCCACTGTTTCATTTTAGTTGCGTGAAGTTTTTTCATGACCGAAATTTTTTGTTTCTGTACGTTCTCAAACGTTACTTCTAGTTCGCTGATTTCTTCTCTTAGCGTATGCATTCTTTCAGCTGTTTCCGGCTCTTGTCTTTCTTCTAATTCCGTTAATGCGTCCTGTTTAGATTGGATATCAGCTTTTAATTCAGCGACAGCTTCTGTGTTATCTAATTCATCAATTTTTTGAATCAATGATAGTTCTTTTTCTAAGTTCTTTAAGTCCGTTTCGATTTCTGAACGTTCTTGACTCTTTCTTTCTTTGGAACCTTCTTGTAAGTGATAAAGCTCTGCTTTTTTATTGTCTAATGTTCTTTTTGTTTCTGAAAGAGTATTGTTTACTTGATCCAGTTCAACAGAATACTGATTGATTTCAGTTGCTAAGCTTTCCAGTTCTTTTTCTAATTCAACATTGCGTTCTGCTTTTTCGACTTCTTCTGAATCTTCTGTTTCTTGATCATCCGCAGAAACAACTTCGG
Organism: Marinilactibacillus sp. Marseille-P9653; assembly: GCF_916618885.1. Lineage (NCBI taxonomy): Bacteria > Bacillati > Bacillota > Bacilli > Lactobacillales > Carnobacteriaceae > Marinilactibacillus > Marinilactibacillus sp. Marseille-P9653. The sequence goes on along the minus strand of NZ_CAKAKH010000001.1, from coordinate 695,093 downwards.
TTTCTTCTTCCTCGTCCATTGTTTCATTAAATGAATCATTTTGATCGAATTCTTTGTACTCATTTTTCTTGTTTTCTTTTTTAACTAAAGACTCCAGTAAATCTAAACCTTCTTGAGTTGAGATTACACCACTTTTAACTAATTCTAAAATACGTTCTCTCTCTTGCATGTTTTTTCCTCCCATTCGATTCTTCACTACTTTGTCGTCAATTGGTTATTACAGTATTTTTAACTTTCTGTTAACTACAATTAGAATAGAGGTTTTCTTCTACCCGTATCTATAGTATGCAACAGATCAGAAAAAAAGTCATAGGACTTACGACTGATATTTGAGGGTTATTTTTATTTAATCAAATCATACCAAGTAGACTAAAAAACCTCCAAAGGATACCCTCTGAAGGTTTCAAACAACTTAGTTTTTACTTTTGAGCTTTTCTTTACGTGTGATTTCTTTATCGAGTACTTCTTTAAGATAGTACCCTGTATAACTTTCTTTTACTTCTGCTAACTCTTCTGGTGTACCTGTCGCAAGAATTGTACCGCCACCTGCTCCACCTTCTGGCCCAAGGTCAATGACGTAATCTGCTACTTTAATGACATCCAGATTGTGTTCGATGACTAAAACAGTATTACCTGCTTCTACAAGTCGATCTAATACGACAATCAGTCTAGAAATATCATCTGCATGTAGACCTGTAGTCGGCTCATCTAAAATATAGAAATTGTGACCACTTTGTCTTTTGTGCAATTCACTAGCTAGTTTCATTCGTTGAGCTTCTCCACCAGATAAGGTTGTTGCTGGCTGTCCAAGCGTCATATAGCCTAACCCTACATCAATAATCGTTTGCATTTTTCTTGAAATCTTCGGTACATTCTCGAAGAATTCTGCTGCTTCTTCAATGTTCATCTCAAGTACTTCTGCAATACTTTTACCTTTGTACTTAACTTCTAATGTTTCTGAATTATATCTCGTTCCATGACAAACTTCACAAGGTACGTATACATCCGGAAGGAAGTGCATCTCGATTTTCAAGATACCGTCCCCTTTACAAGCTTCACAGCGTCCACCTTTTACGTTAAAGCTAAAACGGCCTTTTTTGTAACCGCGCATCTTCGCTTCATTTGTTTTGGCGAATAAATCTCTGATGTCATCAAAAACACTTGTATACGTTGCCGGATTACTTCTAGGCGTCCGTCCAATCGGGCTCTGGTCGATATTAATAATTTTTTCAATATCTTCATATCCGCTGATGCTTTTGTGCAAGCCAGGTTTGACTTTAGAACGTCCGACTTCTCTAGACAAAGCTTTTCTTAAGATACCATTTACCAGAGAACTTTTACCCGATCCTGATACTCCAGTCACTGCAGTAAATCGTCCAAGTGGAAAGGTAACATCCACATTTTTCAAGTTATTTTCCTTAGCACCTTTAATCACGATCGCTCCTAAATCTTCTGAGCGACGGGTTTCAGGAACAGCGATAAACTTCTCTCCCGACAAGTAAGCACCCGTTAACGAGTCTTTATTATTCTCGATTTCTTCAGGTGTTCCACTTGCAACGATGTTTCCACCGTGTTCTCCTGCACCAGGACCAATATCGATTAAGTGATCTGCTGCACGCATCGTGTCCTCATCGTGTTCAACAACAATCAGCGTGTTTCCTAGGTCACGCATATTTTTAAGTGAATCAATCAGGCGATTATTGTCTCTTTGATGTAATCCAATTGAAGGTTCATCAAGAATATATAATACCCCAGAAAGATTCGATCCAATTTGAGTCGCTAATCGTATACGCTGAGCTTCTCCACCAGATAAGGTTCCCGCTTTACGACTAAGTGTAAGGTAATCTAACCCAACATTCTTTAAAAATCTCAAGCGATCAAGAATTTCTTTCTGAATAGGCAAAGCAATCGTAGTATTACGAGAAGATAAATCCATTTTATCAAAGAAATTATGTGCCTCTTCAATAGAAAACCCACTTACGTCTCCAATATCTTTTCCGAGCACTTTTACAGATAACGCTTCTCTGTTCAGTCTTTTTCCTTTACAAACTGGACATTCCAGTTCGGTCATATATTGAAGCATTTGATTTCTAGTAAAATCACTGTTGGTTTCTTTATATCTTCTAGCAACATTCGGTAAGATTCCTTCAAAGGGAATCATCGTGTCTCTGACACTACCAAAGTCGTTTTTGTAATGGAAATGGAATTTCTTATCTTTGGATCCATTTAATACAATATCTCGGTCTGCTTCAGGCATTTCTTCGAATGGAATATCTGTTTTGATTCCAAAGTGCTCACAAGCTTGTGAAAGCATCTGCGGATAATAATTCGAGCTAATTGGATTCCAAGGTATAATCGCACCGTCATCTATAGACAGAGACTGATCCGGTATAACCAAATCCAAATCAACTTCTAGATTTGTTCCAAGTCCGTCACAGGCAGAACAAGCTCCAAAAGGCGCATTAAATGAAAAGAGTCTAGGTTCAACTTTTGGCAGTGTAAATCCACATTTCGGACAAGCGTAATGTTCACTGAATAACTCTTCTCTATCTCCGATGAAATCAGCAATCACAAAGCCTTCTGCCAATCCTAAAGCGGATTCTACTGATTCGAATAGACGTGAGCGTATACCTTCTTTGATTACGATTCTATCTACAACAACTTCGATTGTGTGTTTTTTGTTTTTTTCAAGTTCGATATCGTCTCCAATATCCATCATTTCTCCATTGACTCTTAAACGAACAAATCCTTGAGATTTAATCTTGTCGAGCGCTTTTTTATGCTGACCTTTTTTCCCTTTGATAATAGGAGCCAGAATTTGAATTTTTGTTTTTTCAGGACTGTCCATAATCTGATCTACCATTTGTTCTACTGATTGGCTTGAGATTTCTGTACCATCATTTGGACAAAATGGTGTTCCAATACGCGCATACATCAATCTCATGTAATCGTTAATTTCTGTAGCTGTACCAACTGTTGACCTAGGATTGTTACTCGTTGTCTTTTGATCAATAGAAATAGCTGGACTCAATCCATCAATACTATCAACATCTGGTTTATCCATCTGCCCAAGAAACTGTCTCGCGTAGGCTGAAAGAGATTCTACGTATCTACGCTGACCTTCAGCATACAGCGTATCAAACGCTAGGGAACTTTTTCCCGAACCAGATAGACCTGTCATGACAACAAATTTATCACGTGGTATCGTTACATCGATGTCTTTGAGATTATGCGAACGTGCACCACGAACTACAATTTTATCGTTACTCATTTATCAAATCATTCCCTCTACTAAAGTCTAGCCTGCTTCAACAACTTTCTGAATGGGGCTTATACGGTTATTTATATTTTAATGATTCACAAAACGAAGAGGCAAGCGGATTGCTCCCTTACCTCTTCTTTCTAGTCCATTATAGCACATACGTTCTTAATTAGCGAATGTTTGTTCTGTATTTCGTTCTTTTAAGATTTTACTCGTTCTTCGTTCTAGTTCTGCCTGATTCGTGAATTCTCCACTGATTAGATCGGGTAAAATCTCCTTGAGCAAGTACTGTACACTGTCTAATTCTTTGAACTCAAGAATAGTGACCAGAGATTCCTCGTAAATCTCTGTAAATAAGGATTCAGGATTCCCTTTTTGGATCTCACCAAAAGACTCATATAATAAATCGACTTTATCGGCTACAGATAAGATTTTGCCTTCTAAAGAATCATCTTTACCTTCTTTGAATCGATTGCGGTAAACTTCTTGAAATTCTTTCGGAATCTCTTGATCTATAAAATGATGCGCCATTGTTTCTTCTACCGTGGCCAATCTTTCTCTTAAATCAGGATCAGCATATTTAACAGGTGTTTTAATATCTCCAATGAAAATCTCTGTATAGTCATGATTTAATGCTTTTTCATAAAGCGAGCGCCAATCTACTTCTTTCCCAGCTTTCTCCTCTACAGTTCCGAGAAATTGCGCGATTTTCGTCACTTTGAACGAGTGTGCTGCAACAGAATGCTCTTCATACTTGAATTTTCCTGGACAACGATTGATCTTTTCCAAATCACTTAAACTTTTAAAATACTCATGCATTCCCATTTGATCATCTCTCTTTCTCTATTTCGTGTTTTTTCAGAGTAAATTTTCACTATATTATCAGTTAAGATCATAAAATGCAACTTCTTATTTATTGTAATATGCCTTAATCCTATAAAGCAATTATCACGATTCAATAAAAAAACCAGCCCGTATGAATAGGCTGGTTTTCTTACTAACGTCTTTGACTTGATGGATTTTCGAATATAATCGGTAAATAGACTTCAAACATTGTCCCTTTTCCTACCTCACTGACTAGTTCTATATGTCCGTTCAAATTCTCAACAAGGTATTTTACGATTGATAGTCCAAGCCCAGTTCCACCAGCATTTCTACTGCGGGCTTTATCGACTCTGTAAAATCTCTCGAAAATTCTTGATTGTTCTTGCTGCGGAATACCGATACCATTGTCTCGAATTTTAATGACTGCTTCCTGATTCAAGTAAGTCATTTCTACTTCTACTTTTCCTTTTTCAGGCGTATAAGACACTGCGTTCCCTACAAGATTCAATATAATTTGTTTTAACTGATCATGATCCACTTCTAAAGAAACATTTTCATGATTTATTATAGAAAGTTCCATTTCTTTTAATTCTGCTTTTTGCTGCAAGATTTGGAAGACTTCTTTTACGACTGATTTAGCTTCAATAGATTCAACATTCATTCTTACTTGTTTTTGCTCCAGTTTAGATAACTGTAAAATATCTTGCACCATTAAATCTAGTCTGCTACTCTCTTTCAACATGATTTCCAGAAACTCAACGAGGACTTCTCGATCTTCTAGCGCTCCATCCAACAAGGTTTCGCTGAAACCTTTCAAAGCCGTTATAGGTGTTCTCAATTCATGAGAAGCATTTGCTACAAAGTCGGTTCGAACTCTTTCAAGTCTCCTGATTTCTGTTATATCATATAATAGTACGATAAAATTGGTCGTCCCCTGGATACGTCCAGGTATTGGGACAATATTGGTATCCACAATTCTTTCGTCCTGTAGAAACAAAGAAATCTCTCGATTTTGAAGTTCGTTTTTTTCAAAAGCCGCTTCAATCAATCGATTTAGTCCATAACTTTTAAAGACTTCCAAGTAACTATGCCCTATTTTCCCGTAAAGATTTTCACCTAATATCTCATTCATAATAGGGTTAACCATGGTGATTTCTCTATTCTCATTCAAAACCATGACGCCGATGACCAAATGATTAATGAGTTCACGCATCCGTTTGTCATTCTGCTTGATTTCCTGCATTTGTGACTCCAGATTGCCGGCAAGATCATTGATTGTTTCTCCAAGATCATCAATTTCATGATAAGAAGCCGACCGATAACGCGTACCATATTTCTGGTGAGACAACTTATTGGTTATCTGTTTGATTTCTTCAATAGGATCGCCGATTCTTCTAGTCCAGTAATAAGTGAACAGTACGGTAAGTAAAAGTGAAGTCGCTATAAAAACCAATAAGAATCGAATCAACTCCTCTGTAACACCCGTCATTTCTTCCACTCGTTTTGATAATCTCAAAATTCCTACAGTTTCTCCCTCCGTACTCAGTAAAGGAGCTGCAGTATAATATCTTAAGTCTTCTGTGCTCGTACTGACACGGTCATACGTACTTATACCGTCGCCATTTAAAATCGATTGAATTTCTGGTCGATCCAAATGGTTTTCGACCATGTCCTGATCAGCATGCGAGTCATAGATAACATTTCCTGAAAGATCAATAAGTGTAATTCTTTCAGAAACAGCTTCTGCTGCTTTTTCCAGTCCTGTCATCAGCTCTTCTAGATCCTGTTCTGAATCAATCGTATCGTTTAATTGACTCTGAAGCGTTACAAGTTGTGCCTTTAGGTCTTCGCCTTGTTGCTCCAGACCTTGTTGTACAAAAACATTCGAAGAAATGTAGAAGAAAATAATAGAAAAAACACCAAACACCGCAAGGAAAAAGAGAAGAATTCTTCCTCTTAACTGTTTCATTTGGGTTCCTCAAGCTTATAACCAAAGCCTCTAGCTGTTTTGATATATTGAGGATTCTTTGTATCTTCTTCTATTTTCTCTCTTAAATGACTGATATGAACATCTACGATTCTAGTTTCACCTGCAAAATCATAATCCCATATTGCATTCAACAATTGTTCTCTACTCAAGATTCGATTTTGACGTCTTGCCATATAAAGAAGTAAATCAAATTCTTTAGGCGTGCATTCAATGGCCTCTCCCTTTAAACGGACTTCATACTGTTCAGGGAAGATTTCGACATCTTTAAGAATAATGGATTTTTCAGGCTCATTTTGAGATTCTGTTTCAACTTCACTGATTTTCTCATATCTTCTGAAAATTGCCTTCATACGTGCAAGGACTTCTCTTGGACTGAAAGGTTTTGTCATATAATCGTCTGCTCCAATTTCAAGACCAATGATTTTATCAATCTCAGAATCTTTTGCAGTCAGCATGATGATCGGTGTATCTACTTTTTCTTGTCTAAGACCCTTACAGATATCGATTCCGTCTTTAGAAGGTAACATTAAATCTAGAATAATCAGATCATATGAACCTGTACTTGCCATTTCATATCCTTCTTCTCCATCCAAAGATGCTGTGACCTGGTAACCTTCTTTTTCTAAATTATACGATAACAATTTGACGATCGACTGCTCATCTTCGACAATTAAAACTCTTTTCATAGTTTACAATCCCAATCCTTTCGTATAAAACTCGTTTGATAACAGAAGTATTACTTTCTATTCTGAAATAATTATTTGACTAGTTTGATTTCTTCAAGCGTAATTAACCCAAGATCATGTGGATCATCTTCATAAATAGCTGTTTCTGAAAGAACGATTTCATTATCGATTCTATTCACTTTCAAGTGACAATATGCACGGTTTGAAAAGAGCGCTTCGTTTAAATCTTCAATCGTATGCAGCTGTCTGTCGTTGCATTCTAAAAGTGCATCTCCAATACCAACACCCATTTTTTCAGCTGGGCTCCCAGGTCTAATCGCGATAACTCTCAACCCTTGTTCAGCTGGACCAAAGCGGAAACTCCACTTCTGCTCACGCTTACGGTGACGATACAGTACAAAGACTCCGCCTATCATAAGTACGAGCAACCCTAAAATCGCGAATTCTTTTAACCAGAATGTTAGAGCGAATAAAACCATTCCCGCTACTGACAATCCAAGAAAATCTTTTAACAGCCGTTCTTTGGCTTCTTTAGGTATTTGAGCCTGAACCGTGTATCTCAGCCCCATTAAAACAGGCAACAAGAAAAAGGAATAGGTCTGGTTACCTACAGAAAAAACTGGCCACCAGTCAAAGAAAGGTCTAAATCCTTCTCCTGGAATAACGAGTAATAAGGGTACGAGCCAAAAAGGCGTCATACGGTATTTAGCGACTAGTTTCCCTCGTTTTGTTGCCAAAAATCTTGGGATAAACTTAGACATGTTTCCTGTCTGAAGAACCAGTACAGTACTTAGTAACAATAATAAAGCAATGATAAAGCTCACTTGAGTCAATTCGTACGCTACTGATAATCCTTGATTCAGTGGGCTGTACCAGTTTTCAGGCATGGAGAAAAATTGATCTGTAGTGACTCCAAAATAAGTCAAGGCCAGGAACACCAAGCTGGTGATTGAGAAAGTGAATATAGGATGAATAAATCGGTAACCTAACCCCAAGGATAAGATCGTAACGATCTGATAAAGTATGATCCAGTCAAGTGTAACAGGTAACCCTGCAAACACTGTCAACGCCGATAACAGGAGCCCTGGAAGAAGTCCCCATACTAAAAATCGTTTGATTTCAAAGTTGTCTTTATAGATTGTCGCTCGTAGTTGTTTACGGTCGTAACTAACTCTTCTACTTTTTGCTAATAGAACTAATGCTATACCAACTAAAAATAGTGGCTGAATAAAAAATAGTCCAAAAGCGAGTAGCAAACTTTGCAGTATATTCATTTAATTTGCACCTTTCTTATTTTCTTTCACTATTATTTTAACACATCTTATGAAAAAGTTATGCATTGGTTTGAATTTATCAGATGATTTCATCTTCAGTCTGTAAAGGTCTTTTTGATCAGATCACTCTATGCTATACTGTTTAGATTAAGTATGATTGAACAAGTCTATTCAAGGAGTGATCTATATAAAACTATTGCAACAATTCGGTTGGATTTTATTTTATTCTGTACTTGGTGAACTCCTCTCTTACGTTATGCCTTTTTCTGTTCCTGGAAGTGTGATTGGTATGATTTTATTGTTTTTATCGCTCCATTTCGGATTACTGAAAATAGAAAAAGTAGAAGCTGTAGGCACCTGGTTAACGCAAAATATGGCGATTCTATTTGTACCGGCTGCAGTGGGTTTAATGATTCACTTTGAACTAATCACTTCTATATGGTGGCAGATTGCAATCATTTCTCTAATATCAACGTCAGTCGTCATGATTATTGTTGGAAAAACTATCGAGGTTTCAAAAAAACGTAGACACCCTATTAGTCCAAAAGAAACTGAGGAAACTTAATGAAAGAAATACTTACGAATACGCCTATGTTTGGTCTATTACTGACCATTGTGGCTTACACGATAGGGCATCATTTACACAATCGTTGGCCTTACCCTATTTTTACGCCGTTGATATTTTCTGTTATCACAATTATTAGTCTACTGATTCTTTTTGATATAGAATACGAAACATTTTTACTAGGTGGAGAATTTATTCATATGATGATTACACCTGCTACGGTTTCATTAGCGATCATACTGGAGAAAAATTTCCGCTATTTGAAGAAGCATTATCCCTCTATCTTTTTGGGTGTCGGCATCGGTACGATCGCGCATACACTTGTCATCATATTCTTTATGATTTTATTCGAATTTGATCAGCAAGTTTTTGCTTCTTTTTTCTCGAAAAGCATCACCACTGCTATTGCGATTAGTGTTTCAAACTCTCTCGGTGGGATAGAATCTTTAACCATTGCTCTGGTGATCGTAACAGGGACTTTAGGTTCGGTACTCGGACCGCTACTTTTCAAGCTCACTCATATTACAGATCCAATTGCTCAAGGTGTCGCGCTTGGAAGTGGCGCACACGCAATGGGTACATCAAAGGCTATTCAGTTAGGAGATGTGCACGGCGCAATGTCAGGTCTTTCCATCATCTTGACGGGTATCGCTTATGTTTTACTAGCACCATTGACCAATTTTATTTATAGTATATCGTTTTGATTTCTCAATGATTTTCCAAAACATTTCTGTCCATTCCTGATCAGATGAATAGAAAAAGGTTAGTCCGAACACAGTTTGTAACTGTATCTGGACTAACCTTTTTGTTGTTTCACTTGTTGTTTTAGTAAGTTCTGTTTAATTAAGGACGTCCAAATCCAGCTACATAGTTAGACCAATATCCTGAAGTAAAGGAAGCAACTGCCACCCCTGTAGAAGTTTGCGCTCCGATAAAGCTTCCGCCACCTAAATAGATTCCAACATGATCAATAGATCCACCTTGATTGAAGAAGATTAAATCGCCTGGTTGTGCTTGAGATTGAGAAATTCTTGTAGTTGCGCTGTATTGTCCAGCAGCTGTTCTTGTAATACTACGTCCTGCTTGACGGAAAACATACTGTACAAATCCTGAACAATCAAACCCTGCTGGCGTACCGCCACCAAATGAATAACGTACACCTTTAAGTCCGTGAGCAATCCCAGTGATAGATCCGCCGTTTGAAGAAGCTGGTACACTTGCTTCAGGCGCTTTTGCCGGTTCTGGAGTTGTTTCAGACGCTTGATTTGAATCACTTGAAGAAGTGCTAACAACTTCTTCTTCAACGTCAGCTGTTTCAGTTGCAGCTTCTGTTGTGTTAGAAACAGCAATCGTTGTTGTTTCGGCTGCTGCTGCTCTAGCAGCTTGTAATTCTTTTACTAATGCTTCAGCAGCTTTCTGCTCAGCAAGGAAAGTTTCTTTTTCTTCTGCAACATCAGACTTTTCAGCTGCTATAGAAGCAACTAAACGTTCTTGATTTGCTTGTTCTTCTTCAAGCTCAGCTTTTTGGCTTTCCATTTTTGCTGCTCTTAATGTTTGCTCTTCTTGTTGTGCTAATGTTTCTTTTTCTTTAGAAACCACTGCTTCTTTATCACTAACTTGTTGCTGGATCAAGTTTTGGTTTGCTGAAACGATTGTATTCACAACGTCCAGTCTTCCAATAATATCTCCTAATGATTCAGATTCCATTAAAAAGTTCAAGACTGACTTAGAATCTCCTGTTACCTGAACAGCTCTTGCTTGCTCTTCTAATTTCTCTTCACGATCAGCAATAACCGTGTTCAATGTATCAATTTCTTCTTTTAATTGAGTCAAAGTCGTATTCGTTTCTTCCATTTCGTCCATAAGTACATTTAGATAGGCTTCTTGCTCAGAAATTTTAGAAGCAACCGCTTCTAATTCTTTTTCAGCTTCGTTTTGGTCTTTAGAAAGATTTTCTAATTTTTGATTAAATTCAGATTCGCTTTCAGGTGAAGCGAATACTGGCATAGCTGGTGTTGCAAGATAAGTAAGTCCTAAAGATGCTGCTAAAGTTAATTTCAAGATTGATTTCTTATTCAAGTTATTTTCCTCTTTCTATTATGTTTTTTTAACACTATGTAGTACGAGTGAACGAGAAAATAATTTTCTCGTTCACTATGATCTCTAAACTTTCAAGAATTTTCTAATAGATAAAGCTGATCCTAAGCTTCCGATGATGATTCCGATTCCAAGTAGTAAAGCTACAAGTAAAATTAGGAATGGATTGGGTTCTAATAAGGAATAATAGGTTCCTTGTAGTGCATTCATTAAGGTATCGTACCCTTGAAGATATACATAAGATATAATTCCTACTGGAATCAATGATCCAAGTAATCCAATCAATGCTCCTTCGATTAAGAATGGCCATCTGATAAACCAGTTTGAAGCACCAACTAGTTTCATAATCTCGATTTCTGTTCTTCTCGAGAAAATCGTAATTCTGATTGTGTTTGCAATCAGGAACACTGCAGTGAAGATTAATGCGATAATTACAATTGCTCCGACATTTCTCACAACACTTGTTACTTCAAACAATCGATCTGCATCTGATCCTCCATAGTTTACGTCGGCAACATAATCAAGTGTTTCTGCTTCCTGCGCAACTTCTGAGGTTTGTTCTGGCGTATTCGTATTGACTACAAACACATCATATAAGGGGTTATTATCTCCATCGAATAGACCAAAGGCATCCCCGTAACTTCCGATAACATTATTTAATTCAGTATCTCTACTAGAGAACTCTACGGATTCAACATTATTTAATCCTTCAAGACTCGCTCGTAAATTATCTCGATCTGCTTCTTCAGCTGCAAGGTCGACGTGAACTCTAATACTGACATCATTTTCAATATCTGAAACGATTTTGTTTACATTCATCAACATTGCGATAAAACTTCCTACTAGAAGTAAAGTTACCGCTACTGCGCTCACCGCTGCTAAGGTCATCCAGCCATTACGTACAATACTTCTTAGTGACTCTACAATATGACGTCTGATTGTTCTAAATTTCATATCCGTATTCCCCTTCCTCTTGATCTCGGGCAATACGTCCGTTTTCAACTGCTAAAACCCTGTGTCTCACACGATTCACGATTTCACTATTGTGAGTCGCCATAATGACAGTTGTACCTTGATTATTGATTTCTTCAAGTAATTCCATGATTCCCCAAGCTGTTTCAGGATCTAGGTTTCCTGTAGGCTCATCTGCAATCAGTACGCGCGGCATATTCGCAATTGCTCTAGCAATCGCAATTCTCTGCTGCTCACCACCGGATAACTCATTCGGAAACATTCTAACTTTATGTTTCAATCCAACTAAATCAAGAACTTCTAGTACACGTTTTTGAATTTGTTTAGGATTTTTTTCTAGTACTTGCATTGCGTATGCAACATTCTCGTATACTGTCAATCTTGGTAATAGTTTGAAATCCTGGAAAACTACACCAACGTGTCTTCTCAAATGTGGTATTTTTTTAGGTTTCAAAGTAGCAAGATCAAATTCTCCTACTTTAACCGTTCCTTTGGTCGGAACTTCTTCTCTATAAATCATTTTGATGAAAGTTGATTTACCTGCTCCACTTGGACCAACAACGTAAACGAACTCGCCTTGCTCAATACGAACGTCCAACCCATTAATAGCTGTAATACCATTTGAGTATTTCTTGTAAACATTAGACATTTCTATCATTATATACTCACCTATCTATTTTGTTTTAAAGTCATCTAAACCTGGTAGGCATGTTGAGACTTCTTTGCGAAACCCTTAAGATTTCTCAAGCCTTTCTTAGTATATCACTGGTTGAAAAGAAGTCTGTTTTAATCCAATTACAATCATATTTCAAAAAGTCATACTTCTTGAGTTCACTACTAAAAAATTCCACTAAGAACCCATTAAAAACCTCTTCAAAACCACTTATCGTTCAATTGTCACCATAATAAAGAAACCACTCTCCACTTACCTCCTTTTAACGTGCTTAAAATGGTATTTGTTTAAAATTCTAATGTTACAGTTGTGTTAAAACAAGCCTCTTAAAAGTATGTCTAAAATTTGACACTTCTCGGTTTCGTAATAAATGTAAAAAGGCATTACAGCCTAATAACTCACTGTAATGCCCTTTTACATTATTCTGCTGCATTAATTAAAGAGCGCAAATAAGCTTCGATGAAGCGGTCAATGTCGCCATCCATTACAACATCTATGTTTCCAGTTTCCTCATTTGTTCTATGATCTTTTACCATAGAATATGGATGAAAAACATAGGAACGGATTTGAGATCCCCAGCCAATTTCTTTTTGCTCGCCTCTTATAGCGGCCATTTCTTGTGCTTTTTCATCAAGTTGTTTTTGATACAACTTCGCTTTCAGCATCTTCATTGCGGTTTCTTTGTTTGCTAGTTGAGATCGCCCTGCTTGACTAGCTGCTACCAATCCAGTTTCTTTATGCGTCAATCTTACTGCAGATTCTGTTTTGTTGATGTGTTGTCCACCTGCACCACTTGCTCGATACGTGTCTACACGAATATCATCTGGGTTGATTTCAATATCGATGTCATCATCTATTTCAGGTGACACTTCTATAGAAACGAAAGACGTATGTCGACGGCCACTTGAATCAAAAGGAGAAATACGAACTAAACGATGAACGCCTTTTTCTGCTTTCAAAAGTCCGTATGCATGTAATCCCTTTATGAGTATCGTAACACTTTTGATCCCCGCTTCTTCTCCATCTTGATAATCCAGTATCTCATAAGAAAAGCCTCTTTTATCAATCCATCTTGTATACATTCTATAGAGCATTTCGCCCCAGTCCTGCGACTCGGTACCACCTGCACCTGGATGAATTTCCAAAATAGCATTATTATTATCGTAAGGTTCGCTGAGTAGCATTTCAAGTTCAAACTGCTCGATTTCTTTTTCAAGAGACTCTACACCATGTTCAAGTTCAGCTCGCAAACCTGCGTCGCTTTCTTCTTCAAGCATCTCCATCATCATTTTGTACTCTTCAACTTGTTCTTCCATAGAACGAAAAGTATTATAGGTACTTTTAACCGTATTCGCTTCATCGATAACTTTTTGAGCGGCTTGCTGGTCATTCCAAAATGATGGATCTGACATTTGTTCATCGTATTCTGCAATGTCAACTTCCATTGTCTCTAAGTCAAAGAGACCCCCTGAAGTCAGAGACTTTCTGACTTGCTGCTTGAATTGAATTTCTAATATCACTGATTTCCATTGTAATAGCCTCCTAGATTTATGGTAGAAAAATCCCTCTTGCAAAAAAACAAGTCCTCAGGAAACCACAATAAATCCCTATAGAGATCCTTGCCTGAACGATCATTTACTAAAAGGTAAACTTTCGCTGACTCATTGAATTGTAAGAGGGCTGTTTCTATTTTACGAGAAGAGGAATTAACCTAGTCTCGTATGTGTCTCTTCATCATGTGAGAAAACGGCTTCTTTCGCTTTTCCACGATCCGCTTTCCCTTTAGCTGTTGTTTGTTCACGTTGCAAGTTCTGACGGATTTGAGATTTCATTAATAAACGAGTTACTTCGTAGTCTATTTCACCAATCATATCTTCAAACAAAGTGAACCCTTCTTGCTGATATTCAGTTAGTGGATTAAATTGTCCATATGAACGAAGTCCGATACCTTGTCGTAACTGATCCATTTGATCAATATGGTCCGTCCACTTACGGTCCACTACTCTTAAGATAACCACTTTTTCAAACTCAAGAACTTGTTCTTTACCGTTTAGTTGAGCGGTTTTCTCTTCGTAATTTTTACGAGAAAGTTCGATTAGTATCGTTTCAATTTCTTTTGCTGATTTCCCTTTTAAATCTTCTTCAGATAATTCTTCAGGGTGTACGAGTACAGTATGCGCAAACTCAATGATATGAGAAAGATTCCACTTAGTACGGTCTTCCTGTTGTGTATTCAATTGAACATAGCGCTCAATCGTACGACGAATCATCGGTACTGTTACGTAGTTCAATGTTTCGTTTTCTAGAATCACTTCAAGCCTTTGGTTGTAGATGACTTCACGCTGTTCACGCATTACATCATCGTATTTCAAGACGTTTCTACGTGTATCGTAGTTATTCCCCTCAACACGTTTCTGTGCAGATTCAACTTGTCTACTAATCATACGACTTTGAATGACTGCGTCGTCTTCAGAAATTTTGAGTTGTTCTAGAACCATACGAATACGTTCTGAGCCAAATCGTTTCATCAAATCATCTTCAAGTGATAGGTAGAATTGAGAAACACCAGGATCTCCCTGACGACCAGCACGTCCACGTAATTGATTATCGATACGTCTTGATTCATGACGTTCCGTACCAATAACGGCTAAACCACCCATTTCTTTGACTCCGGGTCCAAGTTTGATATCTGTACCACGACCAGCCATGTTGGTTGCGATCGTTACAGCACCAGGTTGTCCAGCATTTACAACGATTTCCGCTTCTCTGAAATGGTTTTTGGCATTCAATACTTCGTGTGGCACGCCTTCTTTAGTCAATAAACGACTGATTCGCTCAGATGTTTCAACCGCTACAGTACCAACTAAAATCGGTTGTCCTTTTTGGTGACGTTCTTTGATGTCTTGTGCAACAGCATTAAACTTGCTTTCAAGTGTTGGGTAAAGTAAATCATCGCGGTCATCACGAACAAGCTCACGGTTAGTCGGTATAGCGATAACGTTCATATTGTAAATCTCACGGAATTCTTCTTCTTCTGTTTTAGCCGTACCTGTCATACCAGATAGTTTTTTGTACATACGGAAGTAGTTTTGGAAGGTAATGGTTGCCATAGTCTTGGACTCTTTTTGAATCTCAACGCCTTCTTTAGCTTCAATTGCTTGATGAAGACCGTCAGAATAACGACGACCATCCATAATACGTCCAGTAAACTGATCGACGATCTTAACTTCGCCGTCGTCAACAACATAGTCAATATCCAGTAGCATAATAAAGTTTGCTCGCAACGCTTGATCCAAGTGATGAATCAAGGACTGGTTCTCTAAATCGTATAAGTTTTTCACTCGGAATGTTTTTTCAGCTTTTTCTATACCATCTTCTGTAAGAGAAATGGATTTAGATTGAAGGTCGATTGTATAATCTTCTTCTTCTTTCAGACCTTTAACAAAAAAGTCTGTACGTGTATAGAAAGAAGTTGAGCGATTAGCTTGACCAGAAATGATTAAAGGTGTTCTCGCCTCATCCACTAAGATTGAATCGACCTCATCCAAAATAGCAAAATTCAATGGACGCTGAGCCATTTGCTCTTTGTAAACGACCATATTATCTCTTAGATAGTCGAATCCAAGTTCATTATTTGTAGAATACGTAATATCACAAAGATAAGCTTCTCTTTTTTCATTCGGATTTTTCCCGTTCAGGTTTAAGCCAACCGTTAGTCCCATCCAGCGATACAACTCACCCATTTCTTCAGCATCACGCGTCGCAAGGTAATCATTTACTGTAACAACATGGACACCTTCCCCTGAAATAGCATTCAGGTATACAGGCATAGTAGCTGTTAAGGTTTTACCCTCACCAGTTTTCATTTCAGAAATATTTCCTTCGTGAAGGGCTATCCCCCCCATTAACTGAACACGGAAAGGAAATAGTCCAAGTACTCGTTTAGCTGCTTCTCGAATCGTTGCAAAAGCTTCTGGTAGAAGATCATCTAAAGTTTCTCCATTGTTAAATCGTGTTTTAAATTCCTCAGTACGAGCTTTCAATGCTTCATCTGTTAAAGTAGCAATCTCGCTTTCCATACTTTCAATCTGGTCAGCAAGTTTACCATAACGACGTAGCTCTTTTTTGTCATTATCGAATAAGTTTTTAAGTAAATGAGCCATTTTTAAAAATCTCCTCTTTGATCGTTTAATCTCTTTTTCGTTATATATCAAAAGCTATTCTTGTCGATTTTCACACTATACTATCATACCATTATTATATAGTAAAAAAAAGTCCAGTTGTCATGCTTTACAGAGGTTTACAATTTTTTAATCTCTATGCAAAAAACGGCTAAATAATTTCACTTTAAGTATGTATTTAAAAGTAAAAAAAAGACAGGCAACAAACTGCCTGTCTTTCTCTTGAATAGAATTAATCTGTTTCAATCAATCCGTATTTACCATCTTTACGTTTATAAACGATACTTGAGCCATTTGTATCTGCATCTTCGAAAATAAAGAAGTTATGTCCTAACATGTCCATTTGAAGAATAGCTTCTTCAGCATTCATTGGTTTCAAGCTTAAACGTTTTGTTCTGACGATTGCAGCACCAATTTCTTCTTCTGTTGCTTCGTCATCTTCTGCCTCAAGATCTGCCCATAAATCAGGGTCTGTAGGTTGCGGTGCGTCTACCCCTTGTGATTTACGGTTCTTACGATTAATTTTTGTTTTATATTTTCTCATTTGTCTTTCCAGTTTGCTTACTACTAAATCAACACTGCCATATAGATCTGGAGAAGTTTCTTCCGCACGTAAAACGATGTAAGGAAGTGGTACAGTCACTTCTACTTTCGCAGTTTTATCAGAGTAGGTTTTCAAATTCACATGTGCGTTTGCTTCTGGCACATCCTTGAAATATTTCTCGATCTTACCTACCTTTTTCTCAACATAATCCCTAATCGCTTGGGTCACTTCTATGTTTTCTCCGCGAACATTGTATCTTAGCATATTCCTTCACCCTTCCAAATCTTATTTACTTTGAGTTATTCTAGCACAAATCACAGAATAACTCTCTAACAAACCATTGAAGATTGTTTGTTATCTTATATTGATTATACATGATAGCGGTTACTTTCTCAATGGATCTCTACCATTTAATGGATATTACTTTTATCTGAATACCGATAAGGATTGAACATTCCTTGCTCCTTCTGATATAAGGCACTCCATAGCATAGATCATCGTCCTTCCAGTTGTGTAAACATCGTCTATAACGAGCACTCTTTTCCCTTTTATTGATACCTTGTTCTGATCAGCAATGCGAAAAGGTTGGATAGATTGTAACCTTTCCTGCCTTGTTTTCTTTGACTGATTTTTTTCTGTTGTCGTGTTCTCAAGTAAGTTCGTATAAGGAATCCTTGCTGTCTTAAGCATGATTCCCGTTTGGTTAAATCCTCTAATCTGAAAACTTTTCTTAGATACAGGGATAGGGACAATCATATCAATTGTAGCTATATTTCCAATTGCTTTGATTAAATCTTCTGAAATCATTCTGGCTATCCTAGTGTCTCCTGTAAATTTGTATCTTTGCATCCATTCTTTGGCAAAAGCATTATAGGTATATAAAGCTTTATGATTCAGCGACTTTATCTTACCAGCCTTTATCCATTTTTGGCAGTCTTGACATACCTCAGTTGTTTCTTGCAAGCGAGAACAACAAGGACAGCTAGGATGACCGATTATTTTCTCCAACTTCGAATAACAAGATGCACATGCTGATTTAGCTTTCAGCTTTTTAAATGTAAACAAATCACTTATCGTCAAAGAACTGGTTATCTGTTGAGCACACCAGATACATATTGTCATGTTAATAGAAGCCCTCTCTTTTTTGCAATAGTATTCATCTTCTTGATTTGACGAATGGCTCTTTTCATTTCTATCGTCATTCCATCGTGAAAGTACAAAACCTCTCCTGTTGGGTATTCTGGAGAGCGACCGGCTCTTCCGGCAATCTGAACCAGAGAAGATTCTGTAAATATTCGGTCATCCGCCCCAATAACAAGTACATCAATATCTGGAAAAGTTACGCCCCTTTCGAGAATGGTTGTCGTCATTAAGAAGTCCAATTTCTTCTCCCTCATCAAGAGGACTTTTTGTTTTCTTTGGTCATCTTGTGAATGAACAGATTCAAATCTAGCTGCTTTGAACGTTCGTCGTAAAATGACTTCAAATGTCTCCATCCATTCTATATTAGGTAAAAACATTAGAAACTTCTTTTGAAGATCTAGTCGCTTTGTGATTTCTTTAAACACTTTCGAAGATTTCTTAGGTTTAAGTAGCCTCTTTTCCCAATCTGTCTCCCTTATCGTAATCGGCATTGGGAGCGGATGGCCATGATATCTGGCAGGTAGTATGCTCGCTTTTAATTTCTTCTGACTAATTTTTTTCTGATCACTACGGTCTGGCGTCGCCGTAAGATAAATCAGTGCAGACTTCGGTTTTCTTGCTTTATCTACCGCGAAATGTAGTGCATCATCCAGTCTGAATGGAAAGGCGTCGATTTCATCAATAATCAACAAGTCAAAAGCTTCTTTGAATCGATAGAGCTGGTGTGTTGTGGCTACAACTAATTGAGTGTATGTATAAGCCTCCTCCATTTCTCCATACAAAATACTCATAGATACATTAGGAAAAGCTTGCTGAATTCTTGGAGCCAGTTCAAGACAGACATCTACTCTTGGAGAAGCCAAACAAATTCTTTTATGTGCTTTGATTGCTTTTTCTATTCCCGGAAACAACATTTCTGTTTTCCCAGCGCCCGCTACTGCCCAGAGTAAACGAACTTCGTTAGAATCAATAGATTGAATAATTTCCTCAGAAGCTTCTCTTTGCTGGTTGGATAAAGTACCTTTCCATGTTAAAACCGGACCTTTAGGAATCTCGAATTGATTCGGTTCCGGTGTATGAAAAAATCTTGAGCACCTTCTGACTTTTCCCATCTGCAGACAATTCGTGCAGTAAGTACACGGTTGCTCGCAGTAGCAGTCGTTGAATTCAATCGGAGTGATTTTTGTGTTGCATCGTCTACAATACTCTTGACCTTTCTTTGAAAAAAAGCCAGAGGTTTCTATTCGATCACTTTCTTCTAGTTTTTCAAAATCTAAGTTAACACATTCGGATTCCAAGACTTCTCTGCCATATAATTGATCAATCATTCCTAGCTCCATTCATATAGACTTGTTTTCTTCCTATCTATATAAACTATTAAAATAATGATTTTCTGACGAAAAAAAGCCAGTACACAGATGTACTGACTTCATTTAATGATATAGAAATAATTAACATTATTTTTAATTTTAAGATTCATCTGTTTTGATTGTCCAAGTTAGGCCAATTGCACCTTCGCCAGTATGAACACCAATAACAGGACCTAAAAAGCTTAAATTGAATTCGACTTCTGGGAAATCAATTTCAAGTCTCTCTTTAAACGCTTTGGCTTCATCTTCGCTGAACGCATGAACAATCGTTGCTTGAATTGAATAGTCAGAGTCTTTAACTGACTTTTCAAGCAAGCTTTCAATTTTTTTTAACGCTTTTCGTTTTGTACGGATTTTATCAAAAGGTACGATTAATCCATCAACAAAGGTTAATACTGGTTTGATATTTAAAAATGTACCGACACTACCAGCCGCTCTCGATAAACGTCCGCCTTTCACTAGATTCGTTAAATCATCTACAACAAAATATAATTCAGTTGCGGCTTTTATCGTATCCAGCTTTTCCAAAATCGCTTCAACACTTGCACCGTTCTTAGCCAATTTGGCAGCTTCCATTACTTGAAAAGCTTGACCTGCAGCAGCAAGTTCAGAATCGTATGGGTAAATATCCACATTCTCCATTGACTTTGAGACACTAACAGCATTTCGATACGTACCGGAAATATTACCTGATAAATGTATACTTATAATGGCATCGTACGTTTTTCCGAGTTCTTCATAAAGTGCTATAAAATCTCCCACTGTCGGTTGTGAGCTAGTAGGTAGTTTGTCCATTTCTCTAACTTTTAAGAAAAATTCCTCAGATGTAATATCTCGTTCTTCTTTATATACTTCATTTTCAACAATACAAGATAATGGCACCGAATAGATATCATAGGCGTCATATTGTTCATGTGATAGATACGCTGTACTATCTGTTACTACGGCTATATTCATTCTTTCACCTCGTTTCATTCGTTTGGATCCAGACTTTTATTTCTAACAAAATAGATAATCGTTCTTTTGAATATAGTATCTTATTAGCTCAATAAATCGCCTTGTAAATACACCTTTTTCATTATACACTAACTGGATAAAAAAAAGAAAGGCTGAAAATAACATGGAAAATTTTCGGACCATAAAAGAAAGCGGTTCTTATGAAATCGACATAAAAAAGTCAAAATTTATCTGTCATCTTAAAAGAACAGAAACAGAAGAAGACGCGCATGCTTTTATTGAAGCGATCAAAAAAGAACATTGGAAAGCCAATCATAACTGTTCTGCGTATATCATGGGAGAACGTTATGATATTCAGCGTGCACATGATGATGGTGAACCCAGCGGAACGGCTGGTGTTCCTATGCTTGAAATTTTAAAGAAGCGGCATTTGAATAATGTAACAGCTGTTGTTACCCGCTACTTTGGTGGAACCAAATTGGGTGCTGGTGGATTGATTCGTGCTTACGGCGGAGTCGTTAATGAAGCTCTTTCTTCTATTGGAATCGTTGAACGCTTATTGCATCAGTATATAACCGTTACTGTCTCTTATCCTCAAAGCGGACGATTAGAAAATCAATTACGCCAATCCGACTATCGACTTCAAGATATTCATTACACGGATACTGTTTCTTTTGAGTGTTTAATCGCGCTAGAGAAAACTGATGCTTTCATCTTGGACATCAAAGAATGGACAAGTGATCAGGGAGAAACCGTTTATGGACAAAAAGCTTGGATTGAAGTCCCTGTAGAAGAATAAGATAGTGGTTTAATCCTTTCAGATTCAAGCGGTCGAGAGTGATTCGTTTTGTGACTACTTATGCACACTATAAAGAGTTCTGTCGTTTTTTTAACAAGAAAGCTTGACACTATACTTGAGAAAGAGAATAATGTATTTTAGACAATTATGTCTAAAAATCTAAAATTTTTCGTCCTATAAAGGAGTATTTATTTTGTCTAAAAACAATTCTAGTCGTGCGGATAACCGTCGTTCGAATAAAAGTAAAAAGAAAAATCAAATCATTATCCTCTGCATCTTGATTCCTATATTCATCATCATCCTATTCGCAATGGCCTATTTCGCAAGACTGTTTGCCACTACAGAAAATGCGATTGACGCTTCCTATCATGAAATTGAACGCGCTAATCCTGTAGAAGAAGTGGATCCGATAGTAGAACCTGTGTCTTTCTTGATTATGGGTGTTGATAATGATGAAAATGATTCGCGTTCTTTAGGTTCTGCTAGAGCAGATTCAATCATCTACGCTACCGCCAATCCAATCACTCGAGAAATGAACATGGTCTCTATCCCAAGAGATACATACTTGCCCATTATAAAAAATAATCAAGTCGTTCGAAACGATAGAATTAACGCTGCTTACGCTGTTGGAGAAGAAAGTACTATGATCGAAACAGTAGAAAACTGGCTGGACGTTCCGATTCATTACTACGCTACATTCAACTTCGATGCTTTCCTTGAAATCATCGACGCTTTGGATGGTATTGATATGGACGTTCCGATCACTTTTTCTGAACAAAATTCCTCTGGGAAAATGGGCATGGTTCATTTAGAAGAAGGATTCCAGACACTAAATGGAGAAGAAGCCCTAGCACTTGCTCGAACAAGAAAAATCGATAATGATGTAGAACGTGGGCATCGCCAACAGCTTGTCATTCAAGCCATCATGAGTAAAGCATTGAACCTAGCTTCCCTTCCAAAATACACAGAAATCGTTGAGACAGTCGGCGCAAACATGAGAACCAATATGAGAATGAAAGATATGACTGCATTAGCTCAAACAGGTCTAGACAGTAAATTTGCGATTGAATCTCACGTATTTGAATGGTCAAGTTTTACGGAAAGAGGTATGGATCTGGTCAAAATCGATCCAACTAGCTTTGCCAATATTCAAATGGACCTAAAAAATTCACTAGTTGTTAACGCATTTTCAAACCAATCCTATACGGAAGATTCAGACGAAGAAACCTCTTCTGGTCAAACAACTTATGACCAAGACGCCAGTGCTTCAGACCCTGTTACATCTAGCTCTAGTTCGGATTAACAATCTTAAAAAAGAAACCAGACGCCTTATTGGTCGTCTGGTTTCTTTTTATTTAATCGATTTCCGAATTCTCTTAGTGATTTGAGTAAAGGTCTTCTATCAACGCCAACTAAACCAATAATTTCAACAAATAATTCTACACCGATCACAACTGAAATGGTTAAAAGAGCCGAGCCCCAAAACGTAGAAAAGTTGTAAAGTAAAGCAATCACTGAAAAGATAGCCGATACACTATAGATTGCTAACACCGTTTGCCTATGAGATAATCCCAGCGACATCAATCTATGATGAATATGATTCTTATCTGCGACAGATATGGACTGACGATTGATTTTTCGTCTGAGTATGGCAAAAAGCGTATCCGTTATCGGAATACCTAAAATCACGACAGGTAAAACCAAAGAAATTAATGTTGCATTCTTAAGTCCTTGTAATGAAAAGACGCCTATCATAAATCCGATAAACAACGCTCCCGTGTCTCCTAGAAAAATACTAGCCGGTTGAAAATTATAGGGCCAGAATCCAGCGATTGCACCAATCAGGATAAAGATCATAATAGAAATCGAGACTTCCTGAATCGTTAAAAAGAAAAAGCCAATAATTCCCATAGTCGTTAATGCAATAATGGATACCCCACTAGCTAATCCATCTAGTCCGTCTATTAAATTCACCGCATTCGTAAAGCCAAGAATCCAGATTAGTGTGAATGGTAAACTCCAAGAACCAAATTCTAGTGTACCTATAAAGGGCAAGGTCATGGTTTCCAAGGAAACATCCCCAAAATAAGAAACGATAAACGCTCCAATGAGGATACCAGCAATTTTTAACAACGGACTAAGGCTTTTCAAGTCGTCAATCATACCGGTAATTAAAACTGCTAATGATCCTAGAAAAATAGGAAAAACAATAGACTGTGGAATCGGCAGTAAGACAAACAAAGAAAAATAGAACGCAATAAAGATTGTCACACCACCCATTGTTGGCATCACTTTATTGTGCACCCTTCTTGCATCCGGTATATCAACTAATTTAAATTTAATTGCGATTCTTTTATAGATTGCCGTCAGCCCTATACTAATAATTGTAGTAGCAATCGTGACAAGCAAAACTAAGTACATATCATACATAATCATATCTCATTTCTGGTATACTTTCTTTCATTATATCATTGCGAGAATCCAAAACACAATTGCATTTCTGAATCAACTGAATTAAACTATAGAATAGAAATAGCGAGACTTATTTTGGAATTACAATGTCTTATATAACGATAAAGAATCGAGGCAGTCATGCGTTCACAAAAACACGAAAAAAAGCAGAATAGAAATAAATGGTTTATAAGAGGATTGCTCTCAGTCCTTGTTTTACTGATATTCATTCTCGGCTCCGGCGTAGGCTATTACGGAAGTAAAATCCTTGAAGTTTTAAATAATGTTTCAGAAGGCACGCCCGAAGAATTACAAGACACTACCGAACAAGATATTCTCTTAAAAAATAAAAAACCCTTCTCAGTTCTGCTTCTTGGTCTTGATGAAGATGCAGGAACCAGACGATCAGATACGATTATCGTTGCCACTATCAACCCTACTGAAGAATCTGTTAAAATGCTTTCTATCCCTAGAGACACCATGATCGATCTTCCGGGTACCAATCGATCTGAAAAAATTAACGCTTTATATGCTTTATACGGTATATCCGGTACGATTGACTATATTGAAGATTACCTTGATATCCCAATCTCTTATTACGCTACCTTAAACTTTGAAGGACTTGTCGATCTTGTCGATGCCGTTGGTGGCGTTACAATAGACTCTCAATTATCTTTTACGGTACAAGACAGCACTGAAAAAGCAGACGCTATCGAAATTGATGAAGGTGTTCAGACTTTAGATGGTGAACATGCACTGGGCTATGCTCGAATGAGAAAACAAGATCCTCGTGGTGACTGGGGCAGACAGGAAAGACAAAGAGAGGTCATTCAAGCTTTGTCTGAAGAATTACTTTCCTTGAATTCTTTTACAAATTTTTCTCCAATAATGGATGCAATCAGCCCCAATTTCCAGACAAACCTTTCCGGAATGCAAATCTGGACGATTGCAAACAATTATACTGAAGCTGCTAACGACGTAGAATCACTAGAATTACGTGGTGAAGCAGACTATGTCTATTTCCCGGCGTATGGTTTGGATTTGTATGTTTGGCTACCTTTCGATGAATCTGTTAAAGAACTCCAAGATACGTTCAAACAGCATCTCGAATTAGATACGTCAACGACAACAAACGAAACTGGTGTCGGTCTCGACGATCAGCTCGAGGACATTCCAGAAGAAAATCCTGAAGACCGTTCCTTTGAGGATCCTTTAGAAGATGACTTAGATATAGACGAAGACTTCAATTAAAAAGAAACCTCTTGAAAGATACGTGAACACGTATCTTTCAAGAGGTTTTCGTGTATCTACACTGTTTATAACTCTGATAGTGGTGTATTTAGTCTCTCATTAATCAATTCAAACCACATCTGATAGCCATCTCCATTAGGATGAACCTCATCATCTAGATAATCTTCTATATTGAAATCCAATGCTTGAATTTTTTCGTTCATTAACGTAAAAATATCAATAAATGGCCATTCCTGATTTCTTACGAATGCTGCAATCTCTTCATTGTACTGTTGATACGTTAGAACTCCATCATCTAAGTACACTTCGTTATAAATCGTAGGATTTGCCGTTGTTAGCACAACAAGCGTTTCAGGTAATTCTTCACGGAAACGATTCATAATCGCAATCAATTCTTCCTTTGTATGAGAAAGATCATTTTGAGGAAACCGGTTATTATTGATCAGACATAACTCAAATAAAATAATATCAGGGTTCAGGTCTATGGTTTCTTGTATCTTTCCTTGGACCATTAAATCTGTCGTACTGAATCCATTAAATCCCTGGTTCCAGACCGTTGTTCTAATGCCTTCACGCTGAGATAATTCTTGCTCCAGTCGTTTTCCCCATACTGGTTTTTCAAGCGTAGCCCCCATGCCTCTTGTCACACTACTGCCCAGCACTGCAATATCTACCACGCCATCTCTATTAGAAAGAAATCGTACTCTATCCAGAAAGGTTTCAGATGCTTGTGCATACACTTTAGAGTGGTCATTAGTCAATTCTTGCGAAAGAGATTCCTGCTGTCTGTTTAATCCCCAGTACAGACCACTAAATAAAAGTAGAATTCCAAAAAATCCCACAAGATAATACTGGCTCCCAGCTTTTTCTTTTTCGTTCATATGACTCACTTCCATCCTATAAGAATATAACACATTATTTATTTAGAATTATGTTCCTATCTTACATAATTCTTTACTACTTGTCTTCCTTTTTCCGATCATATTTTCTACTTTATCAATCAGTCGTAAAATCTCTGGCACATTTTAGAGTAGCTAGTTTTCTGGACATAAAAAAATGACCTGAAGGAATTGTACCCCTCAGGTCTAACGGATTGTTCGTCGTTATTTTTTTGTGGCTTCTAAGAAAAATTCGTATCGGTCTCCAACATACTGAGAGCGAACGTATTCAAAGGGGGTTCCTTCTTGGCTATAACTGACTTGTCTAAGCCGTAACACAGAAGAACCACGTTTGATTCCAAGCATTTCTGCTATAGACTCAGATGCCCATGTAGCAGAAATGGTTTGTTCAGAACGCTCTACGCGCATCCCTTTTTCCATTTCAAGCGTTTTGAAAAGGTGTTGCGTGATTTGCGTCTTACTTAAATCCTCAACAAATTTAAAAGGAATCGTCGCGACTTCATAGCAAATTGGGATGCCGTCTGCTGTACGGATTCTTTCCATGATGAGCACTTCTTCGTTGTGTTCAATCATTAATTTTTCTGATTCGCTGATACTAGCCGGTTTCGTATGGAAAGCTACCAGTTTACTAGCGGGACTTTTCCCTTGTCTCTCAACTGTTTCTGTAAAACTTGGAACACCGCTCATTTTCTCTCTAACCTTTTCAAGCGCTACAAATGTTCCAGCGCCTCTTCTTCTCTCAAGCAAGCCTTCGTCTACTAAAGTATTCACGGCTTGTCTAGCAGTCATTCTACTTACATCAAATTGAAGAGCGAGATCTCTCTCTGAAGGAATTTTCCGGCCTTCTTCCCATTCGCGAGAGTTAATCCACTCTCTCATTTGATTATGCATTTGTATATAAACAGGCATCTTCTTAGGCATGCAACTCATCCTTTCCAACATCACACTTAACTAAAAAAATGATTTAGATAAATGTGTTAGAACACTTTAAAGTCTACTTGCAGCTGCCTCATCGATTATAATCGTCACGTTATCATGTGTCTGTAACACACTTGCCGGCACTTGTTCAGTTATGGAACCATTGATCATTTGATCTATAGCCTCAGATTTTTCTTCACCGTAAGCCATCAACACAATCTGTTTTGCGGACAATATCGATTTGATCCCCATTGAAAAAGCATACTTTGGTACTTCTTCTTCTGACTCAAAATATCGTTTGTTTGACTCAATCGTCGCATCTGTCAGTTTTTCCATGTGTGTTTCTTGTAAGAAAGAAGTGCCAGGCTCGTTAAATCCAATGTGTGCATTCGTTCCAATTCCCAAAATCTGCAAGTCGATCGGGTATTCTTCTATTATCTTATTGTACCTTTTTATTTCTTCTTGTTCATCCCCTAATCCGTCAGGTATAAAAGTTTTTTTGAATGGTTTAGATGAAAATAGATTATCTTCCATGAAAGTATGATAACTTTGTGGGTGATCCGCTGGAAGTCCGACATATTCGTCAAGATTGACAGAAATCATGTCAGAATAATCCAACTCACTTTCTCTCATTTCCTTGTATAGCGTTTCAGGCGTACTTCCAGTCGCCAATCCTAGAACTTTCGCTCCAGATTCCATCGCTTCTTTAATGAGTTCAAATGCTTTTTTCCCACCTTGCTCTTTATTTTCTACTACAATAACGTTTAATCCATGTTTAGTTTTAAATTGTCTAGCTGATGTCATGTATTTCTCCTCCTACAATCGTTTGAACTAGCGCCAAGTCTTCGGTCAATACAAGCATATCTGCATCATTACTTGGCATCAGTGCTCCTTTGCGCTCCAGCTTGAACTCTTTTGCCTGATTCACTGAGCTCATTTTAACGGCTTCTTCAATAGAACACCCTGTAAACTGAATCACATTTTTGAAAGCATCTATAAATGTCAGGACACTTCCGGCTAAAGTTCCGTCCTCCAGTCTGGCTTGTTTGTCTTTCACCATAACTTTTTGACCACCCAGTTCACTTTCTCCCTCTGGAGCGTTTTTCGCGCGCATAGCATCTGTAATCAATTCAATACCATCGGCACCTTTTGCTTTGTATGCTAACTTAACCATTTCTGGTGAGATATGAAATCCGTCTACGATCATCTCTACAGTGACCTCATCTTCTAGCAAACCAAATCCGCTGACTCCAACCTCTCTATGATGCAGTCCACGCTGTCCGTTGAAAAGATGCGTTACATGAGTCGCTCCAGAATCTTTGAGTTCCTGATATTTTGCGTCTGAATGTCCTGCTGAAAGGACGATATCCTGTTCTTCACAGTATTTCTCAAAATCTGAAACGTCTCCAGTTTCAGGTGCATAGGTGACTAACTTGATTAATCCACCGCTTAGCTCATTCCACTTTTCTATTTTTTCTTTATCTGCAACGGCAATATATTTTTCAGGTTGAGCGCCTTTGTGCTCAACGGATAAAAAAGGACCTTCTAAATGAATCCCTTGAATCATCGAATTCATTTCACCAGCTTCTTTGATTTGTTCCATCGCTGCTTCAATACTTTCATCTGATTGCGTCATTGTTGTTGGGAAGTAACTCGTGATGCCTTCAGACAGCATTTTTTTAGTCATTTCGCTGATCTCTTCTGCAGTACCATCCATATTATCCGTTCCGTAACCACCATGACTATGAACATCAATAAATCCGGGTACAATCAATTTGTTTTTCATATCGATTTCTTTTTCATCTTCTTGAGGCTCATAGGCATCCATCTGTCCAACACCGATAATTTCCTGATCAAAGCGTATATAACCATCTTCTATTAGGCTTTCTCCTGTATAAATTTGCGCGTGCGTATATACTGTTGTCATAACTGCTCCTCCTTATGCTCTATTCTGCCTCATTGTAATTGGTATATACCAAAATGTCAACTGTATAACCCGTCGTGCACTCATTCTTTATAAAATAAAAACCCCGGAACGAAAGATCCGGGGTCTAAGCTATTCTATTTCCAGAAATCGTCGAAAACTGTAATCGGTAAATGGCGTTTGTGCTGTGTTTTCAAATACCATTCTTCAATTTTTTCTGCTGCTTGCTCAGAGACGTCTTTACCTTCAAGATAAGCGTCAATTTCCTCATACGTTACTCCAAGGACATCTTCATCAGCTAATCCAGGTTTATCACTTTCCAGATCAGCTGTCGGAACTTTTTTGTAAAATGCTTCCGGCGCGCCTAATGCTTTCAGTAATGACTTACCTTGTCCTTTATTGAGTCTAAATAACGGGTTCAAGTCTGTTCCACCATCGCCATACTTCGTAAAGAAACCTGTCACACTTTCGGCAGAGTGGTCAGTACCTAAAACCGCTCCATTATGGTGTGCAGCTACAGCGTACTGTATAACCATTCTTTCTCTAGCCTTAATATTGCCTCTATTAAAATCTGAAATATCCACTCCACCAGCTTTCAGCGAAGCTACTGAAGCATCTACTGTAGGTTTGATATCCACTTTGACAACTTTATCTGGTTTCATCCATTCAATAGCTGCCATTGCGTCGTCCTCATCAGCCTGCTCGCCGTATGGTAACCTCATGGCTACGAAAGCATAGCTTTCATCTTTGGTTTCTTCACGCATTTCTTCCATGGCGATCTGCGCTAATCTCCCTAATAAAGAAGAGTCTTGCCCTCCAGAAATACCGAGTACAAAGGTTTTTAAAAAAGTATGTTTTTTAAAATAGTCTTTCATCAGATCAACACTTCTACGAATTTCTTCTTGCGCGTCAATTTCTGGTGAAACGGCCATTTCTTCAATAATTTGTTTTTTTAAATCTGACATCATTTTCTTTCATCCCCTATCAAATAATATAAAATGATTCTAGTTTAGTTTAACAAAAAATCCAATTTACTTCTAAAATACTGATTTTGATTTATCTGTTGGCATATTTTTAAATTGTTTGATCGTTTCTACTTTGGCATCAAATAATTTTTGTGATAAATCGACTGGATAAGGTTCAGGATTTAACAAACGTTTATTTTCTTCCCATTGTTCAGCTAAACTCTTTTTAGCATACGTTCTAACGTCTTCAAGCGGTGGCAAGTCGTAGATGGTTTCCCCGTCAACAATGATATCCTGTAAGAGCGGCCTAGCCTGAAACTCTGTAAGGGTTTTGTTAATATAGTTGTACTGTGGGTGGAACATAAATAGGTCTGCCTGATCATTTGGTTGCTCTTCAACCAAAGTGATATAATCCCCCTCAGGTTTCTGATCATTATTTGAACGAATTCTCCAAACCTGTTTTTTGCCTGGAGTTGTGATCTTAGCGGCATTTCCTGTTAATTTGAGGGTATGATGCATTCCGCCATCATTTCCTTCAACGGAAACAATTTTATAGACAGCACCTAGGGCTGGTTGGTCATACGCTGTGATCATTTTTGTTCCAACGCCCCATACATCGATTTTAGCGCCTTGCATTTTCAAGTTCAAAATGGTTTCCGCATCAAGATCATTTGAGACAAAGATTTTGGCGTCTGTGAATCCAGCATCATCTAACTGTTGACGGACTCTTTTAGACAAGTAAGACAAATCTCCTGAGTCTAGTCTAACCCCTAAAAAGTTAATGGTGTCGCCCATTTCTTTTGCAACTTTAATTGCATTTGGCACACCTGATTCCAAAGTGTTGAAAGTGTCTACTAAAAAAACACAATCTTTATGTGTTTCAGCATATGCTTTAAATGCTTGATACTCATCACGATACGCTTGCACTAATGCATGCGCATGGGTTCCAGATGCGGGAATACCAAAGATTTTAGCTGCTCTTGTATTACTCGTCGAATCGACCCCTGCGATATAAGTTGCTCTCGCTCCCCAAATCGCTGCGTCCATTTCTTGGGCACGTCGAGCCCCAAACTCTAAGACAGGATCCTCTCCAGCCGCACTTTTAATCTGGGCTGCTTTAGTGGCAATCAATGTCTGGAAGTTCACGATATTCAGTAACGCTGTTTCAATCAATTGGCAGTCAATGATCGTTCCTTCCACTTGAATCAGTGGTTCATTTGCAAAAGCTACTTCTCCTTCTTTAAATGAACGCAATGTTCCTTTAAAGCGCCAATCTTTAAGAAATTCCAGAAACTCTTCTGGATAATGTTCAATGTCTCTCAAATAATCAATATCCGATTCTGTAAATTTTAAATTTTCAATGTATTGAACAATTCTTTCAAGTCCTGTGAAAATCGTATAACCCATACCAAACGGATTATTTCGATAATAAACTTCAAATACGGCGCGTTTCTGATCGTTCCCTTTCTTCCAGTGGGTCAAAATCATGTTGATTTCATACAGGTCTGTATGTAACGCAACGCTATCATCCGCATATGTGGGGTTCATAGTGTAGTTCCTCCTAATTGGTGCTTACAATATGTTAGCTAGTATATCATATTCTCTTACTGGTTTCTTTCAATGTGACTAAAACCATCTTGACTCATAAACAATTTCTATAAACTTCCATTGTTTCAAGCCCTTGCTTTTCGATAGTGAATTGCTTGCTCCACTCGTAAAAGCGCGTTCCTTTTATCTTCAAAGTACCTTGTTCCCACTCAAAGTAAGCTTCTTCAATTGCTTGAGCAAGAGCAATCGGATCTTCTGCTGGAATGAGCCAACCAATCGTTTTGTCCGGGATCATTTCTTTTACGTCTCCCACATCTGTAGCGATGACAGGTCTCTTATTTTCCCCGGCTTCCAAAGCAACGAGTGGAAAACTTTCACTAAGTGATGGATTGATCAAGATATCCGATTCAACGATCTGATCCCCTACAGCTTTCGCTTCAATCCATCCTAGAAAATGCACTTTTTCTTTTAGTCCCGCTTTTTCAACAGATTCGCGTAGAGCAAGTTCTTGTTCACCTATCCCGCAAATGTTCAGTTCCCAGTTGTCAAAACGAACGAGTTTCAACGCTTCAATCAAATGGCGATGACCTTTCACCCATTCCAGTCGACCAACAGTAATCATTTTAAAATGATTTCTTTTGTCACTAATTCTTTGCTGACTGATTGACTGTTCGAAGGCACGACCGTTATGTACGACCGTGATGTGTTGTTCATTTACATGACGTTGAACCAATATTCTTTTTATTTCACCGGAAATAGCAATCAAATGATCTGGTCTGGTCAAGGATTTCAAGTTGAGCCATTCAAAGACTTTCCCTTTCAGTCCTCGGCCTTGGAAGTCTAATGTAGGATCGCTATGAATGGTTGTGATCCACTTAGCCTTCATAGTCGAACGGATCAACCCTACAAGTAGATTGGCTCTTGGGCCGTGTGAGTGGACGATATCGAACTGATTCTGATTGATCCATTTTCTTAATTTTGAAAGAATCGACAAATCATATCTTGAGCGCTGGGGAAGTACCGTAACCGATATGCCATTTTTTCGAGCATTTTCTGCTACTGGACCTTCTTCAAATACGAGTAATTCCATATCGATTTTGTCTATTCCTTGAAAGAGTGACATGATATGAAATAAGCCACCGCCATACTCATTCCCAGCATTAATGTGTAAAATTTTCATTTCGTTACGTTCCAAAATCTTATTTTCCATTTTTAGGTACTCTCTTTAATTGACGTTGCTTACGGATTTCTCCCATAAATACAGGTAGCGCTAGCATGCGTTTATATCTGGAAGGTTGTTTTAATAATCTATAAAGCCATTCGA
Organism: Marinilactibacillus sp. Marseille-P9653; assembly: GCF_916618885.1. NCBI lineage: Bacteria > Bacillati > Bacillota > Bacilli > Lactobacillales > Carnobacteriaceae > Marinilactibacillus > Marinilactibacillus sp. Marseille-P9653. Next base: position 662,475 of record NZ_CAKAKH010000001.1, on the reverse strand, counting down.
TATGTAACTTCTGAACGATCTTTGGCGCGCGTTTCGATTTTCCAGATAACACATCAAAACTTCCACCTACTCCGATCGCAATGCCTCGGTCAGCTACCTGAAGATACTGATGAATCCAATTTTCTTGTCTTGGAAATCCAAATGCCACAAGAATCAAATCAGGTTTCAAATCAGCGACTTGCTCAATCATCTTAGGATCTGAATGGTCAAAATAACCGTGATGATATCCGACGATTTCCAGACCTGGCCAGCGCTTTCTTGCATTTTCTACTGCTTTTGCAACAACTTCCTCTTGAGCTCCAATAAAGTATACGCGTTTTTTGTATTCACTAGATAATTCTAGTAAGCCCAGCATCAATTCAAAACCAGGTACTCTCTCTTTGATCGGCGTTTTGAGTGTTTTTGCAGCTCTGACGATTCCAATGCCGTCTGGAGCTATGTAGTCTGCTTTCAATAATAAATCGAAGTACCTGTCGTCTTCTTTTGCGTACATGACAATTTCCGGATTAGCTGTGACCAGAAAGGTTTTCTGCTGATTTTCCATTCTCATGAGAAGCTGGGTCAGAAATTCTACTCGAGTTAAATTATCAAAAGGAATGCCTAATATCGATATCTTCTCATTGTTCATTCCATTCATCCGTTCCATAGATTCTATTGCTTTTATTGTAATACAATTCTTTCCTACCGTACAGTCCATCCTTGCTTTAAATATCTCTTAATTCAGCTTTTTTTAGTTACTCTTATTCTGATTCAAAATATCTCTGACAAATTTCTGTATAAGATTGAATTTCCATCCCTGGCTGCACTACAAGTTCTTGCTTCAATTCCTTATAAGCTTCTTTTGCTTGGCTGTTCTGGTTTAAATGATTTCTAAAAAACAACAAATCATTCCACTTCTTTGAATCTTTTTCAACAAGATGAATAAAGTGAGTTTTAACTGAATAACTTTTGTCCGTAAAACGCGCAAGCACAATCTCATCTGGTTTCTCAACTTTCAATCTTAAAAAACCAGCTTCTTTTAACTGGGTAAACAGCTTAGCGTCAATCTGTTTTAAAGAATCGATCCCTACCATAATATCAATGATTGGTTTTGCTGGCATCCCGACTATTGAGGTACTACCAATATGCTGAATTCGATCCGGCTTTAGTGCTGTACAGTCAATTATTTGCTTTTTAATATTCATAAAAGCTTTTTCCCAAGATGGATCATACGGGCTTAGTCGTAAGTCATTTTTCTTCAATCCAAGTTCCATAAACAAACACCTCTTATAAGTAGTATAAAGAATTTTCCATATAATATTAAGCTATTCTATTATAATTTATAGGACTGTAATCATATCATTATTTTTAGAAATAAAAAGAGCAGAAGAGTTATGCTCTCCTGCTCAATATTTTAAATCATTTAGTTTTTTATTTTATAAAGAAACGTCTTCTGACTCGCTTCCTTTTTTGTTTTTAACGGTAACTTTTTTAGGTTCGACTTTTAAAACAAGAATGTTGGGATCTTGTTTGCTTTCGTAACGCTCGTCCATGTAATCATTCCAAGATTTATCAATTACTTCTTGATTTTCAGTTGTTGAAACAACACCTTCTATTTCAACATAATCTTTATTGATCAAACCTTCTTCATGTCCAAGTAACACAAAGACATTTGGATTTTGTTCGATATCTTCTACTTTTTCTGTTCTTTTATCAGTAACCGTATAAAGGGTTAACCCTTCACAATGAAAAGACATGTAGCGTGCTACTGGTTTATTTCCTGAGATAGTTGCTAGTATACCTGTGTCATTCTTGTCCATGATTTTTAAAGCCTTTTCTTTTGAATTAGCCATATTACTCATCTCCTTTGAAGTTATCTTTACTATGCCAGAGATGTTACTTGTATGCAAAGAATCTGCTTTTAGGTAAATAAAAAAAGCAATCTTTGAAGACTGCTTTTTTCTCGAAATCAATATAGGATGCTTAAGATTCAACTTGATTTTTCCCAGTACTTTTCACTTTGTAAAGCATACTATCTGCTCTGTTAAATAATTGACTTACCGTCTCTTTGGGTTGATACTGCGCAACACCAGCACTACTCGTCACTTCAGCTGGTTCAGTGAAATCTGCTTTTGACAATTGAGTTCTAATTGTTTCTGAGAATTCATGCGCTTCTGCTTTTGAAGTGTCGGGTAAGACGATCACAAATTTTCCACCTTCAAAATTCCCTGCGTAATCTCCATCTCTTAAGTTGTCATTAATAATTTGACCAGCTTTCTTGATGATTTCATCTCCAAAAAGCGGACCAAAAAGAGAATTCTGATGACTTAAATTGTCAATATCCAGTAAACTGATCGAAACAGTTTTATCTTCACCCATTTGAGCTTCGTTTACGAGTTTGCCTAACTCGAACAAAATATTCGCTCGATTATATAAACCTGTCAATGAATCTTTTTTAGATTGGATTGCCCATTCTTTGTTTTCTTCTAAAAGTCTGCGTCTTTCTTCTTCATAATCTGTAACATCGAATACGATACCCGACAAGAATAAAGGCGCGCCTTCTTCAGAGCGCTTGGTGACTTTGCCACGATCATAGTACGTACGGTAACCACCATCTTTGGTCTTAATTCGATATCTTACTTCCCATACTGGACTCTGGTTTGATAAATGATCTCGCATAGCGTCCATTACGCGCTCATAATCATCTGGGTGTAGTTTATCCGTAAAGAATTGGAAGTCAACGTATTCTGGTAATTCTTCTTTTGTGTATCCTAATGCCATAGCTTTCATAGGATTGAATGTCACTCTATTTACTTGGAAGTCCCAATACCAGTGTCCTAAATTACCAGACCACGCGAAATCTAGAGAATCTTGTTCCTCCTGTAGGGTTAATAACTCTCTGTTTAATCGTTTAACAGATTCCAATTCTGATTTGAGTGCTTCAAGTTCTTTTTGTATATCTTTCTCGCTCATCTACTCACACCTCTCACAAATAATTATATGACACAGCAACATATGTATATACTGTTATGAGAGACCCTCAATCAAAAAAATGACTGTCTGTTCACATTTAAGACAAAAGATGAAAACACTTTTTCTTATAATCGGAGTATATTAACACCTATTCTGTAATATATCTAAATCTTTTATTAATAATTTTTTTATTTCAGTTTATACTTATTCTAAGTAATACTTATTATTTTCTCATTAAGTCAATATTTTTTTTATTTGTTTAATTTCCTTATTCGCTTTCAGGATTAAAATCCTTTTATCAGAACAATTACTTAAAGCGTTTAAAATTAATGGTCGATTCGTTTTATTGAAATTCCATACAAAATTCAAAAAGTCTTTTTCGATTTTATTGGGATTTCCAAAAGTTCCCTTATGTAACATTTTTGCTTTGACGAAGCGTTTGAGTATCCTATAAATGCAAAGTGTTCTAGGCAGGTCTAGCCATATTACGGTATCTGCTGCGATCAGTCTTCGACTAAGCGTCCGGTTGTAATTCCCGTCAATGATCCAACGATCTTTTGATAGAACCTTTTCTAATTGATCATCAAATTCAGCTCTACTGAGAGTATGATGGTCATTTATCCAGTTGATTCTGTCCAAGTGGATTAGTTCTAAATCTAGTGCTTTGGCTAGTCTCTCAGATAGCGTTGATTTACCAGAACCTGGACAACCTATGACCAGTATCTTTTTCATTTCTTTCCTCCTTTCTAATCGAATGGTTATAAAATAATAGAATAAAACAACACACTAATCAAACCTATAACCGTTAGCACAGCCGCTATCGGTATACAAAATTTGAATACCGGTTTTTGAGTCTTATGCCGAAACTTGGTCATTCCTGTCCAAGCACCAATACCACCAAGTAAAAATGCACTGAGGAGTAAGTGTTTTTCGGAAACTCTATAAGCACCTTTCTTTGCGCGCTTTTTGTCTGAGTAAAACAAATAAAATGTGTACATATTTACCAAAAAAATGTATGTTATTGTAATCATTTGAAAGTAGTTTAACGTTTCAAACATTTCTGTTCCTCCTAGTCGAATCGATTGAAAAAGCATCTTCTATTTTGCTAGAAGATGCTTTTTATCATACCATTAAACGTCTCTTGACAGTAGGGTTCTAGTTAACTGTTCAATGTCTTTTTTACTTTGTCCTTCTGGTAACTGTTGAATGAGTTCTAGCGCCTTTTCTGTGTATCGTTCCGCCAGTTCAAAAGCTGCATCTAGCCCCTTCGTTTCCGTTAAGGTTTTTCGAATCAACAATAAATCTTCTTGTGTATAGGATTCTTTAGCAAATTGAGCTTTGAAGAATTCGGGCTCTTTTTTCATTGCAAAGAGGATCGGAGCTGTATAAACGCCATTAGATAAATCTTGAAATAGAGATTTCCCCCAAGTGGATTCTTCTTGAGTATATTCTAGTAAATCATCCAGTAGCTGAAACGCCATACCAACTTGAACACCAATACGGTAACTGATCCACTGTTCTTTTTCAGATAATCCAGATTCCATTGCACCAGCGTAACAGGACAGTGCAAATAGTTCTGCCGTTTTCCCGCGAATCTGCGTCAGATATCGCCTCATTGTGATTTCTTCATTGAAAGATTGATCTAGTTGATGGAGTTCTCCTCCAATCACGCGCTCCATTGCTCGCGTTAATATGCCTTGAACATCTAGTTCAATTCGGTAAGGATGGGTGATTCTAAAACAGATAGATAGTAAGAAATCTCCTGCATATACAGCTGCTTTCTTCCCGTAAGCCGCCTGAATGGTCGGACTCCCTCTTCTAATCGCTCCTTCATCAACAATGTCATCGTGTAATAAAGTCGCATTATGAAAGATCTCGATAGATGCTGCTACAATCTTTGCCCTCTCAGATTGACTATCTGGTCCAAGTCTAGAGAACAACAAAGCGTATGCTGGACGAACCATTTTTCCGCTCTCTTCAAAAATATGTTTTGCTGCATCATTGACTTGCTTATTACGAATGAAAATTTTATTGTAGATGAGCTTTTTTGTCTCACTCAACTCTTCTTTTAAAACTGGATATTCATCCCACAACGGGTGCATGCTCACTCTCATTCCGCCTTAATCGTCATTTAGAAGACGCGTATTCTCTTGCATTGGTTTCTGATAGACCTTTATTTAAGATACATATCGATCTTGTTTTGAAGCAGCAATTTCCTGCTTCAGATATTTGCTAAGGTTGGACAAAGATTTCATTTGTCCCCATGTCATTAAATTTACAAGATGTTTCATCGTTACCGCAATCGGTCCCTTGATATGTACAAGGTCCATTAAGTAGCCAACACCATATGTTGCTCCGACTGAAACAATCGTGCCTTTCTGGTTATTTTTATGCAGAGTCGACTTCAATTCTGGACGCAGCTCTGCTGCGATATTCTCCGCTGCTGTTAAGGCTGTCTGCTCAGCTGTTTGAGTATTTTGAGGCAAAGCAGTGCCCGAAGCATCTTCATAATGAACTAAATCTCCAACTACATAGATTTTTTCCATATTTTGCGCAGACATCGTACCGAACGTTTTTAGCCGCCCTGCTTTTCCAAACTCCCCCGCCAAATCTACAACGTCAGATGTAGCTTTCACGCCAGCTGTCCAAATCAATGAATACGTCTGAAGGGGTTCTTGACCTTTGATTTCAACCGAGTCAAAGGTCACTTTCGAAACCGAAGCTTCGGTCATTAAGTTCACTTGGTTTTCAGCAAAATACGCCTTTACTCGCTGTGACTCTTTTTCAGGCAATACCGGTAGAATGGTTGGAGAGGCTTCGACTAAGGATAAAGAAATCTCGTTTTCTTATAGCCCAAAACTTTTTTCAAGCTGCGGTTTCCATTCAACGAGTTCTCCCATGATTTCACTTCCTGTTAGTCCTCCACCACAGATCACAAAATGTAGCATCGCCTGACGCTTCTTAAGATCTGTTTCTTTGGCAGCCTGTTCGACCATCGCTAGAATATGTTTTCGAATTCTAACCGCTTCTTTCCAAGACCACATCGTAAAGCCGTATTCGCTGACACCTTCGATACCAAAATCGTTGGGTTCTCCGCCCATTGCTAAAACGAGATACTCATATGAAATTTTCTGAGACTTTGTCATCACAAATTGCTCATGTTAGTCGATTCTTTTCATTTCGTCCACAATAATTTCAACATTTTCATAGGATTTAAACAAGGTTTTCAAATCATGTACCGCTTCTTCTGGACGAATTCGACCACCAATGACTTCATGTAGTCTGGTTTTATAAGTGAAGAATGGATTTTTATTCACTAATTTAATATTAACTTGAGTATCTTCACTTAATTTTCGGGAAAGATGCATGGCTGTAAAGACTCCAGAAAACCCAGCTCCGAGTATGATGATCGTTTTCTCTTCCAAATGAATCTCTCCTCTTTTTGAACTCCGTATGGTATATTTTATGTAAAACAGCTGTTATCATTATACCGTTGAAAAAGATGAAAGTCTAAGACTAAGGATTTGTAAGTGACGTTCATATTTTTATCGAAAAGGAGCTTGATCATGTCTATCCCACAATTTATGCGCTTCGTTGATATTCGCACAAAATTTACCAGCATGTTGCCAGTCTGCATTGGTGTACTATATGCTCTATATTATTTTAATTCATTTAATTTTTTAAATACCCTAATTTTCTTTATTGCAACTGTACTACTGGATTTTACGACGACTGCCATTAATGTATTAGTTGATTATCAGACCGCTTCTGTAGACTCTTTGGAAATAGAATCCAATATCATGGGTAGGGAAAACATTCCTGAAAAACTGGTTATCTACTATATTTTCGGTATGCTGCTTCTTTACTTTATATTGGGATTCATTCTTGTCGCTCGCACAGATTTAGCCTTGCTTCCGCTGGGCATTATTTCTGCAGTGATTGCGGTCACCTATACATACGGGCCGATTGCTTTGTCAAGAATGCCCTTAGGTGAGTTATTTTCTGGTCCACCACTTGGGTTAGGAATTATCTTTATCTCGATTTTTGTTAATTATAGAGAAGAACTGATTTTGTCGCTGAGCTTTCAAGACAACACTTTCCTTTTACTTGGAGATTGGCTGATAATCCTTGCCATCGTATTTGTTTCGCTACCGCAAGTGCTTTTAATCTCTAACATTGTTTTAGCGAATAATATCTGTGATCTTGAACAGGATGTGGATAATCACCGATTCACCCTCGTTTATCATCTTGGTAAAGAGAAAAGTATTCGACTCTACAATTGGCTGACTTATGGAAGTTACATCACTTTAGCTATACCGATTCTTTTTGGCTGGTTACCGAGGATCATGTTACTCATTTATCCAACGCTGATTTTTACACACCAACAAGTTAAGCTATTCAATCAAAAACAAGTAAAAAGCGAAACCTTTATTACTTCTGTAAAATCTTTCTTAGCCTTTACTTTAGTAGAAATCATTCTATTCGTTGTTGCCATTCTGTGGACAACTTTTTAACAAAAAAAGCTCCTTTCACCCTCTAGAGTAAGGTTCTCTAGGGTGAAAGGGGCTTTAACATTCTATTTCCACAGGTTTATCCACACAGTTATACACAGTATGGGGATAACTTCTTCTTAACTTTATTTGAATACTCTTTTTATCCAACGTATACTCTTTCTATTAGCATAATAAAAGGAGTTTTGATTTTGAGCCAATCTGCATTAACGTTTAGAAAAGCTACACGAGAAGATGTACCACTCATCTTGAAATTTATCAAAGAGCTTGCTGCTTATGAGAAATTGGCAGACGAAGTTGTTGCTACTGAAGAGATACTGATTGATCAGCTATTTCATAAAGAAAAAGCTGAAGTTTTATTTGCAGTTGTGGATAACAAGGAAGTTGGGTTTGCACTATATTTCCACAACTTCTCCACTTTCCTTGGTCGTTCGGGTCTTTATCTGGAAGACTTGTATGTTGATCCAACTTATAGAGGTCATGGTTATGGTAAAGGTCTTTTGAAAAGACTAGCTCAAATCGCTGTTGAACGAGGATGTGGACCCATGGAATGGATTTGTTTGGACTGGAACCAGTCGAGCATTGATTTCTATCAATCCTTGGGCGCGGAGCCTATGGAAGACTGGACGATTTACCGTGTTTCTGGCGATACACTGACTACACTTGCAGGTATATAAAACGAAACAGACCAATCGGATGGTGTAATCCAATTGGTCTGTTTGTTTATTATGATTTAAATTGTTCTATTTGTTGCATCAATTTTTCACTTGATGTTTGCAAATCTTCTGCTGATAACGTAATGGTTTCAAGAGCAGTCAATTGCTCGTTAGCCGATGCGCTCACTTCTTCTGAAGCTGCAGCTGTTTCTTCCATGACAACCGCAATTTCGCCAATTGCAGAAACAACTTTTTCTTTGTTGGTTTCAATACTCGAAATTTGATTTGTCATATTTGAAACCAGCTTCATCATTTCAAGATTACTAGCAGCAATCTGATCAAATGAAGCAACGGTTTGCCCCGTGATGTCAAATTGTTCTGCGGAAAGCATTCTAGCAGTGCCCATTTCAGAAGAAGCCAGTTTCGCTTTCGCTTGAATTTCTTCCATTGTTCCTCTAATATGGCCAGTTGCTGAAGCGGCTTCTTCCGCCAGTTTTCGCACTTCTTCAGCGACAACCGCAAACCCACGTCCATGTTCTCCCGCTCTGGCTGCTTCTATAGAAGCATTCAGGGCAAGCAGGTTTGTTTGTTCTGATATAGAAGCTATCGTACTGACAATCGAAGCTACTTCGTTCATTTGTTCTGTCAGATCTTCCACGACAGTTTCAACCTGTTTAATTGTACCATCTGTCTGTTCTGCTTTCGTTTGTAGTAATGCGGTTTGTTCACTACCATTTTTATTTGTTGCTTCTACTTGACTCGCCTGTGCAGTCAGTGATTTTGAAGCAACGGTCAACGCAGATAACTGTTCTGATAGCTCTGTTGTCTTTCTAGATGATTCTTCTGCTGAGGCAGCCGCTGTTGTCGTTCCTTCCGCTACATCTTCAATAGCACGGTTGATCTGTTCCGTTGAAGCCATTGTTTCTTCTGAAACGGCACTCAATTGAGATACTGCTTCTGACGAAGTCTGCACAGATTCTCTAACTGAACCAACTAGGTCTCTTAAATTCGAAACCATTAAGTTAAAACTTGTTGTCAATTCACCTGTTTCGTCTTTTGTTTTAACTGCGATTTGACGAGAAAGGTCGCCTTCAGCAATATATTTCACTTCATTGTTTAGTGTTCGAATGGGTTTTGTAATCTGCGCTGCAAGTAGAAAGACAGCTAAGGTTGTCAGTATAATAACTACTATTGCAATCAGAATAATATTTCTTAATAAGTTATTTACACCTGCGTATACTTCAGATTCTGGTAATACTAGTCCCAAAGCCCAACCATTCTGATCCAATTGGTTGTAAGAAACCAGCGCATCTCCTGAATCATACGAAACACGCTCTAAACCTTCTTCTCCAAAGTCTCCAATGATACCTGCTAAAGCGGGATCGTCCGCTATTTTATCTGCAGTGGGATGATACAAAAGATTGCCCGCTCCATCTACTAAAAATGCCCAGCCAGCTTCTCCTACTACAATATCTTCTGTCATTTTTTGAAGACTCGAGATTTCTATATCGCTTGATATCACACCTAATAAAGAGTCATCCTCTGCGTAAAAAGGCGTGATCACCGCAACAATATCTGTTTCTAGAGTTTCATCATAAAATGGCTCTATCCAAGTAGTTACGCCTGCTTCTACACCTGCTACGTACCATTCCAAACTAGTATAGTCGTAATCCTGGTCAGGTTCAGCTGAAAATTCTACTCCATCTTCTGCTCTAAGACTATAAGGTTCGAAGAGTTCAATATTCTCATCGTAAGTATATGGTTCAAAAAAAGCACCAATTCCTAGTAATGAATCGGTTACTCCAATTGTTCTTCCTAAAATGGCTTCGTAGCTACTCTCATCTAGCTCCGTTCCTTCTACACCTACTACATCTGATAAAGTTTCTCCTATACGCTGGTATTCTGCGAGCTCCACTTCCATCTCTCCAGATACTTGTCCAGCTTCATGAATGAGGCTTTTTTCAATCTGTTCTTCAATTTCTCCCTTTGCAAAGCGATAACTAATTCCTGCAATCAGAACAACTACCATTATCATGATCGGAATAAAGCTCAATAGTTTTGTACGAATCGATACTTTCATTGCTTTCTCCTCCTATTTCCTACGTATCTATTATCGTAAGATTTAGGAAATCATTAAGCTGAGGTATCTTTTATATGGATGATTATGTGAACATTCTATTTATAAAGCGGTCTCTTTGGTTTTAGGTAGGTTGTTTAATAACGCATTACTAGCTTGAACTATCATGGCTGATCTTTATTGTTGAAAAAAGCATACAAAACCGACCCTCCTAACAGTCCAATAGCTGGTCCGATACCTAAGAAAAAGATGAGTGGAACATTTCGGAATACTAAGTTAAGTAAGAGTCCAAGCACCGTTCCAATCAACGGACCAAAGGCTAGAAAATAAATGGCACGATCTTCATTCGGTTCTGGTTTCATTTCTTTATTCCTCCTTCATTTTTCGAAAGTCTGTGTGCAGTCTACAGGTTTTCAATCATTTTGTGTACTGAAGACGATCTGCAACCAGCAGATGTTCAAGCGCTTCATAAGAATGCACTTCATAGTCTGGTTTGATATTCGTCTGGTTATCTAGTTTCAAAGGATTAAACCAGATACTGGTCATTCCTGCATTGATCGCTCCTTGAATATCAGAATGAAGAGAATCACCAATCATTACAGTGTTTTCTGGTGTAATTTCTGCGTTTTGATCGAACAACTCTTTGAAGAAACGAGGATCAGGTTTGGCTACGCCGATTTCGTCTGAAATAATCACTTCATCAAATACACGGTCAAGCCCTGTTCCTTTTAACCGTTTGCGTTGAGTTGAGGATTGTCCATTTGTACCGGCGATTAATTTATATCCCTGTTCTTTTAAATGAGTTAGTGATACTTCTGCGCCTTCAATCAAATGGAAGTTTTCATCTAAAAAGCTTCTATAGGTATTTTCCAAATATACACCATCTTGTTTGATATTGAATTTCTGATACGTTTTTTCGAACCGAGTATCTAGCCATTCTTTAGGCGAACCACCCGCTTCAATTTCACGCCATACATCGCGATTGACTGCATTAAATACTTCCAACCATTCACCGAACCGTACGTCTGGGACCGGATATTGATTTAAAATCTTTTCCAGTCCTTCTTGCGCCCCTTTTTTAAAATCCAGAATGGTATCATCTAAATCGAATATCATATTGACCTTATTTTGCATGTTTCATCCTCCATCTTATGAATCTTCTATAGACATTTTACCGAAAAAAGAGTATCCGTCTATGAGAAATTTTGTAGATGGATACCTTTTTCAGTTTCAGATTTCAGTTCTTTTTTACTATTTTTAATGCATACTTCAATTTAGAGACGATTCTTTGGTGTCTATATTCTTACTTGTAAAACTGATATAATTAAAAAACAGATAAAATGAAAATTTGTTATTGAGGAGTTTTAAGATGACACCAATCATTTCACTTATGGATGCTTATATGATCGAAACGCTTTTGGCTAAAGGCGTTGAAAAAGAAACACTTAAGCAAGCGATCCAAGAACATACTGCGGAACAATTCAAAAAAATTGATAATTCTTTTGATTACGCGGAATTAAATCAAGCTGTCATAGGAAAAGAAGATTTGTACCAAGAAGCTGTAGAAAATGGTTATGCTATCAGCTATCTGACGATTGTCGGTTTAAAAAACCTATTGAGGATGAAGTTTGGATTCGAAGAAGACGCTGATTATAAAGCGTATGAAAGAAAAATTGAAAATCTAATCGTCACTCCTACAGAATTAAAAGCATTAACTAAGCTTGTTGGAAAAATCTGGACAGTAAAAGAAACAAATCGAACAGATGCTAATTCTATAGAAGTTTCCGTTCTTCATATTAGTTTGTCAGAAAATCTATAATTGAATTACTTTAACTTAAATAAAATATACAAAAAGCCTGGTGGTTTTCTCATTCGAGAATAACATCAGGCTTTTAACTTCTTTTTGATAATTTATTAATATTGCTATAACTCGGTTAGTTTTCACCCCTAAATTCTCTCAATCAAATATTTTTCACCTAATATAATTAACTAATCCTTTTACATTTCACCTTTTAATTTTTCGTATATCAACTATACCACTATAATATTTTGTCTTATCTTTCAGCTATTTACTCTGCTTATAACGAGTGGTATCTTTTGTTTTGTAGTTCCAACCCATCCACTGATTATTCATTCAAAAGGAGTTCAAAATTTATGACTATGCGTGTCGAACAAGACTCTATCGGCAAATTACCGATTCCTCAAGAGGCCTATTATGGCGTTCAAACGTTAAGAGCAAAACAGAATTTCACAATCTCAAATGAACCTTTACATCCTATATTTATTAAAAATATGGCGTTGATCAAAAAGGCTGCGGCTTTAACGAATTATAAGGATAATCAATTAACGAAACCAATTGCTGAAGCCATTGTGCAAGCATCCGACGAAGTAGCTGCTGGGCATTTTCTTGATGAGTTTATTGTAGATGCTGTTCAAGGGGGTGCTGGAACTTCAGCAAATATGAATATGAACGAAGTTCTGGCCCATCGTGCAAGTGAATTACTAGGAGATACAAAAGATACATATGACACTGTCCACCCTAACGATCATGTTAACCGTTCGCAATCTACAAATGATGTTTTCCCAACTGCCGGAAAACTCACTGTACTGGAACTGATGCCACAATTAATTTCTAGCCTTTCTTACTTGGAATCACTACTCGGACAAAAATCCGAACAGTTCACTGATGTCATTAAAATGGGCAGAACACAATTACAAGATGCTGTTCCAACTACGCTGGGTCACTCATTCAAAGCCTATCAGTCAGCTATCAAAAGAGAAATCCGTCATTTAAAAACCGTAATCGAAGATATGTATATAGTAAATATTGGTGCCACAGCTATTGGAAATTCTATCAACGCTTCTGATGAATACTGTGCGAACATTACAAAAAACCTTGCGCATGAAACAAAGCTTCCTCTTAAACAAGCAGAGGATCTCTTTGATGCAACACAGAACGTAGATGGATTTGTACGTGTTTCAGGTGCAATCAAAACAACCGCAATCACGCTTTCAAAAATGAGTAACGATTTGAGACTTATGTCCAGCGGTCCGAAAACAGGGTTTGGTGAAATCAATCTGCCTGCTAAACAGAATGGCTCTTCCATTATGCCAGGTAAAGTTAATCCCGTAATTTTGGAAGTTGTCTCTCAAGTAGCTTATCAAATCGTAGGAAACGACGTGACGATTACTATGGCAGCGGAAGGTGGGCAACTCGAATTAAATCCTTTTGAACCAATTATTTTTAGAAATTTATTTAGTTCTCTTGATCTTCTGACAAATGCTGTATTTACTTTGGCAGATAATTGTATTATCGGCATCACTGCGAACAGAGAACATTGTCTTGAACAAGTAGAAAATAGTGTTGGTATCGCAACTGCTTTATGTCCATATATCGGCTATCAAAAAGCGAGTGATATTGCAAAAGAAGCTCTTAAAACAGGTACGTCTATTCGTACACTTTTGTTAGAAAAAGATTGGATGAATAAAGAAGAGTTAGCTATCGTTCTTAATTTGAAAGAACTCGCAGAGGGTCAATCCTTTATTAAGAAAAAAACTACTGTGTATATGTAGATGTTCAACTACCCGAATAAATTATTCAATCTAACGACCAAGTGTCGACCTATACCAATTCAACAGAACCTATGTAAAGATTAATAGTTCCTTTTCTTTAACTTTTATTGTTTAAAATTGTTGTTGACAGCTCATAGTGTCTCTTGCTATAGTAATGACTAACAACTAATAGCAAAATGAAATGCGTAAAGATAAGTACTATTCGAAAGTCTTCATAGAGAGCCCGGTCTGGTGAAAAAGGGTAAGATGGAAAGATAGGAAAATGGTCTTTAAAAGTCTGGATGATCAATCCGAGTTCAGACTAACGTTGAATAGGCGAGTTTCAAAACAAGCTTATTACGGTCACACCCGTTATAGTGTCACAGTATTAAACACAAGAAAGAGACGTGTCGTACTGGTAGAGACAATGAGAAGCAATTCCATTGTAAATCAAGGTGGTAACACGAGATGACTTTTCGTCCTTGAAGGAAGTTCGCAACAAGCGAGTTTCTTTCAAGGACTTTTTTTATACATACAAACTTAAACACTGAAGAGATGAGTAAATGACACTGAGGTAACAACAGAGAACCTGTGCATGGTGAAAGCAGGTTTACCTCAAGACATTGAATATGGTCTCTTCCCCTCACTACTGATTCAAGAGAGTGAATGTGGGATACCAAGTCTACGATTAGATTAGGCTATCACGGTCGCACCCGTTAACGTGCATGAGAAAGAGAGTTAATAGTCTCCTTTTCTCTTGGAGGTATTTTTCGCGAGAAGAATGCAAACAAAGGTGGTACCACGAAGATAGCGTTCGTCCTTTGATCAAGTAGCCGTAAGCCAAGAACTGGTTTATGCGCTACCTGGTCAGGACGAGCGCTTTTTTTGTATAGACAATCAGCCAAGAACTTACTAGGAGGAAACAATTATGATCGAACTTAATCAAGTCGATGTCCAATTTGAATCAGATAAAAAAATCATCCATGCCGTTCGAAATGTCTCTCTCAAGATTGATCAGGGAGATATTTACGGAATCGTCGGTTACTCAGGAGCTGGAAAAAGTACGCTCGTTCGAACCATCAACTTACTTCAGCGACCTACTAACGGAACGGTTCAAGTGAATGGTCAAAATCTACTCGATCTGAATCCAAAAGAATTAAGAACAGCACGTAAAAAGGTCGGAATGATTTTCCAGCATTTCAACTTGATGAATGCACGCACGGTTGCCGGAAATGTTTTGTACGCTTTACGTTCAAGCAAGCTTCCGGCTGAAGAAAAGAAACGTAAGGTATCAGAGTTACTGGAACTCGTAGGATTAGCTGATAAACAAGATGTCTATCCTTCTCAACTTTCTGGTGGGCAGAAACAACGTGTTGGGATTGCTCGGGCATTGGCAAATGATCCAGAAGTCTTGCTTTGTGATGAAGCAACAAGCGCTCTGGACCCTAAAACGACCCTATCGATTCTAGAACTCGTCAAAGATTTAAATGAAAAGCTTGGACTAACCATTGTCATCATCACGCATGAAATGGAAGTCATCAAAGAAATTTGTAATAAAGTCGCTGTCATGGAAAACGGCGCTGTGGTCGAACAAGGAGATGTCGTTTCGATCTTTACTGATCCAAAAGAGCCTTTAACACAAGAGTTTATCAATACCGCAACACATATCGATCAGGCACTAGCAAAACTAGCTAAACACCCTTCTGTACTGAATATCAGTGAAGAAGACACAATCGTTCGTCTCTCCTTTGTAGGAGAAAGTACCAACAGTCCCTTGATCTCAAGTCTCTATTCCAAATTCACTGTGACCACAAATATTCTTTATGGAGATATTGAGATTCTCCACGATACACCGATCGGAAACTTGATTGTTACTTTAAGTGGAACAACCGCACAACGAAAATCAGCGATTCACTATTTGAAATCACAAGATGTAAAAGTCCAACAACTTGAACAAATTCGCTTGAACAATCAACCAAAAGTCGTTTCAATCAATAGAGAAAAACACATACTATAAGGATAGAAAAGGAGCAAAGAGATGAATCAGATAGCCGCATTTTTAGAAAGTATCGCACCCAATGCCTGGAGTATTCAAGATCGTATTCTTGAAAGTACTTGGGAAACCATCTATATGACACTGATCGCAGCTGTCATCGCCGGAATAATTGGGATCATTTTCGGGGTGATTTTAGTCGTGACAAACACACAAGGCATTTTAGAACGGCCAAAATTTTATAACGTCTTAGACCAGTTTGTTAATACTGGACGTTCGATTCCTTTTATCATTTTGATGGCCCTACTCGCGCCCTTTACACGGATCATTGTTGGAACAACCATCGGAACCACTGCCGCAATCGTTCCAATCGTTATTGGAATTATTCCTTTTTACTCTAGACAAGTAGAAAATGCTTTGCTTGAAGTGGATCCCGGTATTGTGGAAGCCGCAGAATCCATGGGTTCCTCGCCACTTGAAATTATTTTCGGCGTTTATTTAAAAGAAGGTTTTCCTTCTCTGGTTCGTGTATCAGCCGTTTCTATCATTAACTTGATCGGACTCACTACCATGGCTGGAGTTGTTGGGGGTGGTGGTCTTGGAGACCTTGCAATTGCAAGAGGCTATAACCGATATCAAATTGATGTGACCATCGTTGCCACTTTGATCATCATACTCATTGTGTTCTTCACACAATGGGTTGGACGCATCTTGATTCGTAAAACAGCTCATTAAATAGATTAGGCGTTTAATTAAGAAAGCATTTCACAATAATGTAAAGGGGAGAAAAATATGTCTACAAACATTTCAACGACATTTGAAACACAAATCCTGGATTATATTGAAACACATAAAGAAACGTTTATTGAAACGAGTCATACGATATCTGCCAATCCTGAAATTGGGAATCAGGAGTATTTCGCTCAAAAGACGTTGACCGCTTTACTGGAGGAAAAAGACTTCCACGTCACAAAGAATATTGCCGGACATGAAACAGGTTTTACTGCTACAAAAGATTCTGGAAAAGTTGGTCCGCATATTGTGTTTCTTGCTGAATACGATGCCCTTCCTGGAATTGGACATGCTTGTGGTCACAATGCAATTGGAACGCAAAGTGTTTTGGCAGGGATTGCCCTGTCGGAAGTAATTCAAGAAACTGGCGGTAAGGTTTCTGTTTTTGGAACACCTGCAGAAGAAGGCGGACCTAACGGCAGTGCCAAAGGAAGCTTTGTTCGAGAAGGTTATTTCAATGATGTAGATGCCGCACTCATGGTTCATCCAGGAAACAGAACGGGATTGACCGGAAAAACCTTGGCAGTAGATCCACTTGAATTTAAGTTTTTTGGGCAGACCGCCCATGCTTCTGCTCAACCGGAAAAAGGGATCAACGCCTTAGATGCTGTGATCCAATTGTTTACAGGCATCAACGCTTTACGCCAACAGTTGAAACCAACTATCCGTATTCACGGTATTATCACAGATGGCGGAGAAGCACCAAATATTATTCCTGAGTACGCTGCTGCTCGTTTCTTTATTCGCGGAGAAACTTGGGAGGAAACCACGGAAGTTTCCGAAAAAGTTCAGAATATCGCTCGCGGTGCTGCACTTCAAACGGGCGCTCGCGTAGAGATAGACCGATTCCAAAATGAAGTTCATGAATTCCAGCTCAATAAGGCTTTAGATCAATTAGTAGAGCAAGAATTACTGAAACTCGGAGAAGACATTGACTACACTCCGAGAAAATCCTATGGTTCAACCGATTCAGGCAATGTCAGCCGTGTGGTTCCAACCGCTCATCCCCATATCAAGATCGGTCCGGATTCACTTGTCGGACATACAAAAGAATTCCGAGAAGCTGCTATCTCTCCTCTTGGAGATGAAGCATTGCTCAAGTCAGCTAAAGTATTAGCACTTACCGGTTTAAATTTAATTGAAGATAAAGAAGCATTAAAAGCGATCAAAACAGAATTTGAACAAACTAAAACAAATCAGAAGTGAGGAAGAAAAAGATGAAAAAGATTGTATTGGCATTATTTAGTTTTGTAGGTGTATTATTTTTAGCAGCGTGTGGAAGTAACGGAGAAACGGTTAAGCTCGGTGTGGTTGGAGAAAACAATGAAGCATGGGAAGACGTAAGAGACCGCTTGGCTGATCAGGATATTGATCTGGAGATTGTTACCTTCTCTGACTATCAAACACCTAATGTAGCTTTAGCTGATGGAGATATTGATTTAAACGCATTTCAAACGGTTATCTTCCTTGATGATTTCAACGCAGATACGGGCAATGATTTGACCCCTATCGCGGATACGACATTGAATCCTTTAGGTATTTATTCTGAAGAAGTGACTTCAGTGGAAGATATTCAAGATGGCGACACTATCGTGATTCCAAATGATGCATCCAATGAAGGACGTGCACTGATTCTTTTACAATCAGCTGGTTTGATTACTGTTGATCCAGAAAAAGGCAATTATCCTATCGTTGATGACATAACAGACAATCCACAGAATTTAGACATCGTAACGGTTGCTGGAAACCAGACTGCTCGTTCATTAACCGACGCTACGGCAGCTGTCATTAATGTTGGGATGGCCGTAGATGCTGGATATATTCCATCTGAAGATGCGATTTTCTTAGAGCCCGTAAATGAAGAATCAGAACCTTATACGAATGCTATCGTTGTTCGCGCTGATGAAGTCGATAATGAAGTTTACCAAAAAATTGTAGAAGCTTATCAAACGGATGAAACTGCCGCAATCATCGCGGAAGTGACACAAAACTCTTCTATCCCTGTTTGGGAATAGTTAATGTGCAAGTTTAGTGGATACTTTGAAAGCTATCAAATATAGGACTGTTTGTCCTCAATTTGATAGCTTTTTTTGTTGTTTTTAAATTAAAGAATGGATTCAATCACGCCTTCTTCATCTCTAAATATATCAGCGAGACTTTTACTTTTCAAAAAGATTTCACTTAAATGTTCTTCAAAATTCTTTTCAAAGGTCTTACTCACGGCGGTTTGGTCGATCCATACCGTTCGCCCTTCTCGACTATGACCAATAAAATAGGATTGACCCTGATAGCTGAACTCTATTTCTCTTCCATGTTTAAGATAATATATCAAACCCTCCAATGGTAGCGGAGCGTATTCGGTTCCTTTTTCGTATTCATCTACGTCGAATCCTTCATTACTCATATAAGCACCTCTTTTATTAGTATTTTGTTCTTTTCCCACTAGACCGTGCATGCTTAGTCAAAATTTAAAGCAATATGACCATATACGTATAATTCTTTTGTTCATCTTTTATTATACGCTTTAAATGTGCTTGCTTCTGCTTTTTCCAGCGTCACCACAGCTGTAATCATGCTAAAAAAAGTTTTCAAATTATTTTTATTTTTTTGTTGACTTTTACATCGTACCTCGATATACTAACCTCAAATAAAAGTATATCGAGGTGCGATACAAAATGAGTGATGAAGATTTACACAAAGTATATAATCCGATGACAGAAACCGCCTTTTACGTTCTGCTATCCCTGCAAGAAGAAAGACACGGATATGGCATTATGCAAGATGTTGAAGAACTAACCAATAACCGACTCAGCTTTGGAGCCGGAACCTTATATGGTAGTTTGTCTAAGCTTAAAAAAGATGGTTTGATCGACATTGTTAAAGAAGAAGGCAAACGAAAAATTTATCAAATTACACCAACAGGAAAGAAATTTTTACTACTAGAAAAAAACCGTATTGAAGAACTATACAAAAATTCTGAGAGGATTGATTAACCATGAAAAAGTCCGTTTATAAATTTATCACTGTTGATAACTATGAAAAAGAAGAAGTCTTTTTGAAAGAAATGGCACTCAAAGGCTGGCAATTTACTGAATATAAAGGATTGAAATACCACTTTGAGCAAAGCGAACCAGAAAATATTGATTACCGTATAGATTATTTCGATGGTAAAAAAGACGAAAAAGACGATTACGTTCAATTGTTTGAAGACAGTGGTTGGACACTTGTAACTACATATACAATTTTCGACGGTGAATGGTGCTACTTCAAGAAAGCTGCACAAGACAATGAAGTAAATGAAATTTTTACAGATAATGAATCTAAAATTGCCCTTTTCGAGAAAATACGCTACCGCTGGACTCTGTATGGCTTTATGTTAATGGTGCTGATCCCATTCAGTCTTTCTACAACGTTACCAAGAGGGATTATTTTCCTTAGTATTCCCATGGTCATCCTGTTCAGTGTCGCGATTATTCTTTACGTCAAATTATGGTTAAACTTATCAATGAAAATTAAACGCATGAAGCGTTAATGTCTTATACATTGAGTAAAAGAGTAAGCCCACTTAGATTAACGACCTAAGTGGGCTTACTCTTTTTAAGTTGTTGAAGACGATAGATTGATTAGGAATAAAATCATCGCTAATAAGCTTGCTAATGTACGAACCTGATTCCATATTGTCCAAGTTTTAAGGAAGTGTCTCCATACCTTGCTCTCTTTATCTTCTGCACTAACCTTGGCTAATTCATTATTGAGCGGTACATTCCTTGTTCCTGTAACCATAAAACAGCCAAAGAAATATAATGCGGCGCCAATCAGTCCCCATATTGTAACTAGCGGAGTAAAGAAATATAAGACCATTAAAATCAAACTAGAAAAAGCTGTTCCTAAGAAGAACAAGAAAAACCAAGGATTCAAAACTGCTTTATTGATTTCTTGCATAGAAGCCAGTCCATTTGAATGAGAGACTTTAGAAAAAGCCTTCATGATAAAATTTGAAAAAGCAAAAAACATCCCTGCCACTAAGCCCGAACCAATTAGCGAAAAAAACAGTAGACTATTTACTATGTCATCCATAATGATGCTCCTTTAAAGTTTTGAGTCATCAGCGATTTGAAATGCAATCGACTGATCTTGACCTTCATAATCCACATCTGGAAATACGATTGTTTTAAACTCCTCGAGTTTATACGTATCTCCTTTAATCGTAAATTTCTCCTGTCCCTTTTTGATGATGTTAATGAGATCAACCGCTTCTTCGTTGGATATCATATATTCTTCTGGGAAATTATCTTTGTAAGTTAGAGTGACATCAATGTTTTCCATAAACGCGTCCTATCTTTTCAAGTTTTTAATGCTACTATTGTTCGCCGAACTGAAATGCGATTCCTTGCAGTTCGCCTTCATATTTCACATCTGAAAATGAAATCGAACTTAAATCTTCCGTGTTATATGTCTCTTCTTTAATAGTGAATTCCTGTACTTCCTCTTTAATCGTACGAATTAGATCTACCGCTTCTTCGTTAGACATTTTATGTTTTTTTGGAAAGCTATCGTTATAAAATAGTGTTACATTGACTTTATTCAAGTTATGTTCTCCTTTTTTTATCATGAATTTTCAAACTATCTTTTAAAGTATCTATTTTTTGGTATGTCAACACTTTTTTGAACAAAAATTATAAGGTGTAAATGATGATTGAGTTCACTTTCCTTCTGCCTCTCTAACTGAATGAGAGGCTAGTTTCGACCAGCTGGGGAACAACGGATTTGCAGACTTCCATTTCAGACTGTTCCTGTTCCCAATCTTTTCGATAATCGATAGGAGATTCGTAGTCCAATGATCCATGTGGGCGAAAATGATTCCACCAATGGACGTAGTCCATAAGTTGGACCTGCAGTTCATAGAGTGTATGGAATGTGTTGTCGTAGACAAATTCAAACTTTGGTATGTCAACACTTTTTTGAACAAAAATTATAAGGTGTAAATGATGATTGAGTTCACTTTCCTTTTGCCTCTCTAACTGAATGAGAGGCTAGTTTCGACCAGCTGGGGAACAACGGATTTGCAGACTTCCATTTCAGACTGTTCCTGTTCCCAATCTTTTCGATAATCGATAGGAGATTCGTAGTCCAATGATCCATGTGGGCGAAAATGATTCCACCAATGGACGTAGTCCATAAGTTGGACCTGCAGTTCATAGAGTGTATGGAATGTGTTGTCGTAGACAAATTCAAACTTAAATGATTTATACGTGGACTCCGCTACGGCATTGTCGTAAGGATTCCCTTTTCTACTTAACGAGCGCACAATATCAAAGGTATCCAGTAACTCATCAATAGTATGGTTGTCGAATTCTTTTCCCCGGTCAGTATGGAACACGTTGACCGTATGTAAATCACCCTTAACTGTAGCGAGAGCCTGCAGGACTAAGTCAGCTGTCTTATTGGGACCAGCAGAATACCCGATGATCTCGCGGTTAAACAAGTCTAAAATAAAACAAACATAGAACCACTTATTGGCAACTTTGACATAGGTCAAGTCCGTGACGATAGCTTTCATCGGCTCTTTCGGATTGAACTCACGGTTCAATGCGTTTTCAATCTTCGCTTGATTGACTCCACTCTTTTGTGGTTTGTATGATGGTCTATCATACTTGGACACCAGATGAAACTTTTTCATAATGTGTCCAATTCTCCGACGAGATACGATAAACGCACGCTTCTTCAATCTTTTCTTCAGTTTACGCGTGCCATAATTGTTTTTGCTTTTGGCAAACTCTTCAATAATCGCTTGTTCGAGTTCCGCGTCACTTTCTTTCTTTATTACTTCGTAATAATAAGATCCTCTACTGATCTTAAGGGCACGGCACATCGCTGATATAGAATAGTTATGTTTGTTGCGTTTGATTACTTCGACTTTCGCCCGAATATCAGCGCCGCTTGCTTTAAAATATCATTTTCCATCTTAAGCTGGGTATTTGCTTTCCTTAATTCTTTCAATTCTTTCTGTTCAGGTGTTAAGTTATCTCTTTCTTTGAATGAACCGGTTTGACTATGTTGACGTACCCATTTGTCAAAAGCCGATCCTGTAAGATCATATTCTTCTATGATTTCTTTTCTTGATTTTCCTGCTTTGTGTAAATCAACAATTTGTTTCTTAAATTCTTCTGTATAAGTTCGACGTGGACGACGAGTAGACATGATAGATTCCTCCTGTGTATGTTGTGTTTAGTATACACACCTTATCTTTTCTGTCCAACTGAGTGTAACCTATCCAGTAACCTATCCATTTATTATATATTTTGTGACTCTTACATACTATAGTCAATAATTTTCATTTTACGATATTTACGATTGGATGAATAGAATACTGTGAGCTTTTATACGAGAGATATTTTATGCTATAAGTAAGGTTCTATAATATATGACGTTGGTGAGAAATCACTAGCGTCATTTTTTTCTAAAAAAATAGAAAACAAGTGAGTTCTCCTGTAGAATGATAGTCGCCTAAAACCAAACATCTATAGGGGGAACTCACTTGCCTACTTCAAATGATATGCAAATTTATAGACTGTACACTGACTTATACTCCTACGGAATGTAAAAAATGTCAGGTGCCAAACAAAAACTTCTCTATCTATAAAAATGGGACTCAGACCTCTAGAATCACTTTTCCGATGTCTGGTATTTATCCGACCTATCTCAGAGTGAAAAAGCAGCGGTTCAAATGTAAATCTTGTGGATCAACGTTTACTGCCGAAACACCCATTGTAAAAGAGCAGTGCTTTATTTCTAACTTCATCAAAGCAGAAATACTGACGAAGTCAGCTGACGCACGTTCAATCAAGAGCTTGTCTGAAGAGACGACTGTCTCTGCCACAACCATTCAAAGAATCATCAATGAACAAGTGAAGTATTATCGACCTTACTATCATTCATTGCCTGAGAACTTGTCAGTGGATGAATTCAAGTATGGTGAAGGCCAAATGGCTTTTGAGTATATCGATGTTGTGACAGGTACGATATTAGATATTCTACCAAGTAGAGATACACGAACAATCAAAGATCACTTCTATTCTCGATATAGTCAAAAGCAAAGAAATCAGGTTAAACCTATTACGACAGATATGAATGCCAGTTACGTCAGCTTCTTACCTGAACTGTTTCCGAACGCTGATATCATTATCGATCGATTTCATATCGTTCAGCTCGTGAATCGATCCATGAACAAGACACGCGTAAAAGTCATGAATCGACTTCGAACCTCTAATGGAGAAGATCAAAAGAAATACAGACGATTAAAACGATTCTGGAAAAAACTTCTGAAGAAAGAGTCTGAATTATCTTATACCGTTTATCAATAGTTTCCGCTGTTTGGGCAACGTTTGGAAGCCGCAATTGTTTCAGAGATGTTGGCTTATGATCCAGAACTGAAAGAAACGTATAGGGTCTACCAAGCTGTTCTCAAGTCCGTTGAAGAGAATGACTCAAAGCAGTTAAGAGCTATTTTAGATCAACCTGCTTCTCCTGAACTATCTGGATACATGAAAACTAGTTTAAAGACGCTAAGAACTCATTTCACTCATATCCAAAACACCTTTATTTACCCTTATAACAACGGAAAGATAGAGGGAATCAATAACAAGATCAAAGTATTAAACCAGGTAGCCTATGGCTACAAGAACTTTATTCACTATAAAAATCGTATTATCCTACATTTCAATTTAAAACCAATTAGATTTAAACATCGAATAATAGAAAAAGGAAGAGACTGCACAGTAGCGTAAGCTAGCCGTGCAATCTCTTCCTGAGATCATTCTTGATTATCTAAATTCTTCACCAACGTCATTTGACGTAGAACCACTTTTTTAACTATATTGAATTCACTCTATTTTTAATCAAATATTAAATATTATTCTGTTAATTTAACATGACTAGTAACTTATATTTCATTCCCACTCAATTGTAGCAGGCGGCTTACTCGTAATGTCATACACTACTCTGTTAATGTGATCTACTTCGTTTACAATTCTTGTTGAGATTTTTTCTAGTACATCAAATGGAATTCTTGCCCAGTCTGATGTCATACCGTCGATTGACGTTACGGCACGGATTCCGATCGTGTAGTCATACGTTCTACCGTCTCCCATTACCCCAACGGATTTGAAGCCTGGTAAGACAGTGAAGTATTGCCATACATCGCGGTCAAGTCCTGCATTGGCGATTTCTTCGCGCAAGATTGCATCACTTTCACGAACAACTTCAATTTTCTCTTCTGTGATTTCGCCAAGTACACGAATCGCAAGTCCTGGTCCTGGGAATGGTTGACGCCATACTAAACTTGATGGCATACCTAACTCTTCTCCAAGCGCACGAACTTCATCTTTAAACAAGGTATTCATTGGCTCAATCAACTCAAACTGCATGTCTTCTGGCAGTCCACCAACGTTGTGATGTGATTTAATCGTTTGCGCAGTCGCTGTTCCACTTTCAATCACATCTGTATACAATGTACCTTGAGCTAGGAAATCGATGCCTTCGAGTTTTGTGGCTTCATCATTGAATACTTCAATAAATTCATTTCCAATGATTTTACGTTTCTGCTCAGGATCACTTACACCTGCCAGTTTGCTCATGAAACGTTCTTTTGCATCCACTCGAATCACGTTCAGTCCAAATTTATTCTCCAGACTCCCCATTACTTGATCGCCTTCATCTTTACGCAGCAAGCCGTGGTCAACAAAGATACATACCAGTTGGTCACCAATCGCTTTGTTCAGCAGCACACCCGTAACACTCGAATCTACCCCACCTGAAAGCCCAAGCAACACTTTACGGTCGCCAACTTGCTCACGAATCTTATCCACTTCTAAATCGATAAACTGACCCATATCCCAGTTACCTTCAAAGCCACATACGTTAAATGCGAAGTTACGTAGAATTTCATTTCCATGCTCTGTGTGACGCACTTCTGGGTGGAATTGAACAGCATGGAAGTTCTTTGCCTTATTTTCGATTGCGGCGATTGGACAATGTGGATTCACAGCTGTAATTTCGAATCCTTCTGGAAGTTCTGTTACATAGTCTCCGTGGCTCATCCAAACCGTTTCTTCTTGTTCAAGTGTTGTGAAAAGCTCTGCTGAGTGGTTCTTGATTTCAAGAGTCGCCTTACCATACTCACGAGTACCAGCCGGTTCTACTTTCCCACCTAGTTTATGTGCCATGAGTTGCATCCCGTAACAAATCCCAAAAATTGGAATACCCAATTCAAAAATCTCTGGATCAATTGAAAAAGCTTCTTCATCATAGACACTCATTGGTCCACCGGAGAAAATGATGCCTTTTACGTTTGATTCTTTTAACTCTTGAGCTGAAACCGTATGGGGTAAAAGTTCTGAGAAGACGCCAAACTCTCTAATACGACGCGTAATTAACTGGTTGAACTGGCTCCCAAAGTCCAGAACGGCCATTTTTTCTACTTGTTGCGCAATTGATTCACTCACTAAGACTGCACCTCTACTTTTAAATTTTACTTACTCGTTTTACTATGTACCTCATGGATACATCATGATTTTATATAGTGTATCATGATTGTTCGCTTTTATGTACCATAAATTCACTTTTTCACCGTTTTCTTTCTAAAATTAAAGAAAAGACAGTCATCCATAAAATGACTTTCTTTAACAAAACCTATTAAAATACGTACATCAAATTTCTAAAAAGAACAACTTTATTCCAAAACACGAATAATCTCTATATTTCTAAACCTACTAAACCGTATTCAATTAGCGAACAAGGAAATTTCAACTTTTGGTTGTCTACCAAACCGAATGAACGCCAACTTAATATAAAAAACTACAATATTTATCTGAAATACTTTTACTCAAAAAAACCTTTCTCGCGAATCAATTTAACGTTGAATCGCGAGAAAAGTTGAATGACATTTAATTAGAGTTCTTTATATTCTACTTCAAGCGCACGTTTAACAGCTGGTCTTTCAAGAATCTTGTCTGCCCAGGCTTTTAAGTTTGTATATTCATCTGCTTTCAAGAATTTATCGGCTTCGCCATACAATTCACCTTGAACTAAACGACCATACCATGGCCAGATTGCCATATCTGCAATTCCGTACTCGTCACCGTTGATGTACGCATTGTCTGCTAAATGTTTGTCTAAAAGATCTAGCTGACGTTTCGCTTCCATTGTGTAACGGTTGATTGGGTATTCTTGTGCTGTTGGTGCATAGTTGTAGAAGTGTCCAAAACCGCCACCTAAGAATGGTGCAGCTCCTGTTTGCCAGAACAACCAGTTCATGAGTTCCGTACGCTCAGCAAGTGCTGTTGGCATGAATGTTTCGAACTTTTCAGCTAGGTAAAGTAAGATCGATACGGATTCAAATACACGAATCGGTTCTTTTTCTGAATGATCCATTAGTGCTGGAATTTTAGAGTTGGGATTAATTTTGACAAAGTCACTGCCGAATTGATCTCCTCTTGAGATATCAATTTTATATAAATCATATCCAGCATTTTCAACACCGGCTTCTTTTAGCTCTTCAAGCATAATCGCTACTTTTACGCCATTTGGAGTACCAAGAGAATAGACTTGTAGAGGTTGATCTCCTACTGGTAGTTTTTGTTCGAATCGGCTTCCGGCTGTAGGCTGGTTACCTGTCTTGCTTTTTTCGTCTGGTTCCCATTCCCATACTTCTGGAATTTCATAGTTTGACATGTTATCCACTCCTTCTCATTTACTCTCAGTATACTGACTAATGATTTTTTTGACAAGAATTCCAATTACACTTGAAATATCCTATTATTCATTTGAGCTTTTTGTCTAGATGCTATATATTTATAACGTATTAAGACTATATAACAACGAAATCTATCTACTGAAATACTTGGACGGTATTGAATGTACTTCGTAAAATAGAATTAGAGTAGGTATACATCTTGGGAGTTCGGGACACAATAAAAAAACCAATAAATTTAATTTTGCCAATAATCTTATGGAGGTAATGAACGATTGAAAAAGAATCTTTTCTTAATTTTTGCATCGATTCTTTCTGTCAGTTTGTTAACTTCCTATGACGAGTCTTCTACTATCCACAGGAAATATAGTTTTCACCAGGTAAGTCCGGATTATTCAGAAAATGCATCTACAAATGTATCTTTAGAAGGCGACGAGTTATTCGATTATGCAGACTTATCTGATGCAACGATTGAAATAGTGATTGAGAATAATACTTCCGACAATATAGAATATGGGCAACTTTTTGAAGTTGAATTCTATGAGAACGGTTGGAAACACCTCAATGTAGAAGTTCCTCATAACGATATTTTAAATGTTTTAGAACCGGGAAAAAAATGATCAGTTAACGCTAGACATAGAGGGGTATTTTGTTGATTCAAACGATATAAAATCGGGAACTTATCGTCTTCAAAATGGTGAATCAATAGAAGTGCTAATTGTTATTGGTGGATTTGAGTAGAAAATCTTCAATTTAAATATCTCAGGTTTACAATTTAAATCCTATAATATTAAGCGTTGACGAGAATTTGCTAGCGTTTTTTTGTATTTCGGAAAATATTCTACTTGATATAGTAAATATTATATCGTGCATCTTTAAAATTTAACTAGAATCTTAAACCTTTTTTATATTGTAAATTTCAAGTTTAAGTTAGTCACCTAGTAAGAAAAGATGTTCCTATTTAATTGATTATCGGAAAATATCACCCGTCATTCGGTAAGCACTAACGCGCTTAGGCAACTTGGGACATTGAGAGTAGAGCCTTAGCAAAGCCAAAGCAGGCATGAGGCGTTTGATATCCGAGTATCTTCCGTAGATAGTCATTCATCCACTGTTGCATTCTCGAGCATTGTGCTTGGCTAATTTGACTGAGGGCATGATCAACAGATTCTTTGTCTTTACCCTTTAGTTTAAGGATGATTTCAAAGCGTGTTTGACGTTCAACTAACATCAATAAAATCGAATCGATTTTCACTTTATTTTCGACAAATGTGTCAATTTCCCAGTGACCAAAGGTTTGTCGGTCATCAATTTCTACTGGGCGATGTTCAATGGATTGGCCTAAAATCAGCTTGTTTGTCCGTCCTCTATAAGAAGCATCTTTTGGTTTGCGTGATAGTTTTTCAAATAAATCCATATTCTTGGTTCTCATATTACCCTTGTCAATCCTTCCATAAACAGTCATTGTACAGGGAATAATAGAAGAATCAAACAAGTCATGTGTTTTAGTAAAACCAATGACCACGTCCGGAGACCACTTTTCTAGTAACAGTTCATCATCCGCCAACTCAATAAATGTATCCGTGTCAGCCCATTTTGGCCGACAGTCGTAGTTCAATCGAAGCCTATCATAAGCTGCTTGTCCAGTATCTGGATCGTAGCTAGTCGCATAATAGTCATAAATTTTACCATTTTACTTTTGACTTTTGAGTTGAGTAATGGTTCCACGATGGATTTCACTATTAATGGTTTGCAGGGCGTGTTTCAATGCATTCGCAATTTGACGATTAAGGTAGTTCTCAGTCTTTAAAATAGCAGTTTGAGACCGTTCTGAATAAGATAAGTGTTTTCCCTTACGTGCTGATGTGTTATCGTTAGAGTGCGTCATATGAATCCATCCTGTCTATTGAGAGTTAGCGGTAACTTCAATATAATATGAAATTCACATGGTATTTTTTTAGGTTAGCCTAAGTGGCTAACTTTATTATAAAATCCAGCAAAAAACAAAATAGTTTAATTAGTCGATAAAAAAGCAATTAAATACATAGCATATTTTCGTATTTTTTTCATAAATTTCATGTAAAGATTTTTTTACCATTCTACGTATCTAAATTACAGTAACAATTTTGAGATACACATCTATATGATAGTAATTCTTTAATATCTTTGTAAAGTTTGATTAAAGTAATACAGATGTATCAACTTAGTTAGTAAAGGAACAAAATTAAAATTGAACATAGTTATGAACTAATTAGGATAGGTTAAATATTTTCAATATTGCTAATTATAAGTAAATTTTTTTAATTCAAAGATATTAAGCTTTCTATTATAATACTTAACATAATTCCACCCCTAGCTAACCATTTTTTCTATATAACTTATCATTTTTCTTTCATTTAATTGATCTGAAATAGTCGGCATTCGATTCACTAATTTTTTTGCCTGGTTGATTAACAATAAAGCTTTATCTTTTTCTTTTTCAACGATATAAACATATGCAGCTTGTATTCTTTTAGCATCTGCTCTTTCCATCTTATTAAAACTGCAGTAAGGTTCTCCACTCTTTATAACTTTTACTTCTTCTCTTTCTGGAGAAATTAATAACAATAAAAAAAAGTACTCTTTAGTAATTTCCAATTGATAGCTTGATTCAAGTTTATCTATAACTTCCCATAATGGTTCTATTATTTCAAATGCTAACTCGTATTTTTGTTCTTCATTATAAGCATTTACTAATACAGAATACATGATGATATTAGTAGGACTAAATATGGGTTGTCGTTCGTCTAAATACACATATTCTTTTAAATTTACATATGATTTTCCTTGCATTATTCCAACGTGAATTTTTAATATATTGTCTATTTGTCTTCTATAATCAATATTTTTCAAGCCTTTAAGAATATTTGCACCATCACTTTGTCCATATGGTATAGCATTACTAATACAAGATAAAATTCCTATTAATGTAAGTACTAACATACTAATTTTTATATATACATCAGTATTTACGAAATACAAGATTAAAGCAAATAAGAAAATAAGGAAATTTGCTATTATTCCTCCCAAATGATAAAAAATGAATTTGCTACTATTGGTTTTTGTTGGTGATATCATCAAACATTGACCTAAAGGAGCAGGGGATTTTCGTTTGCCAATTTCAATTTTCCGATTTTCTTTTATCCATATTATATTCATGATACTGA
The DNA here is from genome assembly GCF_916618885.1 of Marinilactibacillus sp. Marseille-P9653. Classification (NCBI taxonomy): domain Bacteria; kingdom Bacillati; phylum Bacillota; class Bacilli; order Lactobacillales; family Carnobacteriaceae; genus Marinilactibacillus; species Marinilactibacillus sp. Marseille-P9653. The sequence goes on along the minus strand of NZ_CAKAKH010000001.1, from coordinate 631,986 downwards.
ACAACAAAAACGAGTATCCTCCTAGCAATCCAGCAAATAGATGTCCTAGTTCATGAAATAATATATTAATTATTAATCCGAATAATATACTAACGAATAGAATGAAAGTAAAGTAAATATTCCACTCGTTCCAGATTATTTCACCTACTATATGCAATCCATAACCAATCATTAAATAATAGATTACTTTGGAAACTATTTTAACAAGACCATTGTTTAATATATTTTTTTTAAAGTTATTTATACCTTGCATTTTTATTCCTTTCGAAACTAAATTTCTATTAAATTTATAATTTAAATTTTTTATGGAGAAACGCAATTAGTCAATATTACATCATTTTTACAATCAATTTATATCATACTCTACTAAAAGATGTACTCGAAAATAACAGTCAAGTCCAAACTTCTGTGTAATTTGTACGATACTTTGTTTATCGTTTAGTTAGTTCGATTCAAACTGGATATATTTTCTTGGAGAACTTATCCAATTTTCGTGCACGTCCATCAGGACGGCTCCAATTAAGCGATTAGCTGAAGCAGTGTTTGGAAAAATACGGATCACTTTTTCTCTACGTCTAACTTCTTCATTTAATCGTTCAAGTAGGTTCGTACTTTTCAATCGGTTGTGACTTTTACCTACAACAGTATATTGGAAGGCGTCTTCGAAACCTTGATCTAACGCTCTACAAGCCTTCTGATATTTTGCCTGATCAGCGTATTCTTCAATCAATGCATTCTTAGCCTTACGAGCTAAATGAATATCTGTAAACTTAAATATCGCTTTTACTGCTTCACGAAAAGGTTTAGAGCCTTTTCTAGGTACTGAACTTAAAATGTTTCGCATAAAGTGAACTTGACATCTTTGCCAAGAAGTTTCTGTAAAGGAAGTCTGGATGGCAGAAACTAGGCCTTTGTGCGCATCTGAAATCACCAGTTTCGTACCTGTTAATCCACGATTTTTTAAATAGTCGAAAAAAGTTGTCCATGTCTCGTGGCTTTCTTCGTTTTGGAGCATAAGTCCAATGATCTGACGGTCTCCTTCTTCTGTGACACCTACAGCGATGTGGCAACTCTTAGAAATGACACGGTCGTCTACTCGTACTTTTATGTAGAGAACATCTACCATCAAGTAAGGGAACTTCGTTCCAGCAAGAGTTCGGTTCTGCCATTCTTTCACGATTGGATCTAATTGAACGTCAGAGATGAAACGAAAGATTTAGAGACTGACTTTCCACATAATTCTTCTACGATTTGAGAGACTTTACGAGTGGAGACACCAGAAACATACATTTCAAGCATAGAAGTCAATAAAGCTTTCTCGTTACGCTGATATCGTTCAAACACGGTAGGAGAAAAAGCACCGTCTCTTGTTCTTGGAACCTTCAGTTCCAACGTACCTACGCGAGTGGTCAGTTCTCTTTCATAGTAGCCATTGCGCTGCCCAGTTCGATTTTCAGAACGTTCGTAATCACCAGCTTGAATAAATTCCGTTCGTTGGTGTTCCATTAGTTGATTGAAAACCGTCGCTAAAACAACCTTAGCAGCGTCGTCTTTTACCGACGTTTCAATTATATTTTGTATCTCTTCTTTTTCTAGTGTAAAATGTACTTGGGTCATATGAATGCCTCCTGGTATGTTTTTAGTGGTTAAAAACATTGTACCGTACAGGCGATCATATGGCCTTTCTTTTTACACAATTATATGGACTTTATCAAAATAACTAATTAACCTGAATAATTCATACTTTTAATTTAAACCGTCTGAAACTGCTCAACGGCAGTCTATAATTACTTTTTAATTTTCACCTGTTAAGTGATGAAAAAAGAACGCCATTCTGATATGGTAAAGGTGACTAAACCAACCATAAGAAAGGAGTTCTTCTATTGATTAGTTTACAGAAAAATCAAGTTAATTTCAATTCAAACATGACCATTTCACATACAGGTGGCAGATTATCGAGTGATTCGGGTTTAGTGTTAGTTAAAGAAGTAATGAACACCTTCGGTTTCTCAGATTTAGCTAAATACCTGCTTCACATAAAAGATAATCGAGCTTACTTCACACATGATAATCTAGCGATATTTGAACAGCTCATTATGCAGCTAATCGCTGGCTATTCGGCGGACTCGTCAGCTAATTTGTTAAGACAAGATCCCGTATTCCAGATAGTACTAGGTAGTAAGCAGTTAGCATCACAGTCCTCGATCTCAAGATTTCTAGATCGTTTTACTGAAGAGAATATGGATCAATTTCAGTCATTGAATCAAGCATTAATTGACAAAGAACGTCTGATCCGCAATGACACCGAGTTAATCATTGATATCGATTCAACGCATTCAGATACCTATGGTCATCAAGAACAAACAGATTATAATGCCCATTATAAAACCTATGGGTATCATCCTCTAGTTGCCTTTGATGGACTGACTGGGGATTTCTTAAAAGCTGAACTGCGTTCAAGTAACCAGTACACATCCAAAGGCGTAAAAAAGTTGATAGAGCCACTGCTCGATCACTACTCTAATGCGTTACCCCATACCGACATTCTGGTTCGAGGAGATAGCGGATTCGCTACACCAGAGGTGTATGAGTCTTGCGAATCCAACAATAGTCACTATGTGATTCGATTAAAGAACAATAAACGCTTAGGTCAGCTAGCTGAACAGTCCATCCTCTATGGAGATAATCAAAAATGGGAAGAGCGAGAAGTCCAGTATTTTTCACTATCCTACCAAGCTCGATCATGGTCGAAACCTCGTCGTATCTGTATTCGCTCCGTTCGTGAAGGAGGAGAACTACTCTTCCACCATACGTTTATTGTGACTAATCTATCAGAAACTGTTTCACCTAAAGTCATTTTCTCTCTCTATGGCAAACGAGGGACAATGGAAAACTATATCAAAGAAGCCAAAGCAGGCTTTTATTTTGATAAAACCGACAGTCCACGCTTCTTAGAAAATCAAGTCAGAATGATGATGAGTGTCCTGGCTTATAACCTTGTTAATTTTCTAAAGACTATTGGCTTTGATAAAGTAAATCAGGGTATGACTATTCATTCTATTCGACTGAATTTGCTTAAAGTTGCCGGTAAACTCGTTCAAACAGGTAGGAAGGTTTATCTCAAACTGTCGAGTTATCATGTGCATCAAACTGAATTTTATAAGGTTTTCGAACGCCTGCGGCGATCCAGGCAATGGATTTAGAATAATTTTCGCATAAATTTTTAATTCGCTTCTTTTTTAAGGGGTCAGTCTGCACTTAAATAGACAAAAGACTTTTTAAGAACCTTCTTCCACAGGTATCCTGTTCGAAATCGCATCATTTTGAGAAAACGTATTTGGCTTTTTAAAAAAATAAGCAATTTGTCCAATAAAAATAACTTTAATGTAGAGCTATGAATTATTCAGGAGGAATTAATATTAATTTTAAATTTTAATGATAAGTAGTTAAAATGATTTTAAAATTAAAAATTTAAGGGTTAACAATTTCATTATATTCTTTTAATGATTTCGAACTAAAAAGTCCACTTTTTTCCCAATACTGATATTCATAATTTGTTTCATCATACCTACCTATAGCTCTCTTGTAAGTTTTAAAAATCGCCTCTTGTTTATGGGAAAACTTTGGGTTATGATTTTCTAAAATTTTTGTTATACTATTTGTTAATCTTTCCATATTTTCTTCTTCATTGTCATACGTATTCATAAATGTATAGGCATCTTCTACATTAGCCCCTGCTGTTTCTAATATACCAGATAAATACCTTATAACTTTTTCATTTCCGTTACTTTCGCTTGTGGTGATAATAATACATGGCTTTCCAACCAATTTGAAAAAATGAACCCACAAGGAAAATATTCTTTCAATAAACATAACCATTCCAGAAGAAGCCATATGACAATACACAGGAGTAGCCAGTATAATTAAATCGCTATCAAGCATTTCGTGTTTAATTTTTTCCACATCATCTTTGCTATCTTGATAATGAACTCCAGTTTCGTAAAAACTAGTATCTCCATTATGCGGAAAAAGTGTGGTGTTATAAAGATTATTATCATATATTTTACAGTCACTGAATTTACTCTTTATCGATTCGGTATAAGTATAGATTCGTGAACTTTTCTTCAATGAAGAATTAAAAATAAAAATTTTTTCCATTTTACACCTCTGTATTTTTATATAAAGATTTGTACAGTTCATTTTGTTCGATTAACTTTTCGTGAGTACCATAGCCTACGATTTTCCCTTGATTCATGACAATAATTTTATCGAAATGTTTGATCGTATCTAAACTATGAGAAATAAAAACCATACCGATAGGATAATTTTTTAAAGATGATATTATCTTCTCTTCGGAGATATTATCAAGAGAACTTGTTGCTTCATCTAACAACAGTAAATCTGGCATTTGTATTAATGATCTTGTAATAGCAATTTTTTGCTTTTGCCCTCCAGATAAATTCATGCCATCTTCAGATATTTTAGTATATTCTTTTTGAGGTAACGAATCTATTAATTCGTCCAATGTGGTATCCTTAATAACTTTTTTTAAATATGAGAGGTCTGTATCTAATTCTTTTAAAATCAAATTTTCTAAAATAGTCATATTAAAAATTGTGGTTTTCTGTGGAACATATCCAACCTTTTTATTATAGTCACTATAATTAACATTACTAAAGTCCATTCCATTAACTTTGAAGTCCCCAGATTTACTAGAATACAAACCTGCTAATATTTTGAGTAGTGTACTCTTGCCAGCCCCACTAGGTCCTACTAATGCAACTTTCTCATTTTCACTGACAGACAAACATATGTCTTCGATGATATTCTTTTCAAAATAACTATACGAAAATTTCACTTTCGATAAACTCAAATCGTTAACTTTGTCTATTTTCTCACCTAAATCATTTGAATAATTGTGACTTTTTTGAATTAAAACTTCATCAATTTTTTTCATATATGAATTCACAACCAAAGTTTGTCCAACAGTAGTAGCCACTTCGGATATTGGGTTTACGAATGTTGTAGCTAATGTCGTGAAACTAATTATCGTCCCCCAACTCAAATCATAATTGCTCCTCAAATAACTTCCGAAAATTATTATAAGAAAAGGAATAGAAAATTGAATAGTTTGTACAATATTGGAAAGCCAAGAAGTGACAATATTACTCTTCAAACTTATCTCTTGATGTTCATCAAAGTGATACTTCCAATCTCGGTAAAAATTATCTTCGATTCCTATAGCTTTAATTGTCTCAATTCCATTTAAAAGCTCTAAAAATGAACTTTGTGCAGAACTTTGTGCAGACATTATTTTATAGTTCAAAGACATTATATATCTGTTATTAATACTTGTTACTATTATAACAATTAGAGAAATTGATAATATTAGAAATGTTAATTCAATTGATAAATATATCATTATTGATATATAAACTACTGAGAAAACAATATCGATACTTGTTTTCAGTAAATGTGTATCTAACATCTGTTGTATATAACTTATTAAATTATATCTATATACGAGTTCCCCCGAACTTCTATTTACAAAAAATGATAACGGTAATTTAGTTATTTTATCAATATATTCTTTATTCAAGTTAGTGTTAAACTCTTTTTTCAACCGCTCTATACTAGTATTTCTATAAACCTGCACAAAAAAATACATTATTAATGATACGACAAAAAATATCAAAATATTTTGGTTTCTTAGTAAAACACTGTTATCTATTAAAGATCTTATCATTAATGAAAAAATCAATGTCAAACCTTGTACGAAAAAAGATAATAAGATAATAGTTATATATTTAGTTTTATTTTCTACAATTTGATTTAAAATAAATTTTTTCAAAAAACTTTTATTGTTAATTTGGATTTCTTCTGTAGTCTCTAAAGACTCAATATAAAGAATAACAGAACGATATTTTGACTGAAAACTTTTATAGCTTAATGTTTCTCTACCGATATTTGGATCAACTATAGTCACATTTCTTTTAGAAACTTTTTCTATAACGATAAAATGACTATTTTCCCAATAAGCAACACAAGGTAACATATCGTCTGTTATATTTCCAACGTTTACTTTTATGGCTTTACTTTTCAATCCGTATTCTTTAAATATAGTAGCTAGTTCATTAAAATTATTACCTCCTAAAGGCACTCCAAATTTTTCTCTTAAGTTTATTAAGTCACTTCTGATACCGTGGTAATTTAGCAACATAACTACACATGATAGGCCGCATTCACTATGTTCGTTTTGTTCTACGTACTTGACTTTCTTGTTCATAATTCCCCTTCTGTCTTTAAATTTATGAAAATTAATTTCTATAAAATATTGTCTTAAAAGAAAAAAACACTTATTTAATCCAGCGTAAGGACACTAGGCACTGTTTCTCTTGCAGTGATCCTTAACATTTGATAACCTATTCCAACTATGCCAGTAAACATACTATAATCGGGTAAATTAAAATCATTAATATTTTTAACCCCAAATGTACCAGAAGTATATTTCTTATCAATTATTTTAGACATTATTTTTTTTGCTAAATCTTCTCTTCCTATTCCTAAATAGAAATCGATTCTACCTGAATTCCCATGACATAGGGTGTCATCATCGCTTAATTTGTTACTTGTTATATGTTGCTCTGCTATTCTCACATCATTTTCGATAACACTATCATTATAGTAGTCTTTAATTTTCATCCTACTTATACCAATACCTAAAGATCCATGACACCAATACGAAGGATACTTATTATACACGTCCTCTCTGTTATCAATCCAACTACCTTTATCAGCTTTGAAATATTCATTATCTAAAGTAATTAATTTTTTTCCAATGTCTGTATATTCTTTGTCTTCCAAAATGTTACCGATTTTAAAAAATAGAAATGCCAATGAGCTGTATCCATGCGAAAACCCACCTAACTTGGTAGTCGATAACTGTTGCTTTATGATTTCTGCACAAATAGTAGGGAGTTCTAGGTACTTGTGATTACTAGTTTCTGTAAAAATATTCAAGTATACATTTGCTAAGCTTGAGATACCATTAATCCAATCATTCTTTTGTAAGTTCTCCTCTAAATCTATTGATATTAAAGATGTAATTTCGTCAACTTTTTCTAAATAACTTGCGTCTTTCTCTTCTACATACAGTCTATAATATAAGTATAGTTTCCCTGTTTCTCCATTGAATAAATCATTTGAGTTAGTATATTTATTGTGTTCGATAGAATACAATAACTTTTCATAAAAATCATAGTATTTATTTTTTTTACTAACTTTACTTAGATAATAAAAAAATAGAGCTATTCCAACATGTCCAGAGTACAAAGAGTTATTCATAATTAAAGGAGATACCGACTTCTCATCATACCCAAAAGTGAAAAAGGATGCTTCCTTTTCATTAGAATATGCTTTACTAATTATCCAATCTCCAATTACACATGCTTCCTCTAGCTCATTGAATCCTTTCGCCAGAGCTACATTAGATTCATCGTAATTTCTTTCTTTCAATTCTACTAGATTATTATATTTATAAATTTTACTGATCAATAATGACTTTTGAAGTTCTTTATCTCTTAAACTACCAGTTTCTCTTTTCGAACAACTTTCGATAAAAAACTTTTCGGAACACACGTTCATATCACTTGAATATAAATGATCGTCATCTACTCTATTAAAAAATATCGGAATATCATTAGAGATTAAGTCATTATATTCATTAATCAATATATTGTCATCGTATTCATTACTGAATAAATTCATTAAAATATTTTCTCGCAAAATGCTATTTTTTAAATACCCAGGATGATAGGTTGCTTCAAGAAGACTCGCATAGTTTTGTGTATTTCTTAGCAAGTGTCTAACAATAAAGTCATCCGGCACATCTTCAGAAAGAACATCCGGATTGCCTAAAATAAAATTGTATAAATTGTTAAACCCTTCTATTATTTCTCTATTATATTCATGATAATCTATCTCTTCTGAATGATGAATTACTAGATTATTAGATTTTTCAATTTCCAATTCCTGTTCTTCTAACTTCATAGTATCAAGTCCTAGATTAACAATTTTTTGTGCTTTTATAATGTTTTTTTCTTTACCCCCTGATAATGCACTAAGATTGATATTGAAGTGAGTCATATCCTCAGGTAATAACCCAGAGCTTAAAACGCTTTTGTTAAACACCAAAATCATCTTTTTGTATAACGAAGATAATTCTTTCGGAAACTTTTTGCTTTTTTGTAAGATCATTTCTAAATCTGTAACTACAGGATATTTTCCATTAGCTATTAAGTTTTCCATATGTAAATCTTTACCTGAGAAAAAGTGCATTAGACAAAGCAGTTGTCCAAATCTTATATAGTATTCCTTTACTTCTTTTCTTGTTTCACAAGGTTTTTGTTCGACAAACTCTTCAATGGAAAAATATTTGCTATAAAAACCTTTATAAACTTTAAAATTTAATATTGATAATTCATTTTCAATATTATTATTAATCTTGTTTAATATATTGTTGTAATACGTTACTACTCTTAAATCTTTAGGCTTATATATTATTGTTCGATTACCTTCTAACAGTATTTTAATTACAGTTTGTCCCTTTTGATGAGAATCTCCTTCTCCCAATTCAATATTTTTCAATTTAGTATTACTTATAAATCCAAGAACATTAGAAATAGAGTTTAAATTTTGTGAATATCTTTCGAAAAATATTTTTATATTTTCTATTTCATTATCAACATTAGTGGCTAATAATCTACACAATACCGGATACTTAGAGTAATAATTTTCAATGTTAGTAATATCAGTACCTAACTTACAAAAATTTAGAAACCCTTCTTCTGAACTTTTCTTAATTTTTGTATTTTGCTCTCTATAATTGTTCAACTCTACAATCAATGACTTATATGAGATCTTCATCATATTCTCTTTGATTTGATATACCAATGATGTAGTTAAATCTTGTACCGAATCTATATAATTATCATATTCTAATAGCACTTTAGCTATTTCTTTTTTAAAATATTCCTCGAAAATCTTTAAATAAATAGTTAAGTCTAAACTTTTCATATCTGAAAAGTATTTGTTTTGAGAAGTATATTTTAGCGAATCAGAGTATACTTGATACCATTTACTACTGAGTAAAAAATTTTCGTATTGTTTGTCATATTTATTATTTTCCATATCTACTACGTTAGAGAATATGTCAATATCATAATCAAACTTCTCTAACATTTTAGAAAAATTATCTTCATTCAGTAAACTTTTTAATTCTCTAAACTTTATTAAAGCTTGTTTATTAAAAATCATTTTTTCGTTAGATTTGTTCAATATTGCATACTTTTCGTTAATAGTTAAAGCGTTTATAAATTTCATATTCCACCTCTTCTTTTTTATTATGTAATTTTAATAAACCAAACCAAAAGTCGTTCTTTTCAAGTTCATTTTTAAAAAGAACGACCTCCTGCTCAGTTTTGGCTGGCTATACATTAATTACAAAAAACTATTTACAATTGAACGCTGCACTTCCTAGCCAACTTATTACGAAACTTCCAAAGAATGCACTTACCCCTTGAGGACTAACTTCCATATCTTCCGAAGCACCCACTATACTTTTCATCTCTTCTTCCGACAACTCATGAAAAGAAGGTCCTAGGTAATCCATACTATTTGCTATGTTATTTTCGTTCATAGATGATCCCTCCTCTTAACAATGTCTGTAAGATATTAATCCAGATACAGCGCTAACACAAGCTTTTGCACTGACAGCAGATACATATTTAGAAACAAAAGTAGCTATTGGTGATACCACTATAGCATTCGTTTCTACAATTTCTCCACCTACAATTTCAGCCATTTCAGCCTCATTTAATTCATGGAACGAGGGGCCGATGTAAGTCTTATCATCTTTATTCATAATTTCACCTCTTTTCTTTTTTTATTATTTGCTGGATTTTATAATGAAGTTAGCCACTTAGGCTAACTCATAAAAAAACGCCATGTGAATTTCATGTTATATTGAAGTTACCACTAACTCTCAATAGACAGGATGAATTCACATGACGCACTCTAACGATAACACATTAGCACGTAAGGGAAAACACTTATCTTATTCAGAACGGTCGCAAATTGCGATATTGAGGACTGAAAATTACTCTAATCGTCAAATTGCTCATGCGTTAGGACGTGTCCCGCAAACCATTAATAGTGAGATCCATCGTGGAACCATTACTCAACTTAAACGTCAAAAGCAAAACGGTAAAGTTTATGACTACTATACGACTAGCTATGATCCCAATGCCGGACAAGCAGCTTATGATAGGCTTCGATTGAACTGCGGCCGTCGGCCAAAATGGGCTGATACGGATGCTTTTATTAAATGGGCCGATGATAAACTATTACTAGAAAAGTGGTCTCCAGATGTAATTATTGGTTTTGCTAAAACACATGACTTGTTTGATTCTTCTATTATTCCCTGTACGACGACTCTTTATGGATGGATTGACAAAGGGATCATGAGAGCCAAGAATATGGATCTACTTGAAAAACTATCACGAAAACCAAAAGACACTTCTTATAGAGGACGAACAAACAAACGAATTTTAGGCCAATCTATTGAACAAAGACCTCCAGAAATTGATAATAGACAGACTTTTGGACACTGGGAAATCGATACAGTTGTCGGAAATAAAGTGAAAACCGATTCGGTTTTATTGACGTTAGTTGAACGTCAAACACGCTTTGAAATCATCCTTAAGCTCAGAGGTAAAGATAAAGAATCCGTTGATCAGGCAATCCAACAATTACGGCTTAAAGCCGGCGATACCTTTTCTAAAGTATTTAAGACCATCACCTCGGATAATGGATCTGAGTTTGCAGGGCTTCACGAAGCGCTGAAAGAGACACTTGAAGTGTATTTTAGTCATCCGTATGCTTCGTGGGAAAGAGGCACAAGCGAGAACCAGCATAAATTTATCCGCCGATTTATTCCAAAAGGTAAAGCTATCAGTCATTTTAGTGAAACTCAGTGCTTGAGAATACAACAATGGATGAATGACTATCCTCGGAAAATACTTGGCTATAAAACCCCTCATGACTGTTTTGCCAATGCTCTACGCTTGTTGTCCCAAGTGGTCTAAGCACGTTAGTGCTGAAGAAATGACGACTATATCCTTCAACAACCCACTAACAATTAAGGTCAAATATCTTTTTTAACTAGGTGACTAACTTAAACTTGAAATTTACGTTTTTTATTATTTATAGCATTAAAAATTTAAAATATACTCTAAGAACTTATATATATTTCTTAGAATTTACATATTTTTTTATGCTATATTAACACTATAAAGAAAAAGAAAACGATATCAAAGTTTTCTTAACATTCTAATCAAATTTTAATTTTAGTTATTACAACTAAATCATGTTTTATTTTTTTAAGATAATATTATCAAAATCATTTTATATATACTCTGAACCAATTAAAAACGCCTAACAGGCGAGTCTTTCGACTCACTTGTTAAGCGCGTAAAGGGGACTAAATTATACGATGACCAAGTAAAGTAATCCTGCAAGAATTGCACCGATCATTGGAGCGACAACTGGGATCCAAGCGTATCCCCAGTTAGAACCACCTTTGTTCGCGATTGGTAAGAATTGGTGTGCAATTCTTGGACCTAAGTCACGAGCAGGGTTAATTGCGTATCCTGTTGATCCACCTAGTGAAAGACCAATTGAAAGGATTAGTACCCCAACAACAAGTGGGTTCAAACCTTCAGTAAAGGTGTTTTGACCAAACATCATTAGACCAAATACGAGTACGAACGTACCGATAGCTTCTGAAAGAATATTGCTTACAGTGTCTTCGATTTCAGCGGCTGTTGCAAATGTTCCTAAAATTGCGCCTTGATCCGTAGTGATTCTGAAGTGTGCTAGATACGTTAACCATACTAGAACTGCTCCGGCAATACCTCCAGCTACTTGAGCGATGATGAACGGTATAACTAATGCCCACTCAAAATCTCCAATAATGGCCATACCGAGTGTTACAGCTGGATTTAAGTGCGCGGGTCCCATAAATCCAGCGATGTAAACAGCCATTGTTACCGCTGCTCCCCATCCCATTGTGATGGCAACCCATCCAGCGCCTTCAGCTTTACTCTTTTTCAAACTAACGGCAGCTACTACACCGTCACCTAGTAAAATCAAAAACATTGTTCCTAAAAATTCACTAAAAATCGTTAACATATCTCCACTCATCTAACTCAGTCTCCCTTTAATGTTTTTAAATCAGATTCAGCAATTGCTTTTTCCAATTCATTTTTGTACTGTGCTCTTGCTTCATCTGACCATTCATTATAGCGAGCCATTTCAGAAATCACTGGTTCGATGATGTTGTCCAAGGTGTCTCTCATAAACAGCATATGATTGGTACGGCGAATCAAGAAATCACTTGGTGTTAAAGCCATTTCTTCTTGCATGGCATAACGTAAACTAATGGTATCTGCCATCGTTAAGCCTTCTACTTGTTCGACATCATCCAGTAGCGCATAAACTTTAGGTGTGTTTGATCCATAAAGATTCGCCAAGTAAGTCGCTTCAGATTCACTTAAGCCTTTTTCTATACCAGATTTTGCTAAGGCTTCTGTTTCTTCGTCTACTTTTTGAGAATCGATGTCTCCACCAGATACGGCATATTTCTCAGAATCGATTAATTCGTATGATTTACCGAAGTCTCTATCTAAGATTTCAATTGCCAGTTTGATAGCGCCAAGAGCCATTTTACGGTAGTCCGTGATTTTACCACCGGCTACAGTTACTAAACCATCTTCGTCCGTCTCAAGAGAGCTTCCGCGTGATAATTTAGAGGGGCTTTCTTCTGCTTCTGGTCTGTTGCTTTCGATATTTTTGAGTACATCCGCAACTTCATAGCGTTCTACTTTACCTTGTTGGTATTGTTCAACGATAGAAATCACTTCGTCAAAGCTTTCGTCTGAAACCGTTTTGTTGCTTAAACCGTTATAGTCAGAACCACCATTTGTCGCGATTAGTGGACGTAAACCTGCCCAGCTTGATTCGATATCATCAAGCGTAATATTTGCTGATGGATAACGACCATTCACGATTTCTAACAAGTAATCCACGTCTTCTTGCTCCACTTGTGGATTTGAGAAGTCGCCTTTGTAATCTGTGTCTGTTGTACCAAAATACGTTTTTTCTTCACGAGGAATTACAAAGACCATACGTCCATCTTGTTTGCCTGTATCGAAATACGTAGGCTGTGGTACGTGTAATTTCTTGTTGTCCACGACTAAGTGAACACCTTTTGTTGGGCGCATTTGAGGGGCTGCCTCAAGTTTAGAATCCATTTGACGAATCGTGTCTGACCAAGGGCCTGTCGTATTCATCACGATACGGGCTTTAATACTGAATGTTTCACCCGTTAATAGATCTTCTACTTCTGCACCATTGGCTTTGCCGTTTTCGTCGTGTGTAATGTTCACGACTTTCATACGACTTACCATGTGTCCACCGTCTTCAGCGGCACGTTTAATATTTTCAATTACTAAACGAGCATCGTTGTTACGGTAGTCCAAGTACACACCAGCACCTAGTAAGTTTTCACTGTTCAGTTGTGGTTCAAGTTCTAGCACTTCTTCTTTTGTGAGTGTGTAATTCGCATATTTTGTTCCTGTGACACTCGCTAATTGGTCATATAAATCCATTGCAACTTTCAAAGAAAACATTGTAAATGTTGAATTTGGTTCATCATAGATTGGTAAAATCATTGGATCAGCTTTTGGAATATGTGGTGCAATCCCTTGAACAACCGCACGTTCTTGAACCGTGTCCGCTACCACTTCAACGTCGAAGTTTTTCAAGTAGCGCAAGCCACCGTGAACAAGTTTCGTTGAACGAGAAGACGTTCCTTCTGCAAAATCCTGCATTTCTACAAGACCGGTTTTAAGACCAGAAGCGCTGGCCTGCAAAGCAGACCCCGCTCCTGTAATCCCGCCACCAATAATGAGCACATCTAGTGTTTCTTCTTTTAAAGCTTGAATATCTTGCTTTCTTCTTTCAATTGAGAAAACCATTAATCTTTTCCTCCTATGCTGCTCTTCCTACTACGCTTCTGGTTTATATACTTGAGTTGCTTTAACAGCTAATCTCCAGTTTTTGTATAATTTTTCGCGTTCTTCTTTTGACATTTGTGGCTCAAACGTGCCGCCTTCTTCGTACATGTCTTTGATTTCGTCCATACTTTCCCAGAATCCAACTGCTAAACCAGCAAGGTAAGCTGCACCTAGTGCTGTTGTTTCCAAGTTGTGAGCACGTTGAACTTTAGTACCTAAGATGTCTGCTTGGAATTGTAATAACCAATCGTTATTCGCTGCTCCACCATCTACTTTTAGTAATGGAATATCGATTCCAGCATCTTTGTTCATTGTATCGATAACGTCACGTGCTTGGTAAGCAATAGATTGTAGAGTCGCTTTTACAAAATCTTCTTTTGTTGTTCCACGTGTTAAGCCAAAGACTGATCCACGTGCGTCTGAATCCCAGTACGGTGCGCCTAGTCCAGTAAATGCTGGAACCACAACGACTTCGTTATCGCTCTTAGATTTCTTCGCGAGCGCTTCTGAATCCGCAGAGTTTTCAATCATTTTAAGTCCATCACGTAACCATTGGATAGATGAACCGGCAACGAAGATACTACCTTCTAGTGCATAGTAAATCTTACCGTTGATACCGTAACCGATAGTCGTTAGTAAGTTGTTTTCTGAAAGCTGAGGTTTTTCACCTGTGTTCATTACAATAAATGAACCTGTACCATAAGTGTTTTTAACCATTCCAGGTTCGAAGGCCATTTGACCGAATAATGCTGCTTGTTGGTCTCCAGCCATACCTGAAATCGGAGTGTTCGCTCCGTAGAAGTGATAGTTTGCTGTTTCACCGTAAACTTCTGAGTTTGATTTAACTTCTGGCATCATTGCCATTGGAATATTCAGTAAGTCTAGGATTTCTTGATCCCACTCTAATTTGTGGATGTTATAAAGCATTGTACGACTTGCATTAGAGTAATCTGTTACGAATGATTTTCCACCTGTTAATTTCCATACTAACCAAGTATCAACCGTTCCAAACATCAATTCTCCTTTTTCAGCACGTTCTTGAGCGCCTTCTACGTTATCAAGAATCCAACGAATTTTTGTAGCTGAGAAGTAAGAATCAATAATCAAACCTGTTTTTTCGTGGATCATTTCTGAATGTCCAGCTTCGTGAAGTTTCGCAGCAATTGGTGCTGATTGACGAGATTGCCATACAACTGCATTGTAGATTGGTAATCCTGTTTCTTTATCCCAAACAATTGTTGTTTCACGTTGGTTTGTGATTCCGATACCAGCGATATTTTCTGGTTTGACACCGGATTCAATAAATGCGCCAGCAATAACGGATTGAACTGAATTCCAGATTTCATTCGGGTTGTGTTCTACCCAACCACTTTGAGGGAAAATTTGTGTGAACTCTTTTTGTGAGCTTCCAATTGTATTGAGTTGTTTGTCATAAATAATTGCTCTTGAGCTTGTTGTTCCTTGGTCAATCGCCATAATATACTTAGTCTCTGTCATGATTAAAATCCTCCTATTTATAATCCATTGTTGCAACCGATTTCTTTACTTTATTATTGTAACCGTTTTTCACTGATTAAAAATGTCAGCTTTTTTTGATTTTTTGAATTTTTTGAGAGTTTTTTATTTTGATTGGAAGTATTTTGTGATTTCAATAATGCTTTAACACCAACAAAGATACCGTTTTCCTTTTAGTAGCTTGCTTTCATTGAAAAGGGTGCCAGGAAGAATGGTGGAGAGATAAAATGATGTTAGTCCCTCTCTACTTAGTAAAGTGCTAGAAGAGGAATTGAGAACTTGTTTAATACCCTCTTGTAAAGTCAAATAGGAAAAAGCTTTACATCTTCCTTTTATTTCCTAAAAAAAAGAACAAGCTACAGGATAGACACTGTGCTTGTTCTAGGCATTCAGTTCTTGAATGATTCTTTGAATATTTTCCATATCAAAGGATGACAGTATTTCAGAGAGGATATAGACACGAGCTTCTTGATACTGATGTTCTTCGTCTGGTTTTTCGTTTGTTAGGATCAGGTCATAAGTTTTACCAGGCTGATACACTTCGATATGAATCCCGTTAATAGGACGCATTTTAAGAATCAGTAATTGACTGAGTGTATCTTTGTAAAGTCCATCCATTTTCAGGTCAATGCCAATTTGGATCACTGTCGTCATCTTGAATGAAATCAGCGTCAGCAAGCTAATGTACTTGAGTAATTCCATCTTCAGTAAACTGTTGTCGCTCACTTCTGTGCTCATAAATTTATCTGTACTGGTCGTGAGTAAAGTTCGAGCAAGTGGCACAAGGTTCTTTCCAACCACTTGCTTTTCTCTCGCCATCATTTCCTCGTACTCATAGATTTCGATATCTCCTTGAAAAAAATACAGTCTTGTATGAATATGGGTCAAATGATAATACATATCTCGTTCCAGCATATAAGGAAGTTTGCGAAACTTGAAATGAATGATAATCGTTTCTACTATATACGTGTCCAGTGAAGCGATTGGGGCATGCCGGTCACGAATCAGTGTATACTCATGAAAGTCATGTTCCGTCAGGATCGGAAAAGCGAGTAAGAAAGCAAAGTGAAGCATCGCCTCTTCTTCATCAACCTCTATCGAATACCGACTGTAATAGCGCAAGACCATGACATGTATTTTATGATACAAGGGGTCTTTTAAATAGGGTTGCATTTGTTTGCGCAGTTGTTTGTAGTTTTTATTTTTGTTGGTGATTCTAGATTTACTGATGATCAGCCAAATATTCAAGCGCTGACGGTTCTCAGGAACCACGTTCACTTGCAGGAAGTTTTCTACGGACTGTACTGCTTGCGTGATTTGCTGGTCGGAGCGCAAACTGATCAGGGCGGATTTATCTTCTATATAATAGTAGAACTGAAAATAAAAATAGCGGATCTGCAGTTCTTCTCCTTGTAGTTGTCCGTTGCGAATCTTGAGTCCGAATTCTTTTAAGTGTGTATTCAGTTCTTTGATTTTGCGGAACAAAGAAGAGTCACTGATCGCCAGTTGTTGGGTTAATTGAGTGATTGAAAACTCTTGGTGCTTGAACAAGAAATTGATGATTTCTATTTTAATAGACTGATCAAGGTATAACCGGTAAATTTGCTGCAGTGAAATATCATCACTCATCGTTAACTCAATTTGTTGGCCATCATAATGAACTTGAACCTGTTGACCGAAAACAGCAATCCGAGAAGTGATAGATTCTAGATCATTTTCAAGTGAAGCTTTTGAAATGGATAAATGATCTAGCATTTCCCCGTAAGAAAGCACGCCATTGTTCAAGACAAGTTGTTTGAATACGGTGATTTCTCTGACTTCATTTTTTTCAAGGAAGTGTTCAACTTTCATCTTCTTCAACCCTCTCTTCCATCCAAGAGACTAGGTTCGTGGTTGAGACCATCTGAGAATATGAAGGATTAAAGAAAAAATCTTTCTGCTGCAAGTCTTCTAAAGTCTGTTTTGTTTGAATCGCTAACGCCATTGTATTGATTTTTTCTAAAATGTTGGCTGTTGAAATCATTTGAGCACCTAAAAGTACGTGAGTCTCGGCATCATAAACCCATTTTAGCGTAACGGTATCTGAATTTGGCAAACTATTTAAGCGTACGGTTTGTCGACGGGTTTCAACTGTCTGGTTCGTAAACAAGCTTTCTGCTTCAGTCATTCCGGTACTGGCTACAAAGTATCCAAATACAGAAGTCCCGATTGTACGTAAAGAGCCGTTAAATTGAACGGTTGGTTCCATTAGATTGGCCGCAGCTACGATTCCTGTCCGCACAGCATTGTTGATCAGTGGAATGTAAACCATGTCTTCTCCTGGACCAGAAAGCTGGATGCAGTCGCCTACTGCAAAGACATCTTGCACAGAGGTTCTGAGATATCGGTCAACGGCAATTGTTTGATCCATATGCAGCTCAATCTGATCATCTAGAAAATGTAGGTTTGGCCTTACGTTCACACCCATAATGACGGCGTCACTTGTAATGGACGCTTCACCAAGGTGAACGGTAACTTTTTGATCGGATTCTGTTTCTATAGAAGAAACGGTTTGTCTTAGTTTTAAATCGATGCCTTTTTCGATCATCTTCTGCTCAATCGGTAGTATCATGTCTTCATCCAGGTATTTAAATAAAACGTAGTCCATACTTTCAATCAGTGTCACTTGTTTTTCTTGCTTGTTTAACAGATCAGCGGCTTCTATTCCAACTTGACCGCCGCCAATGATTGTAATATGCTGGCTTTCTTCTACTTTGGATAAAGCAGCTTGCGCTTCTCCGTAACGTTTATATTTCAATACACTCTCATGATTACTGCCATCGATTTTCTCTGATAGCTGTCTCGAGCCCGTTGCGATAATCAATTTATCATAGGTCATGATTTCTTCTTGTTCTTGAGCGTCGTAATAAAGGACTTTCTGTTTCGTATTGATCTTCTGAACGGTAGCGCCTAGCTCGCAATGAATGCGTTCTTTATCCAACTGTTCTTGGGTAATGAAACGAGCATCATCTAGATTCTCGATTTGATTGTCCCAGTATAAATGTAGCCCATTTGGAATGTAGCCTAAAGTAGCTTGCTTCTCCAGCAGGACAATTTCTGCCTGAATATGTTTTTTTCGTACTTCCAAAGCGGCAGCTACCCCCGCAAAAGATGCCCCTATAATGACTACTTTCATTCCTCTACTCCTCATCGATCGGTTTTGGATTAGTATACCATAGAGAGGAATAGACTAGTAGAATGGATAAAAGCCTATCTTTTTCAGGTCATTAAAGTTTTACTGGCCATGTTTCTTCTGTGAAGGCCATTTCCCAGAACATTAATTCAAGCTGACAACTTTTCAAAAAAGCATCTTTCATGCGTTTTTTCTCTGCATCAGAAGCAGTTTCGGCATATTCATCTAATCGATTTCTAAATTGTCCAGTTCCTTCTGTTGATGCATAAAACGTGATCCACTCATAAAATGGATGGTCTTCTTGTACATTTAGTTTATTTTTCAAATAGACGCCAATTTCATAATACGTCCAGGGGCACGGCAGCAATACGGCAAGGATTTCTCCAATGCGACCTTTATTGGCAACATCTAGCATGTGTCGAGTGTAGTTTAAAGCAGTAGGCGCTAGCGGCTCATATTGTAATTCATCATAATTCACTCCGGCTACCTCACAAAAATTGTTGTGTGGATGTATTTCCTCATTCAAAATAAAAGCCATTTTATCGTGAAACAGACGCATATCTTCTCTTTTCTCACAACGAGAAATCGCCAGTCCGTAAATCTGGATGAAGGTATTTAAATATTCAAAGTCTTGCTTAACATAATGAATCAGTTGTTCCGGTTTGAGTGTTCCTGTTTCAATTCCTTTAACAAAAGGGTGTTGGAAAATAGCCTCAAAAATCGGATCTGCTTCCATGCGTAGTTCTTCCGTAAATGTCATCTGTTTGTTTCCTCCAATAGGTTTATTTTATAAAAAGTAATGTTCTCGAACGATAAAGATTAAAACGGCGCTTGTTACTAATAGAACGCAGTAAAGTATATCTGGTTTGCCCCAGTGAATGGTTCGGTAGTAACTTCTATTTCTATCTCCAGTAAAGCCTTTTGACTCCATCGCAATCGCTGTACGTGTGGACTTACGAATCGCACTAGCCAGTAAGGGAATGCTGTAGCGACGAGTCTGCTCAACCGCTCCACGAAGGGTTTTCTTTTCTGTAATGCCTCGTAGACGGTAGGACAAGCGTAGTTGTTCCAATTCCTCTTTAAAAGTGGGCAATAATCTATACGCTACCATTAAACCATAGCCAAACTTTGGTGGTAACTTGGCATGTTGTACCATGCTGAGTAATAAAGCAGTCGGTTCGGTGGTAAAGATAAATAGTAGCGACCAAGTACCAAAAACGACGCTTCTTAATCCTAAAGAAATGCCGTGCATGAGATTTTCTAAAGCAATCGGCATTCCTAAAACGGTAAACAAAATGGTTTGCCCACGCTCAGATGGAAATACCGTATAAATCCATATGAAAGACAATCCAAATAGGAAAAAAGGGATGGTCGTCAGTAACACTAGCTTGATCGGGACCTTTCCTAATAAGACAATCACCGAAAACGTCATAATGTAAATTAAAAGCGGCGTCCAAGGATCCAAAAAAAGCAACATGGTTAAAACAACCGTTATCAAACTCACTAATTTAAGCAAGGGATTCACAGATTGCAAGAACCCTTCTTGTTTTTGTATACGATCAAGCATACTGTTTCCCTCTACTTTCGTTTACAAGTCTCTCCAAACTCAACTGTTCCGGCACAATCAAGTTTGCTTGGCTGACAATAGAATGATTCGAAGGGGTATGGAACAAGGCTTGCGGTGAGCCTTGATACAAGCATTTCCCTTCATCCAGTACAATCACTTTAGAAGCATACCGCTCCACTAAATCCATATCATGTGTGATCATAATAAAGGTAAAGCCTTCTTGTTGCTTCTTAACTAATTGCGCCATTAACGCCTTTGTATTCGCTGCATCTTGACCAAATGTCGGTTCATCTAGTATCAAGCATTTTTGTCCATTCGCTAACATAATGGCAACCGATAGACGTCTTTTCTGTCCTTGTGACAAGGTATAAGGATGTGCCTTTTTCAATTTAGCCAGACCAAACTCTTCAAGCAAGACATCCGTTTCTGTCTCCCAGTTTTCTAGTTGAAGCAAAGACGGACCAAATGCCATTTCCGCTGCAACCGACTCCGCAATAAACTGTAATTCTGGTCTTTGAAAGACTAAGCTAACTTCTTGCAGAAATTCTGTATCGCTATAATCTTGCAAATTTTTTTGTTTAAATGAGATACTTCCAGCCTCAGGTGTTAACGCCCGAACCATCAGTTTTGCTAATGTAGATTTTCCTGCTCCGTTTTCTCCAACAATCGCTACGATACTACCTTTTTCTACGGAAAAGGATAAATCATTAAACAAGGATGCTTGTTCTGGATAGTGAAAAGTTAGATTAGACACTTTAAGTAATGTCTCTTTCTTCTCATTTAAAACTATTGGAAGAGGTGGAGAAGATGCTTCTATTTGACCCTTCAATTCTATTCCCGTTAGAGGAAAAGGATTCCAGTTTTCTCCAGTTTTCAAAGCCAATGTAGAAGCGTAAGGTAGAAAAATGCCTTCTTTCATTAAGATCTTTCCTTGTTGCTGAAACACTTCTCGCGGAGAACCTTGTACGATTTTATAGCCTTCTTTATCCAAAGCAATGACCTCGTCTATGATCGGTAGTACGTCTTCGACTTGATGTTCAATCACAATCAAGGTTTTCCCGGTATCCTTCGACCACTCATTGAGTAATTTGATTAAGTCTCGACTGGATTGCGGATCCAGATTAGCAGTCGGTTCATCCAGAATCAGTACATCCGGATCAATTGCCATCAAACAGGCAAAAGCCAATTTCTGCTTCATCCCTCCAGACAGCGAATAAATAGCCTCTTTTCGACGATCAAACAACCCGACTTTTTTTAAAGACGACTCGATCACTTTATCCATCTCTATTTTTGAATAAGAGAGATTTTCCAGACCAAAAGCCACTTCTTCCTCTACTGTGACCATACAAAACTGTGTTTCGGGGTCTTGAAAAAGTATTGCAACTTGCTTGCTTAAACTTCCTTGTGCGCTTGCTTGTGGATCAATCTCGCCCACTAGGATTTTTCCTGTAACGGATGCCTCTATGGATTGGGGAATCAATCCATTCAGTGCTAAGATAAGAGAACTTTTCCCGGCACCACTGGGACCAATCAGCAAAGTTCTCTTACCGCTTGAGAATACAGCAGAAAAATCTTCGATTGCAGGTTTTTTTCTAAAAGGATACTGGATAGTTAAGTTTTCACATTTTATCCTAGCCATCAACAGCACGTCCTTGATTTCCTTTCATTACGGGGAAGGAATCTAGTACCCCCGTTTTACCCAATGACTCTGCAATCAACACACTCCACCATCCGGTAATACCACCGCTTAAGAGCATGATGATGATCAAAGAAGTCAACATCCAAGGCGCCAAAAGATTCCATTCAAATAAGTAATACGACGTTAAAAAGTTCCCCATCGTTCCAGCCATTCCCATCAGAATAATCGTCTTCCTTCCCCAAGCTTTGTACATCAAAATCAGTAGAATCAGTTCACACGCTAGTCCTTGTGTAAAACCAAGTATTAAAACAGAACCTGCGCTAACCGAACCGACAAGTACTTCTGTTAAAGCCGCCATCATTTGTGCCACAAAAGCCACTCCTGGTTTTTGAATAATGTAACCACACACTGTACATGCCATAATCCATAAACCGGATAAAATAGCTGTAGAAAAAGGCCCTATAGCTGCTCCGAACGTTCCGTTAATGAAAATCCAGAAAAGATATAAGATTCCGAAAACAATTGAAATCACCGACATTGCAATCACATCGCGCAAAGTCATCTTCTTATTTTTGTTCATTTATCTATGTCCTCCTAAACTATTTTTGAGGAGAGTGAAGATCAGCAGCAGCCTGTTTGAACTTGAGTAGATAATCCAAGGTAAGTAAAAGACGGCCCTTAAAAAATATGTATTCAATTTAAGTTGAATTTTAATGGACTAATATTTAGTAACATTCGCTCCACACAAAAAAGCCACTCTACTTTTTTGCGTAGAGTGGCTCACTAAATGTTCATCATTGTCAAAAAGCATACCTATCCATACTGGGTAGATATTCCTTTATCAAAAAATTCGTGGCTCACTTCCCTACGCTAGTATTAACTAGATCAGGTTCAAAGGGACTAAGCAACTGCTTTTCTCAGCCAACGATCAATTGGCGCCCCTAGTGAAAGATATTCAATTTTCTTTCAAAATCATTGTGACATACCCTTTCAATAAAAGCAACAAGATTTTATTCGCTTACAATTAGATTCCTTTTAGTCTCCAAATCTGATTGATAGCAGAAAACAGTTTATTCTAATGATAACGCTAGTCATAAAAAAGTGAAAATTTCTAATGTAACTATTTTTAAAAAATCGAAAACAAAAAAACAAGGTGCTGGGAAATAAGTAATCATCTATATTTAAGTCTACAGTATATTCTTGAATCAGGTCTTGAAGACTACTTAAATACAAAATTCTAGTTTTTCCAGTTTTTTGTTCTATAATTCTTGGGTTTTTTGAGGAGATAATGTCTTTCTTTTTCAGTTTAACAATATCTGACATACGCAATCCACTATTGATTCCAATTAAAAATAGAAAAACGTCTCTCTTAGCATTTTTGTTTCTTCGCAAACAAAATAAGAAGTCATTTATCTCTTGCTGTGTTCTTAACGGCTGTACATTATAAGTCATTGAAATGCTCTCTCCTTAGATTGTTATGATACATGATTCTAATCATGATACCACTAAATCGTGTATTGGACACTACAATAAAAAAAGAACCCTATAGGTATGGGATTCTTGATACATGATTTTATCTAATTTCATGTATTAGATGGTAACACCTCCCTTTATTTTCGTTATTACCTGTAACGAAAATAAAGGAAGGTGAAGGGTATGTTATCAGCAAACGTCTATATACCAATAAATGCTAAGATTTTAGTACTTGTTGAAGAAATAAAAGACTATTTAGAAACGCAATTGCTTATTCAAGCCATGCAGCAAGATGTTATTGAAAATGTAATTGTTGCCTTACGTACTCAATATAAAATAACAGTATTAGAAAAAGGATTCTATTGCTTTTTAAGCGATAGAATCCTTTTTCTAATCAAAAAATGTTTATATTCAATTTAGTGTATTTATTTAGTTTTTAATAATCGTAGACCATTTAGTATTACGACTAAGGTACTTCCTTCATGAATGATGACACTAATGGCTATATCCGTTAATCCTAATAAACTAACGACAACTAAAAAGGCTACAACGGCCATTGAGAAAATAATGTTTTGCCAAGTAACACGATTCATTTTTAAAGAAATCTCATGAGCTTTGACTAATTTAGATAAATCATTTTTCATTAAAACTAAATCAGAGACATCTACTGCAACATCAGTACCATCTCCCATAGCAATTCCAACATCTGCTTTCACAAGAGCAGGTGCGTCATTTACACCATCTCCCACCATAGCGGTCACGCCATAATTTTCTTGTTGTTCAGTGATAATTTTCGATTTATCTTCCGGCATGACATTTGCAATCACTTGGTCTACTCCTAATTGTTTACCGACGGCTTGTCCTGTCATTTCAGAGTCCCCAGTTATTAAAGTAGTATGGATACCAAGTTTCTTAAAATAATCTATCGTTGCTTTCGCATTTTCACTTGGAACATCCATTAATCCTATAAGAACGATTACTTGTTCATTCTCTGATACGTATACAACCGTCTTACCTTCTGAAGCCCATTCTTTATTCAAACGTGTGTATTCATCAGATACAGCGTCAAAAGAGCTCGGTTTTCCTATACGATAAGTTTTTCCGTTATAAACACCTGTTAAACCTTTTCCAATCTGATTTTCCACTTCAATAGCTAGTTTATTTTTTTGTTCATACTTTTTTAAAATAGCACTTGCTAATGGGTGATTTGATTCTTTTTCAAGAGCCACTACGATATCAATCATACTTTCCTTGTCCACAGAATCAGCAAAATAATCATTTGTTACTTCAGGTTTTCCTTTAGTTAAGGTTCCAGTTTTATCAAAGGCAATGGCTTGAATATCAGCTAACTGCGACAAATAGGAACTTCCTTTTGAAAGTACACCTCTTTTTGCTAGATTCGACGTAGCTGATAATGTTACAGATACAGTAGCTGCCGCTAGAGCACACGGTGAAGCCGCAACTAAAAGAACTAGTCCTCTATAGATACTTTGTGACCATGTCCAATCAAAAAGTACAGGAGTGAGTAAAATAAATAGTGGAATTGCAATTAAAACGAATTTAACATACTTAGGCTCAAATTTTTGGATAATGCTAGAAGCTTTTGTTTGATTCTCTTGATTTTGATTTACTAGCTGTAAAATTTTTGAAAAAACAGTATCTTTATTTTCTTTCGTGACTTCCATTGTAAACGTACCTGTTCCGTTAATTGTACTCCCAAAAACTCCGTCTCCTTTTGACTTCTCTTTTGGGATACTCTCACCATTAATAGAAGATTCGTCAATGGAAGTAGACCCAGATAATATGGTACCGTCAATAGGCACTTGGTCACCGTTTAATACTTGAAGTTGATCTCCCACTTTTAATTCATTCACATCCACGATTGTTGTATTTCCATCACTCGTGATCAGTCTAGCTGTTGTTGGATTCATTTCTAACAACTTGGTAATTTCTCTTTTACTTCTTCCTTCAGCGTAATCCTCAAGAAAATGTGCTCCAGAGAAGATAAGTATCAATAAAGTTCCTTCCCAAAAATTTCCTATCAGAGAAGCTCCTAGTGAAGCTGTTCCCATTAAAATATGCGAGTTGGGTGTAAATTTCTTTTTATTTTTAGTGTTTTCAATCGTTTCACCAATTCCTTCAAGAATAATGACATGATAGCCAGCGCTAATTGAAGCGATTGAAAATAAACTATTTTGTAACAAACTATTTTCTCCGTCTAAAAATAACGCAATGAGTGCCAATGCTAAACCAATAAAGTATAATACAATGGGCATTTTTCCGTGATTATGGTCATGATTATGACTACCATGTTCGTGAGTGTCTTTCTCCTGAATATCTTTCATTTTATATCACCTTTCTTAATAAAACTTTTGTTTTTTGTTTATATTAATTATTTTCTTAAATCGTAATGTTTACGCATTACAAATGAACAACCATTCATATGTTTGTGCATTCATTATATAACGTTATGTCTGACTTGTCAAAAAAATAGGTATCTTATTTATTTGATAAAAAATAGAAGGCTAAAACAGCTGCTTTTCATAAAAAACTTGCTTTATCCTTATCTTTTGATAATCTAAATATGAACCATTACACATATGAAGGAGAGATAAATCTATGAAACCATCGTTAACTTCTCCATTAGAAAATGAATCTATACAAGAGGTAAGTAAGATCTTTAAAATTATCAGCGACCCCACACGACTGTCGATTTTATTCCTTTTGCAAAAGGAAGAACTGAGTGTTGGAACTATTGCGCAGTCTTTGAGTATGGAACAATCCGCAATTTCTCACCAATTAAAAACGTTAAAGACTTCAAGATTAGTAAAAGCGAAAAGAGCTGGTAAAAGTATGATCTATAGCCTTGACGATCTTCATATTTTTAGTATCCTTGAGCAAGTTTTGACCCATATCAAAGAACCAGAAAAATAAAAAATTCTAAAGCAACAAGCTTTTACAATTCGTTATTTCAAACAAAAAGGCAGCGAGGTTTAATAACCTCGCTGCCTTTTTGTTTGAAATTCACTATAGTGCTAGTTTAATAAATTGAGAACTGTTTGTATGGTTCCATTTTCAACCAAAATAAAGATTCCTAATCCAATAAACACCACAGGGACGATAATTCGTTCATATTTTTCTAACGTTTCAGAGACAAAAGAAATTTTTGCCAGTTTATAACTGATATAGCAAAGAACCGCCACGGAGATAGCAAATACAACTAGAGAAATAACAATTTCTGAAACAACTAAAGAAGTGAAGTAAGGAATATAAATACCTAAATTATCTCCACCAGACGCAATTGTTATTAAAGCAACTGTCCAGAACAAGCGATTTGTTCCTCGAGATTCTAGTTTCTCAACAACTTCTTCTTCCTCCTCTTCCTCTTCACCAACCATGGCAACTCGAATTCCTAGATAAATCGGTATTAATCCAAGAAGTCCAATAATCCAATCCTGAGGAATAAAATTCAGCACATAAGCTGCAAATAAACTTACGGCTACTAAAATACCTGTTCCAAGGTATTGCCCCAAATAAATCTGACGGAGACCTTTTTTCGTATGACTTTGAGAAAAAATAATCAACAAGATAAATAAATAATCAATACTGGTAGAAATGTAAACAGCGATTGCTGAAATAATACTTTGTAACAAACTAACTTCCCCCAAACTAAAGTTTCATAGATAGATTTTCTGATGTGTTTAAAAAAGCCCGAACAGCCGAAAAGACGTCTTCATTTGCGAATGAGTAATAAACTATTTTTCCATCTTGACGTGATTTTGCCACTCCATGCTTTTTCAAAAAATGTAAATGGTGCGATGTTGTAGCCATACTAGCATCTAATACCGCTGCTAAATCGCAGACACACATCTCCTTATAAGTCTCTAGCGCATAGAAAATTTTAATTCTAGAGTAATCTGAAAAACATTTTCCTAGCACAAGCAAAGTTGATAAATCATTATTAATTAAATTTTTTTTTATAGTTGCTACTTTCTCTTTATGTATTAAATTAGTTGTACATACTTCTGTATTCAATAAAATCACCTCTTCATTCAAACGAACTTTTGAATGAAGTATACCTAGTTGCTCACTATCCTGTCAACAGGTCTTATTTTCAACACTTGATTTTACTCGAACGAATGTGTTGAACAAGTTTAGATTAGTACTTTTCAGACACAAAAAGGAAGCTTATTTTAACAAGGTTCTAAATACACTATTTTAAGCAATTTCATGTATTGAAAGAAGTCTAGGTAACACTGTTCACCTCTTATTCGTTATTACTTATAACAGACAGGAGGTGAATATCATGCCATCAGTAGACGTTTATGTGCTCATTAATAACTCTATTTTAGTACTTGTTGAAGAAATAAAAGAGTATCTAGAAACGAAATTACTAATTCAGGCTACTCAACAAGATATTATTAATAAATGCCATTGTTGCACTAAAAGCTCAACTAAATTAACTTTATATAAAGAAAAGAGGAACACTACAACATAAGTGAACCTCTTTTCTTTATTTTTTCTACCATTAAATTTTTTTAAAAAAAGCAAAAAGACTTTAAAAAGTTTTTTAAAAGACTTATAATAGATTTAAGTAAAGGAGAGGATTGATATGGCCATGAAAATATTAGATATTCCAACATCTTCTATTTCTGAAGTAAAAAGGTCTCCTATGGAGGTCTTTCAAAAAGCTGATAAAGAAGCTGCTGGGGTTTATGTCTTTAATCGAGAAAAAGTAGCTGGAGTTATGTTGACACAAAAACAATATGAAACATTAAATAAAGAAGTTGACGGTTTATATGATCAAATTGCTGATTTAATTGCTGAAAAAAGATTACTGAATGAAAAAGTAGCTACTTTTTCTGATAGTGAAGTCCGTGGATCAATAGCAAATGAAGTGCCTACTATCGACGAAGAAGATGGGTGGGAGTAAGCTTTGTACCAAATTGAATGGACAGAATACTCAAGAGATGATTATGATAAGCTTGACGGAAGCCAAAAGACTTTTGTTGATAAAGCTCTTAATCGTATTAAATTGCGTGGTATGGACGCTGGTCAACCGTTACACGGCGCTTTAGCTCAATGTAATAAACTGAAAAACAAAAAAATGGGACTTCGCGTTATTTTTAGAGAAGTACAAGGTAAACTTGAAGTGATCCAAGTTGTTGTTATTGGAAAAAGAGATAAAAAAACCGTCTATAAAATTGCTGAAAATCGTATAAACTAATCAAATAAGAGATCTAACACTCTAATTAAAAGTGTTAGATCTCTTGTTTTGCAATACATGATTATATCTAATTTCATGTATTAATCTAATTTTTCTGTCTACTAATTTAAGCGTAAATTTCATATCTAAAAAAGAAGATTGAATTTACTGAGTAAATTCAATCATGCAAATATAAAGTTACCGTTACTATGTCCCCTCCATTTTTCCCTATTGCGTCTCTAATCTCCTTATTGATTGAAATGATCTTATCTTCATATTTCCTTGGAGCCAAATAAATGTTTTTGACTTCAAAATCGTCAATTGTACCAGATACTTTTAAATGTCCCCATTTCCCTTTAATGTCAGCTGTTCCTGGAAGTCTAAGGTGATAGGTCCATGATCCAAATCCCTCTTTATAATGCAACTCGAGTTTCTGATTATCAATTATTTTTATCATTTAAATAGCCCCGTTTCTTATTAACTTTATCTATCAGTTATGTTACACTAAACTATCCAATTTCGTGTATTGAACTATTATATGTACGACAATACTTCCTTCAAATGATTTAGATCAATATTTCGTCTAGCAACTGTTTGATTATCCCAAAATTTGTCTTCTGTGTATCTAGGAACTATATGTACATGAAAATGAGTTCCATCATCCATAACTTTACCGTTATTTTGAATAATACTAACGCCTAGAATATTAAAGTTATTTTCTAAAACTTCCACTATTTTCTTCTCCAACATTATCAGCTCTAAAAGTCTCTCTGATGTAAGGTCTATAATACTGTTAGTATGTGATTTCGAAATTATCAATAAGTGTCCTAACTGTATTGGATCAATCGTACGACCTGAAAAAGTAGAACGACTATAGGCAAATAAGCACATTTTAAGTAACATGGCAGGGTGAAACGCAGGACGTCCCGTATGAGATGTTTCTTCCAGAAGAAATTCCGCAGGAATAGAATCAACGAAACGACTGATAAGACGTGCTTCGTGATCCTCGGGAATAGTGAAGTCTAGTTGTAGTGTTAAAGCAGTTTCCATTGTGTTATACTCTTGATACAAAGTGAGCCCCTCCTTTAATTGCTGTTGGTACTTCAATTATAGCCGGTGGGGCTCATTTTGTCTTTATAAAAGAAACATCCCTCGACCATTTTTTCTCAAAATTGGTCGAGGGATGTATTCATTTTAGGGGAGTTTTTTCCCAGCCCCCTTGTTTCGTCATTACTTTCAAGACTTTTTAACGCATTACCGATCCACCTGATAAGTTGATATTTTCTCCGACAATATTTTCTGCGGCATCCGATAATAAATAAGCGATTGTGTTAGCCACTTCATCTGGATTTGTAATGCGTCCAGTTGGTAGTTTTTCGCTTTCGATTTTAAATTGTTCTTCAAAACTACGACCTGCTTGCTCGCCTTTAGAACGAATACCATTTCTTCCCATCTCAGTATCAACATACCCTGGACAGACACCATTAACTCGAACGTTGTGTTCAATCGCTTCTAGTGCAAAAGATTGAGTGAATGCATTCAGTGCAAACTTAGATCCAGTGTACGCCGTTCCACCATACGTTCCTCTCACACCTGAAAGAGACGAAACATTTACAATGGAACCTTTTCTATCTTTTTTCATATTTTTATAAATTCTTTGTGTCAAGAGAATCGGGACTGTGTGATTTAAGTGCATCACGCGCTCCAACTCTTCTTGGGTTAATTCTTCCAAAATGCCTCCACCCGTCATCCCAGCTGAATTAACTAATAAGGAAATGGTTCCAAACGTTTCTTCTGCGACTAGAACTAATTCTTCTCTGTCCATTGCATCTGTTAAGTCGGCAACATACATCAGAACCTCAGCATTCGGCGACTCGTTTTCGATTTCTTTTTTTAATTCGCTCAAAACCTGTTCTTTTCTACCCGTAATCGTAACATTCGCACCCATAGCTGCTAATACCTTCGCTGTCTCACGACCAATCCCTCCGGTCGCTCCTGTAACTAAAGCATGTTTCCCCTTAAATACGTCAGATGAAAAAATAGACATAATCTTCCTCCTAAAAGTTTTGTTATTTGAATTGTGACATATAAAGAAATGATTATCTAATATTATGTTTGGTAAATAGTCTAAGTATTAAATAGAAAGCAAAGACCATGAAGCCATTCAATTAAGATGGCTTCATGGTCTTCTATCTATTAACTATTGAATTACAACTCTGCACCA
This sequence comes from Marinilactibacillus sp. Marseille-P9653, assembly GCF_916618885.1. Taxonomy (NCBI): domain Bacteria; kingdom Bacillati; phylum Bacillota; class Bacilli; order Lactobacillales; family Carnobacteriaceae; genus Marinilactibacillus; species Marinilactibacillus sp. Marseille-P9653. The sequence continues at coordinate 601,055 of NZ_CAKAKH010000001.1, read as the reverse complement.
TTCGATTCAATCACTTGCTTGAACCAGTTAAATGAATCTTTTTTGCTACGTTCCATTGTTCCGTTACCCTCGTTGTCACGGTCTACGTGAATCATGCCGTAACGTTTCTTCATTTCACCTGTAGTGAAGGAAACGATATCAATAACGCCCCAAGGTGTGTAACCCATCAATTCAACGCCATCATAGTTTACCGCTTTTTCCATTTCTTTGATGTGCTCACGCATGTATGAAATACGCTCATCATCATGGATACTACCATCTTCTTCCACTGTATCCACTGCGCCAAATCCATTTTCTACGATGAATAATGGTCATCCTTTTGATTATTCTGTAATCAAATATCACTACGAATAAGCACAATTCTATATGCAAGGGATTAAATTGTAAGCTTCCCTGTTTAAAAAGTTCCAATGATTCATTATGTTATTTTGAAAACTTTCTTGTATTTGTTATAGTTAATATACAGCTAAAAAGTAAATTTTTAATGCTGTTGCTTCAGCTACGTATGGCTTGCGACAATCCTATTAGACAAGTTAATCCTTAAAGAGAGTTGTTTGTTATGCAATATGGAAAATATATGAAATTCTCAAGACGTGGTTTTTTCTTCGGATGTTTTCTATTTTTTGATACATGCTTTTATTTATATGTTTATCGTTGGAGGTTTTTTCGAGAATTGGCTTAGACTGACGTTTTTTGTATATCTATCGTCATGCATATGGGCATTTTCCTATCTTGAAAGTGTGATAGAGGATTTAGAAAATGACAGCAAGTTTATATTGAATGGAACGTTATCAGGGATGTTTATTTTTTTACCATTTGTGTATCTATGGGTAAAAATTGAAAGATAAACCTAAGAACAAAACGTTCACTGCTTGATTGATTGGATTGGGCAATTCAGTCCATCCATTTAAATATACAAATAAAGCCAGTTAAAGAGTAGCTTCTGTCTGCTACTTCTTAACTGGCTTTTATTAAGTTAATCCTAATCAACTGACTTACGATCTCGCATATCTGTAAGTGCACTAGCAATACGTTCTAACTTTTTGTTTTTTTCTTCAGTCAACATAACCATCTTACGGCACATCAGTATAAAGTAGATTACGACTGCTGGGATACCAACATAAAAAATCAGTATGAGTATAATAGAAAAGAAATCAAATGCATAGAAGATGATTAAACCCCCTTTCAGTATCTTTCTCGCAAAAAGAATTCATTTAAGTATTATTTGCGACTCGAACGCGTTTTATTGTTTTGACTCTATTAAAAAAATGGATAAGGCATATGAACCAATGAGTAACATTCCCCAATAAAACAAACTCAACATACCACCTACTGCACTAACGGGTAACAGTGTGTTCATTATCGGATTTAACAATAAATTCAACGCTAAAAAATTCAAAACAGTTTGAATGAAAATTTTGATTTTTGCCATCCTACACCCACTTCTCTAGATTATAGAATCTGTTAATTCTTTTGTATACTAGTGTTTTTTCAACAACAACTGATCAATAAAGTGATCTGTCGTTTTATGGACAATCATATCTGCTCTAAACCTTGTGGGAAGAATATACTCTTCCAGGTTTGTCAGATTGACCGCTTTCCAGACTTTACGTGCTGTATCAAAAGCTTTCTCTCTATTTCCGGTTGCTAGTTCATAGTAATAATTGGTAGGATCTTGAAAGGCAGTATCTAGCAGTAAACCGAATCGTTCCAGATACCACTTTTCAATGCGTTCTGGTTCAGCATCTACATAGAAACTGAAATCAAAAAAGTCACTGACAAAGATTTTTTCATTTGCCGGTAGTTGTAAAACATTGATCCCTTCCACAATCAAAATATCTGGTTGATCAATGACGGCATATTCATCAGGGATAATGTCATAGAACTTATGTGAGTATACTGGAACTTCAATGTTTCGGTGTCCACTTTTCACGTCTCCCATAAAGCGAATCAAACGCTGCATATCGTAGCTTTCCGGGAAGCCTTTACGGTTCAGACTATTTTTCTCTTTCAATACCTCATTTGGATAAAGGAATCCATCTGTCGTAATCAGATCCACTTTTCTATTCGAGTATGCTCGGTCCATCATCATCTGAAGAAGTCTGGCCAAAGTGCTTTTTCCAACAGCCACACTTCCAGCGATCCCTATAATGTAAGGATCTTTTCTAGCTGGTTGATTCAATAGCGTTTTCATTTCGCTTTGACGTTCATCATAGTGCTTGATATGTGTGTGCAATATCTGCAAAATAGGTACGTAAATTTCTTTAACATCTTTCATTGAAATCCGGTCATTCAGTGATCTTAGTGATTCTAATTCCTCATCGGTCAGGGTCAATCTAGTATGTTCATTGAGTTCTTTCCATTCATCTCTATCAATAATATAAAACGTATCCGATTCTTGCATGCGGTATAAACCTCCGCTTCTCTTAGTCTTTAGTCGTGTTCAAGTTTACCAAAATAAATAGATTTTGACTATCTAAATTCTAAACGCCTTTTTAGACTGCCCTCTTTTATCCTAGAAAAATTTCGTGTAAAATGGAACTCTTTGATTATGAAGGGTTTCTTTATGTATTTTTAAAGTAATATTGATACGATATAGTGGAGTCTAACAGTCAAGTATAGTACGATTGTAGTACAGTAATCACGGAGTAACTTATCAAGATTATAGATAATAGTATCAACGAGGAGTTGACAGGATGAAAACTCTCTCCGATCAAGCCATTGGAACGGCTCACGGAAAGATCATATTAATTGGAGAGCATTCCGTAGTGTATAATAACCCTGCAATTGCGCTCCCTTTCCCGGCGGCTCATGTTGAAGTCACCATTGAAGCCATTCAAGGCCATAGTCAGATCCGCTCGAATTATTATGAGGGGTCTATTTCTGATGCACCTGTCTCACTGAATAATTTAATCAAGACCATTGAAGTGATTTGTGAAGATTTAGGATATGAGCCTTCTGGTATGCAAATCTCCATTTCTAGTCTCATTCCCGCTGAACGCGGTATGGGCTCCAGCGCAGCTGTTGCTTCAGCCCTTGTGCGAGCGCTGTTCAACTTTTTTGAACACCCACTCGAGTACGACGTGCTACTACACTATATTGGCATTTCAGAAAAAATCGCTCACGGGAATCCTAGTGGGCTCGATGCACGTGTCACAAGTGGCAATCAGCCTCTATTTTATATGAAATCCAAACTTCCTGAACGATTCGATCTTCATTTAACAGGATACCTTATTGCGGCTGATACAGGTTTAAAAGGTCAAACTAGAGAAGCTGTTCAAGATGTTGCAGATTTGCTAAAGAAATCTAGAAGAAAAACAAAGCATCTTCTCAGTTCGCTTGGCAAGCTGACCTACCAGGCAAAAGAAGCGATTGAGCAAGATAATATTACTGATCTAGGCAAGATTTTATCTAAAGCACATCATCATCTTTCTGACCTGACCGTCAGTAATGAAAAGCTAGACAGACTGGTTCAAGTGGCTTTAGAACAAGGTGCACTAGGCGCTAAGCTAACAGGAAGCGGTCGTGGTGGTTGTATGATTGCTTTAGCCAAAACCTTTGATCAAGCAAAACACATCGCAAATGAATTAATGAAAAATGGAGCCGTAGAAACTTGGGTCCATTCACTAGGAGCAGATACAAATGAGTAAATGGGTTCGCGCACATACAAATATTGCATTAATCAAATATTGGGGAAAAGAAAACGAAGCCCTCATTATTCCAAAAAACAATTCACTCTCTTTAACGCTAGATGCTTTCTATACAGACACTAAAGTGACATTTGATCCTTCATTAAAAGAGGACGAACTGATTTTAGATGGCGAGAAACAATCATCAGGTGTATTGAACAAAGTCGTGACGGTTCTCGATTTAATTAGGGAACAAGCTGGAATAACGGATCGTGCTCATGTTGAAAGTATCAACTATGTTCCAACAGCAGCGGGTCTCGCTTCTTCTGCATCAGGACTTGCAGCACTAGCTGGTGCCGCAAATGAGGCTGCGGGCTTGAATTTATCCCCAAAAGACTTGTCGCGCCTAGCAAGACGCGGCTCAGGATCTGCATCTAGAAGTATCTTCGGCGGATTCGTTGAATGGGAAAAAGGCACAACAGATGAAGATTCTTTTGCTTCTCCAGTCGATGACGCAAACTGGGATATCGGCATGCTGTTTATTATCGTAAAACAAGCTCAAAAAGATGTTTCGAGTAGAGATGGTATGCGCCGAACAGTTGAAACTTCACCTTTTTATGACGGCTGGCTAGCAACACTCGACCAGGACTTAGCTGATATGAAAGAAGCTATAGAAGAACAAGATATCGAAAAAACGGGTGCCATTGCCGAACGCAATGCTTTGAAAATGCACGCAACGACACTTGGTGCGAATCCGCCTTTCACTTATTGGACAGCTGACAGTATGCTTGCAATGGACGCTGTACGTGCATTAAGAAAACAAGGATTCACAGCTTACTTCACTATGGACGCTGGACCGAATGTAAAAGTGATCTGTCGACAATCTCAAATGAAAGAAATCAAACAGAAATTAGCTGAATATTTTGATGAAGAACAGATCATTTCCGCGAAACCCGGACCTGCCATTCATCTTTTAGAAAACTGATTTTTGGTTTTCTCCTTACATATCACTAAAAATCCAAAGGATACTGATTCGAACGGAACAGATCCTAAAAAAGGAACGAATTGAATGAACCAAGTAGAAGCCTCTGCTCCTGGAAAATTATATATAGCTGGCGAGTACGCCGTTGTTGAACCTGGGCACCCCGCAATTCTTGTCGCGGTCGACCAGTTTCTAACCGTTAAAGTCAGTCCATCTGATACAGTTGGAACGATTCACTCATCTCATTATTCTAGTATTCCCCTTCAATGGACAAGAGAAAACGGGAAACTAATTATTGATGAAAGAGAGAACCCCTTCCACTACTTGCTTGCAGCGATTGATTACACTGAACGTTACGTAAAAGAATGCGGAAAAGAGTTATCCATCTTTCATCTGGTTGTGGATAGTGAATTAGATAGTGCTAACGGCTTGAAATACGGTCTCGGTTCTAGCGCGGCTGTTACCGTTGCTACTGTACGAGCGCTATTAAAGTATTATGGGCTTACTGAAACCGATGAGCTGGTTTTTAAATTATCTGTTCTAGCGCATCTATCCGTGAAAAGTAACGGTTCGTTTGGAGATATTGCGGCGGCAACCTATACTGGGTGGCTAGCTTACAGTAGTTTTGACCGTAAATGGGTTAAGGATCGTCTGAACACACACAGCATCAAATCCATTGTTGAACTCAATTGGCCTGCTTTTATGGTTGAAAAACTGACCCCTCCTTCAGAACTGAAACTACTGATTGGATGGACAGGTTCCCCTGCTTCTACTACTGATCTAGTCGATCAAGTGAAAGCAAACCGAGAAGCCAAAGAACAAACCTATCAAGATTTTTTAAATAGAAGTAAAGCTTGCGTGGAGAATATGATTCTAGCTTTTAGAAGGGGTTCATTAGCGGACATTCAAACCGAAATCCGTAAAAATCGCCAGATTTTGAAAGAAATGAGTGAAAATACAGGCGTCTCCATTGAAACGGAAACGCTCGAACAATTGTGTGAAGATGCAGAAGCTTTTCATGGTGCCGCTAAAACTTCCGGTGCTGGTGGTGGTGACTGCGGTATTGCCTTGTTTGACCGTTCTTCTAGTTTAAACGAATTGGTTTCGAGATGGCAGACACACGATATTACCTTACTTCCTTTAAAAGTTTATGCTCGTTCGTAGTCCATTACTCATCATTGTTTGCTATAATCATTTTATGAACTTATAAAAGAGTCTATCCATACTGGATTCTTCTAAAACTGACATACTGGAGACAACACTATGCCAAAACAAAATAACCGAAAAAATGAACACGTATCTCTTTCTGAAAAATTTTATGATTATGGGCAATCATCCTTTGACGATGTCCGATTTGTCCATCATTCTTTTCCACAGATGGATGTAAAAGATGTGGATATGTCTGTTCAACTGGATGGGCTGACTTTTAATGTTCCGTTTTTTATTAATGCCATGTCTGGTGGAAGTCCCTGGACAGGAAAAGTAAATGAAAAATTAGCAACCATCGCTAGAGAAACAGGTCTTGCGATTGCCACGGGCTCTGTTAGTGCAGCGTTAAAAGATCCTGAACAAGAAGGCACTTTTAAAATTGTCAGAGAAACGAATCCTAATGGTCTTGTATTTGCAAACTTGGGTGCAGGACACGGTTTAGAGAATGCAAAAAGAGTCGTTGACTTGCTTCAAGCCGACGCGATGCAGATTCATATCAATGCGCCTCAAGAAATTGTTATGCCTGAAGGCGACCGAGAGTTTTCCGGATGGATTGAAAATATTCATGAAATCGTTCAAGGTCTTGGTGTACCGGTCATTGCTAAAGAAGTGGGTTTTGGTATGAGCCGCGAGACGGTTCACTTACTTGAATCCATTGGGGTTCAATTGATCGATATCAGTGGTCGTGGTGGAACAAACTTTGCTCAAATCGAGAACTATAGAAGACCCGAACAGAAACTCGATGACTTGGAATCTTGGGGACAAACAACTGTGGAATCTTTGCTAGAAGCTCACGAGGTCGTTCAGGCGGCTCATATCATCGCTTCAGGCGGGATTCGTCGCCCTATGGAAATGGTTAAAGCTTTGTCTATTGGCGCTTCTTTGACTGGTTTATCCAGCCAATTCATGCATATGGCGCTTGAAGATGTGGATCAGACAATCGAAACGGTTCACGCCTGGAGAGCAGAAATTGCCAGTATCATGACACTTCTGGGTACGAAAAATATTGCTGATTTAAATAAAACGGATTTAATTTTATCAGGTCAAGCAGCTGACTGGTGTGCTACTCGAAATATCTCTATACAAAAATACGCTTCTCGTCACTAACGAGAAACGTATTTTTTACTATCTATTTAAGGAGCCGGTTCTTATGTTTCAATCTAAAGGGTTGCTGATTGTACTGAAGATTTTATATTCCCTAGTGCAGTCTACTTGGGGATTCATCCAGACTGCTGTCGGACTTTTACTGTTTCTTTTTTATTATAAGCAACCCCATAGTTATTTTCATGGTGCTATTCGAACAAAATGGACCCGCACAGATGGTGTTTCATTAGGCTTATTTATCTTCACACCTAACGAATCAGATCCTATACTTTTAAAACAGAGAAACGCTACAACTTTTGCAGAGTCCTGTAGTAGAATGGCTGTGCATGAATATGGTCATACTTTTCAGTCACTCTTACTTGGACCTCTATACCTTCCCATCATCGGTTTGATCTCCTTTACCTGGGCAAGACATCCACGATACAAAAAATTGAGAACAACCTATCACGTTCCTTACTCTTTTTGCTGGGTCGAACAATGGGCAGACGCACTTGGGGAAAGTATACTAAAACAACCGTCCTTAAGAAAGTAATATTAAAATAAAAACCACAAGCAAGTAATCCCACCTATACCGACAACCATAGACCACAACAAGCTTTTCGTTTTATAAGCAATTAAAAAAACAACAATAGATGGAATCAATTTAATATTGATTGTTGGTTGTAGATTAAAGGAGCCATCCCAAAAAAAGATATCTGAAGCGACAAGGGCCGCAAAAATCGATACCGGGATGTATGTCATCCAGCGACTAAAAGAAGGTGAAATTTCTTTCTTGCTCAACAGAAGCATTGGTAAGAAGCGCGGAATATAAGTTACAACGGCCATTCCTAAAATCAGTACCCACACATTATTCAATAGCTTCACTCCCTTTGATGTCCGGTTTTGTATGACGATTTTTTCTAACTTCTAGATAATACCCTATAAAAGAAGCGATAACCGTGGCGATGACGAGCGCAATATTATGTTTCAAGACAATGGTTAAAATAACTGTCAGTACGATTGAACTGATTCCTGCGATAAGATGTTCTTTGGAAACAAATTGCTGGACCATCATATATAAAAACATCGCAATCAGCGCATAGTTCATGATAATCGTATTAACTTGAATTTGACTTCCGATTACGCCACCAATGATTGTACTGATTACCCAAGTTGAATAGTTGGCAATACTTGTTACCATAGCTTCCTCAGGAGACCAGTTCCCTTCTCTGAACTTAGTATAGTTGATCCCATAAGATTCATCCGTCAATACGTGACTGAATAGTGCAATAAATCCAAGAGACCGCTCTTTTACATAAGTAGACATACTGGCAGACATCAAAATATGCCTTAAATTCAAGAAAAAGACCATCACAATAACTGACGGTATAGAAGCGCCTAAAACGAGCATACTAGCTGCCAGAAACTGTCCAGCTCCTGCATAAACAAGTACACTCATGAAAGAAATCCCTAGGATAGAAATACCAGCATCATATAAAACAATTCCACAAGCCATCCCTAGCGCTACATAAGTAATCATAATTGGCGCACTGGCCTTTAACGCACTTTCCATTTCTGTCAAATACATTCATTCACTTCCTTCATACTGAGTGCCTTAATGATTTCTCTAAATAAAAAAGAGCCTTTGAAAAGTTGGAACGGCCTTTTGAAGACCGCATCTGCATACTCTTCTGACTCTAATTTATACAACTATTTGATAATATCGTAGACTAGTGTTAGTGGTTCTGCTGTTTCACTGATTTCCATACTTTGACGAATCGTTTGTATTGTTTCTTTTGCGATTGGTTTGTTTGAATAGAGTGTTGCTAGAGATTCTCCAGCTTTCACAGAGTCGCCTACTTTTTTATTTAAGTAGAGACCTGCTGCTAAGTCAATTTCACTTTCTTTTGTTTCTCTTCCGGCACCAAGTCTCATAGCTGCTAACCCAACTTGATCGGCAACAATTTTAGAAATCACCCCGCCTTTTTCAGCCGTTACTTCTGTCGTGAATTCAGCTGAAGGTAGGACTTCATCTGTATGTTCAACAACTGAATCGTCTCCACCTTGAGACTTCACAAAGACTTTAAAGGCTTCCAATGCTTTACCGTTATGCAGGTTTTCTTCTAGTAAGGTTCTGGCTTCTTCTAGCGAGCTACCCACACCACCTAAGAATGCCATCTGGCTTCCCAAGACGAGACAAAGTTCTGTTAAATCTTCTGGTCCATTTCCTTTTAGTGTTTCGATTGCTTCTTTAACTTCTAATCCGTTTCCGATCGCATTTCCAAGTGGCTGGCTCATATCTGAAATAACTGCCATCGTATTTCTACCGACTGAATTCCCGATTTCTACCATAGCTTTCGCTAACTCTCTAGCTTGATCCACACTCTTCATGAATGCACCGGCACCCGTTTTTACATCTAATACGATTGCGTCTGCTCCAGAAGCAATTTTCTTACTCATGATTGAGCTCGCAATTAACGGAATCGATTCAACGGTACTTGTTACATCACGTAATGCATACAATTTTTTGTCTGCCGGCGTCAGGTTTCCTGACTGACCAACAACAGCGACTTTGTTTTCATTAACGAGTTCCACAAATTGTTCTTTTGAAATTTCAACGTGAAATCCTGGAATTGCTTCGAGTTTGTCAATTGTTCCACCCGTATGACCTAATCCTCGTCCACTCATTTTTGCTACAGGTACACCAACACTTGCCACTAGTGGTGCAAGTATTAAGGTTGTTGTATCCCCTACGCCACCTGTTGAATGCTTATCGACTTTGACACCTGCAATTGCAGAAAGGTCAATTTGATCTCCCGATTCAACCATCGCCATCGTTAATGCACTACGCTCTACTTTTGTCATCCCTTTAAAGTAAATAGCCATATTCATTGCACTCATTTGATAATCAGGAATGGTTCCCTCTGTATATCCTTCAATCATCCATTTAATTTCTTGCTCAGTCAACTCTTGATCATGCTGTTTTTTTTCAATTAAATCGATCATTCTCATTTTATATTCCTCCAAAACAATTTTCATAATGATTGCTTCTATTCCTTCATCTTATCACATTTTACGAATCAAGTTTGGACAAAATTGTAATCTCTTTCAATTTTAATAAAAGGTGACGTTTGATTCTATATTAGAAGTACAAATTCCTAAGAGATACGGTTATTACACCATCAAACTGGTGCATGCATTCGAATAGTGCTTATTTGATGCTAATATTGAAACGCGAGTACTCACCAAATTTAGTGTCCCAAACAAAAAAGCCCAGAAAGAATTGTAATAAGTACAATTCTTTCTGGATTTAATGATATTTGAGCACGATCTAAGACTACTATCCTAGACTTTTTATGATCAAATGCGTATTAGTTATTTTGGTTATCGTAAGCAGCACGTTTTTGTTTTAGACGAGGGACATCTGACTCTCGGCAATATACATAGTGTCCTGGAACGATTTCACGAAGTTCTTCTTCTTCGTCATTTGCAATTCTAGCCACATACGTTGTACGTTTACGAGCACGCTCATATTCTGGATCCGGTAAAGGAACCGCAGATAGCAAGCTCTCAGTATAAGCATGTAGTGGTTTGTTATAGACATCTTCTGCTGGCGCTAATTCAAGCAATTTACCTGAGTTCATTACGCCGATACGATCACTAATATATTTAACCATTGATAAATCGTGGGCAATGAATAAGAACGTTAAATCTTGAGATTTTTGTAGATCCATCAACAAGTTGACCACTTGCGCTTGGATTGAAACGTCCAATGCTGAAATGGGTTCATCTGCTACAATAAATTTAGGTTTAACGGCTAGCGCTCTAGCAATCCCGATACGTTGACGTTGTCCACCTGAAAATTCATGTGGATAACGACTTGCGTGGTCAGGGTTCAATCCTACCAATTCAAGTAATTCGATCACACGTGCGTTACGTTCTTCTTTAGAGTTCACAAGACCGTGGATATCGATTCCTTCAGCAATGATATCTCGAACTTTCATTTTAGGATTCAATGAAGCATACGGATCTTGAAAGATCATTTGCATATCGCGTCTGAATTGTAATAGATCCTTTTTCTTAGAAATTTTGTGTACTTGCGTTCCCTGGAAGTCAATTTCTCCAGCAGTCGGTTCGTACAAGCGGATGATTGAACGTCCAGTCGTTGATTTTCCTGAACCAGATTCTCCTACTAGCCCAAAAGTTTCACCTCTGAAAATATCAAAGGTAATATCATCTACTGCGCGTACTTCATTCTTTGAACCTTCGTTGAAGTATTGCTTCAGGTTTTTGACTTCTAAAATCTTTTCTTTTGATTTTTCCACTATTTCACGCCTCCATCATTGTGACGTTTGGCAAACTTCTCTTTGTAAAGCTGCTGACGGCCTTTGATCTCTGCAGGGGGATCAATAGCTGGAGCATCTTCATGAAGTAGCCATGTTGCTGCGTAATGTGTTTTTGAAACTTTAAACATTGGCGGCTCTAGTTCTGTATCGATCTTCATTGCATACTCATTACGAGGTGCAAAGGCATCTCCTTTTGGTGGTTCTAGTAAATCAGGAGGCGTACCTGGAATCGCATATAAAGAGTTTGCTGTATCCAAAGTTGGCATAGAAGCTAGCAATCCCCAAGTATACGGATGTTGTGGATTATAAAAGACTTCATCAACAGTCCCTACTTCTACGAATTTCCCAGCATACATTACAGCTACTCGATCCGCTACGTTTGCTACAACACCTAAATCGTGTGTAATGAAGATGATCGATGTATCGATTTTTTCTTGAAGTTCTTTCATTAATTCTAAAATCTGAGCTTGAATCGTTACATCAAGCGCTGTAGTCGGCTCATCTGCAATCAAAATATCTGGGTTACAAGCTAGCGCAATCGCAATGACGATTCGCTGTCTTTGACCACCAGAAAATTGATGAGGATACTGCTTCATTCTTTTTTCTGGATCTGGTAAACCAACTAATTCCAGTAATTGTAACGCTCTATCGCGTGCTTGACTTTTGTTCATCTTTTGATGAAGTTTTAGTGGCTCTGCGATTTGTTTTTCAATTGTCATTGTAGGATTTAAAGACGTCATAGGATCCTGGAAGATCATTGCAATTCTTTTTCCTCGAATCGCCTGCATCTCTTTTTCTGATGCATGAACCAAGTCTTTACCATTAAATACGATTTGTCCCTTTTCAATGTTAGCGTTTTGAGATAACAGACGCATGATACTTCTGGAAGTAACGGATTTACCAGAGCCTGATTCCCCAACGATTGCTAATGTTTCACCTTTTTTCAGGTCAAAACTGACACCACGAATGGCTTGTACTTTGCCCGCGTAAGTGTCGAAATTAATATTTAAATCTCTCACTTCTAAAATGTTACTCATCAATAGTCACCTCGCTAATCTTTCATTTTTGGATCAAAAGCATCTCGTAGTCCATCGGCCAATAAGTTAAACGAAATCATCAAGAGGCATAAAACACCGGCTGGATACCACATAATATGCGGTAAGAACTGGAATGTTTTATATCCATCATTGATCAACGTACCTAATGATGCAAATGGAGCAGGCATACCGATACCAATAAAGCTCAAGAACGCTTCAAAGAATATCGCAGATGGAATAGAGAACATCGTTTGAATAATGATGACACCTGATAAGTTTGAAATTAAATGTTTCAAAGCAATTTTAATAGAAGACTCGCCTAATGTTTGAGCAGCCAAGATGTATTCTTGGTTTTTCAATTTCAGCGTCTGTGCCCGTACGATACGAGCCATTGGAATCCATCCAGTTATCGCAAGTGCAATAATGATTGCCTGGATACCAGGTTCCAATACTAATAGTGTTAAAATAACGACCACTAAGTTTGGAACACCAGATAAGATTTCTAAAATTCTTTGCATGACGTTATCGATCCTTCCGCCTTTCCAGCCGGAAACTAGACCATAGACGACTCCAAAGGTCAGATCAAAGAAGGCTGCCGCAAAAGCGATAATCAAGGAAACACGAGTCCCATATAAAATACGAGAAAGTAAGTCACGTCCTAGACTGTCTGTTCCTAAAATAAAGTAGGTTCCTTCTTCAGCGCCTACTTGAGCATATTTATCAAAACGTTCTCCACCACCGGCTGTAGTTGTTCCGTTTAATCCGTTAATATCAATACCCGGAATTTTCGGTGGTAAACTTGTTTGTCCGCTATATTGATCATATGGGCTATGTGGTGAGATCAGTGGTGCCGAAAAAGCTAGTATCATAATGACAAGTAGTATGCCTAAACTGATAACTGCTGCTTTGTTTTTCTTTAATCTTCTCCAAGAATCTTGAAGAAAGCTCAACGATGGTGCACTGATTTTTTCATTATCTTCTGTACTCGCTCCGCTGGCTTTTTCAAACATATCAGGAGAAAATTTAGTTTTCTCATTTATTGTTGCATTGTTATCATGAGTTTCCATATTAATTTCCTCCTTCAGATGATACACGAATTCGAGGATCAACGATACCATACATAATATCTACTAATAGAATGATTAATACTAACATAGCAGAGTAAAGAATCGTTACACCCATAATAGTCGGATAATCATTTGATAAGATTGACTTAACAAATTGCTCTCCAATACCAGGGATTGCATAAATATTTTCGACTACCATTGAACCGGTCATTAAAGCAACTGCCATGGGCCCTAAAATAGTAAGCAATGGAATCAAGGCATTTCTAACTCCATGTTTGAAGGCAACTATCCAACGGCTAAGACCTTTTGCTCTGGCAAGTTCAATATAATCACTGCTGAGTACATCAACCATTTCTGTACGAATAAAACGAGCAGAATCTGCCAATGGTCCAATTGCTAAAGCGAGTGTTGGTAGCACAGAGGATTCAAATCCACCGTTCCAAAGCGCAATTGGGAACCAGCCCAATTTAACGGCAAATATGAGTTGTAATAATACAGCGAATACGAAGTTTGGAATTGATCGACCAAGAATGGCCACAAAAGTTGCCGATGTATCAATCCACGTATTTTGTTTCATTGCTGAAATCACTCCAAGAATGATTCCAAAGAATGTCCCTAATACAACTGCTTGAAATCCTAATTGAAGAGAAGGACCAACTCGAGTGGATAAGAGTTTTGTGACAGGCGTATTATCGTATTGAAAAGATGTTCCTAAGTCTCCTGTAACAAGTCCGCCCATGTAAATACCATATTGGACAACAGTCGGTTCGTTTAATCCATATTGTTCATTCATAATTTCAATTTGCTGATCAGATAATTTTTCTTGATTTGTATAGGGTGTTCCGGGCAGCAACTTGCTTAGAAAGAACGTAATCGATGCAATTAGAAATAAAGTTACAAACATGTAAAATACACGTTTTCCTAAATATTTCAAATAATGATTCATCGATTTTACACCTCCAGTTTTATTTTTTATTAATTTTAAAAAAATGCACAATATATAGAATAGGCTCTCCACGCACTGATTGCAAATTTTTTTGTTATTATGTGACTATTAAACGGTTCCTATTAGAAATCTGTAAGGAGTTATTTCATTCTCTTGTCATTTCCGTTTAATTTTCCCCACTCGCCTATTTACTCTGATTCTCTTATTGAGGTTTTTCACCATATAAGGTACAGTATTGAATAGACTTTTTAAAACTTTAGGAGAATCTAATATGCGCATAAAATTAAATTTAGTAAGCTTTACTAGTGCCGTTATTTTGTTGATTTTTATTCTCGAATGGTTCCTTTATGGAGAAATCAGTTTCCTTCAAACAACTAACTTGTTCTTTTACCCCGCAGGATTATTTCTAATCCTTGGCGTGTTTGGTTTAGTCATTCGTTCAGGATCTTTTGACTTTTTCCATTATAGCGTGAATAGAGCCACTCGCCTGTTTCGTAAATCAAGTTCAATAGATGACGAAGAGAAACCAATCTCTCACTTGTCTAGTCAATTCGGTAAAGGATACGCCGTTTTACTCAAAATCGGTCTGATTTTGTTGAGTATCTCTCTACTATCTTTAGTAGGATTTTATTTGTTTGAACAATAAAATACGTATAAAAATGATGGTGCTTTTTATGCATAATTATATTATAGGGCTTAAAAAAAGAGTGGATATCCACTCTTTTTTTGTAGCCTTTAATCTTAGATGCTTTTCGAAAGATTATTTACCTTCGATATAAGCCCATTTGTATGAGTAATCCGCACCTGTTAGGTGATGAACTAGGTCTTGAACGTAATCTTTTTCAAGAACTGCATACGCACGTTGATAAATTGGTGCGATACCAGCAGAGTCTAGTAAGATTTGTTCCGCTTCTAGCATAGCTTCCCAACGGCCTTCTAAATCACTTGCATCGTTTTGTGCTCTTTCAATTAAAGCATCGTATTCAGGGTTACTGAATCCAGATTTGTTGTTTCCGTTTTCTGTTTCAAACAATTCCAAGAAGTTGATTGGATCAGCATAATCTGCTCCCCATCCAGCTAGTTGAATATCGTAATCTTGTTTTGAGTTAGCATCCAGACGAACTTTGAATGGTACGTTTCTCAAGTTGATTGTTAAGTTTGGTAAGTTTGATTGTAATTGTGATTGCATGAATTCTAATGAACGTTTAGAGTTTTCAGTGTCATCTCCAAGCATTTCAAGTGTTAGTGAATCTACACCTAATTCATCAAGACCTGTTTCAAAATACTCAACAGCTTGTTCAGCGTCGAAAGAAAGCAAATCTCCATTTTCAGCACGGAAATCTTCGTTAGAAGCTGGTCCAACTGCTAATTCGGCAGGTACTAAACCATTTGCTGGAAGAGATCCATTTTGTAAAACTGTATCAGAGAAGCTTTGTTTGTCGAATGCCATTGCAATAGCTTTACGGATGTTTTCATTTGCTAATGGTGTTTCTTCTCCATTACGTTCTTGGTTGAACTTGAAGTAGAATACAGAAGACGTCGCTTGTGATAGTAAATCAGGAGCACCTTGTTTTGTTTGAACATACTCTCCAGTAAGGATCATACGGTCTGCTTCACCGGCATTGTATAAGTTCAATGCTGTTGAAGTTTCTTTAACGGCATCTACATCGATACGATCAAGTTTTACAACATCTGCATCCCAGTAATCTTCATTTTTCTCTAATGACCAGCTAAGCCCAGCGCCATCCCAGTCAGTTAACTCAAATGGTCCGTTATAAAGAATCGTATCACTGTTTGTTGCGTAGTCATTTCCTTGTTCAGTTACATATTCTTCGTTAAGTGGGAAGAACATTGATAGTGTCAATAGATCTTTAAAGTAAGGAACTGGTTTTGCTAGTTCAACTACAAAAGTTGTTTCATCTTCAGCAGTAGCACCAAGTTCTGAAGGATCCATTTCTCCAGTAAGGATTTCTGAAGCGTTTGTTACAACCCCATCGATCATGTATGCATATTCTGCTGCTGTTTCAGGATTTGCTAGACGTTGCCAAGCATAGACAAAGTCATTTGCTGTTACGGGTTCGCCGTTTGACCAAGTTGCATCTTCTCTGATTTTAAATGTATATGTTAAGCCATCTTCGCTTACAGTTGGCTCTTCTGCTGCCATACCTAATTGTAGGTCATTTTCAGGTCCTTGACGATAAAGGCCTTCGTTTACGTTATTCAGTACGTTATTACTTACTGAGTCTGTAGAAGTAGTAGAATCCATTGAAGGGATTTCAGCTGTTTCAATCAAATGTAGAACTTGCTCATCGTTTGATCCTTCTGATCCTTCTGAACTTGATTCTCCGGCAGAGTCGTTTCCACCATTACCACAAGCTGCTAATAATAAAGCACTTGTTAATGTTAATCCTAGAGTACGTGCTAGTTTGCTGTTCTTCATCTGTTGTTTCCTCCCAAAATATATAACTAATTTGAATAATAAATTATAATTTAGATTACTTGGAATACTTTATCAGCTTTCTATCATAATTACAACAGGTTATTTTAATTTTTACATTTCTCTCTCACTATTTTGATATTTTTAAGAAATTGTTCATTTTTTGTTCGTTTAAATCGACTTCACTCTTTCATTCCTTTCAAACGCCTTGTATTACATGTTATAATAAAAAGGTGTGATAGACCGCTGTTTTGCTTATCTAATAGCGGTTCTATCTGTAATGAGCAACTATATAGGGAGAGATTAGATGACTAGTAAAACATTGAACCAATTTTTGGAAAGTAATCTAAACGAATTGAAAGAAATGGGATTATATAATGAAATCGATACGCTAGAAGGTCCAAATGGAGCAGAAATTACGGTCAGAGGAAAGCAACTGATCAATATGTCTTCAAACAATTACCTTGGGTTTTCTAATGATGAACGATTGAAAGCAAAAGCGAACGCCGCTACTGATCAATATGGCGTAGGGGCAGGTGCAGTTCGTTCAATTAATGGGACACAAAGTATTCATGATGAACTTGAAGCTAAAATTGCTGATTTCAAGCAGACCGAAGCAGCTGTTGCTTTCCAGTCAGGTTTTAACTGTAACATGGGAGCTATTTCAGCAGTTATGAACAAAAAAGATGCGATTTTATCGGATGAATTAAATCACGCTTCTATTATTGATGGTTGTCGTTTGTCTGGTGCTAAAGTGATTCGAGTCAAACACCAAGATATGGAAGACTTACGTGCTAAAGCAAAAGAAGCTACTGAAAGTGGCCAATATGATAAAGTGATGTATATTACGGACGGTGTCTTCTCAATGGATGGAGATGTAGCCAACTTACCGGATATTGTCAAAATCGCTGAAGAATTTGATTTAATCACTTATGTAGATGATGCTCACGGTTCAGGTGTTATGGGCAAAGGTGCCGGAACAGTTAAGCATTTCGGACTACAAGACAAAATCGATTTCCAGATGGGCACACTTTCTAAAGCTGTTGGTGTTGTTGGTGGTTACGTGGCAGGAACTCAGAATTTGATCGACTGGCTAAAAGTACGTGCCCGTCCGTTCTTATTTTCTACTTCACTAACACCTGGTGCTGCAGCTGCCTGTATTGAAGCAATCGATATCATGTCTGCTTCAACAACAGAACACGACCGTCTATGGGAAAATGGTCGTTACCTGAAAGCTGGACTGGATGCATTAGGCTTCAACATCGGAAATTCTGAAACACCAATCACCCCTTGTATTATTGGTGATGAAAAACTGACTCAGACATTTTCAAAACGATTAACAGAAGAAGGCGTTTATGCTAAATCTATCGTCTTCCCTACTGTTCCAAGAGGTACTGGACGTGTTAGAAATATGCCAAGCTCGGCACATACTAAAGAGCAGTTAGATAAAGTCCTTTCGATTTATGAAAAAGTCGGAAACGAATTAAACGTTATATAAGTCTTTTATAAAAAGCAGTTAACTAGAGTGAGTTCCTATTAAGAGTATTTGAGCGTATAACTCAGTCCACTGCTTTTTCTTTTGGAGTAAACGATATGATTGAATCATTACTGGAGGAAAGAAACTTGGAAACCATCTTAATTACTGGCGCACTGGGACAGATCGGAACTGCTCTGACAGCTCGCTTGAGAGAGAAATTTGGAGTAAATCACGTTATCGCAACAGATATTCAAAGACCAGAAAACTCTACTGTTGTCGAAAATGGCATTTTCGAATATCTAGATGTAACGGATCAATTAGCTATAGAGCAATTAGTCGAAAAATATCAAATTGATACAATTATTCATCTAGCAGCTTTGCTGTCTGCGGTAGCGGAAGAAAAGCCTCAGTTAGCCTGGGAATTGAATATGGGTGGATTAATGAACGCACTAGAAGTAGCGCGTATTCATGATTTGAAATTCTTCACGCCTAGTTCAATCGGTGCTTTTGGACCTCAAACCCCTAAAGTACAGACACCACAAGTAACCTTACAACGTCCAACGACTATGTATGGGGTAACGAAGGTAAGTGGAGAATTGCTTTGTGATTATTACTTCCAGAAATTCGGAGTAGATACGAGAAGCGTCCGTTTCCCTGGACTCATTTCTTACGAAGCACTACCAGGTGGTGGAACGACTGATTATGCAGTAGATATTTACTACGAAGCATTGAAAAAACAAGCCTACACCTCTTTTATCGACAAAGGTACCTATATGGATATGATGTACATGCCGGATGCGGTAGACGCTATTATTCGTCTAATGGAAGTACCTTCAGAGAACCTCATTCACCGTAACGCATTCAACGTTAGTGCAATGAGTGTATGTCCAGAAGACTTTGAAAAAGCGATTCGAGCTCATATACCAGAGTTTACTCTAGATTTTGAAGTCGATCCCATTCGTCAGACGATTGCGGAGTCATGGCCGAATTCAATCGATACGATACAAGCTCGTAAAGAATGGAATTTCAGCCCTGAATATTCTCTTGAAAGAATGACAGCAGATATGCTAGAAAAACTAAAAGAAAAATCACTATCTTAACTTTTTTTTTATTTTAATAAAACGATCAGATTCTACTATATCTAGTAGAGTCTGATCGTTTTAATTTTATCCTCTATCAACTTGTTCTACAATTGCACCTTCTTGTGTCCCTACGATGATCGTGTCGACACAATTCAAAAACAATCCATGCTCCACTACACCTGTTAAAGAATCCAACCAAGTCGCTAATGATTCAGGATCCTTAATGATTTCCATATGAAGATCAATAATCAAGTTACCTGAATCCGTGACTAATTTTTCACCTTCTTCGTCTAGTCTCCAAGAAGGTTTGTAGCCTTTTTGATCAAACTTCTTGAACAATTGTCCAGAACCAAAATGAACCACTTCTACTGGTAATGGAAAAGCACCAAGCTCTTCTACTAGTTTGCTTTCATCTACGATCCAGATATTTTTATCTGAAAGGTTGGCCACTGTTTTTTCAAATAAGTGAGCCGCTCCGCCACCTTTAATGCCTTGATAAGTATTTGAAATTTCATCTGCTCCATCAATGGTTATATCAATTTTTTCAACATCATCTATACTTTTTAACGGAATATTCAAATCAGCTGCTTGCGCTGTTGTTCGAATAGATGTCGTTACACCAACGATGTTTAATCCTTCTTCGTTCACTCTTTTACCAAGGGCTTCTACCATGTAATAAGCCGTTGATCCTGTTCCAAGACCAACCGTCATGCCGTCTTCAATAAATTCTGCCGCTTTATATCCTACTAACTTTTTTAGATTCATACCCATTTCCCTTCCAGATATAGTTTATGTACCGCTATCATTTTCAACTGTATTGTAACATAAAAAGGAGCTGCATCAGCAGCTCCTTTTTATTATCTAAGCATTTTGAATTCCAGGAACAAGTCATTATATTTTTCAATGTATTCAGGTCCAAGATTTTCGTACACTTCTAATTTTTCAATGGTTTCAGCAGATGGATAAAATTGCTCGTCTTCCGTTGTTTCTTCCGGAAGCAAATCCATGGCTGCTTTATTTGGCGTACTGTACCCAATATAATCAGCATTCTGAGCAGCAACTTCTGGCTGCAACATAAAATTAATAAAGGCATAAGCCGCTTCTGTATTTTGCGCTGTCTTAGGAATCACCATATTGTCAAACCATAAGTTGGATCCTTCTTCAGGTAGAATGTAATGTAACGATTCATTTTCCCACATCATATCAGCCGCTTCTCCAGAAAACGTCACCGCAACGGGCGCTTCTTCTTGAATCATATACATTTTGATTTCATCTGCAACTAACGCCTTAGCATTTGGCGCAAGACCACGAAGCAATTCAAAGGCTTCATTCAATTCTTCATCATTTTTCGAATTCAATGAATAACCTTGAGTCTGTAAGCCAATTCCAATAACTTCTCGCGCCCCGTCAATAAACAAAATACTTTCTCTGAATTCAGGATTCCATAAATCACTCCAAGAAGTAATATCTTCTTCATCCACCATTTGTTCATTATAAACAATCCCCAAAGTTCCCCAGAAGTAAGGAATTGAAAACTGATTATTAGGATCGAATGGCTGATTGAGAAATTCTGAATCAATATTTTCTAAACCAGTAATTTTGGAATGGTCCATTGGTAAAACGAGATCTTCTTCAATCATTCTTTCGATCATATATTCACTTGGAATCGTCAGGTCATACGCTGTTCCGCCTTGCTGAACTTTTGTATACATCGACTCATTGGAGTCAAAGGTTTCATAAACCACTCGGTAACCCGATTCTTCTTCAAACTGTTCAAGCAATTCTGGATCGATATAATCTCCCCAGTTAAAGATATTTAGCGTATCTGCTCCACTTGCACCTTGGGAATGTTCGATGAAAAAACTACCCAAATAGAGTATGCCCGTTATCCCCAATACAGCTAAAGCTAATTGAATTAACTGTTTCATTAAGGTGTCACCGCCTTCTGATGATTCGTTGGATCGATATCGGTTAGTTTACGTTTGCGGTTACGCTGTTGCTGTTGCTGTTGAACAAAGTAGTATCCACTGACTAGTCCTAGAGCAACGATGAATAGAATCGTACTCAATGCGTTGATCTCTAGACTGATTCCTTGTCGAGCTCTTGAATAAATTTCAACAGACAAAGTTGCAAAGCCATTTCCGGTTACAAAAAACGTAACAGCGAAATCATCGATAGAATAAGTGAAAGCCATAAAATATCCAGCAAGTATGCCTGGTTTAATGCTCGGAATAATGACACTTTTCAGCACTTGCCAGTTGTTTGCTCCTAGATCTTTTGCTGCAGTAATCATATTTGTATTCATTTCCTGCAATTTAGGTAAGACCATTAAAACAACAATTGGAATACTGAATGCGATATGTGAAAACAATACAGAATAAAACCCTAAGCGAAAACCAGCCATCGTAAATAAAAGCAAGAAACTTGCGCCAATAATAACATCCGGTGACACAAGTAGAACGTTATTCAGACCAAGTATGGTCGACTGTGTTCTTCTTTGTCTAACAAAAAAGATTCCAATCGCCCCTAAAGTACCGATAATGGTTGCCAGCAAGGAAGAGAGCAAAGCGACTCTGAATGTATCTAGCACAATACGAATTAGTCTCGTATCTCCCGCTAACGCTTCATAATGTTCCGTTGTAAACCCCGTAAATTCATTCATTGTTCCCGCTTGGTTGAAAGAATAATATATCAAATATAAAATTGGAACATATAACAAAACAAAGATAAAAATTAGATACATATTTGCCCAACTAAATTTAGACTTGATCATGATTTACGGACTCCTTTCTTACGTCCTGAAGTAAGGACCATCGTTAGAATCATCAATACGATCAGAACAATCCCAATCGTTGATCCCATCCCCCAGTTTTGTGTCACTAAGAAGTGTTGTTCAATTGCTGTACCTAAAGTAATCACCCGGTTTCCACCAATCAACCTAGTCAGCATAAATAGTGAAAGAGACGGGATAAAGACAACTTGTATTCCACTTCGGACACCTGAGAGGGATAACGGGAAAATAACGTTTTTAAAGGTTTCCCAAGTATTCGCTCCAAGATCTCTACTTGCATGAATCACAGAAGGATGAATCTCTTCAATCGCATTATAGATTGGTAGTAGCATAAAAGGAATCTCAATATAGGTAGCCACTAGAAGAAAACTAGCATTCGTAAACAACAGTTGCTGACGTCCTACCCCTATCCAGTCAAAGAACGTATTCGCACTCCCTTGTTGACTCAGTAAGCCAATAAAAGCATAGGCCTTTAATAATACATTGATCCAAGTCGGTAAAATCAATAAGAGCATCCATAAATCTTTTCGTCTTGTTTGTGTTAAAAAATAGGCTGTCGGGTAACTGATGCAAAGCGTGATTAAGGTAATAATAAATGCATAGAGAAAAGATTGTGCCGTCATTTTAAGATAAGTTGTTGAAGTAAAGTAAGTGACAAAATTCGAAATCGTAAAGGTTCCATTCAAACCAATAAATGACTGATAAATAAGTAAGCCTACTGGGATAAATACAAACAATGCTATCCAGATAAAATAAGGAAAAAAGAGCCATTTATTCTGTTTAGAGGTCATAATTCAGCTCCACTCCTTTTTCACTTTCGATCGCTTCTTGTACGCTCGTCCCGTTATTTACGGCGTAATCTGCTAAACGCTGGTTGAACGCTTCTTCTGTCTCTCCTAATCTCATAATATGGATATCTCTAGGCTCAAATGCCAAACCAATTTCGTCTCCAACCTCTGCTTTACGAGTCGTATGAACCATCCATTCGTTTCCTTCTGGATCTTCTCCGATGATTTCATAGTGTACACCTCTAAATAGCTGAGACTGAACGATCACTTTGAGATTTCCAAGAGCTGGTCTTGTAACCACAAGGTCTTCTGGTCTAATCACAATTTCAATTTCTTCGTTTTCTGGCATCCCACCGTCAACACAATCAAAAACTTTCCCAGCGAATTCTACTTTATAGTCTTGAATCATCTTACCGGCAACAATATTGCTTTCACCAATAAAATCAGCTACATAATTATTAAGTGGTTCATCATAGATATCAATTGGTGTACCACTTTGAACAATTTCGCCTTCTTTCATGACAAAGATTTTGTCACTCATAGCCAATGCTTCTTCTTGATCATGCGTCACAAAAATAAAGGTAATGCCTAGTCGTTGCTGCAGTTCTCTTAATTCATACTGCATCTCTGTTCTTAATTTTAAATCTAGAGCAGACAACGGTTCATCTAAAAGTAAAATCTCTGGTTCGTTTACAAGGGCTCTTGCAATGGCTACCCGCTGGCGTTGTCCGCCTGACATTTCAGAGATTTCTCTCGTCTCAAAACCAGTCAATCTAACGGATCTTAATGCTTCCGTTACTTTTTCTTTTATCTGACTTTTAGGCAGTTTTTTGATTTTCAATCCAAACGCTACATTGTCAAACACATTCATATGAGGAAATAGAGCATAATCCTGAAAAACAGTATTTACTTTACGTTTATCTGGAGGCAATTCATTCACTTTTTTACCATCCAATACAATCGAACCTGAAGTCGCTTGAGTGAAGCCAGCAATCAAATTCAAGATAGTAGATTTACCGCACCCTGATGGACCCAGCAAGGTATAAAATTTTCCTTTTTCTAAATCGAATGAAACACCTTTTAGTATCATACTTTCATCATATTGTTTTTGAACATCTTTAAACGAAATAATAGTCTTTTCCGTCACAGTCTTACACTCCCCTTACATCTTTTCTCAATTCAATTGAAACCTATTTTATTATAGCTTGCCCTATCATAAGTTCAATCTTTTACGATTTCATGATACTTTCCTACTTCTTTTTGGATGAAAAACGACCGTTCAAAATGAACGATCGCAATTCTATCTATTCTGTAGTTCTTTTACTTTATCTTATAAATTGGCATTTCTTAAAATCGTTTCGCAAACTTCATGACTAACTAAAGAAGACTCAAGCGATACTGGATTTTCTCCATTCGTACGAACGGCTTCAAGAAAAGCTTCGATCATAGAAGAAAATCCTCTTTTATAAAGGGTGTGATCCCAGTCACCAAAAGATCTGCTGACTGTTTTTTCTTCATCATATCTTGTCCACTCTGAAAGATTTTCTACTCGCGCTGTTTGCGTTGGACTTTGAACTTCCATCGTTTCCAGTCTAGCGCCTGACTCAGCGTTTATCGAGACCATAATATGCGTGGAATCAGTTTCCAGAATGACCCATGCACGCTTAAAGAAATCATCTGACCCTACAAGGCCTGAATTGATCATTCTTACAGGCTCATCAATCATATGGAGTGCTGTATCTACAGGATGAATCATCATGTCGTAGATTCTATATCTAGAAGAGTGTTTTGTATAATTCCCTTGGTTCTTCTGGAAGTAAACCATATTTTTATCTTCAATTGCTTTGAGTTCTTTTACTCTTGGAGCAAATCTTCTATTAAATCCAGCTGTTAATAGCACATTTGCTTTACGAGAACGTTCAATCAATGCTTTTGTTTCTTCAAGATCTGCACTGATTGGTTTATCGACGAATACATGTATGCCATTATCAATCATTTTTTCAATAATCTCAGCATGAGTTGGTGTGGGTGTATGGATAAATACGGCATCCAAACCTATGTCGAGTAAATCTTCCCAACTTGTATGTAACTGTTCTGCAGGAATTCGGTATTTTTCACCTATTTCCTTTAGCTTGTCTTGATTTCTAGTAGAAAGATGCCACTCCACAGTTTGGTGCTCTGTCATCATAACTGGTAAATAAGCTTTTTGAGCGATGGTGCCTAATCCGATTACCCCAATTTTCATCTATAATTCCTCCAAATCCATTTAGTACATATGGAAATCTTTTTTGATAAAAAGTGTACACCTAAGACTATACCGTATGTTCAGTCTTAAGTGTACACTCGCTGCTATATTTCGTCTACAAAACCTACAGATTGCTCCGTACCGATTTTTTGTTTAAATTGATCTGTAGCTTTTTGAATCAATTTTTTTGCTTTCTCTTTGTTACTTTTCACTGGGTCTTCTCCAATGATTCGAACTTCAGTTTCAAGTTGCACATCATTTTTCTCTAAAATCACTTCTTTGATGTGGTCAATCAACTCAATATAATCTGTCGCTGTTGCATGATTGATGTTTACAATGAAGCCCGCATGTTTAGTCGAAATTTGTGCTCCGCCCCACTTCAATCCTTGTAGACCCGCTTCTTGAATCAGCTTTCCAGTAAAATAACCCGTTGGTCTTTTGAAAACAGATCCACAGGACGGATATTCTAGAGGCTGTCTTGTCGTACGCAGAATAGTTAATTCATCCATACGCTCTTTGATCGCATCTTGGTCGCCTTCTTCTAACTGGAAACTAACGTCTATAACAATGTCTCCCGTCTTCTGAATTAAACTGTTACGATAAACAAATGCCATATCTTCATTACTAACTTCTTTAATTTCTCCCGTCAAGCTCAGTAACGTGACACTTTTAATAACATCTTTTACTTCTCCATCATACGCTCCAGCGTTCATGTAAACGGCTCCGCCAATACTACCTGGAATACCGCAAGCAAATTCCAATCCTGTTAAGCTTGCATGATAGGCTTTTTTACTGACTTCAATCATTGCGGCTCCAGCTTGAGCTATAACCTGGTCTTTTTCTACAGTAATTTGATCCATTTCTGTCAAAATCATTGTAACGCCTCTGATTCCGCCGTCTCTTACAATCAAGTTACTCGCGTTTCCTAAAATCGTCAAAGGCCATCGTTTCTCATTGATGTAAGAAATCATTGCAGCGATTTCTTCTTTTCTTTTAGGGAAAACCAGTACATCAGCTGGTCCTCCAGTTTCGGTATACGTAAATTGCGCTAACGGTTCGTCGGTCTTTATGATTGATTCTTTGAATAATTCCTTGAATTCTTTAATATCCATGGTATCTAAATGTTCCTTTCAATTTTCATCTATTCAATTCTGGTAGGCTGCTTAACGTATAAATAAAGATACATCAATGCAAAATCATACTTATTCTAACACGAATACAATAAGAGTAGTAGACTCAATTCGAAATCTCTCTATTCAGTTCAGCTCTATTATACACTAGCATAATTCGAGCAGATTTCCCCGTGGAAAGACTTTTTGGAGCCCATAACTTATTGTTTTGACTTTCTCATGCTATCAGATATGATTGTGACAAATATTTGAAAGGAGTCACCCATGAAGCTGATCTCTTAGAATGTTAATGGAGTATGTGCAATGACGAAAAAAGATTTCAAGTTGCTTTGTAAAAGTATTGCACACTAAAAAATCTGACCTCAGTATAGAACTAAGGTCAGACTTTTTTTATTCACTGAATAGGGTTATTCTTGTTCGTTTTGATATTTTTCTGACTCGTGGAATGCATCAGTAGCTTCATCATAAACCAGTACACTACCCGTTTTGATATCGTAATGCCAGCCTTCTATTCCTAACTCGCCATTTTCTATTTTTTGTTTTATCCAGGGATAGGTTTTTAGATGCTCAACCTGTTCGATGATGTTCAAAAGTTCCATTAATCGCGCTTTAGCGTTATCATCTTCATGAGCATGATTCTTTTCGATTTTTTCTTTTACACTTTCTAAGGGTTCTAGGTACTTCTGAGTGAATGGAAGGTGATCTAGCTTCTCTCGTCCTCCGAGTGCTGCAGCACACCCACCGCAATTTGAATGTCCACAGACAATGATTTCTTTTACCCCTAGTACTTCTACTGCAAACTCAACAGAAGATACTGTTGTTAGATCTCGCTGGCTTAATTCGTAAGTTGGAATGGTATTTGCAATATTACGAATCATAAAAACTTCACCCGGTTCACTATCGATCAGTCTTTCCGGATCCACTCGAGAGTCAGAGCAGGCAATAAATAATGTGTGCGGATTTTGAGCCTGTCCAAGTTCCTGATAAAGTTGTTCGTACTTTTTGTATGTCACATCTTTGAAATTGGTCAGTCCTTTTTTTAAGCGTGCAAGCATAATTCTTCCTCCATTAAATCAATTCTCGGCTTCAATTGTACCATAAGTAGTATATTCCAATAAACTATGATTTTATCTGGATAGTCTAAAAGCGCTTTTCACTAGTATAGTACTACTGAACTAACTGTTTTTTAAGTGTAACACAGGGTACGCCGTCTTCTAAATATTCTTCTGAGCATTTTTTATATCCAAGTTTCTCATAAAAAGCGGCGGCTGTCAGTTCACCGTGGATAATTGATTGTTTAATCCCACGTTCTAGGCTTTCTTTCTCTAGTTCTTCGATAATTTGTTGTCCAAGTCCACGATTTCGATAGTCTTTTAGTACAGCGATTCTTCCAGGACGAATCGTTTCAACATCTATCTGTGTATAACGACCGGTGGCAACTGCTTTATTTCCATCGTAAATCACAGCGTAATTGGTTTTATCATGATCGTCCATATCAAACTCTTCTGTCAAACCTATACCGCATTCCAAGACAAATACCTGCATACGGACATAAAAAGCAGCTGCTTGGTGCCATTTCTCACTTCCAAAGTGTCTATTCACAGCTTCTCCCTCTCTTCTATTCACAGATTCACTCATTCAATTAAACTGGAAGTATGCTTTAAGTCATTATCTAAAGGCGTTTAGCTTTTTTACATTAGACTCACAATTCATTTTATCTTTATACTAAAATAGCAGACATCTAGTCTCTTTCACAAGAGGTTTGATGTCTGCTAACCTTATTTAATCAGTTGTTTAGAGAAAATTAGATCTTTTGTCTTACCAAGCATAAGCTTCTGGAGCACGTCCACCCGGTCCTGGGAAAATTCTATCCAATTCTTTCATTGTATCTTCTGAAAGATTGATTTCAACGGCTCTAAGTGCTTGCTCTAATTGTTCCATTGTTCTTGGACCAATAATTGGTGCTGTCACCGCAGGATTTGCTAAAAGCCATGCCAATGCGACATTTGGTTCAGATTCCCCAAGTTCTTCGCATAGCTTAGCGTAATCTTCTAATTGACTGCGTTCGTGGTCAGTTAGCTTAGCTGCGCGACTTTCACTTCTTGAACCTGGCTCTGGATCGAGCATCTTACCACTAAGCATTCCACCCTCTAGCGGGCTCCACGGAATGATGCCAATACCCAAATCTCCTGCAGCTGGAAGTACTTCTAATTCCGGTAGTCTACAAAGCAGATTATACTTGTGCTGTTCGGATACTAGTCCAAGGAATTGTCTTTTCTCAGCTGCCGCTTGAGCTAGGGCAAGATGATAGCCTGCAAAGTTACTGGATCCAATATAATAAGCTTTTCCTTGATTGACAATTGACTCGAATACACCCCATATTTCTTCCCACGGTGCGTGGCGTTCAATATGATGCATCTGATACAGTTCTACATGATCGGTTTGTAGTCGTTTCAAAGATTCTTCCAGATGACGACGGATTTTATAAGCAGAGAGCCCACTTCCTTGATTTGGACCATCGGCTTCATTTTCCATCCCACCATAAACTTTTGTTGCTAGAACAACTTTTTCACGTCGTCCGCCACCTTGTGCGAACCAACGACCAATAATCTCTTCTGTTTGTCCTCTTTGACCTTTACCACCATATACATTTGCTGTATCAAAGAAGTTAATGCCTGCTTCCAATGCTCTATCCATGATGGCAAAAGCATCCTCTTCACTTGTATATGAACCAAAATTCATTGTTCCTAAACAAATCTTGCTTACTTTTAGTCCTGTTCGTCCTAGATAACTGTATTCCATCATTCATTTCCTCCTCATAACTTTTAAGTAGTACAGAACCGTTAATTAATTTAAGTGATAACACGCCATAACAGTCAAACTTTATCACTATTCAGTTAGTACTACAACGAATTTGAATCCGTTATCATTTAATTTCAACAGTAAAAAAAGACTCTCAAGTCTGCTTATAAAAACAGTCTTGAGAGTCTTTTCAATTTATACGTATGGATATTCGATGATTTCATCTTCACCTTCGTCAATAATGACAGAAGTAAAGGCATTTGCATTGTGGAACATTCGTTTACATTCATCACTTAATCTGACAATCTTGAATGTCTTACCTGATTCTTCATATCGTTTGGTAACGGAGCTGATCGCTTCTACTGCAGAATAATCTGTTACTTTTGCGTATTTTAAATCCAAGATCACTTCATCTGGGTCACTCTCTACATCAAATAACTCTTTGAAATTCAGGACTGAACCAAAGAACAGCGTTCCATTGATTTTGTATGTTTTCGAACCATTATCAGATTCTTCTACATTGGCATAAATCACTTTCCCTTTTTCCCATGCGAAAATCAATGCTGAAACAACCACTCCAGTAATAACAGCTGTTGCAAGGTCTGCAAAGATTGTGATTGCTGATACAATAATGACAACTAAAATATCTTGCATAGGTACTTTCCCTTTATAGCGTAAACTTTCCCATTTAAAGGTCCCAACAACCACCATAAACATAACCCCAACTAGACCAGTTAGTGGAATCGCATTGATAAATGCTGAGCCAAACATGATGAAAAACATTAGAGCAGAGGCCGCAACGAGTCCAGATAAACGATGACGTCCACCAGATTTGATATTAATGATCGACTGACCAATCATTGCATCTCCTCCCATGCCGCCAAAGAAACCGTTGACTGTATTCGCAAGTCCTTGTGCAATAATCTCCTTGTTTGTTCTACCTCGAGTATTAGTCATTTCATCAATTACTTGAAGGGTCAATACCGCTTCAGTTAATCCGACAAGCCCACCTATAAAGGCATACGGCGTAATGATTCTAAGCGTTTCAAAGTTTAACGGAACTTGAGGAATATGGAATCCTGGTAGTCCACCAACAATTTCCATTCCAGCAAAGTCTTGTACATTTCTGAGGTGCATCCCGAAACTCCCAAGCCCAACAGCGATTAAAGTCATTACAACGATAGCAATTAGACTAGACGGAATCACTTTAGTGAATTTAGGAATGATGTGAATCATAGCCATAATAAATAGTACAAAGCCAATCATAACTGCCAGATCTGTCCACGGCATCCAGACAGATTGTGTAACCATATTCCCATTTACTTCTACTACTTGATTGATTTTGAACTGATCCAATTGTGCTATAAAAATTAGGATCGATAATCCATTCAAAAAGCCAAGCATTACTGGATAAGGGATGATTCTAGCATATTTCCCTAATTTTAATAATCCGATGATTATTTGTATAACACCCATGAGGACAACCATTGCAAAAAGGTATTCTAGTCCATGAGTTGCGACCAATGAAGCGATGACCACTGCAATTGCAGCCGTAGAGGAACTGATCATACCAGGTCTTCCTGTAAAAATTGCTGCCACTAATCCAATCATAAAGGCTGTTTGTAAACTAAGAATTGGACTAACACCCGCTACAAATGTAAAAGCGATGGATTCAGGTATTAACGCTAACGCTACTGTTAACCCTGACAGTACGTCTCCTCTAATTGCGCCTTTATTGTCTTTCAATAATTGCATCGGTCGAAACTTCTCCTGTTTCGGCTGTTTTTTATCTCTCATTTTATTCTCTCCTTCTTTAACCTGCCTCTATCGGCAGTCACAATTAAATATATTAACACATAAATCATATATTACAATATAAAGTTTACCTATAAGTTAATTTATATACTATAAAGTGTTTTCGTTTTGAAATTTTTCTTTTTTTTAGCCTTTTTACATGCTATGATACTTGAGTAATAAAATAATTATTGAGGTGCCGTTATGGAATTTGGTCCTAAAATCAAAGCTTTAAGAATCGCTACAGGAATGACCGCTAAAGAACTTGCACAGAAAATCGACATTTCTCCTTCTTTTATTTCTGCGATTGAACATAATTCAACAAAATTATCTTTAAAAACACTTTCTCATATATGTGATGCGTTAGATGTCACCTTATCTGAATTCTTTAATGATGAAGCCAGTCCTATTGAAAAAAGATTGACCACAGTTATTCAGTCTTTACCTGAAGAAAAACAATACGATCTTCTCAAATTTTTGGATGGTTTGAATTGGTAAAGATTAGAAATAATTTTCTTGCAATTCTTTCATTACTTTTATATAATGAATCCGACAACAAAATAGGCTTACGGGAGTAACTTGCAGCGAAAGCTGTTACAGTGCCACCAACCGTAGATACTTGTTTATCTGCTGGTGCTGTATTAAATAGTGAGACGTATGCGGAGCTTTTGCCTCCGTATACGTCTCTTTTTTTCTATTGAAAGTTCCTTCATCTTAGAAAGGATGGAAAAAATGCAACATTATCAGCAGAATACCGAGGAAGTTTTATCTTCACTCAATACTACAGGAGATGGATTAACCTCCTCAGAAGTACAAAAGAGGCAAGAAGAAAAGGGATTCAATGAGCTAGAACAAAAAGACCGTCAGTCTACCTTATCTTTATTTTTAGAAAGCTTTAAAGATCCAATGGTTATTGTTCTTTTAATTGTAGCTGTCGTTCAAGTTTTATTAGGCGAGACCGTTGAGTCTATCATCATATTCGCTGTACTTGTGATCAATTCCATCCTCAGTGTCGTACAAACGAGAAAAGCGGAAGATTCGCTGGCATCCCTTAGAAATATGGCTGCTCCAACCGCAACGGTTATTCGAAACAACAGTACGCAAAGTATACCTGCTAGAGAACTGGTTGTTGGAGATATTATCGTATTAGAAGCTGGAAATAATATACCAGCCGATGGACGCTTGCTTGAAGCAGAGTCTTTACAAGTTGAAGAAGGTGCTCTAACAGGAGAATCTGTTCCTTCCGATAAGAATGCGATAACAATACCAGAAGAGACTGGATTAGCTGATCGACTCAATATGGTTTATAGCGGAACACTTGTAACGTATGGACGAGCAAAATACGTCGTTACTGGAATCGGAACAGAAACTGAAATGGGTAAAGTAGCTAAATTGATCCAAAATGCAACCTCTAAGCAAACCCCACTTCAACGTAAATTAGAAGTGTTCAGTAAAAAATTAGGATTTGTGATTCTTGGTTTGTCTATTCTGATTTTCGGAATACAAGCTGCGCGTATCTTTTTAGGTGGAACACAGG
Source organism: Marinilactibacillus sp. Marseille-P9653 (assembly GCF_916618885.1). Taxonomy (NCBI): domain Bacteria; kingdom Bacillati; phylum Bacillota; class Bacilli; order Lactobacillales; family Carnobacteriaceae; genus Marinilactibacillus; species Marinilactibacillus sp. Marseille-P9653. Next base: position 568,673 of record NZ_CAKAKH010000001.1, on the reverse strand, counting down.
ATATCCAGATTCCATTACTAAATGCCTTTATGTTTGCGGTCGCGGTTGCGGTTGCTGCAATTCCAGAAGCTTTGCAATCAATCGTAACGATTGTATTATCCGTTGGAACCAACAAAATGGCTAAACGTCACGCCATCATTCGTAAACTACCAGCCGTTGAAACATTGGGCTCTACTAGTGTTATCTGTACGGATAAGACCGGAACATTGACACAAAACAAAATGACAGTCGTTGATACATTCTTGGCTGGCCAATCAGAAAAAGCTTATACTAATCAACCAGATCAATGGTCTTTTGACGAAAATCGCCTGATGCAGATCGCCGTTCTTGCAAATGATTCTTCCATTAATGAAAAAGGAGAATCAAGTGGCGATCCTACTGAGATTGCGTTAATCGATCACAGTAATAAACAAGGATTACCTTTTTCAACGCTACGCTCCACTTATCCTAGAATAGCAGAGTTGCCTTTTGACTCTACTCGTAAACTGATGTCTACTCTTCACGACATTGACGGCGAGCAGATGATTCTGACTAAAGGTGGACCCGATGTTCTCTTCAAACGTTGTTCTAAAATCTTGATCGATGGAAACGTTGAAGAATTGACAGAAACGCATTTAAAACAATTATACGACAAAAATGAACATTTCTCTGACCAGGCAATGCGTGTTCTGGCATTTGCTTACAAACCAGTAACTAAGTCTGAGCTAGATTTAGATGATGAGAATGATTTGATTTTTGTAGGATTACTTGCAATGATTGATCCTCCAAGAGAAGAAGTTTACGATGCCATTAAAGAGGCTGCCGAAGCTGGTATTCGTACAATTATGATTACAGGTGATCATAAAACAACGGCGCGTGCAATCGCAAGAGACTTAAATATTTTCACAGAAGATGACATTGCTTTAACCGGACAAGAACTAGATGCCCTTTCTGAAGAAGAATTGATGGAAAAACTTGAGCACATTACTGTATATGCCCGAGTTACGCCAGAAAATAAAATCCGTATCGTTGAAGCTTGGCAGAATAAAGACCAGATCACTGCCATGACCGGTGATGGTGTGAATGATGCTCCAGCATTGAAACAAGCAGATATCGGGGTCGCTATGGGTAGCGGGACAGACGTTTCAAAAGACGCCGCTGCTATGATCTTGACGGATGATAATTTTGTATCCATCGTAAGTGCCGTTTCAGTAGGTAGAAATGTTTATAGTAATATCAAAAAAGCGATCGCTTATCTATTTTCAGGTAACTTGGGTGCTGTTACTGCGATTATTGCTGCACTACTCATGAACTGGGTGAATCCATTCACTGCCTTACAGTTACTATTTATCAACTTGGTCAATGATTCTATCCCTGCAATTGCGCTAGGAATGGAACCAGGTGAACCGCATATTATGAAACAAAAACCAAGAGATCCTAACGAAGGTATCTTCTCTGGTCAGACATTACAGTCTGTAATCTTTAGAGGATTGACCATTGGTGTAGCTGTTATTATTTCTCAGTATATCGGTTTAGGATATTCTAATGAAATTAGTGTGGCTATGGCCTTTACAACCTTGATTCTTGCTAGAACACTACAGGTCTTCCCTGCTCGTTCGAATTCTCAAACCGTTTTCCAAGCAGGATTCTTTACAAATAAATATGTTGTCGGTGCATTTGCCGTATGTATGATGTTATATGGCATCACTATTTTGCCGATTGTCCGCCCAATTTTTGATATACCAGCAGAATTTGGACTAGAACATTGGGGAATCGCTGCTGGACTAGCACTTGCTACAACAGCTATTCTAGAAATTAGAAAGCTTGTCTTCCCTTCGAAATTAGCAGATTAAATTAAATATCTTATACCAAAAAGAGATCAGGAGAAATATTCCTGATCTCTTTTTGGTATACTTGATAAGCGTACATGTTATTTACACTGAAAGATTATAGTACAGTAGAATAAATAATAAATCCTGCGAACTTAGACTAGTTGCTTTTCAATTCTGTCTAGGTTTTTTTATTTTATCTACGATATGTTTTGCATCCACTAGGTCTAATGGATAATATTTTTCTCTAAGTAATTTAATAGTTTTTACTTCATTGCCTTCTCTAAGGTACGTTTCTTCTGCAAATACCTCAAGCTCTTTTTCATCATGCTTAATCATGCCTTTCATTTTTTTGATTTCTTTTTGTTGACTGAAATTTAGCAAGAGTAGCGTAACTATTATAATAAATAAAAAAATTAACATTTCGTATTCCTCTCTCTCCATATAAATTGTTATATCATTTTATAAAAGATTGCCTTCTTTCTCTGGTAGTATTTTAAGCATTCCGTAGTCATTCTATTATATCAGCCATTTGAATACAAAAGCATTATATTTTAAAAATTCACCTTTAAGCGTTACTATGAATTCGTAGTTAATTGAACTTTAGGAGGAAGCAAGTTGAATAAAATAATTAAAGGTAAAAATGATGTTTCAATCGCTGTAAAAGATATGGGTTCAGGTTCACCGGTTGTATTTCTTCACGGTTGGCCACTAAATAACTTAATGTTTGAATATCAATACAATCATTTATTGGAAAATGGGTATCGCGTAATCGGAATCGATTTAAGAGGTTATGGAGAATCGGATCTGGGCGTTGAAGATTACGGTTACGATACTTTTGCGGATGACGTTAAAGCCGTGATCGAAGAATTAAACGTAACAGATGCTACACTTGTTGGATTTTCAATGGGGGGAGCTGCTGCTGTTAGATATATGGCTCGCCATAACGGATTCGGTGTTAAAAAACTAGTACTGTTAGGTGCTGCAGCTCCAAGATTTACGCAAGGTCCTGATTATCCATACGGAATGGAAAAATCTGGCGTAGATGAACTGATTGAGCAAGCTAAAGTGGATCGTCCTAAAATGGTTACAGATTTCGGATCACAATTATTCAATAAAAAACCAAGTGATGCGTATGCGGACTGGGTTGCAACCTTAGCATTCAAAGCCTCTTCTTACGGAACAATTCTTTCAGCAATCGCTTTAAGAGATGAAGACCTTTCTGAAGACCTGACCAAAGTCACAGTCTCTACTTTAATCGGCCATGGTAAAGAAGACCAAGTTTGTCCTTACGACTTCGCTGAATTAATGGACAAAGCTATTCCTGATAGCACGCTGAAAACTTTCGAAGAAAGTGGACATGGTATCTTCCATGATCAACCAGATGATTTGAATAACGCTTTACTAGACTTCATTCAATCATGATATACCTGCGTTTATTATAAAAAATTTATTTGAATCAAAAATCCCAAAGTCAAAAGACTTTGGGATTTTTGATAATTTAAACCGTTTCTTTTACATTTGTTTTCATCAATTCGTCCACATACTGAACCGTTTCTGGCTGGTTTTCTTCAATATCTTTAATCTTCTCTGCAAATTGTGGCAGATATGCTTTATGCGCATAAAGCAACTCATCCAAGACTGTTTTCGCTAAGCGTCCACCTGGAATCAATGGATTCACCGTGAAGGCTTGTAAAGCAGCTCCGTAGTTTCCTTCAATCGCTGCACGAATGACACTTTCTTCCATGCCTTTCATGTTTTGAATAATGCCTCTAGCGCCATCGTTTTCAAATCTTCCCCAGTTATAAGGTTCAAAGCCATGAGCCGTAACAACGCCTGAAACTTCTACTGCACAATCGTATGGTAAAACTGTGATTGTTCCATTATTTTTAGTGGAAACAACCATTTCTGTATGCTTGTCATTTTGAATAGACGCAATGATCTCACAAGCTGCATCACTATAGTGTGTACCGCCACGTTGTGACAACTCTTCTGGTTTGTGGTCCAGATTCGGGTCTTTATACATTTCAAACAGTCGCGCTTCTGTTTCTTTAACCACTTGCGCTCTCGTTTCTCCATTTTTGAATTCTTCGATAGAATGCTCAAGCATTTCATCTTCAATATAGTAGTAACGGTGGTAACCACACGGCAGCATATGAAGATCTTGAATTTGCTCATAATGGAATAAAGCGCTATGGATATTTTTCAAGTGGTTGTCATCTTCATTCTGGTTCGGTCCATAAATCAAGTCTATCAGTTCATCTGTCCGTTCTTTTCCTGATTTATCCCAAACTCTATGCCAGTGGAAGTGATTGATCCCAGCAAATTTGAAGAACAAGTCAGCAGCTGGTAAATTCAATTTTTCTGAAGCAGTCTTAACATGGCCAATCGGTACATTACATAATCCAACGGTTCTTTCCCACCCACCATGCTTAATGGCAGCTTCTGTAACCATACCCGCTGGATTTGTAAAGTTGACTAGCCATGCATCTGGACAGACTTCTTTCATGTCTTCAATAATATCTAAAATAACGGGGATTGTTCGGAACGCTTTTAAGATTCCGCCAGCTCCATTGGTTTCTTGACCAAGAATACCATGAGATAAAGGAATACGCTCATCTTTGACACGCGCATTCAACAAGCCTACACGAAATTGAGTCGTTACAAAGTCAGCATCTTTTAAAGCCGTTTTACGGTCAAGCGTTAAGGTCACTTTCCAGTCAAGGCCAGCAGCTTCGACCATTCGCTTAGCCATAGCTCCTACAATATCCAGTTTTTCTTTACCATCTTCGATATCAACTAGTACGATCTCGCTGATGGGTAATTCATCTTTGCGCAGAATGTATCCTTCAATCAATTCTGGTGTATAACTTGATCCTCCACCAATTGTTACGATTTTCAATCCATCTTTTGACATGTTCTTCTTCCTCCTTGGCTCTTCTATTAATATAACGCTTTCATCTTTTTACATCTCTAACCTTATTCTATGTAATGGTTTACATGCAAGCGTTCTTATAAAAAGAATACTTTTTTTACGTAATTTTAATGTACCTCTCTTATTCTTTACAAAAAAGAGCCTATGTCTAATTAGGTTTAGACATAGGCTCTTCAGCTTTTATTTATATAATGGGTACTGTTTTGTCAGTTCACGAACAGCTTTTTTGATTTCACTTAATTGTGCTTCATCTTCTTTATTTTCCAAAGTTTGAACAATTAATTCCGCGACTTTCTTACTAGCGACTTCGTCGAATCCTCTAGTTGTAATCGCCGGCGTTCCTATACGAATACCACTCGTTTTGAATGGGCTAAGCCTTTCAAAAGGAATCGTATTTTTGTTCACAGTAATACCAACACTATCTAATAATGCTTCTGCCTGTTTTCCATTCATTTCAAAATCTGTTACTTCTAACAATAATAAATGGTTATCTGTTCCGCCACTGATTACGCGGCCTTTAGATGTATTGAATACTTCCGCCATTGCTTGAGCATTTTTGATAATTTGTTTTGTATAAGTCTTGAATTCTGGTTGTAATGCTTCTTTGAAGGCAACCGCTTTTGCAGCAATCACATGTTCAAGAGGTCCTCCTTGGATACCAGGGAAAATCGCGCTGTTCAAGCGTTTTGCATATTCCTCTTTTGCTAGAATCAGTCCGCCACGAGGTCCTCTTAATGTTTTATGCGTTGTACTTGTTACGACATCCGCATAAGGAACCGGATTTGGATGTTCGCCTGTTGCGATCAATCCTGCAATATGTGCCATATCGACCATCAAAATGGCGCCGACTTCATCAGCGATTTCTCTGAATTTCTGGAAATCAATTTCTCTTGGATAGGCACTATACCCTGTAATAATCAATTTCGGTTTATGTTCAATCGCTAACGCGCGTACTTGATCAAAGTCGATGGTTTCCGTTTCCTTATTTACACCATAAGGTACAACGTTATACAATTTCCCACTAAAGTTTACTTGTGATCCGTGCGTAAGATGACCACCGTGGTTTAAATCCATTCCCATATACGTATCGCCTGGTTCAAGGAATGTCTGGAAAATAGCCATATTTGCCTGTGATCCTGAATGTGGTTGTACATTTGCATACTCTGCGCCAAATAACTCTTTCACTCTATCTATTGCCAGATTTTCAACGATATCTACAAACTCACATCCACCGTAATATCTTTTTCCTGGATAACCTTCTGCATATTTATTGGTCAGTACGCTTCCTTGTGCCTGCATAACAGCCTCAGATACAAAGTTCTCAGAAGCGATCAGTTCAATGTTTTCTTCTTGTCTGTTCTTTTCCTGTTCAATAGCATCAAATATTTCTTGGTCAAAACTCAATGCGTACAACTCCTCTAACTACTTTGATATAGAAAGAGTATAGCATAGCTATACCTGAACAGACGCATGATCTTCGAAATTCCTTTCAGAAATTATTGGATTATTCGGATATAGAAATCCTCGTCAAATTTTTGCAACATTCTTTTGATAAACCAATTGAATTCAATTTCTACCATTGAAACCTATTTGATTAATGGTATACTTTATAAGAATGCACGTTCGTTTAAAAAACTCTTAAAGATAACTCCTTCAAAAGAAAGTAGGCTTATAATGAATTTTACTGCATTGGATTTTGAAACAGCCAATCGTAAAACACATAGTGCTTGTTCTGTGGCGCTGACTGTTGTCAGAAATAACCAAATTGTAGATGAATATTATACACTGATCAATCCGGATACTTGGTTTGATGCTGTAAATATCCGTGTTCATGGGATTCGAGAAACTGATATTATTGATGCCCCTTATTTTCCAGAAGTCTGGGAAAAAATGTCTGCTTATTTTACAGACGATCAACTCGTTGTTGCACACAATATGTCATTTGATAAAAGAATCCTTCTAGGCACACTAGATTATTATGGGATTCAGCATCCACGTTTTCAGACTTTATGTACTGTCCAGTCTTCTAGAAGATTGTTGAAGCAGCTACCTAATCATAAGCTGAACACTGTAGCCGCCCATTACGCTATTCCTTTGAATCATCACCATGCATTGGATGATGCCAGAGCAAGTGCAAAAATTTTGATCAATCAAGAAAAAGAATACGGCACGGCTTCGCTAAAAAGTCTCGTTAAGTTAGCCTAAAAAAAGAACAATCGATTAGAAGCTGTGCTTCTAATCGATTGTTCTTTTTTTAGACGAGTTTCCCCATCATGCAGACCGGAAGAAATTCTCCATTATCTTTCACGCCTCTTTGCATGACGCCTTCCAGTTCAAATCCATATTTTTTATATAAGTGAATTGCTCGTTCATTTCTTTGTTGTACTTTTAATTCAACTCGTTTGATGACGTCAGACTCATCAGACCATTTCAGTACTTCTCTTAACAATTCTGTTCCGATTTTAAAGCCCCAATACTCTTTATCTACGACAATACCCAGTTCTCCAATATGTCTAATCTTTGGTTTGTCTACAGCATGAATGGTTGCCATACCAATAATTTCTTCTCCAAGTATCGCAACGATCAAACAGTTGATATCTGATTCATAGATTTCAGCAATATGGTGGCTTTCTTCTTCGACTGTAAGTCCAGCACCTTCTTCGCCCATTGTCATAAAGCCCGTTTGAAGTGCTGTTTTTTCAAGGCAGTTCAGTAGAGATTCCGCGTCTGATGGAATGGCTTCTCTAATACTGATTTCAATTTCTTCTCTCATGTTCCAACTCCTCTAATAAGCTTTCATAAGCCTGCCCAACAGCAGTCATCTTCAGTTCTCTTTTATCTATATCTTCCAGTGATGTCTTTATCTGAATCAATAAGTGTTCTTCAGGTAAATTCTCTTTTACAACGGATCCCCATTCAATCACACAGACGCCATCCCCCTCGAAATATTCATCTAGACCCATTTCTTCTGCGCCTGTGTCTTCTAAACGATACAGATCCATATGGTACAAGGGTAATCGTCCCTGGGTATACTCTCTAATCAAAGTGTATGTCGGACTTTTGATGACACGGTCTATTCCTAAACCTTCTGCAAAACCTTTTGTGAAAGTCGTTTTACCAGCACCCAATTCACCTTCTAGCAAAATCGTCATACCTGGTTTCACGAGAGTAGCCAGTGTGGAAGCTAGTTTTTTTGTTTCCATTTCATTGCTCGTTCTGACAGTCTCCATGATTTCGCTTCTTCCTTTACATAATTTGAAATTATTTTACCATATCTATTTCTGAAATCCTATCATGTCCTAATATAAAGACAATGTTGTATTTAACTTTTTGAATGATTGGCTTGACTGCGTGACCTGTATTGATTCGTTATTAAAATATTACAGGATTTCTTTAACAATTCCTATATGTACAGTATGCTAGACATACTTATAGACAAGAGAAAGAGGTTGACTTATGACGAAACCATTTGACCGTACGCAAGACGGATTGTACTTCGCAGACCTTGTAAGCAAACGATACGCTTCTTCAGAAGAGCTTATTGAAGAAAGTTTCAAACAAATTGAACAACAAAATCCCATTTTAAATGCGGTTATTTCAACTAGAAAAGAGGCTGCTCTTAAAGAAGCTCGCTCTAGAAAGTTCGCTGGTTTACCTTTTGGAGGTGTACCGATTCTTTTAAAAGGGCTGGGGCAAAACCTTGAGGGAGAGCCAGCTACGTCTGGTGCGCGCATTCTAAAAGATGTCAAAGCGAAAAGAACGGCTCATTTCGTAACTGATCTGGAAAATGCAGGTTTTATTCCGATTGGTCATACCAATATCCCGGAATTTGGATTCACGAATATCACAAATCCTGAATTGTATGGGCCTGCTAGAAATCCTTGGTCTAAGGACCGAACACCCGGTGGTTCAAGCGGTGGTGCAGCCGCGGCAGTCGCTTCCAATATGACTCCTGTCGCTGGTGCTAGTGATGGCGGCGGATCGATTCGGATTCCAGCTTCTTTTACCGGACTAGTCGGCTTGAAACCAACGCGTGGACGTACAGCAGTCGGTCCTGGTAGCGGTCGTGGCTGGCAAGGTGCTTCTATTAGTTTCGCCTTAACGAAATCGGTTCGCGATACAGCTGCTTTACTAGATGCTGTTCAAGTTGTTCAACCACAGGCAGCCTTTCAAACCCCTTTATTTGAAACAGGTTACTGTTCTGTTTTGAACGCCCCATTTACACGCCCTTTGAAAATCGCTGTTAATCTAACAGCTCCAAGCCAGCATCCAATTTCTGAAGAAGCCATAAAAGCTGTTAAAGCTGCGGCAACCTGGTTCGAATCCAAAGGTCATCAGGTTTTTGAAGCCACGCCCGAGATCGATACCCTTAGCCTGATGAAAAGTTATTATGCCATGAACGCTGGGGAAACAGCCGCCGTTTTTGAAGGATTGGAACAAAGTTTTGGAACATCTTTTTCTTTAACGGATATGGAATTGATGACTTGGACTTTACTGCAAGCTGGGAAGAAACTACCAGCCGCAACTTACGCTCGCGCACTTGCTGAATGGGACAGTGCTGCAGAAAGTTACCACTATTTTCATCAAGAGTACGATATCTTGTTAGAGCCAGCTACGGCTGATGTTGCACCAAAGGTAGATCGTACCTACTGGTCTGATTCACTGAAACGTCAGATGGAACACACGCAAGACCATTCTTCAGACGAAGCTCAGCAAATCGTATGGGATATGTTTACGCAGAGCTGGGATATCACGCCATTCACGCAGCATGCTAATTTAACCGGACAACCAGCAATCAGTTTGCCTACTCACCTAACATCAGAGGGCCTTCCACTCGGGATTCAATTGACTGCACCAAAAGGTCAGGAGCATCTCCTTTTACAAATTGGTCAGCAAATGGAACTAGATGGACAATTTATCTAAAAATAGAGCCCTTCAAAGACAAACAGTCTTTGAAGGGCTCTCAATCTTTATTTTTTGTCGTCTAGTGCTGTGTGTCCTCTATAAGCTTGCATCATCCAGATCGTTTTATCCACTTCTGTTTTCTGAGCAATCAACATGTCGTTTGATACATCATCATGTTCTTCGTCCGTTAATTTAATACCGTTTGAAAGTTCATCTCTTAAAATCTCAAAGTCCGTAATCACATTATGGATCATTTCTTCTTCAGATAGTTTTCTTTCCTCAACAGATTCAGAAATCAATGAATGTTCAAGGAATTCTTGTAACGTTGAATAAGGTGTTCCACCTAAAGCCAATAATCGCTCTGCTGTTTCGTCCATTTGTTCCGTTAAATCATCATATAGTTCTTCCAGTTTAGGGTGAAGAGAGAAAAAGTTTGGTCCTTTGATATACCAATGTGCCTGATGTAATTTAATGTAAAAAAGTCCTTGCGTAGCGACTAGTGTATTTAAATACTCTTTTGATTTTTCGCTTACCATAAATTTTCCTCCTATATTATAATCATTCTAATTAAGATTATACCCCTCAAAAATATAGGTGTCCAATTATTCGCCTTCCTTCGACAGCTCTCTTTTAATTCGTTATAATAAGAAAGCAACGTCGGTCTAATTCACAAGAACGACGATTAGTTTACGAGCTGGAGGCTACATTTATGATTCAAGTAAAACAAATTATTACCGGTACCATTGAAGAAAACTGTTATATCATCTACAAAGATGATCAGGCTCTGATTGTGGATCCCGGTGACGAAACAAGTAAAATCAAAAACGAAATCGAAGAACTGGGTGTCCGCCCAATTGCTGTTCTGCTTACCCACACTCATTTCGACCATATCGGTTCTTTGGAAGATATCCGAGTGGATTACGATATCCCTGTCTACGTTAGCGAAGCGGAACAAGACTGGTTGGTAGATCCTACGAAAAACCTTTCTGCGAACAAGCCATTCGCTATCATCGCAAACCCTGCTGACTACCTTTTTAATCCGGTGGAAACAATTGATATTGAAGGATTTACCTTTGATGTCGTCCCAACTCCCGGACACTCACCAGGCGGTGTCAGCTTTATTTTTCATGAAGATAAGTTCGTAATTTCTGGCGACGCCTTATTCAGAGGCAGTGTCGGTAGAACCGATCTACCCGGCAGTGAACCAGCGATCCTTTTACCTGGTATTAAAACGTATCTTTTTACATTACCAGATGACTATATTGTCTATCCAGGACACAGTAAAGATACCACGATCGGTCATGAAAAATTTACAAATCCGTACTTTAGATGATTGCGAGGAAATAAAATGAAACATATTTTAATATTGCATACAGGTGGCACGATTTCTATGAGTACAGATCAGAGTACTGGAGTCGTCAAGCCAAGTTCTGAACATCCATTAAACGAATACAAATATGTATTTGATCAAGAAGTTAGATTAACCGAAGAAGATATCCTGCAATTACCTTCTCCACACATGACGCCTGCGGATATGCTCATTGTTAAAAATCGTATTCTTGAAGCAATTCGTGCAAATGATATTGATGGCGTTGTGATTACGCATGGAACTGATACATTAGAAGAAACAGCTTATTTTCTAGACCTGACGGTGCCCTTTTCGATTCCGATCGTTATGACAGGGGCTATGAGACCCACTAATGAGATTGGATCTGATGGTGTAAGAAACTTACAGAATGCGGTCTGGACGGCCATGTCAGACGATGCTGCTGATAAAGGTGTACTCGTCGTTATGAATGAAGAAATTCATGCAGCGCGGTATGTTACTAAAACGCACACGACGAATGTAGCGACATTTAGAACCCCAACTTTCGGGCCTATCGGAATTGTTTCTAAAAAAGAAGTGATGTTCTTTCAAAAACTCATCAAAAAAGAATGTTTCCCTATCGATAGCGTGAACAAAGTGGTTCCTTTACTGAAAGCCTATGCTGGAATGGACGGGTTCCTCATAGAATCTCTTGTCGAGAGTTCTATTGATGGTCTCGTTATTGAAGCACTTGGCGCTGGAAATATGCCACCTGCTACATTAAAAGGGTTACACGCCTTGATTGAAAAAGGTGTCCCCATCGTTTTGACTTCTCGAGCTTTTAACGGGATCGCTCAAGACATTTATGATTATGAAGGCGGCGGCAAGCAGCTGAAAAATGCTGGTGTCATTTTTGCTCCAGGTCTCAGTGGACCGAAAGCACGTCTAAAATTACTTGTTGTACTGGAACAGTCGACTGATCTTGATTATATAACGGAAGTATTTGAAAAAGTCTAAGTGACAATCCAACCAAACGAAAAGCCCGAGCTGATCTGTACTTGTGTACAATCCAACTCGGGCTTTTATTTAGGCTTTTTTTAAATCCCATTTACTGATTTGAACAGATGTATCGCCACTAAATTCGATGCTATTCAACTGACTTGTCGGATACAATCTAGTCGTTAGCACATACTCTCCATCATTTAGGAAAATCTCAAGAGACGATGTATCTAAAAACAACTGAATACTGTTCAATTCAGATAGTTCGATTGTTCTTTTTGAACGCCCAAATCCAGAGGCGCCTAGACTAAGCGTGAAGACTTTCCCATTATATTCTAAGGTAGTGTCTTGAGAAAGTTTTATCTTTAAAGCTCTTGTGGGTTGTTCAACCTTAACGATCATTTCGTAGGTATCACTTGTTTCCTTTATCATTTCCAACGCTTCAGTTCGTTCAATACTCATCTTTTGTACTTGTTTTCGAAGTACTTGATATTCGGGTAGGGGTCTTTGCTTAAGCTTTCCATCTTCAATTGTGAGTTCTCTCGGAAGCGTCATAGCGTGTTGCCAACCTTTTTCGATTGTCGGGTTTGAATAATCAGGCTCAATGTCTGGAAGCCCCATCCATCCCCAAAGAATTCTACGTCCTTGCTCATCCAAAAAAGTTTGCGGTGCGTAAAAATCGAATCCTCTATCTAATTCCACAAAATCTGCTGTCGGTTCAAACTTCAAAATATCCCAATCTGTTTTTCCAATAATTGAACCGGACTGATAGACATTTTCAAATTCATGCCCTGACTGCTCCACACCTTGAGGAGACATCAGTAAAATATCTTGTCCATTGAGTTCGAAGAAATCTGGGCATTCCCACATATACCCTAAGTCAGGTCTTTTTTCCAAAAGGTTTCCTTTATACTCCCAATTAGACAGATCCTTCGATGCATATAGTAAAATGGCACCTTTATCTTCATTTGTACGTCCACCGAGGACCATATAGAATAAACCATCTTTTTCAAGAATTTTAGGATCTCTTATATGTTGCGTGAATCCATCTGGGTATTCGCTTGAATCAATCACCACTTCTCGACTATCGATATGGAAACCATCTTGGCTTATCATATGAACGGTATTATGTTCTCTACCACTGGTAATATAGTCGTGTGTTCCAGGGTGCTTTACATTCCCAGTGTAAAAGAAATGGGTTACACCATCTTTTTCAAACGCACTGCCTGAGTAAACCCCATCTCTGTCAAAGCTCTGATCAGGATACAAAAAGATCTCTTCTTCTTTGAAATGCACAAGATCTGTAGATGTCTTATGTCCCCAGTATTTGACTCCCCCTGTTGGGTCTAACGGAGAGTATTGATAGTATAGATGGTAGAGTCCATCTTTTTGATAGACACCATTGGGATCATTGAGCCATCCAGTAGGTGGCTGCTGGTGAAAATGAAGTCTCCATGGATCTGTTGCTACTTTTTCAACCAGATTCGGTTGCTTTGTTTTTATCTCTTTTTGTAGAGTTTCTTTTATATGATTCATTTGTCCATCCTTTTTGACTTATTTAACCTTTTACTTTGCATTCAATTCTGCTTGTACTGGTCGACTTTGAACTTTAACCAATACAAATCCTACAGCAAATGCAACAGCAATCACGAGTAGATATTGCAACATGCTACTTACACTATTTGTATACAGTAACAGACCGGGAATAAAAGTGATCCCCATACCAGTTGCAGAAAGACCTAGAAGAGCAGTTACGAGTCCTCCAGCTGCTCCTCCGACCATGCCAGAACCAAATACACGCATGGATCTCAAACTAACACCGAATAGGAGTGGTTCAGTGATTCCAAATAAGGTAGATGCACTTGCACTCAACGCATTGGAGCGTTTCAACTTGCTGCTCATCAGTAAGGCCGCACTCACCGCTGCTCCGAACTGTCCAGCCATACTAGCGGTTCCAAGTGTGTTCAATACATTTGTTCCACCATCATTCAATAAACTGATTTCGATAATACTGATGGAGTGGTGGAGACCTGTAATGGTAATGACTTGCTGGAAGCCTGCATAAATAATATACCCTATTCCAAATGGTGCTTCTATCAGATAAATAATACTATTAATCACACCAGATTCAGCAATCTGAACAATCGGTCCTAATAGAAACAGCATAACTGAAATCGTGATTGTAATTGTCAAAAATGGTGTGACAATTAAATCCATCATTTGTGGCACAAAACTTCTAAATAGACGCTCTAGCCTAGAAATCATCCAACCAGCTAAAATTGCTGGAATCACAGATCCCTGATAGCCGATGATATCAATCCCCAGCAAGGTCAACGACTCCGCTTCTCCTCCGGCTACTGCATAAGCATTAGGTAATTGCGGTGCAACAAGCATTAGCCCCACTACAATCCCTAAAATTGGATTACCGCCAAATTTACGCGTTGCACTAAAAGCAATCAGTACAGGTAAGAATGCAAAAGCTGTATCGGTCAACATCTCGAACATTGTTAACCAGTCTGGGCTCATTTCAACGCCTAGTTCGAGAATAAAGCCTCTAATCCCCATCAATAAACCTGTCGTAACAAGCACTGGAATCAAAGGAACTAGAATATCTGCCAATGTACGCACAATTTTTTGTAAAGGATTTAGATTCTGATATACATCATCTTTAAAGCCGCCTGAAGAGTTTTCTGAAGACTTGTCTCCTAATCTTTGTTCCATTTCGCTATAAACAGCATTCACTTTTCCTGTCCCGAATATAAACTGGTGCTGACCGGTATTGAAAAAGTAGCCCTTACTTTCCGGAACCTCATCTACTTTATCTTTATTTAATTTACTATCATCTTTTAGAATAATTCGAAGTCTCGTTGCACAATGCTCAAAATTTCGAATATTGTCTTCTCCACCTACAACTTCAATCAACTTATCAATTGTCTCGTTATATTTCATTTTTCATTCTCCTTATTTAGTAACCGGTTCCATTAAAGAATAAATAAAAAAGTAATGGATAGTGCACATTCGCTAATATAAATAGAACCGGTTCCTTTTATTTAAATCTATCATAACAGGAACCGGTTTTCTTTGCAAGTAAAAAAAGAAAGCCGTTTCTTTTTAGGCTTTCTTCTTTGTTCTAGTTGAATTTTTAATCACTAATTCGTTTTGCAGTAACGTTTCATAAGGAATTTCCGTTCCATTAATCAGTTCCGTTAAATACTCTACTGCTTGAATTCCCATATCTTTATAGGGGTAACTCATTGTCGTAATACTTGGTTGAACATAATCGGTTTCTTCGTATCCACCAAATCCACTGATAGAGAAATCTTTTGGAACCGCATAATTCATTTCGATGGCTGCTTTTAGTACAGCAATGGCTATATTGTCGGTGGCACAGACAATATAGGAAGCACTAGTATCAGGAAGAGCTTTTAATGCATCTTGATAGGCGATTCGTTTAGAGAAGCTAGTCTCGATGATTTCAACAGACATGCCCTTTTCTTCTTTAAGACTATCCATAAATCCTTGTTTTCTTTCTACCCCTACTGCCTTATCTTGTTCTGACACGCCAAAAAATAAAAATGATTTATGTCCTAACTCCATTGCGTAACGACCGATCTTTTGTCCCGCTTCATAATCTGCATAAGCGATGGAATGTATCGATTCCGCTCTTTGTCCTAATACAAGAAAAGGTAGATTGGCTTCTTGAATAAGCGATTGGTGGCTCTCTGTGATTTCTCTGGCAAGCAATATAATCCCTTCCACTTTTTGCTTAACGAGCGTCTGGATATTGCCAAGTTCTCTTTCTCTATCTTGATTCGCATTCGTAATGATCAGCTCGTACCCATTTTCTCTAGCCTTTTCATCGATACCGTTCAACACTTCATTAGTAGAAGCAGAATTCAGACGCGGAATGATGACTCCAATCATATTCGTTTTGTTTGCTTTCAAACTTCTAGCAAATGTATTTGGTGTATAACCTGTCTCTTTTACGATCTCATCGAGTTTGGTTCGAGTTTTTTGACTGACAGATCCGTTATTCAAATACCTGGATACTGTGCTTTTGGCAACACCCGCTCTTTGAGCGATATCTTTGATGGTGACCACTGAACCCACTACTTTCTAAAAAGGTTTAGGATTGAAGTTTCCATTCAAAACTGGCACTACAGTTTGCTACACCATCTGTTCTAATCTTGTGCGCAGTAATGGTTTTATCCTTTGTTTTTTCAATACTAACTAAACTCTGAATCATTTGATTTTCATGTACTTCTTTATCATATTTTACATTTGCATAGACCATTTTATGTTCAGATAAAAATGCTCCGCCCAGAGTATTCAAAGTCCAATCCAAATACTTTGAATTATTCACATGCTGATTGGTATCAATATCAAAATATCTGACATGGAAAGGCTGTGAACGAGCTGTCTCTTCATCTAGTTCAGCAGGCTTAGGCGTTCTTTTCACTTTTTTAGTGAACGCCGCCTCAAATGGTTCAACAATATCTTCTGGTATTCTTGCCATTTTACGATTAGCACGATCAAACAAAGCAAATGTCGAGTGAATTTTGATAAGTTCTGTTCCCTCGTCATCCCGTACAATAAAATCTCGATAACAAAATAATTTGTTGTATTCCGTTGCGTAAGTCTCGATTTCTATCGTCTCTTTGTTTTCGGGGAATTTCGAAATATGAAACTCATATTGTAAAATAATCCACGAGTAACCCATTTCTTCCATAACATGTTCTCCCATACCAAGCTGATCTGACTGTTCTCCTGAAACTTCTAAAATCAGATTGATGAGCATTGGGAGTGTTAGTGTATGCGTGCGATCACACATATAATAACTAATTTCTTTGGTATTATGGTATTTTCTTGCTGGCATGGAGTTTTCCCACTTTCCTTTAAATCTACACTAATGATTTTAGCACAGATTATCCTATACAAAACACTATTTAAAATGTTATACGCTTACAATGACAGGCAATTCATAAATATTAGAAAACCCAAAAGAAAATTTTAAAAATATAACTTTAATTATGAAAATATGTTGAAATTTTTCTGCTATTTGTATTAAAATCTATAGAGTAACGATATCATTTTGAGTTTATTCTAATTTAGATATCCGTTTACAATTAACTAAGGAGGATTTAAATTAATGAGTGATTCTGAAAAGAACACAAATAAAGGTTTGCTTGGCATGGTTGAGCGTGTTGGAAATAAACTACCTCATCCCGTTGTCATTTTCATTATTTTTGCTGTTGGTATTATATTTATTTCAGAAATTTCGGTTCGTTTAGGTTTAAGTGCGCCAATGATCGACGCGGAAACTGGAGAACCTGGTATTGTAGAAGCTGTCTCTCTAATGAATAAAGACGGGATTGCACATATTTTTAACAGTGCGGTTTCTAACTTTACAGGATTCGCACCATTGGGTACCGTTCTTGTAGCGATGCTTGGTGTTGGGGTTGCAGAATGGACTGGATTGATTTCTTCTGCTTTAAAGAAATTGTTGAGTAATGTCCCTACTTGGTTACTAACTGCTATGGTCGTTTTTGCGGGTATTATTTCAAATATCGCTTCCGATGCCGGTTATGTAGTAGTTGTTCCATTAGGTGCCATCATGTTTGCTGCTGCTGGACGTCATCCAATTGCTGGTTTAGCTGCCGCTTTTGCCGGTGTATCCGCAGGTTTCTCTGCCAATCTAATCTTTGGACCAACAGATGCTCTACTTGCAGGAATTACAAATGACGCATTAACGTCTGCTAATATTGACTATTCAGTTGAAACAACGGGTAACTGGTACTTCATCTTTGTCTCTACTTTCGTATTGACTGGTGTCGGAGCTTTCGTTACCGACAAATTTGTAGAACCACGACTTGGTGTCTACGACGGAGATTATAAACCTACACAAGAACCATTATCTTCTCAAGAAAACAAAGGTCTCATTTATGCTTTGATCACCTTACTTGCTTTTCTAGCTATTATGGCCTTTCTCATGATCCCACAAAACGCTGCGCTTAGAGCTCTAGACGCAAACGGTGACATGACTTTAAGTGCCTTCTTATCTTCAGGTCTATTATTTATGATTTTCCTACTATTTGCTCTTCCGGGTCTAGCTTACGGAATCACAATAGGTAAAATTAAGTCATCTCATGACTTTGTTAAAGGGATGTCTGAATCCATGAGCTCAATGGGTGGATACTTAGTATTAGCCTTCTTCGCTGCTCAGTTTATCAATTACTTTGCTTATACGAATCTTGGCTCAATCATTGCAAGTAACGGAGCGAACTTACTCGAAAATATCGGATTTGTTGGTTTGCCACTGATTCTAGCCTTTATCTTATTCACTGCATTTATCAATCTCTTCATGGGATCTGCAAGTGCCAAATGGGCTATCATGGCACCGATTTTTGCACCTATGATGTTCAATTTGAATATTGCGCCTGAAATGACATTGATGGCTTACCGTATTGCAGATTCTTCTACAAACGTTGTATCTCCATTAATGAGTTATTTTGCTATGATCTTAGTCTTTGCTCAAAGATACGACAAGAAGAGTGGGCTTGGAACCATCATTTCAACGATGATTTACTACACCATCTCTTTCTTGATTGCGTGGTCAATGTTACTAGTTATCTGGTATATATTCGGACTTCCTTTGGGACCTGGAGCACCAGCAACAATATAAAAGGCTAAAAATTAAATCCCTTTGTAGATCAACACTTTCGTTGATTTACAAAGGGATTTTTTTAGTTCACACTTTTTTGAGTTTGTTTTGCTTTCAAATGATAAATCAATCCAAAGATCTGTAAACTGAGGATGGGCATTAAGGCAACTAATGCAATCATACCAAATCCATCAATCAAGACACTAGCGTGGGGAATAGCTTCCGCAGCTCCTTGTATAAAAGCTAGTATGAAGGTCGCCGTCATGGGACCTGATGCAACGCCTCCTGCGTCAAATGCCATCCCGACAAAGCGTTTAGGAACGACATAACTGAGAAAAATAGCTAGTAGGTATCCTGGAAGTAGAATATGCCAAAGTTCTAAATCAAATATAACCAGTCTCATAGTAGAAAGTAGAATAGCTAAACCTACACCAATAGATAAGGTCGATAGTACTGCTACTGGCTTGATTGCTCCAGAAGTTACAGCCCCAATCTGTTTTGTCAGTACGCTTACTGCTGGCTCTGCTAGGATTGATAAGAAACCAAGCGAAAATCCTAATATAAATAGTAGTCCGTAAGACTCTTGAGCCGCTAATGTGTATCCAATTAAGCTTCCTACATTCATAAATCCAGCATTTACCCCTGAAAGGAATAGTACGAGTCCAATAAAGACATACAATACACCAATCAAGATTTTATTTAACTTTCTTTTAGGTAGCTTGAGCCAAATTATTTGATACAGACCGAATAGGATGACAATTGGCAATATTGCTACGATCACTTCTCCAATTTGATTGAAAATTTCTCTAATTAAATCGAGGAAAAAGCCATTTTCTGTTCCCATCACAATATCTAAAGAACCAGATAGTTCTTCTGTAGGTGAAAAGACGTTCACGATCATAACTGAAAGAATGGCACCTGTAGAAGCAATCGCTACGAGTCCAAAACTATCCTCACCGGAATTTTTACTACTTTTTTTCAAAGAAGCAATACCTGTTGATAATGCGAGTAGGAATGGAACAGTAATGGAACCAGTAGTTGCTCCAGATGCATCGAAAGAAATTGATAAAAACTCTGTTGAGGTAAAGAATGAAAGTAACAAGATCAAACCATAAGCAATTGTTAGAATAGGAATAATAGACAAACTATAAACCACCCTGAGCAGACCAACAACAACCATAACCGCGATACCTAAAGACACTACAATAACGATAAAGGAACTAGTAATATCTCCCCCTGTTACTAATCCAATTTGGTTTCCTAATACCGTCAAACTAGGTTCTGCAGAAGAGATAAAGAATCCAAGTAGTAATCCAACAATGACCACTACGATGATCTTGTTAGACCTTGCTATCCCTTTACCCATATGAGATCCTATAGGCTCGAGTGCAATATCAATTCCCATAAGGAAGATTGCAAGTCCAATCACAATGACGATTGCACCGAATAGGAATCCTATCAGAGAGCTTGTCGGCAATGGAACAAATAAGAAGTGGATAATGAGCACTAAAACAACGATTGGTGTAACAGCGCGAATAACTTCTAAGAATTTTTCTTTAAGAATATTCACTTAAATAAAGACCTCCTTTCAGTTCGATTAATTAAGTCCTATTGTCTCATTTAAGTCTGTAACAAATAAAATCCCTTTATTGGGTTCTTCAATATGCAGTTTTTCACTAATGGTATCAATAATCGTCTGAGAGTGTTCTTTCTCAGCAATAATTAAAATAATTTCTTTTTCTGGAACAATATCCATATGGAAGACGGTTCTAGATTCTGCATTGCCAGCGCCTCTCGCTTGGATGATTGTTCCTCCTTGAGCGCCCGCATCTTGCGCATACTCCATTACATCTTCTGCTTCTCCTTTGTTTACAATTACATAAATAGCTTGATGCATTTTTTTAGTCTCCTCATCAAAATCATTTAGTTTTTCTTCAATATTTTCATGTATCCCTAAAACATCACTCAAAGATACTCTAAATCCAATCCCATTACTTTTTTTCTTCATAACCTTTGCTTTTGCGATGTGTTTCAAAGCACGTGAAGCTTTTGTTTCTGAAGTTACCATCAGTACAATTTCACGCTTAATAGAATTCAACCCTAAAGTTTTTAAAATACCTTTACCAGAGGTTCCTTCGCCATAAAATATAGTACCACCTTGTACCCCCTCTTCATTTGCTAGCTTGATAACATGGTCCCCTTCGTTCGGCATTGTGATACAAACGATCAGTTCCATAGCCGTTTCGTATTCCTTGTGCATCTAGTCCGCTCCTTTTCGATTGTCTTTAAGATTTTAGTCGTTACTGACTAGCAAAACCAGTCTATTTTTTAATGACTAAATCGCTACTATTTTCTCAAAAACTTATTTAATTAAAGAGATTTTAGCAACGTGTCTCTACATATTAAAATGTATTTCATATTAAGTGTACCATATTCTAATGCTTCAAGATAATATCATCTATACCTTACTTTCCAAAACTAAAGCAAGCTTCTTCTCCCTATTATGCTGGAGAAGAAGCTTGCTCGTTTCTACTTTTCTTGATTCAATTGTTCAATTAATCGCTTTTTCGTTTTCAGTAATTCTTGAAATTGGTTTTCTAGTTCTGTTGTTGATTCGATGCTCAACTGACTTAACACCGTCACGATTTCATTTTCTAGACGCAATTTTTCTTCTCCGTATGCATCCGGCCCTCTCTGTTCTTTCAATTGTTTGAAGACGTCATAACTGCCTTCAAACACTTTGAGAGACTGATTTTCGATAATCAATAACCGCTCAGCGATTTTATTCATAAACCTTCGGTCATGGGACACGAATAAAATACTCCCCTCATATTCTGCCAGTAAAGCTTCCAGCGCTTCAATTGCCTGCGTATCTAAAAAGTTTGTTGGTTCATCTAGTATCAAGGTATTGTAATCTCCAACAATCAACTTGGCTAGCGCTACTTTGACGCGCTCTCCACCACTCAGTACGTGAATTGGCTTATGAACATCATCGTTTTTGAACAGCAATTGTGCCAAAACGATTCGAATCAGAGTTTCTGTCTGTAAAGAACCTTCTTGTACATTCTCTAAAATAGTCTTCTGCTCTTTTAAGACACTAAGATTTTGAGCAAAATAACCAGGCTTCATCGCTTCTGATCGTTTAATGCCTTCCGCTTCAGATAGAATACTATTCAATAACGTTGTTTTTCCACTACCATTCGTTCCCACAATGGCGACTTTTTCTCCGCCTTTAATAAAGAAACTTGTTGGTTTAAATAGAACTTTTTGAGGAAACGCCAATCCAAATTCGTTCGCTCGTATAATCTTTTTATTGACGAATCCTCTAGCATTGGTTAACTTCATCTTGATCAATTCTTGTTCTTCTGGTCTTTCTACAGTTTTTAGTTGTTCGATTCTTTTTTCCATAGATTTAGCAGATTTATAGAGTTTTTGCGCCTTTTTTCTGAAATAAAAATGGCTAGATTCATCTGTTATACGGTCTGCTTTATCCTTTTTACTTTCCAAAGCTTCTGTTAACTGTTTTTCCTTTTTCTTATAGGAATCGTAAGACACTTGTTTACGTTCTAGTTCACTTTGTTTCAGTGCTTCGTAATCTGAATAGTTTCCTGTATACTCCGTGATTTTTTCATGACTGAGCTCCCATACTTTAGTACATGTATGATCTAAAAAGTCACGATCATGAGAAATAATGATATAGGCTCCTTTATAAGCCTTGATTTCTTTTTCTAACCATTCCACATGTTCAATATCGAGATGCGTCGTAGGTTCATCCGCCAAGAGCACGCCGGACTTTTCATTCAGACTTGTAACGATTGCACTGGCTGTGATTTCTCCACCACTTTTTGTTCCGGTTGGTTCTTTTAATTGCGGAATAAAAGAGATCTTCTGATTGCGTTTAACCGTACCCGTTTCCGGTTGGAGCGTTCCTTTTAAAATATTCAGTAAGGTCGTTTTCCCACTACCATTTTTTCCGACTAATCCTATTTTATCTCCTGGTTCTACTTTTAAGTTTTCTATATTGAATAATGTTCTATCTTTAATCGAGTATGTGATTTTATTTGCTTCTATCCAAGCCATGCTGATCTCGCCCTTTCTCTTATCCATTCATTATCGTCATTAGGATTTAAGAAACATGAAAAAACCTCCTATTCCACTGTTGCGGAATGGGAGGTTTGAATTTGTGATAGAGATCTATAAGACTAAAAACAATCAGTTGTTTTTAGTCTGGTCCTCTGTATGCACAATCGCCTGATCCCATTCCATCTAATAAAGACATAACTAAATAGAGTTCTAGAAGAACCTAATTTTTGTCTTATTGATTTGTTATAGGATTAGTTACGCATTGGCCCAGAGTACACCTCGATCTTTTTTAAGATGTCTATAGAATACCCTACCTCTATTTTATTGTCAACGATTTCAAGTCGTTTATTCGAAGCGAACGACTCTGTACCAGCTATTTTGGTTGTCTGTATAGTTTTCAGTATCAAATCCACTCATTGCATACCCTATAAAAGAAATACATAAACCAATAACCATAAAAGCGACACTTAGTTTCGTTAAAAAAGTTTTCCCGATTTTCATAGACTGAATGCACCTCTTTGATGAAAGATTTTTTCTTTAAAGTAGTTTGTTGTTTTCTGACTATACCTAACAAACCGTTTACTAATGCTTATCGTTATCAATGTAATGAGTAGGCCTGCTCCAAATAGCATCAAACCAATTCCAAGCTGAGTCAATCCTATATGAAATCCATCCATTAAAGCTAATGGGCTTAAGATCGTACTCGCCAGTCCACCTGCGACCCCTGCGAAGGCAAGAGCTCCAGTTATAACTGGAATACACCAAATCACAACGTAGAGACTGAATACTAGTAAAATTCCTGCCAATCCTAGTGAACCCCAGAGCGGAAATCCTAAAATCAGGAGAATCACAAGGTATGGACTGAATTTCTTGGATATCGGCAAATTCCACTCAAGAGGTGTTCCTTTAACCGAATCAATGATTTGTTCAGGTGTGTCTAGTTGACTGACTGCTTTCTCTTCTGTCATGCCTTCTTCCATAAGATCAAGAATCATTTCATCATAATAATCCACTAATTCTCGAACTTCTTCTGGTCTCATAATGTAAGATAACTGACTGCTCAATGTTTTGATAAATTCAATTCTATTCATCTTCTACACTCCTTTTAATATATTCATGTATCGCTTGAACTTTCTCCCAAGAATCTAAGAATCCCTGAATACTTTTGAGTCCTTCTGGTTGGATCTGATAGTATTTTCTCAGTCGCCCGTTATGTGCATTGGAATAAGTAGTCACCTTCCCCTGGCTTTCCAACCTTTTTAAAATAGGATATAAGGTGGACTCGGTGATTGGTAAGTGAGAAGAAACGGTCTTTACAATTTCGTACCCGTAAGAATCTCCATAATTCAAATTTGCTAAGATGTAATATTCAATTAATCCTTTTTTTAACTGCGTGTCCAACTCGACACCTCCTTATACACAATACTATATATTACACAGTATAGGATTACAAGCCTTTTATCTTTATTTTTTTATACCTTTATTCTATTTCGTTATGTGATACAATTTGTGGGCATATTGAAATAGAGGAGGTTTGGTTATGATTTCTAAAAAAAGTCGTAGATTACTACAGCTATTGGGATTTGTCATAGGGGTATCGTTTGGATTATGGCGTCCGCAACAAGTTCAAATGATGTTGCCACTGCTTGGAATCACTGTCGGTATCGGGTACTTTTTTCTTTCAAGAGTCTCCACGGAGAATAAAACGGACCTAACGGAAATTAAATGGTTTGTTCCTATTCAAATGATTATGTACTTTGTGATTGGAGGAGCGATTGGCTCATCCATTCATTTATATATGGCATTCTTCTAAAAAAGATGCTCGTTAAATGTTTTATACATCTAACGAGCATCTTTTAAATTTTAAAATAAGATCGATTCAGGTATTTTACTGCATCATAGCAAGTGCGCCCATTGGATCCCATGGTTCTAATTCTGTAACGGGTTCTTCTAGTGCTTTCAACCATTGTTCCTCTACATATTTTTTGCTGACAGTGATTTGGTAATTGTATTCATCGAACCATTGATCGCTCATTGAATAAACCCCTTTATCTCCTGAAGTATCTCCCCAGCTATTTTCTACTTTCCACTTAATTGGTGCCCCGTCTTCATCTAGATCAACTCCAACGAATACCATTGCATGTGTTAATAAGCTTTCTCCGTAATCCAATCTCTGGGCTTTCGTTAATTCAACGGTTTCCCCTAGTGTTGCCTCGTAATCGTAAGCGTGATGATCCATAATCCCTGCTTTACGATCTAGCATTTTTCCTACATCGCAACCAAACCAGATAGGTTCTCCATCTTTGATAGCTGCAACAGCTGCTTTTTTAAGGACATCTATCGGTACATTAATATAAGTGACTGGTTTCGCTTCTTTTACAGTTCCAAGATACTTAACCGTATAGGCTTTTCCATAAGGTTTATCTTCTGTAGGAGCGTTGATTAGACTAACTCTGTCGTTCAAATCCCATTCAACATACTCTTTGAAAAAGTCTTGAGGGGTGATGTCTTTGATACGGTGGAAGTCATTTTGATTGTCTCTATATTCATAAGTAAACGTTTCCGGTACTTCTCCAAGTGTTTTCACCAGTAAATTGTACACAAAATAAAGGGACGATTCTTTTATTTCCAGTAAAGCTTCTCTTGATGCACCTGATTTATGTGCTTCACGTATTTTAGCAGCAAATTCTCTCAATTTCGCTGTTAAAAGTGTATTCAATTCTCTCGTATTTGAAGAATGATAAGTTTCGGGCATAACAGATTTTGGAACAGCACCGTATTTTTCAAGAAGTCCAGAAAACATATCCCATTGTCCACCATCTTGAATAGGATCAAACAGTAAATGTTGCACGAGTCTCGAATTTAATGGCTCTTCAACTGTATCTATAATATTTTCTAACAGATAATTAGATTTCTCAAGTTTATCCCAGAACAACGTATAGTTTTGTGAAAATTCGAAAGTTTTCACGTCTAGTTTTTTCATAGTATCTACTCGGGCTGTATTTAATGCCGCAAACATCCAGCAGCGTCCACTAGATTTCTGATTTGTAATCTCACCGCGCGTTGTTTCGTTTGAGAAAATAAAAGAATGTCTTCTAAGCCTATTGTTATCGATGGAAGCATCGGCAATCCCTACTTTCGCAATGGCTTGCTTGACCGCATGATTGGAAGGTTCTGCGTTAAATTTTTCCTTGTATGCTGTTAACAGCTTTTCATTGATCGTCATCTGATGATCCCCTTTTAAATAGAATTGTTCTTATCATACCGAAGAGTGCGTTCAAGAACAAGGTTCTATATAAAGAAAAACTGATTTGTCTTGGATAGACAAACCAGCATAATTTTATTTATTGTGGGGGAAATATAACCCCTCCAATGATTGGACTACCCGAACCATTTAAAATAATAATAGAAGAACCGTCTTCTGTGGCTAAGGTCCCTTCAGCTTCTGGTAAAAGCGATACGCCTTCTAATTCAAAGGTTTGATTCACTGCTCCACCTTCGGAGACCTCAAGATCTGGTAATTCAAATTCCTGGAAATCATCTCCGGCATCTTCAAAGCTTGGCGGTGTCGCTTCACCTCTACTATGAATTTGAATACTTATTTCTCCTGCTGATACGTCTTCTAAATTCAATGTAAGCATCACGTTGCCATCACTTTCGTCAAAGATTGCATTACCTGCTCTTTGAGAGTCTCCATTATAAAGATCCACATCTAAAGCTGCCATTTGTTCATCTGTACCTGTAGCATCCGTTTCTTCCGTTGACTCTTCTGCTGCATCTCCATTTGCACCAGGTGCAATTTCAGGAGCTGATTGATCGGTACAAGCTGCCATGAACAAGCTAAGCATGACGATTATAAAGGCCTTTGATCCTGTTTTCATATTCAAATCTCCTATCTATTTATCTTATTTATGGTTATTGTAACAACACTTTGTAAGAATAACGATTCTAACGCATTATGACTTCGATGTCAGCTTTCATTCATGTTAAAATAAACAATACCAAATCATAAGGATGCTGATGAACAATGGATTATGGAAGTTATCGTTTTACACGTGCTGAAATCAACCTCGATCATATTGCTTATAACTATACTCAGATGAAAAGTCTACTGGATACTCAAACTAAATTTATGGCTGTTGTAAAAGCCGATGCGTATGGTCATGGAGCTGTTGAAGTTGGCAAAAAACTGGAAGAACTTGGTACGGATTATCTTGCAGTAGCTGTACTTGATGAAGCACTTGAATTAAGAGAAGCTGGCATTGAAGTTCCGATTCTAATGTTTGGCCCTGTCGAAGAACAAACCATTGCGACCGCCATTGCAAATAATATTACCATGACTGTTTTCACTGAATCTGTTGCTGAACAAGTGCGTAAAACTGCTGAAAACCTTCGGAAAGTTGCGACTGTTCATTTAAAAGTGGATACGGGCATGTCCCGTATTGGTGTGCGTTCTAATCAAGAAGCTTTGAAAGTCATGCATACTATGGAGTCAGAATTTGTTCTGTTCGACGGTGTTTTCACACACTTTGCCGACGCTGAGAATCTAGAAGACCCTTCTTTTACTAAAGCTCAATTTAAAACCTTTATGAACATTGTTTCTTTTTTGGAAGAAAATGATATCAAATTCAATCTTAAACATTGTTGCAACACCGCTGCAACTTTAGCCTACCCTGAGTTTCACTTGGATATGATTCGAACAGGTATCTCTATCTATGGATACCATCCTGATAAAAGTATGGAAAGTACCATTGATTTGAAACCAATTATGAAGTTAACGACTCACGCTGCTTTTATCAAAACAATCTCTAAGGGAGATACGGTGGGATATGGACGTACCTATACTGCTGAAAGCAAGCGAACAATCGCTACGATTTTACTTGGATACGCTGATGGTATCCCGAGACAATTATCTAATCGATGGTATCTAACAACTAACGGGAAAAAAGCACCTATCGTTGGTAGAATCTGTATGGATCAAATTATGTTAGACGTAACAAATATTGATTCTATATCAGAAGACGACGAAATCGTCTTCTTTGGAGATCCCGCTGCTGATTATCCGTCGCTCTACGCTATGGCTGAATTAACAAATAGTTTTCATTATGAATTACTGTGTGGCATCGGTAAAAGAATCCCTCGAGTTTATATGAAAAACAAAGAAGTTGTTGTCAAAACCAATATGTTATTAAATTAAGTAAAAAACTGAGAACCTTATACAGGCTCTCAGTTTTTATTTTACTTATTCTAAGTTTATTTGGAACAATTAATCATTATCTGAATCTGTATCTGTATCATCATCCAAGTCTAGGTCATCGCCTAAATCTGCATCATCATCCATATCATCGTCCATGTCTGTACCCGTACCTGGATCTGTCGCTGGGTCTGTAGTAGCTGGATCATCCATATCGGTGTCGG
The DNA here is from genome assembly GCF_916618885.1 of Marinilactibacillus sp. Marseille-P9653. Lineage (NCBI taxonomy): Bacteria > Bacillati > Bacillota > Bacilli > Lactobacillales > Carnobacteriaceae > Marinilactibacillus > Marinilactibacillus sp. Marseille-P9653. The sequence goes on along the minus strand of NZ_CAKAKH010000001.1, from coordinate 540,558 downwards.
TAGTGTCTCCACATGCTGCTAACAACATTCCGGCTGTCATCGTCAGTGCTGTCAGTTTTGCAAGTTTCTTCATTTTTCTACTCTCTCCTTTATTTAATCCATATTTTTTTGAAAGAATTTCTTCTCTCAAATATAACTTAACATGAATACGTCTGGATTCAAAAAATAATACTTTTACAATTTGTTAAAGTTTATTTTTAAAGACGTCATATTATTTACAAGAACTCATTACCTTACCTAAAGACTTGTTCAAAAAAGCCTGACCAGAATGGAATCTGGTCAGGCTCTAACTTTATACTATTATTCGATGATTTGAACTTCGATTGAGCGACGTCCAAATTGTAAAGCTTGTTGAATATCTGTCATGTGGATATCAATACGGTTTCCTTTGATAGCTCCACCAGTATCGCCAGCGATAAATTCACCATATCCAGGTACGTTGATTCTAGATCCTAACGGGATAAAGCTTGGATCTACAGCGATAACGTTTGGATTTTGTCTAAGATCGATTCCTGAATAAGTGATGTTTCCTAGTTCAGGCTGGTTTAATGAATAAGCAGTTGCTTCTACAGAAACGGTTCTTCCACTTTGAGCTGAAGCTTGTGCTTCACTAGAAGACGTTGATATATCTTCAGAAGGTGCTTCAGGTGCTGTTGTTTCTGTCGCTTCAGGTGTTTCTTCTGTAACGGCTTCTTCTTCAACAACTTCTTCTTTTACAGATTCTTGCACTTCTTGAGGTGTTTCTGTTTCTACAACCTCTTCTTCAGATACATCATAGCTGACAACTTCATCGTTGTTTTCAACTGAAATAATTGAAGAATCTCCACTCAAGTAAATTTTTGTATCCACTTGAATCATGCTGCGGTTATCAATGTCGTTTACTTTAGCTAACTTATCGATAGAAACATCTGTTGCTTTTGAAACGCCCCACAATGTATCTCCCCATTGGAAAGTATATTCAATTGCGTCGTTTCCATCTTGATTTTCTTTTTGCGCTGCAATTTCTGAAGAAATTTCAGAAACAGTTCTTGGTTCCCAGTTGTCTGCGGACATTTCTTGAGCGCTAGCATCGCTCGTATTTCCAAAAGTAAACATTGAAGCAAACGCGATTGTTGCTCCTGCTTTGATTAAAAATTTCTGCACTGTTGACATAATTTGTCGTGCTCCTTTTCATTTTATCCTTATTGTGTAAATACTCAACTTCTGCCGCTTAATTGTTGAAGGATAGATTCACTAAATACTCAATCTATCTGCGACCGAATGTAATCTTACCACGATTAGAATAAAATAAAAGGGTCTAACGCCTGTTGTTACGCCTTTTTAGTACGCTTGTATTATATCACTTACTTTTTTACAGTTGTATTTCAATCGGTGAGTTTTATGTCAAACTGTAACAAGAGCAAAACTTCGTTCGCTTTATACAATATTCCATACACCTTATACAGATTTACTGTATCTTTATTCTTTCCGTAGAAATGTTCTTGTCATACTAATCGTAACATTCCCTTAAGAGAACCCATTCTTACCATAATCGGAATATATTCTGTAATATACCAAATTTCATATTCCCAGCCTTTTTGCCTATCATTTAGACCCTTCAACTACAAAATCAGTTGTTTTTGTTCGTTGTAAAATTGCTTGTATGCTAGAAAACTGGCGATTACACTCGAAATACTGGTTACAGCTATTAGCATGAACATGACGACAATCTGGTAGCGAATCGCTTCTGTTGGTTCGATTCCTGCAAAGATCAAACCAGACATCATTCCCGGTAAACTCACGAGTCCAACCGTTTTCGTACTATCTATAGAAGGTGTCATACCAGTTCGAACACTTTCTCTGATAATGGTCATAGAGGCTTGTTTTTCATTTGCGCCTAACGCTAGTTTTTCTAAAACTTGTTGTCGTTGATCTTTGAATTTGTCATTCAGCGCTCGGTAAGTCAAACCCACTGCAACCATCGCGTTACTTGCAATCATCCCAGTGATAGGAACAATTTGTGAAGGCACCCATTCAATGGTTCCTGTTAAAATCAGTAATCCTAGAGTCAGAGCAGTCCCCGTTCCTAGTGATAATAAGGATATTTTCAAGGAATTTGGAATCCCTTCGCTTCTTTTATGCGCATTGTAGGCAGCATTGAATACGATAAACAATACCATGGCAAAAGTAACCAAGATATTATCCAAATTGAATATGTAACTCAGTACATAACCAATGAGGAAAAGCTGTATGACTGCTCTAAGTCCTGCGACGAAGATCTCATTTCCTAGTCCCAGCTTTTGTTTGTAATCAACAAAAATCGCAATTAGTAAAAGTCCAGTCGAAAAAAGAAGTGATGTATTGCTAATTTCAAGACTATTCGTCATTAGAATCCTCCATTCTTCCATTTCTGATTTTAATCACTCTACTAGAGTTGGAAATTTCTGCTTCATCATGGGTTACCTTAATTATCGTCACTTGATTTTTCTTGTTCAGATCATCTAGCATACGTAAGATAATAGACCGGTTTTTTGCATCCAGTGAACTGGTAATTTCGTCTAGCAATAAGACTCGTGGTTCAAACATCAAGTTACGGATCAATGCAATCCGCTGTTTTTCTCCTCCTGATAACTCAGTGACCGGTTTATCATAGTAGCCATCTGAAAGCTCAACCTTTTCTAAATAGGCTTTGATTTTTTCCTCATCGATTTCTTGATCGCGTATGGTGAAAGGAAATTCTAGGTTATCTTTAACTGTCCGATCGAATAAAGCCGCATTTTGAAAGAAATAAGAAACTTCTTTTCGGTAATTCATAGGATTGATTTTCTCTAAATCCTCTCCTTTGTAGCTAATGGTTCCTTGAGTAGGTGTGAAGAGACTTCCAATCAACTTCAATATCGTACTTTTCCCACTTCCAGAAGGGCCTGTCAGTGTAATAACTTCGCCCTCCTGGACTTCAAACGTGATCTCTTCAAGTATGGTTTGTTTACTCGTTTGAAATCCAACCTTTTTCAATGATAGAATTGACTGTTTCATTATCTACTCCAATCTAGACCTAATGGTTCGTCTCTTTTATTGTAGTCCTTGTTCTTCTGCTTCTGTGATTCTCTCTGCTTGTTCTTCTTGGGATAGATAGGTAAATCCTTCTCCTGTAACTTCTTGAACGTGGGATAAGGTGACAAATGCGTTGGGATCGACGGATTCTACAATTCTTTTAATTGTAAGCACTTCTCTCCGGCTTATAATAATATAAAGAATCTGCTTTTTGTTACCAGTGAAATGACCTTTTCCGTCAAGTATTGTAATCCCACGACCAATTTGTAGTTCAATCTGACGCGCAATTTCTTCGTATTTTTCCGAAATGATAAAAAAGGATTTTCTTGGATTTAATCCTTCTAATACGAAATCGATCATTTTTGTCTGAATAAATAAGTTGATCAAGGTAAGGAAAACATTTTCGACACCGATAATGAATACACTTGGTACAACAATGAAAATGTCAATCAGCAAAAGCGACGTTGGAATATTGATACCGATATATTTCTGCATAATTTTAGCAAGGATATCACTTCCGGCAGTCGTCCCATGGCCCAGCATGATCAACCCAATTCCAGCACCCATAAAGACCCCTGAACCAATTGGAGCTAGCAGTGTCGTTTCTGGAATAAAAGCCCATTTCGGACCTGAAACGACTAATAGCAAAACTGAAATAATTCCATTCGCTACGATTGTGTAGTTTAATGTTTTCTTGTCCAAGAATTTATATCCGATCGCAATGATAAAGATATTACAGATAAAAATCGTATACGATGGTTCGATATCCGATAAGTAAAATAAGATCAGTGAAAATCCAGTCAGCCCACCTTCTGCCAAATCATTGGGTACAGTGAAGCCATTAACACTGATTGCGTATAAAAATGATCCAATAACAATCAGAACCAGATTTTTCAAAGTATCTTTAACTTCTATTTTCTTCATTGCTGTTCTCCTTCTTATACACTTCTTTGCCGCCAACAATCGTTGCAAGTACTTGTGTATCTTTGATCTTCATAGGATCACAAGTGAAGATATCTTGATCGATTACGATGAAGTCAGCTAACTGTCCAGGTTTGATTCTACCTTTAATTCCTTCTTCAAAACTTGCATAAGCACTCTCATAAGTGTACGCGTCGATAGCAGTATAGATGTCTACGGCTTCTTCTGGCAAAAAGCCTTCTTCCGGCGTACCATCTAACCTTTTTCTGGTAACGGCTGAATAAATATTTTCCCAAGGATCAAAGGACACAATCGGTGCGTCTGAACTGAAGGACTGGTGTACACCAGCTCTGGCTAAGGTTCCAAAAGCATAAGACGTTTCCGCCCGCTCTTTACCGATACGAGAAAGCACAATCGGAATATCGTCATTTAAAAATATGGGTTGTACATAGGTCAAATATCCTCTATCAATCACACGATCTACAAGGTCACGACCTGTTATTTGCATATGATTGACGCCTAATCTGAGATCATTGGGCTTTCCTTTTAGTGCTTCGTCATAGGCATCTAATATTCTTTCCACACCTTTATCCCCAATCCCATGAATAATGACTTGGAAACCGTGATCAACAGCGATCTTCACTTCTTCATTTAATTGCTTTTGAGATTTTGTTTCAATCCCTAGATTTTCCGGATCGTCCGAGTAAGATTCTCGCATAGCAGCCGTTCTAGCACCTAATGTACCATCTGAAAAGTATTTGATTGGTCCGATCTTGTTATAGAAACTACCTTGGCCGAACATATAGCCTTTATCAAAAAATGGCTGAATATACGTAGCATCATTGAACCAGATTTGTTGATAGAAGCGTACGGTCAAGGCTTGTTCCTCTTCAAGCTCTCGGTAGAGTGAGAGGGTTTCTTCAATCGTTTCATCTTTAGCGTCGTTGGTATGCATAGATGTTAACCCTAAGCTGTTTGCTAGTTTCATTGCTTTTTTCAGCTGTAGCTTTCTAGTCTCCACACTTGCTTCAGGCAAGAAAGGACGCACCAAATCCATTGCACCTTCTGTTAATACCCCGGTAGGTTCACCTTGAGCATCTTTTTGAACTTCTCCACCATTTTGAGAAACAGAGTCTTTTGTCAGTTTCAATCTTTCAATGGCCTTGGAATTTAAACTCATAATATGGCGATCTACTCGAACCATTGCGATTGGAACCGTTGTAGAAATTTTATCCAAATCGGTTCTGTCCGGAATTTTTTGTATATCTGTAAAGTAATTCTGATTCCATCCTTCTGTATATAGAAAGTCTTTTTCTGTTAGTCCTTTATCTTCTATATATTCTTTTGAACGCTCGATTAATGCCTTCATAGAAGTGACATCCGTAATTTTCAACATATCAAGGTATTCAGCCGTCATCAAAAAATGCAGATGGGAATCGTTCATACCTGGAACAACTGTCTTCCCCTTTAAATCAATCACTTCGGACTGATGTTGATAGGCTTCCACTAATTCGTGATTCCCAACTACTTTTATGTAATCCTCATCAACTAGCATCGCTGTCGCGAATTGTTCTCTTTCGACATAAATTTTACCGTTTGTATATAATTTCAATGCCCTTCGCCTCCTAACTTCTTTTCTATTGTATCATGAGGTTTATTACTAGAGATAGATTTTAAAATCAATCTTCAAAATTACTTTTTTTACTCTTTTTTTATTTAAGGGAGTTTATTAAATCAAAAAAAGAAGCTGCCAAGTGGCGACGTACTCACTTGAAAACTTCTTTGCTGTCATACTATTCTTATAACCAGCTACCTGTAAATTGGTGAATACCATAGGTATTATCTGTTGCATCGATTTCTCTAGACCAATAATCTTTTGGAGAAAAATACTCTAGAGGGAAAATGTGGCAGTTCTCAATAATTTGTTTTGTATTATCTGGCTTTAATCCACGCTCTGTCATGATTTCTGTGATACGGATGACATTCGTTTTTTCATCTCTTGATCCATCTGGCAAGATAAATTCACGACCATCATAGTCATCATATAATTCTTCAATAAATTTATGATGGGGTTCTGCTCCGATTATCCCAGTCGAAATTTCTGTCTCGATTTCAAAACTGAAAAATGCTGGCAAGTCTCTGAACTCTTCAATGGATTTAATTAATTCCATATCTGTATCACAATAAACTCCACCATGTTCTTTTAAAGCATAAAGACGCGCAACGTCTGAGACAAAGGCCCAGTCTTCTCTTTCATAAGCTTGTTTTGTGTATATACCATGTTCTTCTGGATTGAAATTTGATTCATCCCAACGCATAATCTCCCAATCAGGACAATATTTCTTCCAGCTAGCTAAACATTTTTCTTCCAGTTCTCCTAGTTCGTTCCCACCAAACCAAGCGTAGTGTATAATCTTTGGTATCATATCAGTCTCTCCTCAATTTGAATGTTATCATGAAACTTTCTTGAAAACTCTAACTTCATTGTAACAAACTACTTGCTGAAAAATCGAATAAAAGGCTTTTAGGATTTAAGAGAAGGTCGAATTAAAAGACTTGGACCCTTTAAACTTGTTCGTTTGCAAACCGTTCTGGGTTCAATGGTTCGTTGTCAGACATCGGACGAATTTTCTTATTGTAGACATAGCGCATAACAATAACTGAAAAGACCACAGCCACAGCTTCTGATATCACAATCGACCACCAGACAGAATGTACATCTCCAGAAAGCGAGAGCACGTAAGCTACTGGTACGAGTACAACGAGTTGTCTAATCACGTTTACCCATAAGCTGAGCATACCATTCCCTAGCGCTTGGAAGACTGTCCCTATAATAATACTAAAGCCTGCTAGCACGAAACTAATACTAATCGTTCGAAGCGCAGAAACACCAATCGCTGTCATTTCATCTGACGCATTAAACAACGCTAGTAATTGTTCAGGAAAGGCTTGGAACAATATCGTGCCCATTAGCATCATGCTCATGGCATAGATCAGACAAATTTTAATAGCACTAATCATTCTTTTCTTGTTTCGAGCCCCATAATTATAAGAAACAATTGGGATCATACCGTTATTCAGTCCAAAAACTGGCATGAAAGCAAAGCCTTGAAGTTTAATGTAGACACCATAAACCGCTGTAGCTGTAGGTGTGAACTGTAAGAGAATATTGTTTAATAGAAGTGTTACTACAGAAGTGATGGATGTCATGATCATAGAAGGTACACCAATAGCATAAATCCGCTTGATGACCTTAAAATTGGGTCTGAACCCTTTGTACTGCATATCAATATCATCGTTGAATTTAGCATTAAAATAAAAAGCCAATAGTGCAGAGATGAGTTGAGCGGCAACGGTAGCGATTGCTGCACCGTAGACACCTAATGCCGGAACACCGAATAAGCCAAAAATCAAGATTGGATCCAATGCAATATTTAAAATTGCGCCAGTTCCTTGGGTGATCATTGTATAAAATGTTCGACCCGTTGCCTGAAGTGATCTCTCATAAACAAATTGCATGAACTTACCAATTGAGAAAGTTGTAATAATAACGGTATATTCTATTCCGTACTGAATAATTTCCGGATTATCTGTTTGAGCTTCAAAAAACGGTCGTACTAGTGTAAGTCCTAGTACAAGAAAAATGATATAGTGAACGACTCCTAAAAATACACCATTGTTTGCTGTCTCACTGGCCAATTCTCTATTCTCTTCGCCTAGACGTCTAGACATTTCTGCATTCATACCGACTCCTGCCCCTACTTGGATCGCAATCATCAGCATCTGAATGGGATAAGCTAGAGACAGTGCTGCAAGTGCTTCTTCACTGATTTGAGCCACAAACATACTATCCACAACGTTGTAAAGAGATTGTATCAACATCGAGATCATCATCGGTAAAGAAAGATTCAGCACAAGACGATTCATCGGCATCGTGCCTAATTTGTTCGATTTCATATTTTTCATTTGACTGTGCACCTACTATATTTTATTGTGAATTCTTAAGATTTTTTTAAAGAGAACTTTTCTGATTATACCGAATGCTTGTGCTGAAATGAAGTATAAAGTATAAAATCTTATAATGAATTTCTTCCAACTAATCTCTTGTCACAAATAAGATATGGACTTAAAGAATCCAAACTGATTTCTCAACTTATTCATACTTTTCTGATACAATATGTGAGCATCCATCGAAAGGAGTCCGTTGTACTCATGAAGTATATTAGAAAATTAATCGTACTGGTATTAGCCGTCATTCTAGGATTCTGGCTAGCGTCTACCAACGCTTTGCAAAATACAATGGTAGGAAATTGGCTTGATACTATCGTGCGCTTTATTCCAGCTCCAGATGACTGGTCAAACTTAAGTCTGCAAAACCCGGAGCAGCTTGTTAAACGATTCGCTCCTGAAGAACAACCAAATGAAAGCCAAGTCTCGTCTGTCACTCAAGAACGCTCTTCTGATCTTGATTATGATGTTGTAGAAAACAGAATTCTAACTTTATTGAATGCATTACGTGAAGAAAAACAAGTTTCTACACTCACTTCAAATGAGACCTTAAGAGAAGTAGCCAACATTAGAGCGATTGAAACGGAGACGTTATTCTCTCATACTCGTCCAGATGGTTCAGATACCTTCTCAGTTTTTGAGGAAGAAGGGATTTCTTATCCATATACAATTGTCGGTGAGAATTTAGGTATGGCAACGAACTACCTAGACGAAACGGCTATGGCAGAACTTTTATTCAATGGCTGGGTAGAAAGTGAAGGTCATTATGAAAATATGATTCGTCCAGAATTTCAAGAAGTTGGCATCGGTGTTCATTATGACGGAGAATTCCTCTATGCAACGCAGATTTTTGGTACTCCACAATAGTAGTCTTAAACCGTGATGCTTGAATCAAGCTTCACGGTTTCTTTTTGATTTGGTATAACTCTGGTCTGCGGTCTTTGAACACATTGATTTGTGTTTTGATTTCTTTTCGATGACTCAAATCTAATTCAGCAGTCAGAACGGTTGCTTCTTCTGCACTTTCAGCTAAAGCTTCTCCTAACGGATCCAAAATCACCGAATGTCCACAAAATGTCAACTCGTTCGCTTTACCCACACTATTTACACCTACAACGAACAACTGATTTTCGATTGCTCGAGCTTTCAGTAATGTTTGCCAGTGGCTGACCCTTGGGTGTGGCCAAGCTGCAGGAACAAACAAAATTTCGATTTCCTCAAGCGCTAGTAAACGAATCCATTCAACAAATCTTAGATCATAACAAGTTGCTATGCCTACTTTAACGCCGTCTAATTCAAATAGACCGAGTTCATGACCTGGTGTAAAGACTTTATCTTCTTTGGATGGTGAAAATAAGTGCACTTTATGGTAGGTATGAATCAGTTGACCCATTCGGTCGTACTGATAACTTGAATTAAATAGTTGTCCGTTAGAAATCGTCGCGACAGTGCCGCCTACAATATTGACTTGATATGTTTTACTTAATCTACTAAGCAGCGCTTTTGACCTTATACCTTCTTTATCAGCGTTCTCTTTAACGTCTTTAGGATAGAAAGAAAGGTTCCACATTTCAGGAAGCACAATTGTATCTGGAGACTCTTTTTGAATAACGTCTTCCACGAGCCGCTCGATTTTTTCTTCATTTTTGTCTGGATCATTGAATGCAAGATCCATTTGAATCGCACTGATTTTCATTGTTACTGCCTCCGCTCTCTTACTTAACATTATCTTCTATATCTTTTTTTGATTTGTTTTCAACAGGTATTGGTACAGTGCTCCATACAGATTCGCCTCATTCCCCAACTCACTTTGAACAACTTTTGCTTGAAATCCGTTAATTTCCGTCATAAAATCTTCAGCAAATAAGTGATCAACCGCACGCTGAATCCCTTCAACAAATAGCGGTTCTTCACTCATACCGCCTCCAATCACAATCACTTCAGGATCAAACATGGTTTGGAAATTCATAATCTGAGCAGCAATAGTCTGACAATATTGTGAAAATAGCTGCTCCGCTTTTTGATTGCCTGCTTTGATTTCTTTGAAAAATTCTACCCCAGAATAGTGTTCTGGATCTTCTCCAAGAGCTTTAGCGGCTCGCTTCACCAGTTTCACTGCGCTACCTTTATTCGCAAATATCTTCTCTTTAGATAGTGGCAACTGTCCATCCGTTCTGATTGTGGAAAATTCCCCAGCTGCTAAATGATGTCCTTTAATCAATTGGCCGTTAGCGATAATGCCCCCTCCAATCCCTGTTCCAATAATCAATGCAATACCATCTTTTATCCCCTGTAGTTTCCCTTTCCATACTTCTCCAAGAGCAGCACTCTTACCATCATTTTCGATCACGAGGGTCTGATCAATTTTTTCTTCAAACATTTCTTTCAAATTTATTTGATGAATAAACTCAAGTGATCCTCCATGAACAGCATAACCTCTATCTGAATCGATGATTCCAGGCATGCTAAAAGCCACTCCAGAGACATCGCTTTTGAACTCGCTGTAAATCTCTACGATGGTGTCTATAAAATCTTCCATATTTTTTGTAGGAGTCTTCATCTTGCCTGTAGTTAAAATCTCTTCTTCATTCATTACGGCATATTTGATTGAAGAGCCGCCTACGTCATATATTAAATAGTTCTTCATTGTATTCCTCCAACTTTAAACCAATTCATCTTTGATTGTTTCTTTTTTCTACACTATCACTACTCTACCATTTTACAAATTTTCTTGCTCCAGAGCCATTATCTGAATAAATCATTTCTACTCATTTTTATCATATGTCATCGATTACATGTTATATTATGCTTTAAATCTGTACTGATTTTATTCTTTATTTGAATTCAAACAAATTTTAGTGTATAAATAGTATATAAGAAGGAAACGATTTCAAATTATTGTTAACTCGTAAATTTTCCAACACGACTCTAAAACAACAATGTAACCGTGTACAAATCGATGAATCGTTTATGTATTAATCCAGTTTATCTAAAGAAGGAGAAGTTATTATGTCAATGAAAACAATCATGTTAGTATGTGCTGCCGGAATGAGTACAAGTATGCTTGTATCCAAAATGGAAAAAGCTGCTGAAGCAGATGGTGTTGAAACGGATATCTTTGCAGTTTCTGCCAATGAAGCGGATAGTTACTTGGCTTCTAAACCTGTAGACGTTTTACTTCTAGGTCCTCAAGTTAAATTCCTTAAAAAACAAATGGAATCAAAAGTAGCCAATAAAGGTATCCCAGTTGAGGTCATTGATATGAGAGATTACGGAATGATGAACGGGAAAAGTGTTCTTGACAGAGCATTAGCCCTAAGCGAATAATCCTTTTCGCACGGTTTAAACTTATCGAGCGCTTTTTAAGAAGGAGAATTGTGTATGTCGGATAGAACTGAAAAACAAGAAGAAATGCTTCAAACGATAATGGGACTAATCATGCATGGCGGAGATGCCAAAAGTAATGCAATGGAAGCCATTCATGCAGCTAAGGAAGGCGACTTCAAGGCGGCCGATGATAAACTTAAACTCGCAGACGATGCGTTGATTCAGGCTCATCATTCACAAACGGGCTTGTTGACCAGAGAAGCTTCTGGCGATAGCGTTGAAATGTCTCTTTTAATGGTTCACGGTCAAGATCACTTGATGAATGCGATTACCTTTAAAGATATGGCAGTAGAAATCATCGATCTTCACAAACGTCTTCAATAATCGTTTATTATAAATCAGTAAAAGAGCTCATCTACCTTAAAAAGTAAATGAGCTCTTTTGCTATATACCAAGGCCAGTCAATCTGTGTTCAACGTTTAAATTACTCTCCAATTTTGAGAATGATTTTCCCTGTATTCTCGTTATCTTCCATTTGACGATGAGCTTCTTTTGCTTCTTCAAACGGTAAAACCGAGTGAATGATTGGACGAATATCGCCTTTTTCAATCAACGGCATGGCATGCTCTACAAATTCTTTTGTCAGTTTTGCTTTGTATGCATCACTTCTTGGAGTTAAAAGCGTTCCTTTTAAAGAAATCCGTTTCTGTAATAGATTCGTTAACGATACTTCTTCTACAACCGTTCCGCCTAGTGTTCCGATGAGTACCCAGTTAGCATCCAGTCCAGCGCTTTGCATATTTTTCTCCCAATAAGAAGCACCAACAAAATCAAGGATGACATCTACACCTTCACCATTTGTCATTTCATTGATTACTTCTTCAAACGCTTCTTTTTTGTAATTGATTACAGTGCCTGCACCAAGTTCCTTAGCCACTTTCAACTTATCCTCATGACCTGCTGTCGTAAAGATTTGTGCCTGACTAAGGTGACGTGCGAGTTGAATCGCTGCTGTTCCTACACCACTACCTCCAGCATGAATCAAGACCTTCTGTTTTGATTGTAATGCTCCTAGCCAATATAGTGTCTGATAAGCCGTTAGAAAAACTTCAGGGATTGCGACGGCTTCTTCCATAGATAATGATTCATGAAATACGATCGCACGGTCTGCCGGCATCGTCACATACTCGGCATATCCCCCTTGATTGACGAGTCCTGCTACTTTTGTACCTGGCGCAAGGTTTTGATCTGTTGAATGATTCTCAACCACCACGCCACTCACTTCTATCCCCAAAATTGGATAAGGTTTTGAAAGTGAAGGATTTTGTCTGGTCAACGTATCTGTTCGGTTGATACCGGCGGCTTTCACCTCAATTAGAATTTCGCCTTCTTTTGGTTGTGGTTTTTCTCGATCTTCTATGACGAGTTGTTCTCTTGATCCGGGTTCTTTGATTGTCCATGCACGCATGCTTTTCACTCCATTTGATTTAGTTTTCCAATCTTACTTTAAATCAAGAAGTTTAATAATATCCAATGAAATGACCGGGTATTTTTTATTGCTTATAAAACTAGTTGATTAAAATGTTTTTTCAATTTCTTTTATGCGTTTATAAAGCTCTTCGTTTACTGGTGTAGAGATTCCGTATTGTTTAGCTTTTTCTAAAATAGTACCTGCAAATAAGGCGACTTCTGTCTGTCTTTTTGCTAGACCGTCTTGTCTCATAGAAGGCATGCCTTTTGGATCAACTGTATCAATAATATCAAAAGCATTTTGTATATGTTTTTCTTCAAGCGGAATACCTTCTGCCTGAGCAATCTCGATTACTTCCTGCATGGCAGCCCGTGCCTGTTCGTGGTAAGCCCCACCCGTTTGAATGCCTTCATAAGTCGTTTCATGAACCATTACGACTTGGTTAACCCCGACATTCATAATGAACTTTTCCCAAATTTTCAGCATGATATTCTCTTCAATGACATATGGAAATTTTGCTTCGTCAAAAATGGCTGCGACTGTGTTGAGCCTAGCCATCTTTTCAGGAACTTCAGCACCAATTTGTAGCCATCCTTTTACTTTTGAGCGCACATTCTGACCTTCTCTTGTCGCATCCATTCCAATCGCTACTGTCGGAATGACTTTTTCTTGTCCAAATCTGGCACCGAGAATGTTCTCGCTAGTGATTCCATTGATTAAAGACAAAATGGTGGTTTGAGGTCCGACTTGATGCTTCATCGAATCCATCCCACTGTCTAACGTCAAAGATTTTGTACAGACAATAACTAAATCAGATGGATCGCCTTGATCAGTTTCCAATACATAATTGAAATCGCACGGTTCACCGTTCAAAGTGACTCCGTCTCGCTCATAGCGTTCTTTTCTTTCTTTGCTTACAATAACTTTTACGCGGTCTTTGCCTAGTGCATTTGAAAGATGTTGTCCATACAAAATACCTAGTGCGCCTAATCCTACTATCGCTACTGTTTTATCATTCATATTCTATCCCCTTTGATCATTCTAGATGGTACTTCGTACTGTTATCTTATCATATTCTTTTTACACAAAGTGAAAAAGCTACATCCATGAAAGGATGCAGCTTTTTCTTTAAGTCATAAAATTACATCATGCCGCCCATTGCGCCTGGGTCCATTCCAGCTCCTGGAGCTTCTGGTTCAGGAATATCAGCAACAGCTGCTTCAGTTGTAAGGAGTAATGCAGAAACAGAAGCTGCGTTTTGTAATGCTGAACGCGTTACTTTTGTAGGATCAATGATTCCTGCTTCTACCATGTTGACCATTTCTCCAGTAGCTGCATTAAATCCGATACCTGGTTCTACATGTTTCAGACGTTCTACGATTACACTACCGTCAAGACCTGCATTGAAAGCAATTTGACGTACAGGTTCTTCAAGCGCACGAACAACGATTTTAACGCCTGTTGCTTCATCACCAGTTGCTTCAATTTCTTGAAGTTTACTTAAGATGTTGATATAAGCTGTACCACCACCGGCAATCACGCCTTCTTCAACTGCTGCACGTGCAGCATTCAAAGCATCTTCGATACGTAGTTTACGTTCTTTGATTTCTGTTTCTGTAGCTGCTCCAACTTTGATAACCGCTACTCCGCCTGCAAGTTTCGCAATACGTTCTTGTAATTTCTCGCGGTCAAATTCAGAGTTGGTTTCTTCAGCTTGTGCGCGAAGCATTGCGACACGTTGCTCAATATTACCTTTATCGCCAGTTCCTTCAACAAGTGTTGTATCGTCTTTTGTAACAACCGCTTTACCAGCAACGCCTAGTTGATCAATCGTCATATCTTTCAAGTCTAGTCCAAGATCATCTGTGATCACTGTACCATTCGTCAAAATCGCGATATCCTCAAGCATACCTTTACGGCGGTCACCGAAACCAGGTGCTTTAACCGCTACAACGTTCAAGGTTCCTCTAATTTTGTTTAATACTAAAGTAGGCAGTGCTTCTCCTTCAATATCATCCGCAATAATCAATAAAGCACGATTTTGTTGCATGATATTTTCAAGTACAGGAAGAATGTCTTGAACGGATGAAATTTTCTTGTCTGTAATCAAAACGTATGGATTGTCAAGAGTTGCTTCCATTTTTTCATTGTCTGTTACCATGTATTGAGAAAGGTAACCACGATCGAATTGCATACCTTCAACAACGTCAAGTTCTGTTTCGATACCTTGAGATTCTTCAATAGTGATGACTCCATCACTACCAACTTTTTCCATAGCATCCGCTAGCAATTGACCAATTTCATCGTCTCCAGAAGAAATTGCTGCAATCTGAGCGATTGATTCTTTACCTTCAACTTTAGTAGAAGCTTCATGTAGGGCTTCAACAGCTTTTCTTGTGGCCATTTCGATTCCGCGACGGATTCCTACTGGATTTGCGCCAGCCGTTACGTTTTTCATTCCTTCGTTTACAATAGCTTGAGTCAAAACGGTTGCTGTAGTTGTACCGTCACCAGCAATATCGTTTGTTTTACTAGCAACTTCGGCTACTAGTTGAGCACCCATATTTTCAAACTGATCTTCAAGTTCGATTTCTTTAGCGATCGTTACACCATCGTTAGTGATTTGAGGAGCACCGAAAGCTTTATCTAAAATAACGTTTCTTCCTTTGGGTCCTAATGTTACTTTTACTGTATTTGCTAATTTGTCAACTCCACGTAGCATAGCTGCACGTGCGTCTTCAGAAAATTTGATATCTTTAGCCATGGTTTCCATTCACCTCTTAGTAAAATTTTTATTCGATTTTTGATTGTATATAATAAATTTGATTTTGACCTTATTGACACGAATGCTTTACAACTGTGAAAACTATTCTACTACAGCAATGATGTCTGTATCTTTAAGCACTAGGTAGTCTTTACCTTCGTATTTCACTTCAGAGCCTGCGTACTTTTCAAAAATAACTTTTTCTCCAACAGCTACGTCGACTTCTGCACGTCTACCGTCTTCCAGTACCTTACCATTACCTACTGCTACAACTTTCGCTGTTTGTGGCTTTTCTTTTGCCGATTCCGGTAAAACAAGTCCACTTACAGTTTTTTCTTCTTCTTTGATGACTTCTAGAAGAACACGATTTCCTAAAGGTTTTAACATGGTGTTATCCCTCCGATATTTTTTTAGTTGATTAGATTCGTGTTAGCACTCTAAGCGTCCGAGTGCTAACTCCAATACTTAGTATATTCAAAACGAGGATTTCTTGCAAGCCTTTTGATGTTAAAAAATCGATTAAAAATCTCATCTGGAATACGCTTGGCTTTTATGTTAAGTTACTAGTATTGTCAGCATTGACTGAACGTTATGATAGAGCGAGGATGAGTCACATGGACATACAAAACAAAAAGAAAACCGGACTACAAATCGTACTGACTTACATTATGATTCAATTGTTAACGGTATTATCTAATCAGTTATTACCTGCTTCTCTACAGCCTGCTGGTGGAATCTGGTCGAATATCCTTTTATTTAGTTTAGGTGCTGGGCTTATCATTTACCTGGATAGAAAAAATCGATTCGATCTTTTGTTCGAAAAAACCTTCAGCATACAAAAATCTGAAGTTATGATCTGGGGAGTCGTAGGATTCGTGATCGCAGTTGTTTCCCAGTATATCGCTACACTTATTGAAGTGAGTTTTTTAGGAACACCTATCACCTCACAAAACACCCAAGGAATCCTTGAAATCATCAAGCGTTATCCTTATTTCATTGTAATTGTTTCCATCGCGGGCCCTATTATGGAAGAATTTGTTTTTCGAAAAGTCTTATTTGGTCTGAGTATTGGAAAAATTGGTGGTATTGGGGCTGCAGTCATTAGTTCTTTAGCCTTCGCTTTCATTCACTTTGATGGTAGAATGCTGGTTTACTCCGTTATGGGACTGGTCTTTTCTTGGCTATACTATAAAACCAAAAATATCTGGACACCTATTATCGCTCATAGTTTAATGAATACATTCGCTATACTTCAAATATTTTTCGTATAAGGAACATGCTTTATGAAAGGATTTTTTAATGACAACTAAACAATTACTCACTTATATCTTTTTGAAATATGCTATGTTTGCCGCTTTGATTTATGTAACCATCAATTCTGTCCAAAGAGATGGCTGGGATTTTTTCCCCATACTATTCGTTCTTTTAGCTACCCGAGACTTTGTACAAGGTACGCGTTTAGTACAGGTCTACTATAAAATCAAAAAAAATTACAAAGTTTAAAAAACTGCAAGCTGCTCGTTCAAGTGTTTGAACGAATAGCCTGCAGTTTTTTTGATTAGCTCTTTAATCTTCTTCGACAAAAAGCTCTCCTGTATCTTCATCAATCACGACTTCATCTTCAGCCTCATCTAGCTCTTGATAATAGTTGATAAAATAAATCAATGTTTGAAGCTCATTGGTCAAATCGACATTATGTACTCGGATATTATCCGGTACATTTACTCGAATTGGAGTAAAGTTCATAATTCCTTTTACGCCGCCTTCAACTAATTTGTTCGCCATTTCTTGGGCGATTTCTGAAGGGACCGTCAGTATGGCAACATCTATCTGTTGTAAATCAAGTTGTTCTACCATCTCATCGATATGATAGACAGGTACGCCTTGATGAACCGTACCAATCAGTTCTTTATTCACATCAAAGCCAGCACTAATTCTTGTATTATTGCTACGTCTGAAGTTATAGTTCAATAGCGCTTGTCCAAGATTCCCTACGCCGATTAAAGCGACATTTGTCAGGCGGTCTTGATTGAGCGTCTTACTAAAAAAGTTCATCAGTGCTTCGACATCGTATCCATACCCTCTTTTACCTAACGCTCCAAAGTATGAAAAGTCTCTTCTGATTGTAGCACTATCTACTTTTACGGCCTCACTCAATTTTGCTGAGGATACTCGGCTCTTCCCGGCTTCGTGGAGAAAGCGTAAATAACGATAATAAAGGGGTAACCTTCTTGCAGTTGCTTTAGGAATCTTCTTTTCTACCATGCTTTTTCTCCTTTATGGTTTAATTGCCTTTTCTGATTGAAAGGTTAATCCTATTTAAGTTGATTTTATGAATCAGATTTCACAAGTGTAAGAGATGTTTCACTAGTTATTATAGCATGTAAATCGGAAAATGAAAGTTAATATGACCATAAAATAAGCGTTTGTAGCTACGTTAACTTTAATCACTAACAAACTTTCCAAGTAGTTTGTGAAAAAACATCTGTATAATGGACAATTCGGCCTATTATTTTAACTATCCAAGGTAACCGATTACATAAAAAGTTTTTTGTATTTCTCCTATTCTGTTACCTGTATATCATTCTTTAGATATGCTACACTTATACGGAAAAGCACTTAGTATGTAGAGATAAAAAGACCTAATAATTCAAAATGAGGAATTTAAATGATTTTATTACAAACTCAGAAAGTTGCACGTCACTTCGGTGCAGAGATTTTGTTCGATGACGTTACTCTAGAAATCAAAGAAGCTGCCCGAGTCGGACTAGTTGGAAGAAATGGTGCAGGAAAATCGACTTTACTTCATATTATAGCTGGACAAGAAGAGCCCGATGCTGGACGCATGAACAAAAAAAGAGATTTGACTATCGGTTATCTAGATCAACATACCGGCTTAGAGTCGACTAGAACTATATGGGAAGAAATGCTGACCGTCTTTGAGTCTGTCATTCAACTCGAAAAAGAAATGCGTCAATTAGAAGCCAAAATGAGTGATCCTAGTCTCCTAGAAGATCAAGGGCAATATCAGGAACTACTCAAACGCTATGACATCATGCAAGAATCCTTCAAACAACAAAATGGCTACGGTTATGAAAGTGAAATCCGCTCTGTGCTTCATGGTTTCCGTTTTTACGAAGAAGACTTTTCAATGCCGATCTCTCAATTATCTGGTGGTCAAAAAACACGCTTAGCGCTTGCCCAATTGCTACTGGAGAAAAAAGATCTATTAGTTTTGGATGAGCCCACTAACCATTTAGATATTGATACGCTAGCTTGGCTTGAAAAATACCTTTTAAGTTATAAAGGCGCTCTACTGATTGTTTCACATGACCGCTATTTTCTAGATAAAGTCGTCAATGAAATCTACGAAGTGAGTAACGGAAAGGTTCAACACTTTACAGGAAACTATTCCAATTATTTGAAACTAAAAGCAGAGCTTATTCAAAAAATGTGGAAAGAATACGAAAAGCAGCAGAAAAAAATCGAGAAGACTGAAGACTTTATCAATCGTAATCTTGTTCGAGCTTCCACAACTAAACGAGCTCAATCCAGAAGAAAAATGCTGGATAAGATGGACAAAATGGGTAAACCTCAAGATGACGAAAAGTCGGCAAACTTTAATTTCTATACTGAAAGAGAATCAGGTAGCGTTGTTCTTCAAACGGAAGAGCTTGCTATAGGATACGATGATCATGTCTTATCTGAATCCATCAATTTAGATATTCGAAAAACAGATGCGATCGCTTTAGTCGGTCCAAATGGAGTCGGAAAAACGACCTTGCTCAAAACACTGGTTGGTCAGATTCCAGAATTAGCTGGTTCTATCCAGCTTGGTACTAAAGTGGATACTGGTTATTATGATCAAGAACAAACTCTGCTTCATTCAACGAAGCGTGTTTTAGACGAACTATGGGATGAACACCCAACAATCCCTGAACAATCTATTCGTACGTTACTAGGAAGCTTTCTGTTTTCTGGAGATGACGTTGAAAAATCTATTTCTTCTTTAAGTGGTGGCGAAAAAGCACGTGTTGCTTTAGCAAAACTAGCTATGGAGAAAAACAATTTCCTTATACTAGATGAACCCACTAACCATTTGGATATAGACTCCAAAGAAGTTTTAGAAAACGCGCTGATTGATTTCGAGGGAACGCTTTTATTCGTTTCCCATGACCGATACTTTATTAATCGTATGGCTACTAAAGTTCTTGAAATCAATCAAGATGGACTCACACTGTATTTAGGTGATTACGATTACTATCTTCAAAAGAAAGAAGAACTCGAAGCTTTATCCGCACTAAAAAACACAGCAGAAACGAATCAGTTGAATCCAGTTGCATCATCCGCCTCTGAGCCATCTAGTGGCTCTGACCGGGCTCAGCAAAAAGAGCAACAAAGAGAAACACGTCGTTTAGAGCGATTAATAGAAGAACTAGAACAGAAGCTTCAAGTAAATGAAGAGCAACTGGATCAGGTTCATCAACAGCTCAGCGATCCTGCGGTTTATGATGATGCAGATCAGGCCTCGAGACTTTCAAGTGAACACGAAAAACTTCAAGCCGAGCAAGAGACACTCATGGAACAATGGGAAACGGCTAGTGTCGAACTCGAAAGTTATCAATAAAGACCGAAAAGGGATCCTATTAAAGAAGGGATACCCACAGAAATCATATTCTATCCACTCTAAACAGGTATACCTAACCTAACGTTATTTAGTGTGAATATTAACCTATTAAATAACCATTGGTATACCTAAAAAGTATATTGCATTAATTTTTGATTAGGGTATAATATAATCAAATTGCTATAATAAAAATAAATTAGTTAACTAAAAAATTTCAGCATAACAATGATTCAATGATAGTTGTTGTTAAAAAAAGGGGCTTGTTTTACATGGATCAAATGGATAAGAAAATTGTTGAGATACTTCAAAAAAACAGTCGTGCATCTTTAAAAGAAATCGCAGGAGAAACATATCTTTCTTCTCCAGCTGTCTCAGCTCGTATCCACCGTTTGGAGAACGAAGGTATTCTTGGAAGATATATTGCTTTCCCAGACTTGAAAAAAATGGGCTATCATATTCAAGCGTTTATTCATTTAGACTTAAGCCCCACTCAGAAAGAAGATTTTTATCCATACATTCAACAATCCACTAATGTATTGGAGTGTAACTGTGTAACCGGAGAGTTTTCAATGCTGATCAAAGCCGCTTACCCAACAACTACTGAGTTGGATGATTTCATAAACGATCTTCAACGATTCGGTAAAACGTCTACACAAATCGTTTTTTCTACACCGATACCTGCTCGAGGCGTTCAATTACTCGCATCTGAAGAAGCTGAAGCAAAATAAAAACCATTCCATTTCTGTAGTGACTCGCTTAGAGTCAAAACAGATTTGGAATGGTTTTTTATAGGGTTAGTCCTGGCTGTGCGTTTAATGCCAAATCTAATTGGTTATGGTCAGTGGAATCAATAAAAGCAGCTGCACCAATCATTGCTGCATTATCTCCACAGAGTGCCAGAGGCGGTACAACAAGTTCAACTGATGACAATTCCTGCTCTACTGCTTGTGTCAGTGCTGTGCGTAGGCCTTTGTTAGCGGCAACGCCTCCAGCTAGTACAATTTGCTTCACTTTTTTATCTTTTGCACATTTGAGTGTTTTTTTGACCAATACTTCAACAACAGCTGCTTGGAAACTCGCTGCCAGATCATACCGATCTAAAACGTCTCCTTTTTGTTCAGCATTATGAACTGTATTGATAAAAGAACTTTTTAGCCCACTGAAACTGAAATCATTTGTGTCATCTTGCATCATTGCTCTTGGAAAGTTGAAGGTATCGGCTCCTTTGTGAGCCATTTCATCAATGTGTTTTCCTCCAGGATACGGAACGCCAAGTACTCTGCCGATCTTATCATAAGCTTCTCCTGCAGCGTCATCTCTTGTTTCTCCAATGATCTCATACTTTCCTGGTTCGCTCATGTAGACCAATTCTGTGTGTCCGCCACTAACGACCAAAGACAGCAGTGGGAATACTAGCGGCTGTACGAGTTGATTGGCATAAATATGTCCGATAATATGGTTCACTGGGATCAACGGTAAATCATGTGCATAAGCCACAGCTTTTGCTGCATTGACCCCAATGAGTAAAGCACCTACCAGTCCTGGACCTTCCGTAACTGCAATGGCATCCAGCTCTTCATAAGTCGTATTCGCTTCCTTTAGCGCTTCTTCCATGACAATGGTCATTTGCTCGACATGATGTCGACTGGCTACTTCTGGAACAACGCCCCCAAATCTCTGATGACTTTTAATCTGAGAAGCGACAATATTTGATAATTGTTTTGTCCCATCTTCTATAACGGCAGCACTTGTCTCATCACAACTTGTTTCTATTGCTAAAATTCTTTTCATTCTAGTACGCTCACTTTCATAGTTCACATTTCAATACAACAGCATCTTCTCGCGGATTTGAGTAATAGTCTGATCGAACACCAACAGGAACAAATCCAGATTTTTTATACAGTAAGATTGCTGGTTCATTCGATATCCGCACCTCTAAAAATAGTTCTGTTACGTTTTCTTCTCGTAATCTCTTATTGGTTTCTTGCAACAATTGAGTGGCGATACCATTTCGCTTAAAGTCCGTTTTGATTACGATCGTATATACTTCAGCTTCTAGGTGTACCTTAGAACCTCCCAGAAATCCAATGAGTTCCCCTTCATATTCAACAAGTAAATAGAATAGATTGGACTGTTCAAAAGTAGCCTCAAATTGGTCAATCGTCCACGGGGATCCAAACGCAAAACTTTCCTCTGATAAAGCGTGCAATGTTTCTGCAATATCTTCCTGATGCTCCAGAAAACGATAAACTAGATTTGATTGATTCATCTCCATCATGTTTGCTCCTCATGTCTGTTTCGGTCAGTTACTGGCTAACATCATTGTCATTTCCAGTGCATCTTCTCTATCATTTGCATAGTACCCTTTTTTAACTCGCCCATTCGCAAATTGCATTTTACTATACAGACTTTGTGCTCGAATATTTGATACTCGGACCTCTAGGCTGATTTTATCCATTTTTTCAGAAATCGCAATCTGTTTCAATTCTTCAATCAAAAAAGTGGCTATTCCTCTACCCTCATACGCAGGAATTGTCGCGATATTCGTGATATGAGCCTCTCTTGAGACAAACCATGATCCAAGGAAAGCGACTGGTTCTTTTTGATCCGTCACGACCATATAAAAAGCATTTTTATTGTACCGTATCTCGTGAAACAGCGCTGCTCGATTCCAGGGCGTGTGCCCATCATAGCACCGACGCTCAATCAAGAGAATATCGTCAATGTGCTCTTCTGTAGCGATTTTAACACTTAAAAACTGTTCGTCGTTTAACGCAAAGAAAGGATGCTCTAACCTGATACGCTCCGCTATTGGTTCAGGAAGCGGTTCTTTATGTGCAGGTAATCTATCGGTCAACCATTGTTTAATATTTTTCAACCAAGCTTCCCCCTTTGTTATCAGGATTTGCCTCATTCCATTTTTCTTCTGCTTCTGTTAATTTCGTGTATTCAGGTACAAATGTATGAACGTCAACCGGTTCTTCTTCCGCTCCAATCCATGCAAGCACGCTAGCTCTTGGTAATTGCTGAAATTCTGGTAAGACTAATAGACGGTCTTTTAAAGACTTCTGGAATACTTCTCGGTGTTTTTCTGAATCTGTTCCAACAATTATAACAGGCTCTTTTCTTTCTAGAAGCCTATTGACCCATGTTTCTGCAAAGACGTGCTGGTCTTTTTCAAGTTGTTCTAACTTTCCGTTTACAAAGCGGTAAAGGCCGGTATAGATGTTTCCTCTTCTAGCGTCCATGATCGGAACGACCAAAGCTTCTGTCCCCCGAGACGCGTTTCCAGCTAATACTTTTAAGCTAGACACACCTACAAGTTCTATTTCTCTTGTCCAAGCAAGTGTTTTGGCTACCGTAACCGCTATTCGGACTCCAGTATAAGAACCGGGTCCTTTAGCGACGACGACCCTATCTATTTCTTCAATCTTCATGTCAGCATCTTGTATGACTCTTTGCACTGCTGGCATGAGCTGTATACTATGATTTCTTTTAACATTCGTGGTTTGTTCTGCTACTGTTATGCCGTTTTCTACTACGGCAACAGTCATTGATTGATTAGATGTATCCATTGCTAGAATGCGCATTTGGTCTCTCCTTGCTGAATTCCTTTTCTTTAGTCTAGTTTAGCATATTTATGCTATCCGAGAAACTAATGAGGTACTGTTCATAAGCGTATTCTTTGTATTATCGAACAAATCCTCTTATAATTGTATTGTAGTAATGGGTAACCGTTTTATTAGTTTTATAAATTGAAAGGAGTTTTTTGATTATGGCAGATAACAAAGATAGCATGAAAAGTAAACTTAAAGGCGCTAAAGATAAAGTCGTTGGTGAAGCAAAAGATCAATACGGTAAAATGACCGATGATAAAGGTAAGCAAGTTGAAGGTAAAACTCAAAAAGTTGAAGGCAAAGGCCACGAAACTTACGGTAAGGCCATCGAAGATAAAGACAAGCACTAAGACAAGTAGCCAAACAATAAAATCAGCCTACCTTTTACCCATTCGAAGGTAGGCTGATTTTGTACTATTAACTGAACCTTATTAACCACCTTACTTAAATCAATCATAAAAGGAGAAAATTTATGACTAGAATTTTAATCACAGGTGCTACTGGCACAATTGGAACAAATTTAGTGAAGCACTTAAAAACAGATTATGATTTGGTTCTTGCTGATGTTGATTTTTCAGATTTTCCAAGTGAATTAAAAGAAGGTTCAAAAATGATTGAAGAAGATCTAACGATCTTAGAAAACTGGGAAAATGTTTTAGATGGTGTGGATTATGTCATTCAATTAGCCGGAAACCCTGATGCGGAAGCCAACTTTTACGAAGGATTACTGGACTTGAATTACAAGCTTCCTCAAAATCTCTATCAAACCGCAGAGAAAACCGAGAGTGTGAAGCGCATTATCTTCGCTAGCTCAATTCACGCAAGTGATGCCTACCCAAAAAATGTCCAAGTTAAAACATCTGATCCAATCAGACCGGATGATCTTTATGGAGTATCGAAAGTTTTTCTGGAAGGTCTAGCTAGCTATTATGCTTTTAAAAAGGGTATTGAGTCCATTGGCATTCGTATAGGTGATTACAAGTCTCCAGGAGAAGGTGTGGATCCGGAAGCAGATTTGTATTCAAGAGGATCTTACTTTTCCTATAAAGATATGAATCACCTCATTGACTGCTGTTTGAAAGCCGAACTGGAAGAACCTTATTTACTTGTAAACGGCGTTTCCAATAATACATTCCCTAGACTAGATATCGATCAAGCTAGAGTTAAATTAGGGTACCAACCGCAAGTTAACGCATTCGAACTCTAACAATAAGGAAAGGTTTACTAGAGTCTTAATCCACTCTAGTAAACCTTTTTTACGCGCTGTCTCTTTTGATCAATTTTGTACTGACTGTAACACTTTTGATTGCTTCTCTATCTTCTTGTATTCTTTCATGTAAAAGCTGAATGCCACTACGTCCCATCTCTTCTGTATATACCTTAACTGTAGTCAAAGACGGCGTTATGTATTTTGCAGTTGAGATATCGTTGAATCCTATAATGCTCACTTCCTCAGGAACTCTGATTTGATGCTCATAAAGAGCCTTCAGACACCCGATTGCAATCGCGTCATTCGCCGCAATAAATGCAGAAGGAAGATTTTCTTTACCTAGTTTTGTGATGGCTTTCTCCATATTGTCTTTGCCATCTTGTACTCGAAAAGCGCCTTTGAAAAAGTACTGCTCGTTATAGAGTTGCTTTTTCTTAAGGTAATTTTTTACATGATTCGTTCTTGGGTCTGTCCACGTACCGGAAAAATCACTATAAGACTCTTCTCCCGCTATAAATCCAATTTTTTTATGTCCCGTTTGAATCAAATAATCAATGTTTTGGCGCATCGCTTCCTTGAAATCGATCAAAACCGTATCGTCTGCACGGTCATCAGGTATATAATCTACGAAGCAAACATATGGGGCTTGTTGTCTCAGCTTTTTAACTTGAGTAGGACTGAACTTACCGATTGCTAGAATCCCTGCCAAGTCGCTCTCCATTTTTTCTTCTTCTCTATGATAAACGCGTACGATTTCGTAATCCATTAACTGTGCTTGTTGTTCTGCTCCCAGACGAATGGATAAGTAATATAGATCGTTCAGTTCCTCTTCTTCGGTATACCAGTTTACAATCGCAACTTTATACTTTTTCTGAGTGATTTTCTTACGGTGATTCTTGTATTCCAATTCTTCAGCAGCTTCGAAAATTCTTTTTTTCGTCTCATCTCCTACTGAAAGTGTTGGATCATAATTCAATACTCTGGAAACGGTCGAAGTAGAAACTTCTGCCTTTTCAGCTATATCTTTTAATGTCGCCATATCCTTACCCCTCCTCCCTTATCTTACCTATTGTACAAAAAGATGCTCAAAAGAGCACCTTTTTTATTTTTATTCGATTATTTCATAGTACTGAAACGATAGGTTGTCTTAGACTGATACGTTTCTTCTGGACGTAAGACGATGTTCCCGAAACCTTCCTGATTTACAGCATCCGGTAATGCTTGTGTCTCCAGTGTGATTCCGGCATATTGAGGAGCCGGTCTTCCCTTAATCGTATAAGTATCCATTTCAGCGTTATGTGTGAAAATAACCACGCTTTGTTCTTCTGTATACATTTCCACTTTACGACCACTTTGGCTTTCTGTCAAGATGGCTTGAGGTCCTTCTACTGTCTGATCCAGTACAAATGGATGATCAAGTCCTGACAGTGATTTGATTTGAGGTTCGTTTGATAATACTGCTTCTTCGAGAACTTTCGGTTCAGAAAAATCAAACGGGGTTCCTTTAGAGTCTTCCAGTTGTCCTGTTGGCAAATTCCGGTCGCCAAGTGTCCCATGTTTAGTGCTTTTTAACTGAAGTTCGTGATTTAGTATAGGCTGATGAATATCGCCATTCAAATTAAAATAAATATGATTGGTTGGATTAAACAAAGTCGTCTTGTCCGTATTTGCTGTATAAGCAATCGTCCATTCATCGTTCTCATTCAACGTGTATTCAACGCTCACATCCAGATTCCCTGGAAAGCCTTCTTCTCCAGATAAACTCTTGTAAGAGAATACCAAGCTGATCGAATCCGATGCTTCTTTTGTTTCTACGTCAAAAAGTTTGGTGTCCAGTCCTGCCGGTCCACCATGTAACAGGTTCCCTTTTTCGTTCACATCCAACTGAACTTGCGTACCGTCTACCTCGTATTGACCATCTGTTATACGTCCAGCCACTCTACCAATTGTTGCACCATAAAAAGGTCGGTGGGCAAGTATGTCTTCTAAGGTTTCAACATTTAATGTAATATCTGCTGTTTTTCCACTTTTATCCGGTGTCACGATTTTAGTTACAATCGCACCGTAAGGAATCGCCGAAAGAGACACACCCTTTGTATTTGTCATTGTGTATTCCGTTATCTCTTGATTCAAATAAAATCCAAATGCTTTTGTAGTTAATTTCAACCTACTTCCTCCTCTATTAAATAACCTCTTTAAGCAAACGTTATCATCTATATATTATACCGTTTTCAACGTCTCAGCGAAACGGTTAAATGCCTCTTTTCCAGCCTGATCTCGTTTAAATACACCCGCGTCTTTTAGAACTTGTAAGAATACATCTCCAACTGCGGATTGTATCACTTCATTAGCCGTCGTTTCGTTCAACTCTCCATGCTCTTCTTTAAGCTGCTCTGCCCATTCCTGATGGATCTTTTCTACAGTTGCATCTTGTCCTATAAGATAGTTCTGTACTTCAGCTAATTCTCTTTCAAGTCTTGGTGGTAAAATAGCCAAACCCATAACTTCTATCAAGCCAATATTTTCTTTCTTGATGTGCTGTACTGATTGATGCGGATGGAAAATACCATCTGGATAAGTTTCAGATGTTCGATTATTTCTGAGTACCAGATCCAGTTCAAATTGATTCCCCCTCATTCTGGCAATAGGTGTAATCGCATTGTGTGGTGTCTGACCTGTGAAAGAAACAATATCCACTGAATGGTCTTCATACGATCCCCATGCTGTCATGATTTTCTTAGCTGCTTTTTCCATAGACTGCTTATCCGTACTTTGGATACGGACAACGGACATCGGCCATTTAACGATTCCTGCTGTTACTTGCGGCAGATCCTTCAATTTAAATGTTTGCTCCATTTCAGCACGTTCCAGCGCAAAAGTATGTCTTCCACCTTGATAGTGATCATGAGAGAGAATGGATCCTCCAACAATTGGTAATCCAGCGTTAGACCCTACAAAATAATGCGGGAAAGTCGTTAAAATATCGAGTAAGTTTCGAATTGCTTTTTCTCCAACATTCATCGCCCGGTGTTCTTCAGAAAGGAATATCGCGTGCTCATTGTAGTACAAATAAGGAGAGTATTGGTATCCCCAAGGTTCACCTGCAACGTCCAATCGAACAATTCGGTGATTGGTTCTTCCAGGGTGATTTGCATTACCTGCATATCCTTCGTTTTCTACACATAGTAGATTCACTGGATAGTCTGATTTCTCTGTTTTTGCTAGTGCAATTTTTTTTGGATCTTTTTCTGGTTTGGAAAGGTTGATTGTAATCTCAATTTCTCCATACTCTGTTGCATGTCTGTATTCTATGTTCTTAGCGATTTCTCGTGTTTTAATGTAATTACTGTCTTTACTGAGTTTGTAAAAGTAATCGGTCGCTTCTTGTTTACTGTCTTTATATCGATCCCAAAAAGCACGGTTTACTTCTGAAGGTCTTGGTACGATCACATCCATAATTTTCGATTCCAAGATGTCTTTTTCAGATAGTGTATCTTTGATCACGTTCTGGCCTATAGCATATTCAATCATTTGATCCAGTAAAGTTAATGGATCGGAAACCGCTTGTACTTCAACTGGTTTCAGCTCTTTTTTACCTAACAGCTCTACTATCTTATTCGTAAAGTAAATGCTATCTAGCGGATCGATTTTATGATTTGTCTGATAATACTTTATAAATGAAACAATCGTCTGGTCGATTGACTGTTTTTCCAACTTTTTTGAAGTCACGTCTGTCATACAAGATCCCATTCCTTTGTTCCATCCGCTGTTTCTGCTATATAGACCTCGCCCGGATGTCCAATCTCTTCTTCATACGCTTTCTCAACTTGTTCAATAAAGGTTTCTACTGCATCCTGTTCTACGATGGCAATACAGCATCCACCAAATCCGCCACCTGTCATTCTAGCGCCCACAACACCTGGTTGCTTCCATGCTAATTTCACTAATAAATCCGTTTCTTTAACTGTCACTTCATAGTCTTCATGTAAAGAAGTATGCGACTCGTTCATCAGTTGACCAAAAGTCTTTAAATCTCCTGATTTTAAGGCATCAGCTGCTCGCTCTGTTCTTTTGTTTTCATAAACTGCATGTTTGGCTCTACGAACAAGTACATCTTCACCAATGACGTGTTTGTTTTCTTCAAATTCTTGTTCTGATAGTTCACCTAATGAAGAAATTTCTAAAACCGTCTGTAGTTTTTCAAGAGCTTCCTCACATTGGCTTCTTCTTAGATTGTACTCTGAATCGACAAGTTCTCTTCGTGTCATCGAATTCATGATCAGGATTTTATGATCGGGTAAGTCTACGGGTACTTGCTCGTATTCTAGCGTATTAGTATCCAGTAACATGGCGTGAGATTTTTTAGCCATCCCGACTGCAAACTGGTCCAGAATTCCTGAGTTTAACCCCATAAACTGGTTTTCTGTTTTCATACCCAGCTTAACTAAATCAAGCTGTTCAATGTCTAAGTTGAATACTTCTCTGATCACTACACCTGTCAGGAGTTCTAGTGACGCAGAAGAAGATAATGATGCGCCATTTGGGATGTTTCCATTAATATAAATGTCAAATCCGTTAGGTAATGAGCCATAATTTTCTTGGATGTATTGAGTCATACCTTTTAAATAATTCGTCCATTTGTCTTCTTTTTTATATGAAATATCGGTTAAGTCAAAATACATGATGCCGTCATCTGGAAAGTTCGCTGAATAAGCGGCTACAGATTGATCTTCTCTCATAGATACCACTGCATATGTGCCCATTGTAATCGCGCAAGGAAAAACTTTCCCTCCATTATAATCTGTATGCTCTCCAATTAAATTAATTCTTCCGGGAGAAAAAAATACACGTTCTCCGTCCTTTTCAAATACATTCTTGAATCCGCTTAATAATTGTTTCGTCTCCATGCCACTCCCACTTTCAACTGTATTTATTTACATTGTAAGCCTTTTAGTAAAAATAAACAAGTAAATTTAGTAAAAATAGAATCAAAATAAAAACGCCCTCTGAATAGTCACTTAGGCGTTAAGTCTTTCATTAAGGATTTATCCAAAGATACTTTCTAGAATTTGAACGATTGGATCTGAGAGATTCGTCCCCATTGCGCTAGCTATCATGTTCAAGACGAAAAAACTCATTACACCCACCTCAAATATTAAAGCGCCTTTTTTGTATTTTGCTTTATCGTTTTTCATGTGCTCACCTTCTAAAATTACCCTTTCAAAGACAATATCGTTCTTTATACTCTTCCATATACAAAACTTCTACGGTTCCGGATCAATCTAAAACACTTCCAACGAAATCAACAATATCGAGACCTTTCATTTCATATGTATCTTCATCATTCACCGTGCCCGAAGCGTCTTCTATATAAGTGACTTTATAACCTCTATCTACCCCTGCTATCGAAGTGAATAAGCAGCAATACTCTGCATTAAAGCCGACTACAAATAAATGTGTAACCTTATTTAACTCCAGGTATGTTTGTAGTGGCGTGCTTATTTTTCTACAATCTCCATACTTTGTTTTCCGATCGTCTCTTCTAGTTCACTATCAACGGAATTAGGATCAAATATAGAATCCGAGCGCTCAAGGATATGTCTTGTTGAGATCACAATCTGATCCCTTTGTTTGAAATCATCTATGAGCGTATGAATATGCTCTATTTCTTTACTAAAATCTTTCATCTTTAAAAGACCTTTTTGCGCATCTAAAATAATCAATGCCTGCATTGAACGACTCCTTTATCTTTTATACCAGCCTTAAAAGCTCATTTAATACTCATTTTTCTTAACGTTCTATCATTTAGCCTAACTCTGCACTTTTAACACTATGTTAGCAATCGTTTAGAGAAATTTTTTTTGAAACTATTTTAATTATTCTTCACAAAATCATCATAACTATTCCGATGATATCACTGAAACATATGTTTTATTATGGTATAATGGAGTTATTAAAAAACAAATAAACGATAAAATAAACGACTGATTAGGAGGTCACTATCATGCCATTTCTTCCATTTTTCTATTGGGATAACACATTTATTTTAATTATTATCGGTATGGTTATTTCAGGTTTTGCAAGTATGTATGTTCAATCCACTTACCGTAAATACGGTGAGGTCAATAGTAAGAACGGCTTTACGGCTTCAGAAGTTTGCCGTAAAATACTAGATGTTGCGCATCTTCAAGATGTTCGTTTGGAAGGTATCCGTGGTAACTTAACGGACCATTATAATGCTCAAGAAAACGTTTTGCGCTTGTCTGATACGACAAGAAATTCCAGATCCGTTGCCGCAATCGGTGTAGCAGCTCATGAAGCGGGGCATGCTTTACAAGATCGTGACGACTATGGTCCACTAAGACTACGTGCAGCACTTGTACCGGTAACCAACTTTGGACAAACTGCAGCTTTTCCCATTTTATTTTTAGGATTCTTTTTGGGTGAAGCTGGCGGAATGTTTGTTAATATCGGTATTCTACTATTTTCTCTGACTTTACTATTCCAACTGGTTACTTTACCAGTAGAGTTCAACGCTTCAAATCGTGCGATTCAAGTTCTTGAAACTCAAGGATTACTCAGTAGAGAAGAAATCCCTCAAGCACGTAAAGTCTTGAACGCTGCGGCTTTAACGTATGTTGCTGCGGCTATTGCTTCATTCTTAAGTGTCTTGCGTCTCGTACTGATTTTCAGTGGGAACGGACGAAACCGTGGATAATAAATCTATATAAATGAAAAGACGAAATCTCAACTCAAGAGATTTCGTCTTTTTTGTTAGGCGTTTTGTAAGCTTTCAATATAGTGTTTCAATACATGAATCGTCTGAATACAATCAGATAATTCAGACCATTCTTTCGGATTATGACTGATTCCATCTTTACTCTGAATAAACAGCATCGCCGAAGGAATATGACGTCCTAAAATCATCGCATCGTGTCCTGCACCACTGGAAAGCTCAAACGGCTCTATACCATTAGCCCGACAACTCTCAGATAATTGCTGCTGTAAATTTTCTGGCACTGGAGAAGGGGCAACATCGTGTACCGTTTCATGATCAAAGTTCACACCAGTGTTCGCTTCTATTGTTTTTCCTGCTTCGATTATCTTATCGATCAGTTCTGCTCTTGAGTCAAATTGTATATCTCTGATATCGATATATAAAATCACTTCTCCAGGAATGACATTTGTGCCATTCGGCTTAACTTGGATATTCCCGACGGTTGCTACAGCTGAATTATTGACTGTGCGTGGTAGTCTGCTGACTTCTTGTATAAATGCACTAGACGCAACTAAGGCATCTTTCCGGTCGTCCATTGGTGTGTTTCCAGCGTGTCCTGCAAGTCCCTCAAACGTTACTTTCAACCAATACGGTCCTGCTATTCCCGTTACAACACCACAAGGAAGCCCTGCTTTCTCCAGTTTCTTTCCTTGTTCGATATGCACTTCTACGAAAGTCTCAATTTCCGATAAGTCTCTTTTTGCATCTTGATATCCTTGAACAGTCAGGCCAACATCTTGGATGACATCTTCAAATAAACGACCATCATAATCTCTTCGTAGGAGCGTTTTCTCCATATCTGTATCGCCTACCATTGCTTCGCTACCGGTTAATCCACCATTAAATCTAGAACCTTCTTCATCGGTAAATATGACTACTTCATATGGTTTCTCAGGAGTATATCCTGTATCTTTCCATGCCTGAGCGACTTCAAGAGAGGCTAAGACACCAATCGTTCCGTCAAAATGTCCCCCATTTGGTACGGTGTCCACATGAGAACCACTTAAGACAGCTGGGTTTTCTTTCTTTTTACCTTCTAATCTCCCAAAGATGTTCCCCGCCCCATCTTCGGTAACTAGTAACCCAGCTTCCTTCATCCATCCAATCACTTTATCCTTAGCTTCTCTTTCAAGAAAAGAAAAACCAGGACGTCTAGAGCCTTCTTCTTCCGTCAAACCAATATTAGCTAGCTCAGATAAGCGTTCTGCTATTCGTTTGCCAGATACCCCGTTTTTCGATAACGTACCATCGTAAGTCTTTAATAATCGCTCATTTAAATTCATGTATGAATTTGTCATTTTATTCTCCCCTTAACGATTTTTAATTTATTATAGCATGTTCAAAAGAAAAAAAGAGATGATCCTTTTGGACCATCTCTTGAAACATTTTATTACTTTGCATCTTCCGCAAAGACAATGTGCCACTCTTGTTGTTTAGACAAGAATTCGCGTGCAACTTCTTTAGCACCTTCTAAGGTATGGTGTGCAGCCCAGCCACATTGTTTTTCGTTACTAGCCGGTACTTCGTCAGCTTCTAGAATATCTTCCATTGTACGTTTCAGTAAATCTAAAATCTCATCGTAATTCTCGTGGTTGATTACGGTTAGATAAAAACCTGTCTGGCATCCCATTGGACCAAAATCAATCACATAATCTGCATGATTGCGAATATGTTCCGCAGTCAAATGCTCCAGCGAGTGAACCGCCATCATATCCATATGCTCTTTATTTGGCTGTGAGAAGCGGACATCATATTTAACAATGACATCCCCATTCGCACCCGTTTTGCGATCTGCGACTCTTACATATGGTGCAATAACTTTATTGTGATCCAAGTTAAAACTTTCAACGTTCATTCTTTTTTCTACCATAATATTGATCTCCTTTTTACTCTTTACTTTCGTAATTGACTATTGATTTTGCTGAATAGATTAAGACTTAGTTTTTGTTCCTTCCATTATCCAGACATACTCATTCATCTGCTGGAAAGATACCTCTACAAAACCAGCTTCTTCAAATGCCATTTGAACCTGTTTCAGCAGTGGATAGTATTCTCTTCTCAAATCATCTACCAGTTCAGCATACCCTAGATTTGATGCTTCTTCAATCTTTAATTGGTAAGCTGCTTTCGATATAAATAAGGTATCCGCAAACACGACTTTTCCACCTTTTGGAAGTAGCTGAATATATTGTTTAAGAACATCACGCTTTTCATTATCAGTCAAATGGTGAAAGACATAAGAACTGACAACCGTATCAATTGTTTCATTTGGAGTAGGGTACTGCTGCATGTCTCCATCATAAACAGCAAAGCCTTCTGGCAATTTTTCTTTCGCTCGTTCTCGCATTTGCGCTGAGGGCTCTACTGCAAATACTTGCTTATCAGCATCTATTAGTTTTTGCGTTAAATTGCCTGTACCAATACCAAATTCAAGTACTTTATCTCCACTTCTAGCTACGATTTCTTCCAATATCTGTTCGTAGTTCCTAAAAACAGCTTTATACTGAATATCATTTCCTTCAACGAATGTATCGTAAGCTTCCGCCCATTCAGAAAACACTTCTAAGAATTCTCTACCCACTTTTCTCTTCCTCTCTTATTTCACTACTGATGATAGGTGCTCTTTTGACAATTTGAGCAGGTATCCCGACAGCTGTAACCCCAGTAGGAATATCTTTCAAGACAACCGCACTAGCACCAATCTTGGTGTAATCTCCAATCGTTACATTCCCAATCACTTGTACGTGAGCCGATAAAAGAACATGATGGCCAATCGTCGGATGCCTTTTTCCTGTTTCGTTTCCACGACCACCGAGTGTTACGCCATGAAACATCTGTACGTCGTCTCCGATTTCTGCTGTTTCTCCAATGACGATACCCATTCCATGGTCAATAAATAATCGTTTACCAATAACCGCACCTGGATGGATCTCTATTCCTGTTAGAAATCGAGCGAATGTTGAGACGATTCTGGCAAGTAACTTCAGATTCTTTTTGAACAGAAAGTGAGCGATTCTATAATAAATGGTTGCCCATAGTCCTGGATACGTTAAGAAGACTTCAAGATGAGTTCTCGCAGCTGGATCTTGTCTCTTATATGTTTGAATCAATTCTTTAAAGGACTCCATATGCGCTCCTTCTACCTACTGATTTTGAACATGAGAAAAGCCCATATCTAAGTCTTCAATTAAATCTTCTACATCTTCGATTCCGACAGACAATCTAATTAATTCATCTTTAATACCAGATTTCAATCTTTCTTCTTTTGGAATCGAACCATGTGTCATCAATGCCGGAATCTCGATCAAACTCTCTACAGCCCCTAAGCTTTCTGCCAGAGTAATCAATGTTAACTTCTCAACGAATGCCTTAGCAGAAAATCCTTCAACTAATTCAAATGAAATCATTCCACCGAAGCCAGTTGTCTGTTTTTTAGCAATTTCATGACCTGGATGGGAAGCGAGTCCGGGGTAGTAAACTTTCGCTACTTGAGGATGTTTATCTAGATACTGCACAATTTTCTTGGCGTTTGCTTCATGTGCATCCATCCTAATAGCTAGAGTTTTAATCCCTCTTTGAATGATCCAACTATCTTGTGGTCCTAGTATACCGCCGATTGCATTTTGGAGAAATCCGAGTTCTTCGGCTAATTTATCATCATTCGTCGTGACCAGTCCGGCTACGACATCACTGTGTCCTCCTAAATATTTGGATGCGCTATGTAGCACAATAGAAGCACCAAGTTCCAGTGGTTTTTGATGATAAGGTGTCGCAAAGGTATTGTCTACAATTGAGATCAACTGATGTTTTTTCGCAATTTTCGCAACTGCTGCAATATCAGTTATTTTTAACAATGGATTGGTTGGTGTTTCTAGAAAAATCGCCTTAGTCTGTTTTTGGATGGCTTTTTCTACCAATTCAATCTTGCTCGTATCAACAATGGTGAACGTTAATCCTAATCTTTTCAGAATTTTATCCATCAGTCGATACGTTCCCCCGTAGACATCGTCTCCAACAATGATATGATCTCCTTTTGAAAAAAGTGAAAATATCGTATGTGTTCCGGCTGAACCAGATGCAAAAGCAAATCCACGAACCCCACCTTCCATATCAGCAATAAGCATTTCAAGAGCTGCTCGGGTTGGATTCCCCGTTCTAGAGTATTCGTATCCTTTATGAACGCCTACTTTTTCTTGCTTATAAGTAGATGTCTGGTGAATGGGTACGTTTACTGACCCCGTCGCCTCGTCATGACTAATACCACCGTGAATGTACGTTGTTTTCATTCTCATTATGATTGAACTCCTTTATAAATGTTTTTTGATAAATATCGCTCACTACTGTCTGGAAAAATCGTTACGACTGTACTTCCTGCTGGTAATCGCTTCACTTCTTTTAATGCACCCGCAAAAGCTGCACCACTAGAACTCCCAACGAACAGACCATTTCGCTTAGCTAATTCTTCTGTGTATAAAAAAGCTTCTTTATCTGAAATCGTGTAAACCAGATCGATCCATTCTTTTTTCATAAAAACCGGAATGAACTCCATTCCTATGCCTTCTGTTTCATGAGGCCCTGGCTGCCCACCGCCCAAAATCGAACCCTCTGGCTCTACAACAACAGTCCGAATATCCGGATTGTACTCCTTCAGATATTTGGCGACACCACTGAATGTTCCTCCACTACCTGCGCCAGCCACAAAAGAGTCTGGATAGTGATTGTCTAAGTCGGCTATCAGCTCCGGCCCAAGCGTTTCATAGTAGGTCTCCGGATTGCGTTCGTTCTCAAATTGCAAAGGAAGATAAGCATTTGGATGTCTATCTTTTAAGTCTTTCGCTTTTTTTATAGCCCCTTTCATTCCTTCTTCTGTAGGAGTATGGACAATTTCAGCTCCTAACGCTTTCATCAATTGTTGCTTTTCCTGACTAAACTTTTCGGGAACAACAAATAGTGTCGGCAAACCATAAGACAATGCTGCTAATGCTAGTCCAATACCAGTGTTTCCGGCAGTTGGTTCGATGATTGTCGTTTTGTTGTTGATTTCGCCAGACTGCAACGCTGCTTCTATCAACTTTTGACCTAAGCGATCTTTGATACTTCCACCGGGATTAAACATTTCTAGTTTTGCTAGAATTCTTGAACCATCCGGGATATCATATCCTCTTATTTCAAGCATAGGGGTTTGTCCAATCAACTCTGTTATACTTTGGTAAATCATTTTCCACGCTCCTTCAGTAAAGTCTCTGTATAATCAAAAAAGCGCACAAGGCTATGCCTCATGCGCGCTCACTACTTTATTAAAATCGGATAGATTCATCTTATCCTGGTTTGCAAGGTCCTGAATTTCCCGGGATTTACTGGCGTATCTGGATAGGCTCATCGATTTTGATAAAATATTTTTGAGGGCATGAAGAATAAACTGTGCAACATGTACAACAGCAACCTTTATTCATGTTCAAAAATAATTTTTTCAATGAGTCCATTCCTTTCTATTTTGAATGTGTTTACATTAATTGGAGTAATCATATCACTGTTATAAAAAGAAGTCAATCAGCAAATTGGCTTCCATTCGCTAATCGACTTCTCTATTCTTATCTTGAGCGAAGAAGGTCTTCGTAGAAAATGGCTTTTGAGGTTTCAATATAAGGTGTGATGAAAAGATACCCCAAGCCTAACGTGAATGCTCCAACAAAATGCCATCCAGTAAAACTCAATTCTAAAATAAACAATCTTCCTTTATGACCGTCCATCAGTTCTCTACTACGTGTGATACAGTCCGTAGGTGAAAGGTAGTGCCCACTCTCTGTAGCATCTTTATAAATATAATAAGACAATTCGTAAGCGTAAGCTTTAACAACTCCCGGTATAATAAAAAGTAGAGACCATAGAAAAGTAAATACACTTTGAAGAATATATAATACAATAATAGGAAGTGTGTAGCCTTTCCTAAAGACTTGTAGCGAATCTTTTAAAGGATCTATTTCGTAGTCAGGATAACGTACCATATCTAATAGTGTATAAGAGACACTTGTAGCAAATAGTATTGTTAGAATATTTGACATGATTTCTCTAATATTCAAACTGAAAGTTGCATTAATATCAGGGTCTCCTCCGAATACCAGGTTATTTCCAAAAAAATCTGGATTGAAGAAACTGAATAATGCAGTTGATCCACCGACAATTAATAGCCCAATCAATACTGGTATCACATTTAATAAAGCCGCATCTTTCCATCTACCTTGTAACGTCTGTCTGGCCAACCTTCTGATTTCTCCTACTGGTAACATCTTATACCCTCCAATTTCAAATCAATTTATTTGTACCTGTGATACTTTTATTCGCTACTATTAAATTGCTTAGTTGATTTACTAAAGTACTCGTCGACCTATCTGGTAGTTGTTTATTCAATAGTTCGAGGTTTTCCAAAATCGTCCAACAAATCGACTGGTCTACTTTATCTTCAGATCCACATAACACCATAAACCGTTTTTCATAAGCTTGAAGTAAAATAGATCTTTGTTCTGGACCCGCTAACCCCATTCTCCAGGTCGCACGTAGGGCATTTTCAGCAAGATCTTGATTGGGCACATATGTACACTTCCAAATATCCTGAAAACTATGTAATATTCTGCATTCAGGATCGCTGATGGATAAGTAGCATAAGAGCTGACTTGCACCTGTCTTCTCGTAAAGATCGGATGATTTCAAACCTGAAAGCAATGTGTCCCAAACTTCGTAAGACCAGTCTACTTGAGTTTCACTTTTCTCTAAAAGCAAAATAAACGCCGTTAACTGACACTCTTTTTTACCGTGTTCAATTATTTCTAACAACATACGAGTTTCTTTATCCATCATCAAATTCATCCTTTGGCATACTGTCCTTGTTTAACTGTATCTTTATTTTACTAGAGCCATTCGGACAATTCTATCATGCTTAAGACTGATTTTTATTGAGATCATATAAGTCTAGTGATTGTTCTATCTCTTTTTCGACCTGTTTTCTAAGCGCACTGAGTCGATGTTGAGAAGTTGTGATTTGATTTAATAGATTTTCAAGACTCGATAAATTATCTTGGATTTTATTGTAGTTACTAACATCTGTAAAGATATTGTCCAGCATAAAATCCATTAAACGATGACTATTCGAAAGATATTCGTATCCACTACCCCAACCATAAGAAACATCTTTCAATTCTTCTTGGTAACGCATCAAACCAACTTCTACTTTTTGCATAATGGACTCTGCTTTATCGATATGATCATATTTAACCACATCTGTTAAGAATCCTCCTCCAAGCATATCGACTGTTGACCAGGACTTTGCAGAATCTAAAGCATCTATCGCTTCGTCTATATATCTTAAAATCTTTTGCCCAATGGAAAAAGCTTCATCAATCTCTTCACACGTCTCTCCCCACTGCTTTCTCTCACTGAACGCTTCCATTACTTCTTCTCTATAAGTATTACTTGTCTTATTCAATTGCTGCTTTAGTGCATGCAATTGCGTCGTCAATTGACGACGTTCATTTTCCAAGCGCTCTTGTTCTAAATAGGCTTGTTCCAATGCCTCGGTACAATCATTTAGTTGTTTGTAGGCTTTGGCTCTAGATTGCTCTGTTTTTTCTATGTATTGTCCTTCTCTACCAATCAAACTGGTCAAGAAACGTTTAAACTGTTGCTTTGGATAATGTTTTGATGATTCTGTAAAAGATTCGTATACTCGCTTTGCATCTGATTTTGCCCGCATGCACTGGTTTAAATGCTTATGGTTAACAGTCAACGCCTCTTTCACTCTTGTCAGTTTCGCATAAAGATTGTCTAACTCTATCACTTTTTCTGCCTTCTTTCGATTGACGACTCATTTTGTTTTTTATTATACCGATTGTTTTGTTTCTTCGCTATAACAAGTTAAACAAAAAAGGCCGAAGCAAATGCTTCGACCTTTTATTGTTTAACTTGAATTAGTTCGTTCCAAGCTCTTCACGTACAACGTTGGCGATACGTTCTACATAGTTGACTACAGCTTCTTCAGTCTCTGCTTCTGCCATAACTCGTAGCAAGGATTCTGTTCCACTAGGACGAACGAGTACACGTCCATTTCCAGCCATCTCAGCTTCGACTTCTTCAATAATTGTTTTAATTGCACTATTGTCCATTACATTGTGTTTGTCCGTAACAGGAATATTCACTAGTTTTTGTGGATACGTAACGACTTCTTCCGCTAATTCAGACAATTTTTTACCAGTTTGTTTCATAACGTTTAGTAATTGAACACCCGTTAGTAATCCATCACCTGTTGTATGATAATCAAGGAACACAACATGTCCTGATTGTTCTCCACCCAAGTTGTAACCATTTTTAAGCATTTCTTCTACTACATAACGGTCTCCGACTTTTGTTTTGACAGATTCTAAATCATGTTCTTCAATCGCTTTATAAAAACCAATATTACTCATAACTGTAGAGACGATCGTGTTTTTCTTTAACCGTCCTTCGTCATGCATGTATTTACCACAAATATAGAGAATTTTATCTCCATCTACGATGTTTCCTAATTCATCAACAGCAATCAAACGGTCACCATCGCCATCAAAAGATAATCCAACATCCGCTCCTTTTTCAAGTAAGAATTCTGCAAGATGTTCTGGGTGTGTACTTCCGACACCGTCATTGATGTTTAATCCATCAGGTGAAGCTCCCGTTACATCAAATTCTGTATCCAAGTCTGCAAACAAGCGGTTCAATAAGGGACTAGCTGCTCCGTTGGCACCATCTAGTGCAACGTGGATCCCAGAAAGATCGCCAGAGATTGTTTGTGTCAAGAATTGGATATATTTCAGCATACCTTCTTTGTACTCTTCAGAAGTTCCTAAACCATCTGCGCTTGGGCGTGGTAGAGTATCTTCATCAGCGTCAATCAATGCCTCGATTTCATGTTCTTGATCGTCAGACAACTTAAATCCGTCTGCTCCAAAGAACTTGATCCCATTATCTTGAACTGGATTATGAGAAGCTGAGATCATAATACCAGCAGTTGCGCCTTGTTGACGCGTTAAGTATGAGACCCCAGGAGTCGTCAATACGCCAAGTCTTAAGACTTCCGCTCCTACAGAAAGTAATCCAGCAATCAATGAGTACTCTAGCATACGTCCAGATACTCTAGTATCTTTTCCGACTAATACGCGTGGTCTTTTTTCATCTGTATGTTGAGCTAGCACATAGCCGCCATATCTACCAAGCTTAAAAGCCATTTCTGGAGTTAATTCTGCATTTGCAATTCCTCTTACTCCATCTGTTCCAAAATATTTTCCCATTGTTTAATAGTCTCCTTTTCATTCACAAAAACTCTGATTTTTTATTCTGAAGTGCCTTCATCCGTTGAAGCTTCCTCATCACCTGTTGTCACTCTAATCAACACTTCCAGCTCTTCAGGATCTGTTTCCGTGATATCCTCAGGTAATTTCAAAGGTACTGTTCGAACCGTTGATTCAGTAATGCCTGAAACATCTACTTCTACCGAGAAGTTATTCAGCGCCTCCAGAGCATCTGTTTCTCCCGTTACTTTGATATTTTCTGGTTCTCCTTGTGCAATTTCAAGTGCATAAGTGTAATTTTCATCCACTGTCCCTGTTTCTCTTAAAACGATAGGAACCGTTCTTTGCGTGCCTTCAACAGGAATCGTCACGTCAATTTGCTGAGGATCAATGTTTACATTCAAAGGATCTCCCATATCATTTAAAACTAAAACATTTAAAGTCATATCTATATCATCTGTCACGCCACTATCTTCTGGTACAACAACCACCATTACATCTGCAATCTCATCCATCGTTGACTCAGCTCCGGAAATTCGAACTCTTTCAGAAGATAAAACAGGTGTACCTGCTCTATATCCTTCAGCTAAATGAGTTGAGTCATTGAACTCAACGCGCACATCGTGTTCTTCAACCCTTTTTTCTTCAACTGTTAAAGAAAAATCAGATGGACTGATACTATAATCTAATTGACTACTGATGCCTTCTGCTTCTAAGCGAACCGTATGTGACCCAGGACCTAATTCATTTAAATCAGGTGTAACGATATTAAAATTCTGAGTAGCTAGTGTCTGCGTTAATATCGCCTGCGGTCCTTCCAGACGAATCGTTGCCGTTTCTGGTATTCCAGCTACAAAATAGCGATCGCGATCAACATTGATATCGATCGGCATATTTGTAATAACCTCGGTACTTGTAATACTGGCACCATCTGTTGGGTTGGTTGATAAATTTCTAGAAGCTTCTTCGTAGT
Organism: Marinilactibacillus sp. Marseille-P9653; assembly: GCF_916618885.1. Lineage (NCBI taxonomy): Bacteria > Bacillati > Bacillota > Bacilli > Lactobacillales > Carnobacteriaceae > Marinilactibacillus > Marinilactibacillus sp. Marseille-P9653. The sequence goes on along the minus strand of NZ_CAKAKH010000001.1, from coordinate 498,515 downwards.
AAACAAATGAAAACAATAAAATCGCAAAGAACAGCGCAATGAAGCGTGTTACCCAGTTGTTATCCAAGTTCCATTTCATTTGCCAGACACCCCTTTCCGAACGGAGTCAATGACTCTTTGTAGCGGTCCTTGTGTCTCTTTTTCTTTTTCACTCATCACTAATTCTTTATTTAAATAATTCACAACATCGTTACTACTCATTTCAGTAATGAGGTTTCCGCCACGGGCGATACTAATCTCTCCGGTTTCTTCAGAAACAATTAACGTAATCGCATCCGTAACTTCCGATAGTCCAATCGCAGCTCTATGCCTTGTTCCTAGCTTTTTAGGAATCGCTGGACTCTCAGATAATGGTAAATAACTCGCTGCAGTCATAACCTTGAAATCTTTGATAATGACTGCACCATCGTGTAATGGTGTATTTGGAATAAAAATATTGATCAAAAGTTCAGAGGAAATATCTGCTCCAATCGATATACCTGTTTTAATATATTCATCCAAACCACTTTCCATTTCAATAGAAATCAATGCACCAATCCGTCTTTTACTCATATACTGAATAGCTTGTGCCAAATCCTCTACAACGACTTCACTTGGATTACTTTTCCTTCTTCTACCAAATACAGAACCTCTACCTAAATGCTCTAGTCCACGTCTTAATTCTGGCTGGAAAATAATAATCAAAGCCAAAGCAGACCATTGAATGACAAAATTCACGATGAATTCTGTTGTATTCAATTGTAATACGGCACTAAATAATTTAAGTAATAATATTACCCCTATACCTTTGAGCAACTCAATCGCTCTTGTACCACGGACAATTTTAATCAACTGATAGATAAAGAATGCTACGATCATAATATCTACAATATTGATAGCTGTTCTAAAGGTCCACAAGTGCGACCAGTCAAAGTCCGATAATAAATCAAAGGGCATGAAAGTCACCTCCTAATTCTAAACATGCACGAAACAAGTATATCATAATTAAGCCATTTTATTGTTAATTAAAGCGAAATTCGTTACATTTAATCTTTGAAGAAAGTCAGAAAAAAAGAGGCTGGGACAAAACTAGCCAAATAGAAGAAAGCCGTCAAACCTAGGATATCTATCCCTTGATTTGACGGCTTTTCTACTTGTCTGATTTTACGAAACAATATTAATCAGAGACTTTTGTCCCAGCCTCTTTTAAAAATACTGGGCTACCAGGATTCGAACCTGGGGAATGACGGGATCAAAACCCGCTGCCTTACCGCTTGGCTATAGCCCAAAAAAATGGAGGGAGTAGGATTCGAACCTACGAACCCGAAGGAGCGGATTTACAGTCCGCCGCGTTTAGCCACTTCGCTATCCCTCCGATATAATTCAGGAAAAAAGTTTCATCTGAATGCCGGCTAAAGGAATTGAACCCTCGACCCACTGATTACGATTCAGTTGCTCTACCTACTGAGCTAAGCCGGCCCAAAAGCAAACATACCTTAAACAAATTTCCAAATGACCCCTACGGGATTCGAACCCGTGTTACCGCCGTGAAAGGGCGGTGTCTTAACCGCTTGACCAAGGGGCCATTCTATCTCGTGCTTTTTTTAACACAAGATATATTGTATTATGAAATACCCCTTTTGTCAACAGTATATATGATTTTTTTAAAATTTTACGCATCTACATTGATTGTCTTGTATTTGTCAGATTTTCTCTTAAATAGTTCAACTACATACGGACAAACCGCCTTGATTTTCTTTCCTTGTTTCTCCATATCTTCCACTACTGTATCTACTAATTGTTCCGCTATTCCCTGGCCTCTCAAAGAAGGATCTACGAATGTATGATCTATTGCAGCGACATTATCCTTAGGAATAAAAGTGATTTCCGCAAGCAACTTCCCTTCTTCTTCTTTGTAGAATCGATTTTTTCCTTTAGTAAAATCCATTTCTTTACCTCCTAAAACCATTATAAAATTAATGTTAGCATATTTTAAAAAAATTTACTTCTATCTTACCTTTTACAAGTGAAAAAGATGTCGAAATTGTCAATAAAACCGCTTTAAATCAATTTTTTTCTGAAAACATCCATAAATCATTTGACATCTAAAAAATGAGGAGTAAACTAATAATGCTAGAGCGCCAAAGAACATTATTTCCCAAAGGAGGAGACATTTTTATGTCCGAAATTTCTAAAGATCAGAAGATACTAGTCATCATGATATTAAACAAAACAGAGTTATTAGATGAGTTGCTTTTAGAGTTTACAAGTGCAGGTATTGATTCTGCTACAGTATTAAATTCTGTAGGTATGGCACAACAATTATCTACGCTTGAAAACACTCGAATCCTTTCTACTTTGCGTCCGTTTATTACATCTGATCATTCAGAGAACAAGATGATTTTCACGATCGTAGACGAGTCACAAATTGAAACGATACGCACTGTTGTTAAAGATGTTATCGGAGATCTATCAGATCCGGATACTGGTGTACTGTTTGCCATACCGACTTTATTCACTGAAGGTTTTCATTAACATACTTTGCTAGGAAGGAAGAGAGATTAAATTGGAATTCAACACTATGTTTTACGTGGCTCTGATGTTACTTATAGGGTCTTTATTCGGTCGCGTAGCCGCTATGATTAAATTACCAACCGTTACAGGCTATATTTTTGGAGGCTTGTTGATTGGTCCATCATTTTTCCATATCATGCCCGAAACCGTTATAGATAATATGGAGATTATATCTGAAATTGCTTTAGCTTTTATATCTTTTACCATCGGACTATCATTCAAGGCAAGTTACTTGAGAAGAGTTGGTTTGACTCCACTGATTATTGCTGCCATTGAATCTACATTAGCAGCGGTGCTAGTGGCTGGTTCGTTGATGCTCATAGGGAGTGACACAGCATTTTCCCTGATTATGGGCGCAATCGCTGCAGCAACCGCACCAACTTCAATTTTACTCGTTATGAAAGAGTACAGCGCAAAAGGACCAGTATCTGAAATGCTCAAAAGTGTAGCAGCTCTAGATGATGCCACTGCACTCATTTTGTTTGGATTTTGTTCTACTGCGGTTAGAATAATGGTGAATACTTCCGGTGAAAGTATCAACGTCCTATCTTCAATTTTCCAACCAATCTTAAGCGTCTTTATTGCATTGGCGGTAGGTGCTGCTGTTGGTTTCGCTATGAAGTATCCTTTGAAATACACGAAAACGTCTGGGCAAAAGCTTGGTTTGTTGATTGCTTTCGTGTTTTTATCTAGTAGTATCTCGGTTGGATTTGGCGTCTCAGAGTTGCTTTCAGCTATGATGACTGGTACTGTGCTTACGAATATTTCAAGCGATGCACCACAGATGGGGGAATTTTCTGATCGTATTACACCTCCAATCTTCATATTATTTTTTGTATTAGCTGGTGCACAGTTAGATATTCATATCATTCCAACTGTCGGATTAATTGGAATTATGTATATCATTTTCCGCGTTGTCGGAAAATTCTCAGGGGCTTATATCGGGGCTTTATTAACGCATTCCCCTAAAGTCGTCAGAAACTATCTTGGCTTTATGCTGTTACCTCAAGCAGGTGTCGGAATTGGATTGATTGCCATTTCAGCTGGTATTTTACCTGAGTATGCTGATCAAATCAGAACCGTCGTTTTAAGTGCAACGTTGCTTTATGAATTTTCTGGACCTGTCATCACTAAACTCGTTTTGCGTAAAACCGGTGAAATTAGTACCATCCCGTCAAATGTACAAGAAGCTGCAGATTTTTAAAACCCTATCTTTACCTTAAAGAAAAAATCCGGAAATCAATGACTTCTACAGAGGTCGTTAATTTCCGGGTTTTTATTTTGTAAGTATTCTATCATAATCGAACGAATAAAAAAATTTAGAAATACAGACACTCACTTACGTCGTCTGTATTTCTAGGGGGGAATTCATTATTGTTCAAGAGTATGTGCGTTAACTTCATCTCTTTTAGCAAAAAAGAAAAAAGCACCAAAAATCAAACAACTATAATATGTGATGATGCGCCAGAATATCAGACACAGTATCAATATAGTTGGTTGAAGAATCAAGCCAAATAGCAAAGAAAAACTGTACTCAGCTCCACCACTCCCTCCTGGTATAGGAACCAATGAGGAAAACATCATGATAAATGCATGAAACGCAATAACTTGAAATAAATTAACGTTTTCAATGCCTAGTCCTTGTATGATGAAAAATGGAATACTTAAAAATAAACTTAACTGTGCTATCGTCAATAGACTACACTGGAACAACAACTTTAAATCAAAACTCATTCGATTACTTTCCTCATGAAATGAAAGGAGCTTACGATCCAATTTTGCTTTCCATAGCTCGTACCGTTCTTTTTTAACGAAAAAAGATACCGGCCTCAATGCTGAATGGGCAATAAAAAAGGCGACTCGTTTACTTTTTGCGATTGTTACAAGCGTAATGATCACGACTGTATTTAAAATAAAGCCGATCATGATCAACAAACTCAATTTGGGAATAGAATTATTTTGCAAATAACCAAAACCAAAGATTAACACAATAAATGAACTCAAAACGAGCATCGATTGAAAAATGATAAACTTTATTAGTAAAATCGAACTACCTACACCAACAGATATCCCATTTTTTTTCATCAGAAATAATTGAGCAGGTTGTCCTCCACTAGCAAATGGTGTAATGGTATTGAAAAATTGTCCGATCATTGTAATTTTGACAGACTCCCAAACCGTTTGAGGACTATCAACTTTTCTAGTGATTCTTCGAAGCACCATAGCTTCTAAAAACCAGTAAGCACACATAACGAGCATACCTATGAATAACCATCTAACTTCTACTTGTCGTAAATTTTCTACCGCAGCATGTACATTAATATCTCTAAAACGAAATATAATATAGCCAATGCTGACACCAAGAACCAAAAACAAGCTTATCAACTTATTTTTCTTTAATTCAATTCCTATAGATTTCATGATAATAGTCCCTCCATATACTCCAAAGTCGCTCTTCAGAGTAATATTGTGCTCCCTTACGCGCTTTCCTTCTTGTATCCTGGTAATGATCTTGATTCAACCTTAATTGCTCAATAGAGGCCGCAAAATCAGCTATTGTACGTCCTTTAATATAGCATCCTTCCAATATAGCCTCGTATAACTCTAAATCTCTGGTTAAAATAGGAAGACCACTACTCATGGCTTCCAAAATGGTCATTGGAAACAGTTCATTATAAGAAGGCATAAATAATAAATCTGATGCATTATAATAATCATTCATCAAAGCACGATCAATAATACCTGTAAAATGGACATTCTTCGGCGGATGATCAAAAATATTTTTCAATTCTTCGTATCCTGCAGTCATTTTTCCGAACGAAAATCCTCCTACCCAGATAAATTGAACTTGAGGGAGTTGTTTTGAGACAGCAATAAAATCTAGTATCCCTTTACGATGCTGGATTTGTCCAGCTCCAATCACCACGAACGTGTCTTCTGGTATATTCAATGTTTCTCTAGTAGCCAGTTTTCCCTGAATATCCATAGGATAGAAATCTTTTTTTGCTACAAAATTTGGAATATACGTTATTTTTTCCTTCTTGATTCCATGTGCTTCTAATTTAGGGATAAAAGCAGGATTGACGACAACCAATCCATCCATTCTTTTATAAAATGAGAGTAGGTATCTATTGAAAATTTTCTCTACAAGAAAAGGTAACTGTAGACTACCTTCCAGTTTTTCCGGTAAAAAGTGGACATGACCTACTCTTATCCCTCGTTTTTTTCTGGAGAATGTAGAAAGATAAAACCCAAAATCTACTGTATGGTAATGTGTAATATCGGCTTTTATATTTTTATTAATTGTTAATTCATATGTATTTGAGTCATCCTTATTCAGTAAGTTGATAAATTCTCTATAAGCTGAACCAACGCCTTGGCCCTTAACTTTTTCTGCTGATGACAGCATATTTAGTTTAAGCATCATTTACCTCTATTTCCCTTTAATATCATTCAAATACTACTATTATTTCTTTCTGATCTTTAAAGGATGCCTTCATTTTTTTAATCTTATTCCGAAAAACTTCCGGTCAGTAGATAGTATACCAAAACCTGTTCTTATTGACATTAGACTTTAGACCGATAAAACATAAACTTAACAATAAGGTGGCAGTGATTTAATTCATCTTTTCTGTTGATTTCTAATTAATGAGTCAAAAAAAGACAACGCCTAAGGACGTTGTCTCATAAAAGCCACTTGCCGGATTCGAACCGGCGACCTCATCCTTACCATGGATGCGCTCTACCTACTGAGCTAAAGCGGCTGATATTTTTTGCAAATAAAAACTCCGCAAGCAGGGCTCGAACCTGCGACAACGCGATTAACAGTCGCGCGCTCTACCAACTGAGCTATTGCGGAATCAAAAAATGGTATTAGATAAAAAAAAAGAACTGCACGGCAACGTCCTGCTTTCACAAGGGGAAACCCCTCACTATCCTCGGCGCTGGGAAGCTTAACGGCTGTGTTCGGAATGGGAACAGGTGGATCCTTCCCGCCATCATTACCGCACAATGACTCTTTTTCTTTTTATAAGAGAACGTTGTTCTCTGAAAACTAGATAGTTGAATGCTAGCAAACATGTTTTGACGCAACACCCTCATACTCTTAACCCCGTTTTGTGGTTAAGTCCTCGATCGATTAGTACTGGTCCGCTCCATACATCACTGTACTTCCACTTCCAGCCTATCTACCTGATCATCTTTCAGGGATCTTACTTCCTTAAAGGAATGGGAAATCTCATCTTGAAGGGGGCTTCACGCTTAGATGCTTTCAGCGTTTATCCCGTCCACACATAGCTACCCAGCGATGCCTTTGGCAAGACAACTGGTACACCAGCGGTGTGTCCATCCCGGTCCTCTCGTACTAAGGATAGCTCTTCTCAAATTTCCAACGCCCGCGACGGATAGGGACCGAACTGTCTCACGACGTTCTGAACCCAGCTCGCGTGCCGCTTTAATGGGCGAACAGCCCAACCCTTGGGACCGACTACAGCCCCAGGATGCGACGAGCCGACATCGAGGTGCCAAACCTCCCCGTCGATGTGAACTCTTGGGGGAGATAAGCCTGTTATCCCCAGGGTAGCTTTTATCCGTTGAGCGATGGCCCTTCCATACGGAACCACCGGATCACTAAGCCCGACTTTCGTCCCTGCTCGACTTGTAGGTCTCGCAGTCAAGCTCCCTTTTGCCTTTACACTCTGCGAATGATTTCCAACCATTCTGAGGGAACCTTTGGGCGCCTCCGTTACTCTTTAGGAGGCGACCGCCCCAGTCAAACTGCCCATCTGACACTGTCTCCCAACCGGATTACGGTTGCGGGTTAGAGTGGCCATACAGCGAGGGTAGTATCCCACCATTGCCTCCACCAAAACTGGCGTTCTGGCTTCATTGGCTCCTACCTATCCTGTACAAGCTGTACAGACACTCAATATCAAACTACAGTAAAGCTCCATGGGGTCTTTCCGTCCTGTCGCGGGTAACCTGCATCTTCACAGGTACTATAATTTCACCGAGTCTCTCGTTGAGACAGTGCCCAAATCGTTACACCTTTCGTGCGGGTCGGAACTTACCCGACAAGGAATTTCGCTACCTTAGGACCGTTATAGTTACGGCCGCCGTTTACTGGGGCTTCAATTCAAAGCTTCGCCGAAGCTAACCTTTCCTCTTAACCTTCCAGCACCGGGCAGGTGTCAGCCCCTATACATCTTCTTTCGAATTAGCAGAGACCTGTGTTTTTGGTAAACAGTCGCTTGGGCCTATTCACTGCGGCTGACCAGATGGTCAGCACCCCTTCTCCCGAAGTTACGGGGTCATTTTGCCGAGTTCCTTAACGAGAGTTCTCTCGATCACCTTAGGATTCTCTCCTCGACTACCTGTGTCGGTTTGCGGTACGGGCAGCCTACTTCTAACTAGAAGCTTTTCTTGACAGTGTGACATCAGATACTTCGGTACTATAATTTCCCTCCCCATCACAACTTGTCCGTATAGATATAAGCATTTGACTCATATCAAGACTTATTGCTTGGGCGCGCATATCCAACAGCGCGCTTATCTTAGCCTTCTGCGTCCCTCCATTGTTCAAACAAAGCAGACTGGTACAGGAATCTCTACCTGTTGTCCATCGCCTACGCCTATCGGCCTCGGCTTAGGTCCCGACTAACCCTGGGAGGACGAGCCTTCCCCAGGAAACCTTAGTCATTCGGTGCACGGGATTCTCACCCGTGTTTCGCTACTCATACCGGCATTCTCACTTCTAAGCGCTCCACAAGTCCTCACGATCTTGCTTCAATGCCCTTAGAACGCTCTCCTACCATAGAACCATAAGGTTCTATCCGTGGTTTCGGTATCTTGTTTAGCCCCGGTAAATTTTCGGCGCAGGACCACTCGACTAGTGAGCTATTACGCACTCTTTAAATGATGGCTGCTTCTAAGCCAACATCCTAGTTGTCTGAGCAGTCCCACATCCTTTTCCACTTAACAAGAATTTTGGGACCTTAACCGACGGTCTGGGCTGTTTCCCTTTCCACTACGGATCTTATCACTCGCAGTGTGACTCCCGGATCTACATACAGTGGCATTCGGAGTTTATCAGGATTCGGTAACCCGATAAGGGCCCCTAGTCCAAACAGTCGCTCTACCTCCACGATGCACTATCCGAGGCTAGCCCTAAAGCTATTTCGGAGAGAACCAGCTATCTCCAAGTTCGATTGGAATTTCTCCGCTACCCACACCTCATCCCCGCACTTTTCAACGTACGTGGGTTCGGGCCTCCAGTGCATTTCACTGCACCTTCACCCTGGACATGGGTAGGTCACTTGGTTTCGGGTCGACGACGGCATACTAAACGCCCTATTCAGACTCGCTTTCGCTGCGGCTCCACCTCTTCGGCTTAACCTTGCATGACATCGTCACTCGCCGGTCCATTCTACAAAAGGTACGCCATCACCCGTAAAAGGGCTTTGACTACTTGTAAGCACACGGTTTCAGGTGCTGTTTCACTCCCCTTCCGGGGTTCTTTTCACCTTTCCCTCACGGTACTGGTTCACTATCGGTCACTAGGAAGTATTTAGGCTTGGGAGATGGTCCTCCCGGATTCCGACGGAATTTCTCGTGTTCCGCCGTACTCAGGATACCAGCTAGGTAAGATCAGATGTCGTATACGGGGCTTTCACCCTGTCTCGCGAACCATTCCAGGTTCTTCTACTATCTTTACTCGTCCATATCGCCGGTCCTACAACCCCAAAGAGCAAGCTCTTTGGTTTGGCCTCTTCCCGTTTCGCTCGCCGCTACTCAGGGAATCGCATTTGCTTTCTCTTCCTGCAGGTACTTAGATGTTTCAGTTCCCCACGTCTACCTTCTTCTCAGCTATGTATTCACTGAAAAGATATCACCCTATGACTGGTGATGGGTTCCCCCATTCGGAAATCTTTGGATCAAAGCTCACTTACAGCTCCCCAAAGCATATCGGTGTTCGTCCCGTCCTTCGTCGGCTCCTAGTGCCAAGGCATCCACCGTGCGCCCTTGTTCACTTAACCTTGCGGTTAAGAGTATGATATTAATTAGCGATGAGAGTTCTATTCAAGGAACAAAACTTTCTCAATTTGTTAATCTCGGTGTTGTTTCTTAACATGTTTGTTATTAATTCAACTATCCAGTTTTCAAAGAACAAAGCACAATCCTGAAATATCAGAACTGTAATGGAGCCTAGCGGGATCGAACCGCTGACCTCCTGCGTGCAAAGCAGGCGCTCTCCCAGCTGAGCTAAGGCCCCATCGTATAAAATTGAGAACGATCAAGCTCTCAAAACTAAACAAAGTAAAGTAACCTGTGCAAGGTTCCGTTTGCCCTTAAGGCAATATCCTTAGAAAGGAGGTGATCCAGCCGCACCTTCCGATACGGCTACCTTGTTACGACTTCACCCCAATCATCCATCCCACCTTCGGCGGCTGGCTCCCCTAAGGGTTACCCTACCGACTTCGGGTGTTACGGACTTTCGTGGTGTGACGGGCGGTGTGTACAAGACCCGGGAACGTATTCACCGCGGCGTTCTGATCCGCGATTACTAGCGATTCCAGCTTCATGCAGGCGAGTTGCAGCCTACAATCCGAACTGAGAATGGCTTTAAGAGATTAGCTCAACCTTGCGGTCTGGCGACTCGTTGTACCATCCATTGTAGCACGTGTGTAGCCCAAGTCATAAGGGGCATGATGATTTGACGTCATCCCCGCCTTCCTCCGGTTTATCACCGGCAGTCTCGCTAGAGTGCCCAACTGAATGCTGGCAACTAACAATAGGGGTTGCGCTCGTTACGGGACTTAACCCAACATCTCACGACACGAGCTGACGACAACCATGCACCACCTGTCACTCTGTCCCCGAAGGGAAAGCTCTATCTCTAGAGTGTTCAGAGGATGTCAAGACTTGGTAAGGTTCTTCGCGTTGCTTCGAATTAAACCACATGCTCCACCGCTTGTGCGGGTCCCCGTCAATTCCTTTGAGTTTCAGCCTTGCGGCCGTACTCCCCAGGCGGAGTGCTTAATGCGTTAGCTCCAGCACTGAAGGGCGGAAACCCTCCAACACTTAGCACTCATCGTTTACGGCGTGGACTACCAGGGTATCTAATCCTGTTCGCTCCCCACGCTTTCGAGCCTCAGCGTCAATTACAGACCAGAAAGTCGCCTTCGCCACTGGTGTTCCTCCATATATCTACGCATTTCACCGCTACACATGGAATTCCACTTTCCTCTTCTGCATTCAAGTCTTCCAGTTTCCAATGACCTTCCACGGTTGAGCCGTGGGCTTTCACATCAGACTTAAAAGACCGCCTGCGCTCGCTTTACGCCCAATAAATCCGGACAACGCTTGTCACCTACGTATTACCGCGGCTGCTGGCACGTAGTTAGCCGTGACTTTCTGGTTAGATACCGTCAAGGTCGGGGCAGTTACTACCCGACTTATTCTTCTCTAACAACAGAGCTTTACGATCCGAAGACCTTCTTCACTCACGCGGTATTGCTCCATCAGGTTTTCACCCATTGTGGAAGATTCCCTACTGCTGCCTCCCGTAGGAGTCTGGGCCGTGTCTCAGTCCCAGTGTGGCCGATCACCCTCTCAGGTCGGCTACGTATCAAAGCCTTGGTAAGCCATTACCTTACCAACTAGCTAATACGCCGCGGGTCCATCCATAAGCGGCAGCCGAAGCCACCTTTCATCTAAGAGACAGGCGTCTCAAAGATATATGCGGTATTAGCATCCGTTTCCGAATGTTATCCCCCTCTTATGGGCAGGTTACCCACGTGTTACTCACCCGTTCGCCACTAATCCATTCTCTGCAAGCAGAGAATTTCATCGTTCGACTTGCATGTATTAGGCATACCGCCAGCGTTCGTCCTGAGCCAGGATCAAACTCTCGTTTTAAGTGTTTGACTTGCTCATTGATTAAAAATTGTGAATGAACCTTGTTCATTCGTTTAGTTGTCTTGATTCATAAATGAATCGAAGACCCCTGCACATTTGGTTGTTTTTACTTTGTTCAGTTTTCAAAGATCAATCGTTTAGCCTCTCAGTTAAGTTGTTCTCACAAACGTTTACTCAACTTGTCGACTCATACTATATTACATCATCTTATCGAAGATGTCAACAGCTTTTTAAAATTTATTTTTTTCAATTACTACAGCGAATCAGTTGAAAAGATCGAACCCCTTAACTGTGTTTCGTTATCAGCAACGTTTTATACTTTACCAGTTAGAATCGATCTCGTCAACAATTTTCTATATATTTTTTAAAAAATCATTTTTTACCATTGATCAAACATTGATGTATCAACATTTACATTGAATCGTTTGAATCAGATTCTTTTTCTTTCATGAATGAAAAATCATAGTCTTCCTTTTTTGTAATCAGTAATAGCCCATCCCCTAATGGAAGTAATGTTGTATCTAGTGCCGGATGATCCAATACAATCTCAAGAAAAGCATTCAATTTTTTATGAATCTTTCTTCTTCTTCTTGGAATATCCTTTACATTTTCCAGTATCGTGCCACCTTGAAGTACATCATCGACTGCCAAGATACCACCTTCTTTTAAAACACGCATACAATCTGGGAAGAAATCATAATATTTTGCTTTAGCACTATCCATAAAAATAAAATCATACTGATCTTCTTTAAGTTTCTCTAGCCATTCATCCGCTTGTCCTTCAAGAAGAGTAACTCTTTCTTCAATTCCTAGTGTTTTAAAATTCGCTTTGGCCTTTTCAAGCATAACCGGATTTCGATCTATTGTCGTAATCTTACTTTCTTCACTTGTATATTTAGCCATCAATCCAGCAGAGAATCCAATTGCTGTTCCAATCTCTAATATTTCTTTTGGATTAATTTGACTGAATAACCATACAAAAAAAGCAACCGTTTCATGCGGAATGATAGGAACTCGTTTCTCATGGGCTTCTTTTTCTATCGTCCCTAGCTTACCATCTAATTGTTTTTGTGCAGATCTCAAAAAATTTCTGACTTCTTCATTCACGACTGGTCGATCCATCATTTCATTAATTTTATGCATATTAACCTCATCTTTCTTTTTATGAATTTCCATTTTATTTTACAGGTATTTAGGTACTTCTCCAAGTGTTTATCTGTTATAATTATAATGTGAGAATAGAGATAGTTAAATGAGAAGGAGCCAATAATCAATGCTAATTAAACAGTTATCTGTACCAAAAAATGTTGTAAATACCATTTCGGAAAAAGCAACGTTACAAGAGTCGATCGAACTATTAGAAGAAACAGGTTATCGATGTGTACCTGTATTAGACGAAAGTGGTAAAATCTTCCGCGGAAACATCTATAAAATGCACATTTATCGCCATAAAGCGAACGGCGGAGACATGAGTCTTCCGGTTACTCACTTGCTTAAGAATGCGACAAAATATGTGCACTTAAATTCTTCTTTCTTCAAAATATTCTTTATGATTAAAGATCTTCCTTATATTACTGTTTTAGATGATAACAATCACTTCTATGGTATTTTAACGCATAGTTCTTTGATTGACCTTCTGCAACAATCTTGGAGTATTGATCAAGGAAGTTATGTGCTGACGATTGCAACGCCTGGGCAAAAGGGAGATTTAACGTCAATCACAAAGATTATCAATCGCTACTGCTCAATCATGAGTTGTATAACTCTAGACGTTAAACGTGAAAACATGGTTCGTCGTACAATTATGACATTAGAACCAGGTGTTTCAGAAAAAACACTAGAAGAATTGACTCATAATCTGGAACGTAAAGGATTCAAAGTGGTTGGAACGGAAGATCTTCACAACAACTAACGCCTTATTGTAAATCACTATCAAAAAAGCAGTGTCTCTATCATTAGAGTCACTGCTTTTTTACGCCCGTTTTTTTGTTACTTCATTTGTTGTCTAAAATTGATTTTACGATCTATAAACAGCATTAAGGGAATCCCAATTACCATTGTTACGAATTGACTGATGAAAAGTGATAGGTAAAGAATCCAAAAAGCTTCTTCTGCACCACTTAGCATAATTAGAAAAGCAATCATAAAAGTGAAAACAGAAAATACAATTGTATTGACGACCATTTTCTTTTTGATTGATACCATATTTCTCGTTAAGAAAATGACTACAATAAAGGAAACGATTGTATGTCCTCCACCAAGTACCCAATCATATACTCCAAATGGCGATAGTATAATATTCGCAATGATTACACCAACGCCGATACCGTATGCATATTTCTTATCAAAAGTTACCAGGTGATTCAACATCTCAGATAAGCGTACCTGTATCGCTCCAAAACCTAGAGGTGCAATGATGAGTGTGATCACTACATACAAAGCTCCTATAATAGCATTTAATACCCATTGTTTTGTTTTCAAATTAATTTTCCTCCTAGTTTTTGATAACGTGGGTTGGCGCTCTCGAACCACGGCTGTTAGACAACGAGTAGTAGTGTATCATGATTTAAAGGGTTGGCGCAACTGAATATGCAAAAAAAAAGAGGCAATCTATTTTCTAGACTGCCTCTTTTACTAAGTAAATTGGATCATATGATCAAATATGTTTATATTTATTAGATAGTCCTACACTGATAGATAGCGCCTCGTCCACAGAATCCATTATATTTGCATTTAAATGTGTCACTTTATCTCTGAGTCTCTGTTTATCAATTGTTCGTATCTGCTCCAATAATACAACAGAATTTTTCTCAAGTCCTTGATCTGCTCCAACCTCAATATGCGTTGGCATTTTACCTTTTTGAATCTTCGTTGTAATCGCTGCAACGATAACAGTTGGACTATACTTATTACCGACATTGTTCTGGATAATCAAGACTGGCCTCATTCCGCCTTGCTCCGACCCAACTACCGGCGATAGATCCGCATAGTAAATATCTCCCCGCTTAACCATAGGCGTTTTCTCCTCGAAGGTACCCTTTTGGAATGGTCCGTTTCATGCGACCCTCAATGACTCCTACTTCATCGCATGATACTTCCCGTTTTAGATATGATAATGTGCTTCGCTCTCGCATCCATCAAATTCAGAACATATCTCTAAATTGATGTTAGCCATTTCAGCATACCCTTTCCGCATGGCATCCATTTTATTCATACTCTCTTTAATACAATAATTGACCATTTGGGACATTAATTCATTTTTCTCAACATTTGTTTCAACACAAAATTCCACTAAATCTTCGTAAACCGATTGATCTAACTCAATAATCATTTTCTTGTTGCGCTGCTCTTCCATGATTGTGCCCTCCAAAAGATTATCGCTTACCCATCATCATCAAGTCTTTGTCAGAACAATCAGATTTACGCTCTCTAACAACAAGACTATCAAACATTCAGTATGTTGGATCCATTTTAGGAATGAATCGTGCAAATTTCTATCTTAAGGTTAAGTTTATCATGAACGATACGATATTAAAACTAGCCATCCCACTCATTTGTGACGAAAGTATGACCAAATAACTACTGATTTTTGATGATACAATCAATTTCTCTCTAATATCACCTGTGCTGCAGCGGTTTTTTCCGTATGTGTTATAGTAATCCAAGTATTCCCGGTAAACGGAGAGTGCGTAATTTCCGGTTTTCCGGAAGGACTATTCATTATCTCAATATCCTGAAACCCGACTTTACCAATACCTGTTCCTAACGCTTTAGAAAAAGCCTCTTTCGCTGAAAATCTCCCTGCAAGGAATTCTTCTTTGCGCGTGCCTTTCAATTGCTCATAAACCTGAAGTTCATTTCGAGTCAAAACACGAGATGGAAAACTTTCTCTTTTTTCACAGGCTTTCCTGATTCTTGAAATATCTACAAGATCTAGCCCAATTCCTACAATCATACAATCCCTCGTTTTACTCTAAATATGTGTTGCTCTATTTTCTTGGCTTACTTGTTTTCAATACTACCAGAATCCTACTAAAAAGTCATACATAAGCTCTATGGCAGACATTTCAACCATTACATACGCATCTTTAAGCTGATCGTATCCAAATGTATTTTGAATAAAATTTAACAATCTAAAAAAGGGATCCAAATTCTGGATCCCTTTATACATTCTTTTTTAGCTGTTGTCTTTATTCGTGCTGCTACCACGGTCTTTACGATAGTTATTACGACGACTGCTACCTTCGCTACGTCCTTTTCCATCACCACGTCTACCAGTACGCTTGTTGTTACTATTTCCGCTACGGCCATTTCTATTACGATTGCCGCCTTTTCCACTACCGCCACCACTACGTTTACGATCTTTGTTTGGTAGAGGTCTTTGAGGTGTGATCGTTACAGGTACTTCAGTAGAATCCTTGATCATTGTTTTGACCAAAGCTGCTGCAATATCCTCTGACGAGTAAGCACTCAATAGTTTTTCAGCTGCAGTATGGTATTTATCCAAACCGTTTTCCACGATTGTTTTACGGATATCTTCCATAGCAGACTCAAGCTGGCTTTCGATTGCTTCGTCATTTGTTGGTGGACGAAGAGAAGTAATTTCTTGCTTCGTTAGGTTTTCAATTGTACGTAGATAACCCATCTCTTGAGGTGTTACAAACGTTACAGAAACGCCTTTTTCACCTGCACGACCAGTACGTCCAATACGGTGAACGTAGCTTTCTGGATCTTGAGGAACATCATAGTTATAAACGTGTGTTAAACCTGAAACATCTAATCCACGTGCTGCAACATCTGTTGCTACTAAAATATCCATTTTACCTTTTTTAAAGTCGCTCAATACGCTCATACGTTTACTTTGTGAAAGGTCTCCGTGGATTCCTTCAGCTTGGTATCCGCGCATTTCCAAACCTTTAGCTAATTCATCAACACGGCGTTTCGTTCTACCGAAGATGATTGCTGAAGTTGGATTTTGAACATCGATTAAACGAGTTAAGATATCAAACTTCTCATTGTCACGTGCTTTAGTGAAGTATTGATCGATTGTTGTAGCAGACAATGTTTTTGTTTTAATCGCAACTGTTTCAGGTGATTTCATGAAACGTTCTGCGATACGTTTAATAGGTGTTGGCATTGTTGCTGAGAATAATAGTGTCTGACGCTCTGAAGGTACTTCTTTGATGATAGATTCAATATCTTCAATGAATCCCATATTCAGCATCTCATCTGCTTCATCTAAAACAAGTGTTTCAACTTTATCTAGTTTCAGAGTTCTACGTCTGATGTGGTCTAGCAAACGTCCAGGAGTTCCTACGACGATTTGTGCGCCACCTTGGATTTGTTTGATCTGTCTTCTAATATCCGCTCCACCATAAACACAAGTTACTCGTACACGTTTATCTTTACTCAAACGGAAAATTTCTTCCTGTGTCTGGATAGCTAACTCGCGAGTCGGTGCAATGATTAAACCTTGAACGTTGCGGTTGCTTGGATCGATTTTCTGTAACATTGGAATACCGAAAGCGGCAGTTTTACCTGTACCCGTTTGAGCTTGTCCAATGACATCTTTGCCTTCTAAGGCTAATGGTATTGTTTTTTCCTGGATTGGGGTTGTTTCTTCAAATCCCATACCCTCTACTGATTTCAATATCTCTGGTGCAATGTTTAATTCGCTAAATTTCAAAAAATAATTCCTCCTATTGTTTTCCTTGGCTTCTATTTTTCGTGGAGCCAAGGAGTAATGCCTTAAAATGAGCTTACAGGCTCAATAGGTCGGCACTACTTAAAAGAAACTTATCTCCTCTACGTTGATGAGGGTAGTTCGTCGTTTCTTTTTCACATAAAGACCCTAATGTTCGTATACGAAACGCTCGACGCGAAACACTAGGGTTTTAAATTCTTCTTGACTCATATTTAATTAAAAATCATTTACTTTAAATTAGTATTCCGCTAACGAAAGCAAAATTGAACAATATCGAACCGTTGCTCAACAGATATCATAGCATGCATAGTTTTTTTTTTCAACTTAATCGATGCATATTTCAAATGAATACGTTTTACACTCTATTTACGTTTTAATTCTTCTACAACGCCGAGTATACCTGTTCCTAAGCTTGATTTCAGCAAGACCATATCGTTCTTTTGTATAGTCTTTCTCAGGTAATCTATCATTGGTTTTTTATCTCCTGAAAAGTATCGGATATTCTCCGCACTGAACTGTTCTTTTACTTGTTCGTATACAACACCCATTTCATCGCCATACAAGACTAGATGATCGATGGACTTTGCATCAATAGATTCCGCTACACTTTTGTGCAAGGATTTAGATAAACTTCCAAGTTCCAATATATCTCCTAGAACAACCATTTTTTGTCCTTTGACTTCTATATTGGAAAAATAATTCAATACAGCTTTCATTGAAGAGGGACTTGCATTGTAAGCATCATTCAAGAGTTGCGCTCCGTTAAATCCTTCTAGCCACTCTAGACGATTTTTAGTCAACTGGAAGTGTTCGAGTTTTTCGGCGCTTGCTTCAATCTCGATTCCTAGCTCCAACCCGACAGATAAAGCAGCTAATGCATTTTGAACATTATACTCACCCGGAGTCGGTAACGTAATCGTCAACTCTGGAACCAGATTAACTGAAAATTTGGTTGATTTAACGTCGGGCTCTATATTTATTGAATACAGATCTTCTTTATCCGTTTTCCCAAAAGTTCTCGTTTTAACTGCATTCATTTTTTCTATTCGTTGCGAGAGTAAAGGTTCTTCTCCAAGATAAATCAAGGTTCCGTCTGCTTTTAGACCATCCACTATTTCCAGTTTCGCATCTGCTATACCAGACTTTGCCCCAAAGAACTCAATGTGAGATTCTCCTATCATTGTGATAACAGCAATGTCTGGCTCAGCTAATACTGAAAGCGCGTGGATTTCTTGAGCTTGACTCATGCCCATTTCCAAAACAGCTACTTCCGTATCTTCCGGCATTTCTAAAATGGTATAAGGAAGTCCAATATGGTTATTGAAGTTCCCAACTGTTTTATGTGTTTTGAATTTGGCTGACGCAACCGCGGCAATCATATCTTTTGTCGTTGTCTTACCGTTACTTCCTGTCACACCAACCACTTTAGGATGAACTTTTTTCAAATACCATTTCGAGAATTCTTGTAAAGCTGTTAACGTATCTTTCACTAAAATAACGGGTATATCTTTGGGCGCTTTTTCTATCGGATCGCTCCAAAACGTTGCACTCGCTCCGTTTTCAATGGCACTAGTAATATATTCATGCCCATTTCTTTCAGCTACGAGCGGCACGAATAAGCTTCCTTCTGAAAGATTTCTTGAGTCAAAAGATACTTCTTTGATTTTGATCGTTTCGTCTTTAGCGTAATAGACGACACCCTCTGTTGCTTCTGCTATTTCGCTTAATGTCCATTTTGTCATTTCATTCTCTCCAATAGGAAGGAGCGATCAATTGATCGCTCCCATTTATTCTGTAGATTCTTAACATTAACGATCTTTTAAGGCTTGACCTTGTCTTGCTTTAAAGCGACGTAATCCAAGCTGGATCAATTCTTCAATTAAATCTTTGTAAGCTAGTCCTGTATTTTCCCATAATCTAGGATACATACTGAAGTCTGTGAATCCAGGGAATGTATTGACTTCATTAATATAAATTTCATTGTCATTCGTCAGGAAAAAGTCGACTCTAGTCAATCCACTTCCATCAATTGCTATAAATGCTTTGGCCGCATATTCTCTTAATGTTTTAGTGATATCTTCAGGTAGTTCTGCAGGTATTTGCGGTACGACGTCATTCGATAGATATTTAGACTCGTAATCATAAAACTGCTGCTCTTTCACTAGTTCCCCTGGTACTGAAGTATTGACATCTTCATTTCCCAGCACTGCAACTTCTATTTCACGGGCTTGTATGCCTTTTTCTACAAGCACTCTTCTGTCGTATTCGAAGGCTTTTGCAATTGCTTGCACCAACCCTTCTCTATTCGTTGCTTGTGTAATGCCAACACTTGAACCCATATTCGACGGTTTAATAAACATTGGGTACGACAATTTAGCTTCCGCTTCTTCTATCACTACATCTTGATGGACACGCCACTCATTTACTTTGACTTCGTGATAAGGAACAATTGGTAATCCAGCTTCTTTGAAAAGAATCTTACTAATAATTTTGTCCATACCCGTAGCACTTGCTAATACACCGGCGCCGACATAAGGGATCTCTAGTACTTCAAGTAACCCTTGAACAGTTCCGTCTTCGCCATTTGGTCCGTGCAAGACTGGGAAAACGATTGAATTCTCTTTTGGTATTTCATTGAACTGCATTTCATTTCCAGAATCATTGAAGATTAAATCTTCACTGGATTTCAGCTGGTCTGGATCTGTTATCTCTTCGCCTCTCAACCACTTGCCTTCTCGAGTGATAAAAACTGGGGTAACTTTATAATAATTGTAATAGATTTCTTTCAGAATAGAGTAGGCCGATAAAATAGAAATATCGTGCTCTGCACTTTTCCCTCCATAAACTAGAAATATATTCATCTGAGTTTTCTCCTTTAGTGTTGATTCGTCTTCACTATTTTCTCAAATACCGGTGAGGTGTCCTAACCAGTATTTTAGCAACAAACTTCTAGCTTAACAACTAAAACTATACAGATTTAATAAAAGCTGTTGCATGCTTCGCTAATTTTTTTCTATTCATTCAACACTTGTATATTCTGGTAAAAACACTGGAAATCCAAACCCATTATTCTATGTATTTAAAACGTAAACAAATAAAAAAAGCCCTGGATATCCAGAGCTTTTCTTGAAATACAGTTTATGCTTCGTCCATACCGTATTTTTTGTTGAAACGGTCGATACGTCCATCTGCTTGAGCAAATTTTTGACGACCAGTATAGAAAGGATGTGAGTCAGAAGTAATCTCCATACGAATTAATGGATATTCTTTTCCGTCTTCCCATTCTACTGTTTCGTTAGATGCTTTTGTAGAACCAGACAAGAATTTAAATCCTGTAGTAGTGTCCATAAAAACGACTTGATGATATGTTGGATGGATTTCTTTTTTCATAGTGTTTTCACTCCTTATGCCATAAAATCTCTGCGATCTCATAGTTGTCTTCTGTCATAAAAAAAGGTTCTTCTGTCTAAACTAAAATAGCAGACATTCTTACCCAATTTTAGATTGTATGCAACACTAAGTATAATAGCATGATTAAATTAGTGTTGCAATCATTTTCGTAGATTTAAATGATTTAATTAAACTCCTAATGCCCATTATTTCTGAGTCAGCATTTTCTGTACAAATTCTTCGTTTTTCTTATATCTACCTAGTGTTTTGATAAACTGATCCGTATAGTCGTACGTGTCGTTCCTCATACCCCGTCTTAATTTATAGACTGCTTCATATTGTTCTTTTGTCAGTAGCATATCTTCTTTTCGAGTACTTGAACGTTTGATGTCGATCGCCGGATAGATTCTTCTCTCGGCAAGCTCTCTTGACAGATGCAATTCCATATTACCGGTACCTTTGAATTCTTCATAAATGACATCATCCATTCTGCTTCCTGTATCCACAAGCGCAGTAGCTACGATTGTTAGACTACCACCTTCTTCTACATTTCTAGCAGAACCGAAAAAGCGCTTAGGTCGATAAAGCGCAGCAGGATCAATCCCTCCACTTAATGTACGACCACTTGGTTGTTCAACCAAATTATAAGCACGTGCCAGTCTTGTGATGCTGTCCATCAATATGACGACATCTTGTTTATCTTCTACCAGCCTACGGGCACGTTCTAGTACAAGCTCACTGACTTTCACGTGGTTCTGTGGCTGTTGGTCAAAGGTTGAGTGCACCACTTCTCCGTCAATACTACGCTCAAGATCTGTAACCTCTTCTGGACGTTCGTCAATCAGCAATACAATCAATTCCACCTCTGGATGATTGTGCTTGATTCCATTAGCAATCTCTTTGAGTATCGTAGTCTTTCCTACTTTAGGTGGCGCTACAATCAATCCACGCTGACCAAAACCAATCGGTGCAATCAGATCGAGCATACGTGCTGATAATTCTTTTGGAGTCGATTCGAGGTTGATTCGTCTGTCAGGATAAAGTGGCGTCAACGCTGGAAAATGCGGTCTTTCTCGTGCTTCTTCCGGATTTTTTCCATTTACTTGACGAACATTCATTAAGCCATAGTAGCGCTCTCCGGATTTTGGTGGTCTTGCTGTACCGGTAATTTTATCTCCGTTTCTTAATCCGAAACGCGTCATTTGAGAAGCAGAAATATAAATATCTTCATTACTGTGAGAATAATTGATCGGTCGAAGAAACCCGAAGTCTTGAGTATAAATTTTATCTAGCACTCCAGAAACCTGGAAGTATCCCTGTTTTTCTTCCTGTACACGAATGACAGCCAAAGATAACTCTTTTTTATTCATTTGACTATAATACGGAATTTTAAGGTTTTTAGCTAGCTCATAGATTTCCTTCAATGTCTTCTGCTGTAAATCTTTAAATGTTAAAATATTCGCCACTACTGCTTCCCCTATTCGTTTAATCCATTTTTTTCTATTTTGTTACTGTTACTTCTTCCATTCGAATGTCAGCGCCTAAGGCTGTCATTTTTTCAATAATATGCGAATATCCACGTAAGATGTTCTCCACACCAGTGATTTCCGTCTCACCTTCAGCAATCAGTCCAGCTATCATCAAACAAGCACCCGCTCTTAGATCACTTGCTTCAACTTGTGCGCCCTCTAAACTAGAAGCCCCTTCGATCAATATCGTATCGCTCGTAACTCTTGCTGCTGCACCCATGCGATTCAATTCAGGGATATGTTTGACGCGCTTAGGATAAATGGTATCTACAATAGTAGAATTTCCTTCAGCCATCATTAATAGAGGTGTAAATGGTTGTTGAAGATCGGTAGCGAAACCAGGATACGGCAAGGTCTTGATCGAGACACCTTTCAGTTTCTCTGTCGGTTCAAAAACGCGTACGGAGTCTTCTCCGATTTCCATTGGAACACCCATTTCATCCATTTTCGCAATCAAACCTTCGATGTGTTCTACGATGACATTCTTCACTAGCACATCTTTTCCAGCTGCTGCTGCCATGATCAAGTAAGTTCCCGCTTCGATACGGTCAGGAATTACTGTATGACGACATCCATGCATTTCTTCAACACCATCGATACGGATGATATCTGTTCCGGCACCTCTAATTTTTGCACCCATGTTGTTTAATAATGTTGCTACATCAATAATCTCAGGTTCGCGGGCAGCATTTTCAATAATCGTTCTGCCTTTTGCTTTTACAGCAGCTAGCATGATATTGATCGTTGCTCCGATTGAAACGACGTCAAAATAGATTCTTGAAGCTGTCAGGCCTGATTCGTCTGTTTTCAAGTACATGGCACCTAGTTCGTTTTCAACAGTTGCTCCGAGTGAACGAAATCCTTTAAGATGCTGATCGATCGGACGAGGTCCTAAGAAACAGCCACCTGGAAGTCCTACGACACCTTGGCCGAATTTAGTCAGTAGTGCACCCATGAAATAGTAGGATGCACGTAGACTTTTGATTTTACCGCTTGGCATCGGAATAGACACCATCTCTGAAGGGTCAATGACTAACGTCGATCCGTCAAAATCTGTTTTTACGTTCATTTGATTTAAAATTTCAATTAATGAGTGCACATCTTGAATATTTGGAACCCCTTCTAGTGTGACAGGAGAATCTGCTAATATGGCTGCTGGTATTAAAGCTACTGCACTGTTTTTAGCACCTGAAATGGTTACTTCGCCGGTTAATTTATTTCCACCGTTTATCATTATTTTTTTCATAATTGCTTATACAAGCCTCTCTTTTAAGAAAATGTTTTTTTACTTATCTGGTTTAAGGTTAATCGTTTATTAGCTCGTTTATTAGACCGTTCGTACCAATACTGCTTCAAGCCTCTGGTATACGAGTCCTGCTGTAAAGGCTTTGATCATGTCTATAGGTAAAAAAGCTGTGACATTGGTCACGATGATTGTCTGCCAAGAAATCGCTGTTTCGAGAACTTGATTCATAATAAAATACTGATAGCTCATGCCGACAATATAAAGCACAATGATACCTATAAACATTGTTCCAAGCATTTCAATTGTTGATGCGCTTCTTTTGTGCAGTCTACCTACAACCAGACTAACGAGAATGGCTCCAATAATATATCCAAAAGCCGGAGACAGTATACTCTGAAACCCGCCTGTTCCTCCAGCGAACACTGGGAATCCAATTAAACCTAGTAACATGTAAAGGCACATTGTTAAAGCGCCTTTCAATCTACCGATTAGAGCTGGAATCAACAGGAAAAAGAATACCTGCAAAGTGATAGGGACAGGGCCAATTGGAATAACGAATACAGATGCGACTGAAAGCATCGATGTTAGTAGCGCAATTTGAATGAGGTCTTTTGTTGATTGGTTTTTCAAAGGGATCTTCCTTCGCTTTTTCATAGTTTCAAACACAGATAAGTATATACAATAAAGATTGGTAACACAATATGAAATACAAGAATGATATCGTCTTGCAACACGCTATTCATCACTATGTAAAACAGTAAAACGA
This sequence comes from Marinilactibacillus sp. Marseille-P9653, assembly GCF_916618885.1. Classification (NCBI taxonomy): domain Bacteria; kingdom Bacillati; phylum Bacillota; class Bacilli; order Lactobacillales; family Carnobacteriaceae; genus Marinilactibacillus; species Marinilactibacillus sp. Marseille-P9653. Next base: position 474,411 of record NZ_CAKAKH010000001.1, on the reverse strand, counting down.
CGCCTGAATACTCAGACGTCGTTTTATTTAGATACTATAAGTTTTAATTAACCTTGGTTAGAAGAACCAAATTCTTGCATTTTAGCTTTAGTAGTAGCTGTAATGTTTTCTTTACCAGGTCCGATAACTTTACGTGGATCGTAAACTTTATCGTCGTTAGCTAGAACTTCACGCGTACGTTTAGTCCATACTTGTTGCAATTCAGTGTTAACGTTAATTTTAGTGTGACCATATTCGATTGCTTTTTTGATTTGGTGAGTTGGGATACCAGATCCACCGTGTAATACTAAAGGTGCACCAGTTAACTCAGAAATTTCTTTCATTTCGTCGAATCCTAGTTGAGGTTCGCCAACGTAGTCTCCGTGAACTGAACCTAAAGCAGCAGCTAAAGCATCGATTCCAGCTTCAGTTACCATACGTTTACATTCTTGTGCATCAGCATATGTTACGTTACCGATAACGCCATCTTCGTTTCCGCCTACAGAACCAACTTCAGCTTCTACAGAAGCGCCTTTAGAGTGTGCGTATTCTACAACTTTTTTAGTTGCTTCGATGTTTTCATCGATTGGGAATTTAGAGTTGTCAATCATTACTGAAGAGAATCCAGCTTCGATTGCAGCCGTACATGTTTCTAATGAAGAACCGTGATCCAAGTGAACCGCTACTGGTACAGTGATGTCCATTTCTTCCATCAAAGCATTAACCATTGCAGTTACTACTGTAAATCCACCCATGTATTTTCCTGCTCCTTCAGAAACTCCCAAGATTACTGGAGATTTTTCTTCCTGAGCTGCTGTTAGAATAGCTTGAATCCATTCTAAGTTATTGATGTTGAATTGGCCTACAGCATACTTACCTTCTAGGGCTTTGTTCAACATTTCTGTCATACTCACTAAACGAGTCATGTATTTGTTCCTCCTTAAAATTTTCGCACTTTTAAACCGAGCTTTCATAATCGGTTTCTATTTTATTATAAACAAAATTCACAAATAAAACTAGTTAAATATTGAGATTTAGACGGGATTTCCATTATCTATATCTAATACTTTATATTTTTTTAATTAGATTAGACTCTCGCCTCTATTCTAATCTTTTCGCCATTTATTTACTTAACGCATTCTCCAAAGATTTCTCTACGAATGCTGCAAACAATGGTTGTGGTCTGTCTGGTCTAGAAATAAATTCAGGATGGAACTGGCAACCTACAAAGAATGGGTGATCCGGAACTTCGATAATTTCAACAAGACGGTTGTCTGGAGAAACCCCTGAGAAGATTAAGCCTTTTTCTTCAAGAATCTCTCTGTATTCATTATTGAATTCATAGCGATGTCTGTGGCGTTCTTGAACAACTTCTTGATTACCGTAAGCTGCTGCTGTTACCGTGTTTCTCTCTAACTTACATGGGTAAAGTCCTAACCTTAAAGTTCCACCCATTTCTACAACATCTTTTTGATCAGGCATTAAATCGATGATGTTATGCTCTATTGTTGGATCTACTTCTGCTGAACCAGCACCCTCAATCATCGCTACATTACGTGCATATTCTATTGTCGCTAGTTGCATACCTAAACAAATACCAAAGTAAGGAATTTTGTTTTCTCGAGCATGCTGAATGGCAAGTAATTTCCCTTCGAGACCTCTTGATCCAAACCCACCTGGTACTAAAATACCATCTACATCTTCTAATTGACTCATCAATTCAGAAGGTGTTAATTTCTCAGCATTCACCCATTTGATTTCAATATCAGAATCAACAGCGTATCCTGCATGTTTCAATGCTTCTACTACAGACAAGTAAGCATCCGGCAACTCAACATATTTACCAACAATGGCTACACGTGTTGTATGTTTTAGGTTCTGAACTTTTTCTTCTAGTTTCTTCCATTCAGTCATGTCTGCTTGAGGAACATCTAGTTTAAGATGATCCACAACGATTTGATCCATGTTCTGTTTTTGCAGATTCAATGGAATCGTGTAAAGTGTTTCTACATCTAGCGATTCGATAACGGCTTTAGAATCTACATCTGTAAACAAAGCTAGTTTATCTTTTGTATGCTGGTCAAGTGGATATTCTGTTCTGACGATCAGCAAGTTTGGTTGAATCCCTAAACTACGCAATTCTTTTACACTGTGTTGTGTTGGTTTAGTTTTCATTTCTCCTGCTGCTTTCAAATAAGGAATCAACGTTGTATGAATGTACATCACGTTATCCGAACCCACTTCGCTCTTCATTTGACGCAAAGCTTCTAGGAATGGAAGAGATTCGATATCTCCAACTGTTCCGCCTACTTCTGTAATAATGATATCTGAGTCTGTTGTTTGCGCAGCACGCATAATTTTTTGTTTGATCTCATTTGTAATGTGCGGGATAACTTGAACAGTTGCTCCAAGGTAATCTCCACGTCTTTCTTTGTTTAGAACTTCTGAATAAACTTTACCGGTTGTGACGTTTGAGTACTGATTTAGATTGATGTCGATGAAACGTTCGTAGTGACCTAAGTCCAAATCCGTTTCTGCTCCATCATCTGTTACAAAAACTTCTCCGTGCTGATATGGACTCATTGTTCCCGGATCCACATTGATATACGGGTCGAATTTCTGAATCGTTACTTTAAGTCCTCTGTTTTTCAGTAGTCTTCCAAGGGAAGCTGCTGCGATCCCTTTACCAATTGAAGAAACTACGCCGCCTGTTACAAAAATATATTTTGTCATTAAAAATCCTCCTATATGATCTGTTCGGGAAAGTTCAGTGCAGTAAAGCTTAACCTTGTAAAAAGTTGTTCCCTGTTTTCTACAATTATCCCTCTAAAAAAGAGAAAGCTCCCCATTCTATATAAGAATAGGGAGCTTGATATCTATTGTATTCCGCTCTGCCCTATCAAGACTTTCTACTCACTTTTTGGTAAAAGTTTGCAGACTGCCTCTTAGGGTGCCCAATAAATATAATATAGACTTCATACATGTTCGTCAAGAGTTTTTTGAGCATCCTGACATACTGAACCAATTAGTCTTTTATGTTCAATGGTTACTCTTCTTCGTCGTCATCGCCTAAAACGTCTTCGTCGTCAACAACAGAAAGTCCTGCGATATTTTCATCATCATCATCATCATCGCCAAGATCTTCCAAGTCTGCTTTGTATTCGCCAAGATTTTCTTCATCTTCGTCGTCTACCATGACGCCGTGCTCATCAACATCTACACGGTCTCCGAATTCAACGACATCTTCTTCAACATCCTCTTCATCATCTTCGAACACTTCGATTTCATCATCGAAGCCTTTACGGTTTCTACGACGTGGTTTTTCATCTTCTTCATCATTGTCGTGTGTGATTTCTTCATCGATTGAATCGATTGGATACCAGCTGCGAAGTCCCCAGCGGTTAGAACCTAAAGAAATGAAACGACCATCGATATTCAAATCAGTATAGAACTGGATCATTTCTGCTTCCAGTTCATTGTCATCGATGTTTAAATATTCTGCAACTTGCACGAGTAAATCATTGTAATTTGTTACTTGCCCAGTCTGTTCCAAAATAGCGTGCGCTACGTCTACCATTGCTAATTCATCTTTTGATTGTCCATCGAATTGTTTGAGTTCCAAACCCACACGACCTTTCTTGTCTATGCTCATTTTTACTTATCTGTAAGGTATATCTATCTTTTTCGACCACCGTTTTTCAGCTCGTTCAAGTACAACCTTTTACGGCATCCAGTTTATACTACCTTATCACGTTGTAAAACGCAATCTAATTTGATAAGAACCTAGTCGTTCTTCGTTGAAATAAAGAACATAATCTGCAGATACTCTACCAGCGAACGGGCGATCATAGTAGCTGATCTTCAAGTCTTGTGTCTCTACTCGAATCGGCATGATGCCAGCAGCTGTCTTGTATTGCGTCTCTGTTATTTCTTCACTACTGAATGTAAGACGCGTCATATATTCTCCTCGTCGGATCAGATTAACCGTTCCGTTTGGATTAATTTTCACCGTAACCGGGACCATTGATTCTCCATCAATTTTTTCTTCATATCTAATATAATAGCTATTGTTTATATAAATCACTCGGCCTTTTTCCTCAAAAACATGATGGTGTGTTTCCCCGTTTTGTACGTAGGAACTTTCCATAAAGATTTCTGCAGGCATTCCGTTCGTTAATTCTTTTGAAGGCACAATCCATTCTCCTTTCATCATTTAATCCATTAGGCAGTAAATGACTCATTCTATGCTTTTCAGTTTATCACAAAATCAGATTGACGTCTCACACTTCCTTTTCTTTATCGCTTTATAGGAAAAAAAAACAATCTTTGTTATACTGTATTCATCAATATTATTACACTTAAAGGAAGATTCTACATGACTCCATTAACTGAACTTTCTATTCCGGATGAAAAACCATATCTCTTATTTGATTCAGAATCTTCTCCTTTTGAACGAACTCCTGCATCTCCTTTTGCGCTGACAGATGCGTTTATTGATTACGCTGTGCGGTTAGAACAACCCGTACTACACTTCTGGTCGACAAAGCCGCTTGTTATCTTAGGGATGATGGATACAAAATTACCCTACTTAGATACGGCACTGACTGTTTTGAAAGAAGCTAAATACGACTTTGTGGTTAGAAATTCTGGCGGTCTAGCTGTAGTCAGCGATCCTGGCATTCTGAATATCTCTTTGATTTTTCCAGAAGGAGACGAGCGCCTGACTATCACGGAAGGGTATCAGCGGATGCATCATTTAATTGAACAAACTTTCAAGTCTTACGGGAAATCCATCGATGCGATTGAAATACCCGATTCTTACTGCCCTGGAGATTATGATTTGAGTATTGATGGCAAAAAAATTGCCGGTATCTCTCAGCGTCGAATCAAAGGCGGTATCGCCATCATGATTTATATCAGTGTTACTGGAGATCAGAATGCACGTGGAAATCTTATTCGCACGTTTTATGAAAAAGGACTGTCCGGTACTAAAACGAAATGGACATTCCCGAATGTACGACCTTCATCAATGACGACTTTGGAAGAAGTTTTCGGAATACCTTTTTCTCTTGTTCAAGTAAAACAAAGCATAACGATGACCATACAGAAACTTACAACACAGCTGAGTTTGGGTCAATATGATAAAGATCTTGAAAAAAACTACCTCGAAGGTATGGAAAAGATGAAGAAAAGAAATGAAAAAGTCCTGTGATCAATCAACCTTTACCGATCACCTTGACTGATAGAGAGGAGCCTCAGCCAAACCAGACAGTCGCACTAGTTTTTAGATAGAGCTTCCTAAAAGGTTGGCAAAACATTATGAGCGCAGACAAATTCGAACGTATGGATCGATTGCCTTTCGAAAAGGTTTTTAAAGATCCTGTCCATGATTATATCCATGTAAGACACCGCATCCTGCTAGACCTGATCGATACAAAGGAATTTCAACGCCTTCGCCGAATCAAGCAGTTAGGTACTGCTCAATTCACTTTCCATGGAGCGGAACATTCTCGTTTTTCTCATTCACTTGGCGTGTATGAGATCACAAGAAAAATTGTTGATATGTTTGAACGGAATTACCCACAAGAGTGGGATCTAGATATGCGCCTAGTCACGCTATGTGCCGCCTTGCTGCACGATCTCGGACATGGCCCATTCTCGCATACCTTCGAGAAAATCTTTGATACGGATCATGAAGAGTTCACAACCGATATTATTTTATCAGAAGGCACTGAAATTCACGACGTGCTCAGACGCGTTTCACCAGATTTTCCCAATCAAGTCGCAAGTGTGATCACAAAAGAACATAAAAATCCTCAAGTCGTTCAACTGATTTCAAGCCAGATTGATGCGGATAGAATGGATTATCTTCAGCGCGACGCCTTTTTCACGGGTGCGACTTATGGTGCTTTCGATTTATCTCGTATCCTGAGAGTGATTCGCCCATATAAAGACGGGATTGCTTTCCAGTATCAAGGTATGCACGCAGTAGAAGATTACGTTGTGAGTCGTTTCCAAATGTATATGCAGGTTTATTTCCACCCTGCTTCTAGAGGGATGGAAGTCACACTTGATCGCTTGTTGTATCGTGCAAAACAGTTATACGAAGAAGGGGCGCTTTATCCGCAATTCCCTTTACTAGATCCATTCTTCAAAGATACGTACTCCTTGGATGACTATCTTAAGCTGGATGACGGTGTTCTTCAGACGGCTATTAACCTGTGGACGAATAGCGAAGATGCTTATTTGAGTGCTTTATCCAAAATGTTCCTGAATAGACAACCCTTTAAGTCCTTGTCTTACCAAAAAGGAAAAGATGACTATCTTGTTGAAGCATTAAGAGATATTGTAGGGAATCTAAAGTATGACAAAGACATTTTCACGCGCACTAACAGTAGCTCAGATTTGCCTTATGACTATAAGCTTAAAAGTAAAACACCGATTCACCTTATGCAGGCTGATGGAACACTGGTTGAACTTAGTGAAGCCAGCCCTATCGTTCGCTCGCTGAGCGGGAATCTGCATGGTGACCACAGATTATTTGTGCCAAAAGAGTTCCTAGAGAATCATTTGACGAACAAAGCAGTCAGTATGTTCCAGGAAGACTATGATGAATTTCAAAAATATATTTTGAACGACCGGATCATTGATCCGAATAAAAATAGAAGTGGAGAATGATTGACACATGAAAAAAGATTTAATTGCTATTGATATGGATGGTACTTTGTTAAACCCGGACCGTAAAGTAACAGATGAAGTGAAAAAAGCCATTCATGAAGCGAAATCAGCTGGAATCAAAATTGTTCTATGTACTGGCCGTCCTTATCCTGGTGTAACGGCTTATCTGGAAGAACTGGATCTTAGAAATTCTGGAGATTACGTGATTACTTATAATGGTGCGCTTGTTCAAAAATCCGATACAGAAGAAATTGTTTCTCAACATACGATGGACCAGCAAGATTATATTACATTGGAAAAAGCGGCTAGAGAAGCCAATGTTCACTTCCACGCCATCCGAAATAGTGGAATCTACACACCCAACAAAGATATCGGAAAATATTCTGTATTAGAATCTCATATAAACCAAGTCCCCTTGTTTTATAGCGCCCCTGAAGATATGGATACCGATACACCTTACAATAAGATGATGATGATCGATGATGAAGAATTGCTGGAAGCAGCCATTAAGCAACTTCCTAAAGAACTTTGGGAAAAATATACAATTTTACGTAGTGAACCCTTCTTCTTGGAGTTTTTGAACAAAAAAGCTAATAAAGGGATTGCTTTAGAAGATCTTGCAAATAGCTTGAACATTCCACGTGAGCGCGTTATGTCTATCGGTGATGGCGGAAACGATGTTCATATGATTGAATACGCTGGAACAGGTGTCGCAATGGGTAATGCAAAAGACGCTGTCAAAGACGTAGCTGATGCATTTACAACTTCTAACGCTGAAAATGGTGTGGCTAAAGCCATCCGCGATTTCGCATTATAATTCTTTTAACAGACTGGAAGCCAGATACAACCGGCTATTCCAGTCTTTTTTCAACTTCTTCGTCATCATTCTTTAAAAGTAAGCATTTTTGGAATTTTGATTTTAAAATCGTATGATTTCACCCTAAAAATGATGAGTGTTATACTTTGCTTAGAAAATCATAAAGGAGATGGAATAAACATGGCAGACAAACCAGTATACACAACTGCATCAGTAAACACAGGTGCGCGTAATGGAGAAAGTCATACTCCTGATCGTTCATACGAGGTAAACGTAGATACACCGAAAGAAATGGGTGGATCAGGAAACGGTACAAACCCCGAGCAGTTATTCGCTCTGGGATACAGTGCTTGTTACCACGCTGCACTAGACCACTACAAAAAAGAAGAAAAAATTGAGAATAAATCTCAAGTAACCTTAACGGTTCATTTATTGAAAGATCCAAGCGATGGTGGATTTAAGTTAAGCGTAGAAATCGAAGTGGGTATCGAAGACTTAAGCGATTCTAAAGTAGAAGATCTTGCAAATAAAGCACACCACTACTGCCCATACTCGAAAGCAACAATGGGCAACATCGATGTTAAAGTTAGCGCTGTTCCTTATGTAGAAGGAAAATAATCAATTAAAACCAGTAAGACTCAGGTATTTGATGCCTGGGTCTTTTTTTGTATCTAATGAATTCTTCTTGACTACGGGAATGTATGTTCCTATAATTAAACCAAACTTACATCCCTAAGGAGAAACCATTATGGTACAGCGAATGGACTACACACATGAGCCCCGGCGACAGATTTTATGCATTGATGTAAAGTCTTTTTTCGCTTCGGTTGAGGCTGTAGACCGCCATCTACATCCACTCGAAGCGTATATTGCTGTGGTCAGCAAGCCAGAAAATAATGGTGGCCTCGTTTTAGCTGCTTCTCCTATGGTAAAAGAAACTTATGGAATCAAAACGGGTTCTCGTATATACGATATCCCTAAACGATCAAAAATCCAGATTGTTGAACCGAGAATGGCTCTCTATCTCGAAAAAAATATTGAGATTCTGAAGATTTTCAAACAGTTTGTTTCCACTACAGATTTGATGGTCTATAGTATCGATGAATCCTTTCTAGATGTTACGCATTCTCGTCAGCTTTTTGGTTCTGCAGAAGAAATCGCTAAGAAGATTCAATACTTAATCTGGAAAAAAATGAATTTAGTTGTCACCGTTGGGATCGGTGATAATCCTCTTTTAGCAAAGCTTGCACTGGATCATGAAGCAAAAAACAATCGACAGAAGAACTTCATAGCTGACTGGCGGTATGAGCTGGTCGAAGATACCGTATGGAATATACATCCTATGACTGAATTCTGGGGGATTGGATCTAGAACCGAGGCGCGTTTATTACGTATGGGTATTTCCTCTATTTATGAACTCTCTCAATTTGATGTGCATCAACTGAAGAAAAAAATTGGTGTGATTGGAGAACAACTTTTCTATCATGCTCATGGAATTGATCGGACACAGTTTTCTGAAACATTCACACCTCGGTCAACTTCTTTCAGTAAAAATCAGATATTAAATCGCGACTATACAGACAAACACGAAGTAGAAATCGTCATCAGAGAAATGACGGAAGAAAATGCCATGCGTCTACGTAGGCATTCTGTCACTACCAGCGTGGTTAAGCTTAGTTTAGGTTATTCAAAACATATCGAAGATAAAGGATTTAGTCATCAGATGATCATTGAAGCAACAGATTCCTCAAAAGATCTAATTCATTCTTTACTTCTGTTATTTGAGCGTCATTATACTTACAAACCGGTACGCGTTATAAACGTCAGTTTCGGTAAAATCAGACCAAAACAGGCTTTACAATTAAACTTATTTGAGGAAACGCAACAATTAATTGACCGGGAGGAATTAGATAAGACGATCGATCATATCCGTCAAAAGTATGGGTACACGTCTCTTCTCCATGCCAGTAGCTTGGTTCAAGGCGGTATGGCGCTACAAAGGTCGAAACTTTTAGGCGGCCACCGTTCCGGTATTCAAAAATAAATCAATAAAAAAGTCTTTATAAGTTGGTCAGAAGCAATTGAATATGCTTTGACGTCTTATAAAGACTTTTAAAAAACGGATCATTCTATTTTTTAGCTGTTGAGTATTTTCGGTAAACATTTCTCAGTTGTTTGTTGTTCGTCAAAAACCAGATCGCTAGCACTCGGACAACAAGTGTCACAGCATTTTGAATTAGTCGAGGAGGCAGAATAACTGCCAGTGGATTACCTGTTAGGATGAATACCCATGTCGTGTTGAGCACAATGTGTATAAACAAGGCAATGACCACTTCGACTGCTATGATGTTTCGTAGTCGAATGTCTTTTTTATGCAGAAACAGGCCATAAGCAAGGCCAGTTAGCAGTGCAGATAAAGTAAATCCTGGAAATAACGTACCCGCTCCTCCTAAGAGCACAAAGGCTAGTAAATCTGCTAGAGCTGCTGAAATCCCAGCCACAAAAGGACCAAATAAAATACCAATAAGCGCAATGGGAAGGAACGCAAAAGTGATTCTAATGACTGGTGTAGTAATGCCCACTCGACTAAGTGCCAAGTTCATAGCAATCAATACTCCTACAATCGCTAGTCCTATCGTTCCAATTTTCCAATTTGACTGTTTTCCATTCTTACCATAAACGGTCTTTTCTTGATTTTGCATGATTCGAAGATCTCCTTTAATTTAAATTTTGTCCCGCATGAACAGGATACAACTTCTATCTATATTTCATTAGACAGAAGCCAATTAAAGAGTCCTCGCTAAAAAACCATAGAGCTTTAAAGCGGATGCAGAGAGGAGTCGCAAAACTCAATCGTTTTTTCGTCTGAGGGCGACATCCCATCCACTCAGCACTTAACGCTCATCTCTTACTCTTTTGTATTCTAATTTTTGCGTAGAATCGTTTATTCTTGGATCGATTTTATTATAGCATGATTTTTGCTCTCTGGTGTGTCTTTTAAGGTAATCATATAATTTACAGGTATATCATGATTTTCAATTGGGATTTCATTTACAAGTTGATTGAAATGCACAAGCGATATCGTTGAATGAGGATAATTCGTTAGCAGTCGATCATAGTACCCACCACCAAATCCTATTCTATATCCTGTTTCCGTATAGACAATTCCCGGAACAATCATCAGATCAATTTCATTAGAATCTAATTGCGTAGTCTGTTCTGGAATTGGCTCTCGGATTCCAAAGTAACCCGATTTCACCTGATTGAACTGTTCAATCTGATAGAAGTGAAGTTCTCGTGTAGCGTGAATGGCCTTTGGTACACCGACTTTTTTCCCTTCTAGCCAGGCTTGTCTGATAATGGGTTCAGTGTTCCATTCAAAGCCGTTTGAAAGTGTCACACCAATACTTTGTGCATTTTTCCAAATCGGCGAACTAAAAAGTGCCTCGTAGAAGCTTGCTTCTATTCTTCTTTTTTCTTCTGACGTCAAGGAGGTCAATGTTTCAATCACTTGCTTGCGAATGGCTATTTTCTCCAACTACCTGCGCCCCTTTTAATGCTTGTGTTCTACTTGTAGTGACCACGCTGCTTTTACCACTTGTTCAGCGAGAATGGCCGTAGTGATCGTTCCGATACCACCTGGAACAGGCGTAATGGCAATTGCTTTATCCTTAACTTCATCGTACTGAACATCTCCGCATGGTTTTCCATCCACGTGTCCATATCCGACGTCAATAACCACTGCGCCTTCTTTGATGTGCTCAGGTGTTATCAAATGAGCTACTCCTGTAGCAGATATCACAATATCCGCTTGTTGGGTGTAGTTTTTCAAGTTTTTCGTTTTGACATGACAGTTAGCTACTGTTGCTTCTTCGTTTAATAATAAGATAGCTAAGGGTTTCCCGACTACCGGGCTACTTCCAATGACGCACACATCTGCGCCAACTAAATCAATATCGTAATAATCTAATAGCTCCATCACTGCTTTAGGTGTACTTGGCCATAATCCGGTCCGATCATTTTCGACTAATTTTCCAAGATTACTCGGGGTTAACCCATCAATATCTTTTTCAGGGTCGATTCTCAGTGCAATATCATTTCTCGATAACCCTTCAGGAAGTGGCTGCATCACAAGAATTCCATGAATTTCACGGTCCTCGTTTAGATCATCAAGGGTTGAAAGGATTTTGTCGGGTGATGTTTCTTCTGAAAAAATAACAGATGAGACTTCAATCCCGACCTGATTCATGGTTTTGATTGCGGCCGTTTCATAAGAGATGGAAGAAGCTTCTTCTCCAATCCTGACAATCGCTAGTGTGGGCTGACAATCAACTGATTTCAATTCATCTACAACAAGTTTAGCTTGTTGGCTGATTTTTTCTGCTACTGGCTTTCCTTTTAATACGTTTACCATGTATTACTGCACTCCTCTTACATCCATTGATGGCCACTTTTTGTGCATCAAATAGTATTTTGAATCTGCATATAACTGGTCTGCTTTTTCTTCACCCTGGACAAGGTAGGTGTTCCCTAATCCTTCTAGCTCTTTTTTTGTTTGTTCATCTTTCATAAAGTTTGTATTTACAAGGACATTCAAGTGAGAAGATTGCAGTGTGGTTCTGGCAAACAATACACCTACAGCAATATCATTTACAATAGATCCTTTGATCGGTATGCGAGCGAGCCGCTCATATAACTCAATCAGTTTCAATGTTGTTTTCATCATGCTTAAAGGCGGCTGTACAGCACCATGAAGCCCTTCTTCGATTGCTCTCTGACGACTACTTTTTTGTTCTTCCGTATCTTTGGGCAGCTTATATGCTTTAGAAACAGGCTCAAAAGCAATAGCATCCTGGTCTTTGAGTTTTTCAAAGTGTTCTCTAACTTCTTCAGCCTCTTCAAGAATGGTCAGAACTTCCTGTCTTGAGTCCTTCAGAGATTTTTTATCTTTTTGAATTTCTGAGACCATGTGGACGAGCGCGGCACTCATTGCACCTACTAGCGCAGTAGCACTCCCCCCTCCAGGCAAGCCGTTTTCCGACTGCAGCTGATTCAAGTAATCAGATATTGACTGTTCAGTCATCTCGATTCCCCTTCTTTCTTCTAGAATAATCCGGTTATCTTTCCTTCAGATGTAATATCCACTTGTTCAGCAGCTGGTTTTTTAGGGAGTCCTGGCATACGCATGATATTACCCGTCAAGACAACGATAAAGCCAGCTCCTGCAGAGATGGATAACGCTCTAATATTCACACTAAACTCTTCTGGTCTACCCAATTTTTCTGCTTGATCAGACAAAGAATATTGCGTTTTAGCCATACAAATAGGTAGGTTCCCGTAACCGAGCGCGGTGAGCTTTTCTGCAGTCTTTTTAGCCATTGTAGTCCATTCGGTTCCTGAACCACCATAGACTTTTTGAACGATTTTCTCAATTTTTTCTTCAATAGAATCTTCTAACTCGTAAGCGAATGTTAATTTGGATGGCTGATCACAGACCTCAACCACTTGTTTCGCAAGCTCCGTTCCTCCGTTTCCACCTTCAGCCCATACGTCAGACTGAACAACTTGAACGCCGTGTGCTAAACAAGCTTCTTTTAGCACTTCTAGTTCAGCTGTTGTGTCTTGAGGAAAGGTATTGATAGCGACAACGGCATTCAATCCGAATACACCTTGGATATTTTCAACATGTTTCAGTAAATTTGGTAAGCCATTTTTTAACGCTTCTATATTCTCTCCGTCTAGCTGACTTTTTTGAACGCCACCATGCATTTTAAGTGCTCTAATGGTTGCAACAATAACGACTGCATCTGGCTCAAGTCCACCCATACGACATTTAATATCCAAAAATTTTTCTGCACCTAAGTCCGCTCCAAATCCAGCTTCTGTGACGACATAGTCTGCGTGTGCTAAAGCCATTTTTGTTGCCAGTAAGCTATTGCACCCGTGTGCGATATTCGCAAAAGGTCCACCGTGAACAAACACGGGTGTCTGCTCTAGCGTTTGCACAAGATTCGGTTTCAATGCATCTTTCAGTAACGCAGCAGCCGCTCCTTCTACACCCAGTTGACCGACTGTAACAGGGCGGTTGTCATAAGTATATCCAACTAAGCAGTTCTTTAACTTTGCTTTCAGTTCGTCAATAGAAGAAGATAAGCAGAGTACTGCCATAATCTCCGAAGCAACGGTAATATCAAATCCATCTTCTCTTGGCATACCATTAGAGCGTGCGCCAATACCACTGATGATTGACCGAAGTTGTCTGTCATTCATATCGATCGCTCTTCTCCAGGTTACACGCCTTGGGTCTATTTCCAGTTCATTCCCTTGGTAAATGTGATTGTCGACCATAGCTGCAACCAGGTTGTTGGCTGCTCCAATCGCATGAATATCTCCAGTGAAGTGAAGATTCAAATCTTCCATCGGAATCACTAGGGCGTATCCGCCACCAGCGGCACCTCCTTTTAATCCAAATACTGGACCTAAGGAAGGTTCACGCAGTGCAATAGCTGCTTTTTTGCCAATCTTTTGTAAGGCATCTCCAAGTCCGACAGAAGTGGTCGTTTTTCCTTCTCCTGCTGGCGTTGGGTTAATTGCCGTAACTAGAATGAGCTTGCCTTTTTGTCTAGATTCAATACTTTCTCCAGACAAAGTAATTTTAGCTTTGTAAGGTCCATACTGTTCAAGATCTTTTTGTTCAATTCCTAATTTTTCGGCGATAAATTCAATAGGTTTCATTTTTGAGGCTTGTGCAATTTCAATGTCAGTATTCAAAAGTTATCCTCCGTTTTTACGAACGAATAAAACCCGCAATCATCATTTTATTCGCTTTAATATTTTTTAATCGCTGTTTCCTTATGTAATTCGATTATAACACAACAATAGACGAACTTTAATCACAAATCCAAGAGGTCTCTCTATTTACTTTTTTTATATTTACACGGTATAATCGCAAAGTAACTTCAATTTATTTATCGACATTATTCAGTATATTTCGTAGAATATAGTTAGTTCGTATAAAAGGAGGCTATACCTTGAAAATATTAGATAGAATTGCATTAGGCATCCTGATACTCGGAGGCATTCATTTACTACTGATCGGATTAATTGGTTTCAATGCTATAGATCTTGTCTTCGGTAGCCCAGAAGAATGGGGAACGCGTATTGTCTATATCGTCATTGGCTTGAGTGCATTATGGTGTTTCAAATACTTTTCATTCACACCAAGAGGCGGCAGCAGACTCAGAGATCGATAGCATCCTTTCCCTACTGAATCTGGCGTCATTAACGATTATTATAAACGCCGATTGTAAAATTAAGCTAGACAACTAAAAAAGTCATTCGTGGTACACTCAAAATGTATTTCCGACCAAAGAAAACATAGGAGTGATCACGAATGACCTACACCCATCTTACCACGGAAGAACTTGTAATGATAGAAGCCTATTTCCACCAGAATATATCTGTCTTGAAGATCTCGACCTACCTCCATCGGTCGCGTCAAACGATTCACAAAGTCATTACTTTCCTAAGGAAAGGATGTACTGCGCTTGATTATTTCAAACAGTACAAAGAAAATAAACAACGGTGCGGGAGACGCTCTATTTGTTTACCGCAAGATCAAAAATCTTACATTCAAAAGATGGTTGCTCAAGGATGGACACCCGATGTCATTATAGGGCGTGCAGAGAAGCCCATCGCTTGCTCTGTACGTACCTTGTATCGACAGTTCAAACAGGGACTTTTTGATCAAGCAACGCTTCCGATGAAAGGAAAGCGCAAACCAAATGGTCATAAGGAAAGACGCGGTAAGCAAGCATTCAAAAGAAACATTTCCGAACGGCTAGATGATTATCCTCATTTTACAAAAGAATTTGGTCACCTAGAAGGTGACACAATCGTTGGGGTTCATCATAAAAGTGCTGTGATCACATTAGTCGAACGATTATCAAAAGTCATTATTACTTTGAAGCCCGACGGGCGCAAGGCACGTGATATCGAAGCTGCGGTAAATAATTGGTTCAAGACTATTCCAAGAAATCTCTTCAAATCTATCACGTTTGATTGTGGAAAAGAATTTTCTAACTGGAAATCCATTAGTAATCAACAGGATATAGCGATTTACTTTGCGGATCCAGGGACACCCTCCCAACGAGCTTTAAATGAACATTCTAACGGTCTACTCCGAAAAGATGGTCTCCCTAAAGAAATGGACTTCAATCAAGTAGATCAATCATTTGTTTCAAATATCGCTTCAAATAGGAACCATATTCCAAGAAAATCTTTGAACTACCATACACCATTAGAAGTATTTTTGAGACACATTGATGGACAAGAACTGTCTAACTTAATTTGACAAATGGAAAAATTAAAAAGTCGAGTTATTATAGTTGAATATAATAACTCGCTTTTTTATGTTCTCTCTATTATTTAATTGAGTCATTTATCTGTAAAAAACGATTCCCGCGAGTACCAGTAGCACTCCAACAATCAAAGATACAACACTTCCGATTACATAGATACTGTTGTACCATAACCAGTATTTCTCTTGTTTCTTATTGGCTGTCTGCTGGTTTCTCTTAAGTTGCTTTGGATATTTCAGAGAAATGCCTCCGTACACGATTAATGCAAGACCTATTATAATTAGTAAACCCATTTTATACCCTTTCTTTCATGCGGTCTTCTCAGACTATTCCTACTAGATCGGCAAGTCTTCTCTGCCTTTACCTCTGAAAAAATCTCTCCACTGATAAAAGTCAGCATCCAACCCTCTTAGTAAAATTTCTGCTGAACCTACGTTAGTTGCTAGTGGAATTTCGTAAACGTCACTTAACCTCAGTAATGCAGAAATATCCGGTTCGTGTGCTTGCGCGGTTAGTGGGTCTCTTATGAAGATCACAAGATCCATTTTATTGTCTGATATGTATGCACCAATTTGTTGGTCCCCACCTAACGGACCTGATTTAAACCGATGAACATCTAACCCTGTTTCTTCTATAATTCGTGTACCAGTTGTTCCTGTCGCAAATAAAGTATGTTTTTCTAATATCGCCTTGTAGGCAGTAGCCAGTTTAATGATGTCTTCTTTCTTTTTATCGTGAGCAATTAGCGCAATATTCATTTCTGTTCACTCCATCCTGTTGGTTTCAGAATCGTCATACTTTTTATCTTCATTCATCATAACATATCTTATCTGCTAGATAATACTATGAGAAACAGCATTTAGTATAAGCATTAGATTTGCACCCTTTCTACATGCGCGATACACTAGGTATAGATAAACTAATAGGAGGAATTTAGACATGGGTAAAAAAGTAGCAACAGTTATAACGAAGTTATTTGAAGATGTAGAATTCACTTCACCAAAAGAAGAATTGGAAAAAGCAGGCCACGAAATCGTAACAATTGGCTTTGAAGCAGGCGAAACTGTTGAAGGTAAAAAAGGGAAAGCTTCTGTCACGATTGACAAAAGTATTGACGATGTTTCACCAGAAGATTTCGACGCTTTACTCATACCTGGTGGATTTTCACCCGACCAATTACGTAAAGACGAGCGATTCTTGAATTTCACACGTGCATTTTCTGAAAATAAAAAACCAATTTTCTCAATTTGCCATGGTCCACAACTATTAATCAATGCTGAAGTTGTAAAAGGAAAAGATATTACTTCAGTCTCTCAAGTAGCAATCGATCTTAAAAATGCTGGCGCAAACTTCCATGACGAAGAAGTCGTTATTGACGATTCCGGTTTAATTTCAAGCCGTACGCCTGAAGATTTACCTGCTTTTAACAAAGCTATGGTGAATGCATTACAATAATTACGGTTAGCTGAGGAAATTATTATTTTTTACAGCTAAAACCTTAACTGATTTTAAGGATAAGTAAAAAAAATATTGTTAAACTATCTATAGTGTCAAATTATAAAACACTTTTCTTTTCTCCCCCTAATATTGAACGTTTTGAAGTGGCCCCCCACTTTATCTTGTTCTTTTGAAAAGAAACTTATTCTATATGAAGCTGAACTTTCTTTCTCCCCTGATTGAATTGTATACACTGCTGAATATAGAAACATAAGAGACTAGATATGTCTCAATTTTAATTGAGGTTGGAATGCTTTCCTCCCTTAAAAAAATCCCATTAGGATTCAGCGAACTTTCGCTTTTTCCTAATGGGATTTTTTTGTCTACTTTTATATTGGCTTCTGGAAGCTTTGTTAGCTGCGTTTTCGGTAAGCCCAGTGATTTGTCGGTCCATGACCGTGACCAACCTGTTCCAGTGGATCAGATATTGCAGCCTGGATGTAAGCTTTAGCTGTCTTGATAGCTTCTATAACTGGATAGCCTTTTGCGATTTCAGCCGCAATACAAGCTGAATACGTACACCCTGTACCATGGGTGTTTTTCGTATCGATTCTAGGTGTAGATAGCCAGACTTCTTCTCCATTTTCAAGCAAAATCAAGTCAGAGGCCTGCGGATCATCTAAAGCATGACCACCTTTAATGATGACAACTTTACTCCCAGCTTCTTTTAACTGATAGGCGGCTTTGAGCATGTCTTTTTTATTTATAATCTCAATCCCTGTCAACGCTTTGGCTTCTGGGATATTGGGTGTGATGACATCTGCAAGAGGAACCAGTCGATTTTTCATGACTTCGATCGCAGTGGATGCCATCAAAGGATGGCCACCTTTTGCAACCATTACCGGATCAATAATCAGTGGGGCTACTTTATTGTCTAAAAGTTTGTTTGCAATGAGCTTCATATACTCCCCATTAACAAGCATACCTGTTTTAATCGCTGACAAGTTGAAGTCACTGAAAATCGCATCCAATTGTGCTTCGACCATTTTAAGCGGCACAGGGTGTACTCCGTGAACCCCAAGCGTATTCTGAGCCGTGACCGCCGTTAATACGGATACCCCAAATACGTTTCTTTCCTGAAAGGTTTTCAAGTCTGCTTGAATCCCTGCTCCACCACCACTGTCACTGCCTGCAATCGTCAATACTTGTTTGGTCGTCATTTTCTCACCTCTCCTTGGGCACCGAAGACTTTTTCAATTGTTATGACCGATAAAAAGGTGTTTTTTTTCATTATTTGTTGCGCTATTGTTTGAAAATTGTTCTGTTTTATCATTTTATTCATCCTACTCTCTAGACATTTTAAGGCACAAAAAAACTCTTCCAAAATTGATAGAAGAGAGTCGGTTCACACTAAATAGGAATACAGATAACTTAATCTGCTATTCATCATGATCACTTCCCTCCGCTAGCATTACCTAGTTCAGGTTAAGGGTCAGGTCTTACCTTTCTCAGCTTTCGCAATCAGTTTGGTTGGAGGTTTTTTGGAAATCCTCGATCTTTACTGAAAGCTCTATGCTCCCCTAGTTCTTTTAATTTAACGGTTTCATTATATCAGTTCTATGCCGGAAATACCATATGCATGAGCGTCGATTATTTGTCGCAATCCTTTCTATTTTTTACGCTTTTTTTCATCGGTTCATCATACCTTCTTCAAATTTATTTTCTATACTATGTTCATACCCACAACAACCAACTTATTTTTCAGGGCGGTTACTCCTCCAAGTAATTGTCCGTCTCCTTTTTAACCACTTGCAACTGCGGGTGGTTTTTTTTGTTGTAGAATCGTACCTTATTAAAAATAATACTGACCATTTGTTTTTCTACCCGCAGTAAAATGGGTCTTGAGTATATTTCGAATCCTTTCCCTTTTCACTTCTCGCCCACACCATTCGTAAATGATTTTGGTTGTTAGTTTATTTTTTGGAAACAAAAAGCGATATTCTTCTATACTACAAAGGATCAATTGTGTTATCGTTTTTTTTTCATGACAATTTTTGCAGTAACTAGTTCTTTGACTAATTTTGAGATTAGATGCCCCGCACGTCTCACATCGAACACCTTTTTCAAGTTGCTTCCACTCATACTCTGGTAGTTGTTTTTGATAAGGTACTGCTTCTTGATGTGCTTCTACCAATCTTTTCGCTAAACGATGATCTTCTTGCAATAGAAATTCGCTTTGATTGTTCATCTTTTTGAGGTTCTTTTTGACTTGCGTAGGTAAGATATATGGGTTGTTTACCTCTGCGTGATATAGAGTAAACTCTGGATGAATAAATACAACTTTAGCTTCTATTGCTTTTTCTACTTTCCATTTCTGAAATAGTGCTGAAAGACTATTCTTCATTTTATTCACTTGAACTTTAGGATCGCTTAGCTCTATCCCATTTATTGTAGTAAAGCCATCTGGTTGATTTATGTAATCTCCTTGATAATTTTTAATTTCATATACGTAAATCATCTCTCTCGTAATTGCCATCGCGTCGATTTGAAATGAATTGCCTCTATTATGTAGTAGCAAATCATTCAAAACAATCACTTCCTTATTGATATATTGAGTAATTTTTTGATCGAATATCGTCTCCCCTTCATATCCTTTGCTCAAATTACTTAACATTTCTTTATCAGAAGGTGCGAGCGACGTTCGTCGATCAAGAAAAGTGAGTGCTTTTAGCAATTTAGGCTGTGTTCTTGGTTTTGCTATAATCATGATATTTACCACCTCAATAATAAAACTGATCTTTTCGGAAAAATATCATTTTTCATTTAAATTTTTGGTGATGATGCCTGAAAAACGATCGAATTTTTTCTTATTCTATGGACTCAACGTCTTTTTCCTTTCGAGATTAATGAATAGAGAGCTTATTCTTGCAGCTCGATTTGTTATTTTTCTGAGTCTCAGTAATATAGTGCTTATTGCTTTAACTCAAGTTTATCTTTTCTACCAGACGCAACAATATCCCGCTTATTCCTAAGACTCAGTTCTTTCTTTGCCTCCAGTTAAAAAAATATATGCTATATTGTTGTAACTGTTTCTATAATCCTTTTGAGTTCATGTAATACAGCAACTTGTCTAAAAATCATCACTTCAAAATGAAAAAACAGCCGCGAGCGGCTGTTTTCCTTTTTTAGGCTATTTGGTTTTTGACGATTTTGCCGTCTTTGATGACGAGTTGGATTATTTCTGCGTTAGATAGGCTGGCAATATCGTCTAGGGGATTCCCTTTGATGACGACTAGATCTGCCAGTTTACCTTTTTCAAGGGTGCCGAGTTCGTTTTCCCAGCCGAGGCATTCTGCGGCTGTCTTAGTGGTCGCAACGATGGCTTCCATCGGTGTCATACCACCTTCTGTCATCAGAACAAGTTCTCGCAGATTGGTTCCGTGAGGCATGACACCTGCGTCGGTTCCCATTGCGATTTTAACGCCTGCTTTATAGGCCTTAGTGAAACTCTTTTTGTGTGCTTCTATGGCATCTCGAGCTTTTTGAACTGCAGAATCCGGCATTCCAGTTTCTTTAGCCAATTCCAAAACCGCTACTGGAGCGAGTAAGGTTGGGACCAAGTAAGTCCCGTGTTCTTTCATCATTTCAATCGCTTCGTCGTCTAGGAAAATTCCGTGCTCAATTGAATGAATCCCAGCTTTGACAGCCTGCTTGATGCCTTCAGCACCTTGAGCGTGTGCCATGACTTTAACCCCTTTTCTAAAAGCGGCTTCTTCCACGATGACTTGAAGTTCTTCTAATGAAAACTGGGTAAATTCTGGATGATCCGTCGCACTAAGCACGCCACCGGTCGCGTGGACCTTGATCACTTCTGCTCCGGCGCGCAACATTTCTCGGGTCTTCTTGCGTACTTCTTCTACGCCGTCTGCTTTTCCGTCTGGCATTCCAGGGTAATTAGCCTGGAGAAGTTCCACGGTTTGCCCTGAGGTTGTGTAGCCATCGCCGTGTCCGCCAGTAATTGTCAACGCATTGATACTGAGCTGCATTCGAGGGCCTTCTAGAATACCTTCTTCTACGGCTTTTTTAACACCGAGGTCTGTTCCTAAAGCGTCGCGAACAGACGTAATTCCTGCATTGAGTGTATTACGCATATAATTGATCGCCTGATAAAACATGTAGGAGAAAGGAGTTTCCAGTCTATTTTGCACGGAAGAATATTCCATCATCAAATGGACATGGGTATCGATAAATCCTGGAGCGATCGTTGCACCATCGACATCAATTGTTTCGTCAACAGTCCCATCAAAATCAGCAGCGTCCCCCACAAACACGATACGGTTCCCGTCAATGACGACCGCGCCTTGTTCCATCGGTTCGCCACCATTACCATCGATCAATAATCCATTCTTAATCATCGTTTTCGTCATGTCATTCTCCCCTTAGCTATTGAATATAGTCTATTCTAACCTAAGGATTTACCGATTACTACATTGTGATGAAAAAAAGATGAAAGTTTTATCATTTAGAATCTTGCATTGCCTTCAATAAATCCTGAACTTGTTCTACATCTTTGTCTCCGCGACCTGAAATCGTCAGGATAATAGAATCTTCCTTATCAAATTCTGGCGCCAGTTTCTTCGCTAGCGCCACTGCATGCGCACTCTCCAAAGCCGGTACAATGCCTTCTTTTGAAGCTAGCAATTGGAAAGCTTCTAGTACTTCTTCTTTAGACACAGTATAGTATTCTGCGCGTCCGCTTTCTTTTAAATAGCTATGTTCCGGCCCAATTCCTGGATAATCTAACCCAGCCGCAATCGAGTACGTTAGTGCTGGGTGGCCATTCTCGTCTTGTAGCACCAGCGTTTTAAAGCCGTGAATTTCCGCTGGCGTTCCATGTGCCATCGTAGCTGCTTCTTCCGGTTCCGCTCCAATCAAACGCACGTCTTCTTCATCGATATAATGAGCGAAAGAGCCAATTGCATTACTGCCGCCACCAACGACCGCGATAACCGCTGCCGGAAGCTTGCCATCTTGCTGGATAATTTGACGCTTCGACTCCTCACTAATCACAGACTGAAAATGTCTGACGATCGATGGGAATGGATGCGGTCCAACAGCCGAGCCCAATAGGTAAAATGTATTCTCATAATTTTCTACAAGATCCGCTAAAGCGACATCTACTGCGTCTTTTAGTCTTCCCTGCCCCTTTTCGACTGGTATGACTTTTGCACCCAACAGTTCCATGCGAAAGACATTTAACGCTTGCCTTTCAGTATCCAGTTTGCCCATGTAGATGGTGCAGTCCATGCCAAACATTGCGCAAGCTGTAGCGGTCGCAACGCCATGTTGGCCGGCGCCGGTTTCTGCGATGATTCGGTGCGCACCCATGCGTTTTGCGAGTAAGATCTGGCCGATCACATTATTGATTTTGTGCGCCCCAGTGTGGTTCAAGTCTTCTCGTTTCAAGTAAATTTTTGGTCCGTCAAAGGCTTCTGTCAGTCTTGAAGCAAAAGTGAGTGGATTCTCTCTTCCGACGTACTCTTTTAAAATCTCTTTGAATTCTCTATTAAAGTCTGCATCGTCTTTGTAGTGCTCAAATTCTTCTGCTAAGTGATTAAGCACTTCACTGAGTGCTGGCGGTACAAAACTTCCACCGTAGTTTCCAAAATATCCTGCTTGATTTGTCGCCATTTGATCCACTCTCCTTTTTATGTTTAAAGTACTGCCGTCAGATTTTCTTCTTCAAATAATCTCAGTAAGTCTTTTAAAGTCATTTTTTCTTTTTCTTTCTCGTTTAAGTCCAATGTGATTTTTCCATCTTTCATAACGATCAGACGATTGCCGTACGCTAACGCATCTTCCATTTGGTGCGTAATCATCATACACGTCAATTGCTTTTCTTTAATGATCTGGTCTGTTAGTTCCATCAGTTTTTTAGAGGTTTTCGGGTCAAGCGCTGCGGTATGCTCATCCAGCAGTAACAAATCTGGTCGCGTCATTGTTGCCATCAGTAAACTCAACGATTGCCGCTGTCCACCCGATAAATTACCAGCAGGTGCGTCGATTTGTTTTTCTAGTCCATTTCCAATGGATGCACACATCTCTACGAAAGACGCTTTATTCTTTTTCAAGCTTCTAGATTTCAGTGTTTTTCTTTCACCACGTAGTTTAGCCAACAATAAATTCTCTGCTACGGTCATTCGCGGTGCCGTCCCCATTTTAGGATCCTGGAACACTCTTGAAATCAATCCTGCTCGTTTTTCTTCTTTCCACTTTGTCAGGTTTTTACCTTTTAATTCGACAGTTCCACCAGTTGTTTCTGTTGAACCGGTAATACTATTGAACAAAGTTGACTTACCGGCGCCATTTCCGCCTAGTACAGTGACAAATTCGCCTTCGTTCAAGGTGAAATCCACACCGTCCAATATTCGGTTATCTTCATCTGCCTGGTTCGTAATGACTTTTGTCAAACCTTTTAGTTTCAATAATGTACTCATGCTTTTTCCCCTTTCCCGATTAATGTACCTAGTCCAAGTGTCCGTCTGATTTGTGGAATCATTAAACAAATTGCTAGGATCGCTGAGCTGAAGATACGGATGTAGGTTGTATCAAAACCAAGCTGGATAACGCCTAGTAATAATAATTGGTACAAGACTGATCCGATTACGATGGTACACAACCGCTCACCTAGTTTCAGATCCTTGAACATCACTTCTCCGATGATTAGTGAAGCCAGACCGATAACGATGACGCCAGCTCCTCCATTAACGTCTGCATATCCGTTGTTTTGCGCGACAAGCGCACCGGCTAAAGCAATGACCCCATTTGAGATGACGAGGCCAAGAATTTTCATATTGTCTGTACGAATGCCAAGGGAACGTGCCATATCTTCGTTATCTCCGGTTGCGATAAAGGCTTGTCCGAGATTAGTATAGAAGAATGCCAGAATCACGCTAATTAGTACAACCAGTACGATGATTCCGATAAAGACGACGTCATAATAATTCGGTAAACCTTGAAAATAATCAAATAGTCGGCTTTGGTTCAGCAAATTTAGGTTTGGTCGCTTCATAATGAAGAGGTTAACCGAATGTAACCCTGACATCACGAGGATCCCTGCTAGAATCACAGGAACTTTTCCTTTTGTATAAAGGAGTCCCGTTGCTAGTCCGGCACACATGCCTGCTAAAATCGCTAAGATGATCGATAAAATAGGTGGAACACCAGATACGATTGCAGTCACGGCAACTGCAGCGCCTAATGGGAATGAGCCTTCTGTTGTCAAATCTGGAAATTTCAAAATACGGTACGTTAAATATAGGCCTATTCCGAGTACTGCCCATAAAAATCCTGATGCGATAGCTGATATAATCATCTTATTGACCTCCCTCTTCTGGTTCGATAATTCTACTGTTTTCTAAAACATCTTCTGGAATCGTTACGCCGATCTTCTCTGCTTTTTCTACGTTGATCAGCTGCTCTCCGCCTTCTACGATGTAAACCGGGAACGTTGCTGTATCTTGACCACCTAACACTTCTGCGGCCATTCTTCCTGAATCAACACCTAGTTGAACTTGACTAATCCCAATCGTTGCCAGTCCACCTTGTGCGATCATCAAATCAACCGTCGGAATGAGTGGCATATTATAACGATCCGCTTCGCTAACAACTGTGTTGAATGCACTAGCGATCGTATTATCTGTCGGCAAGTAAATCACGTCAACTTCTCTGGACATCGTTGCGATCATTTGCTGAATCTCATTTGTGTTTGAAACAGTATACGTTTCTAAGTCTAGTCCAGCATCTTCAATTGCGACTTGCGCGCGCTCTGCTTCTGCTCGGGCATTATCCTCACCAGAACTGTAAAGCATACCAACCGTTTGCACGTCTGGTAAAATGTCTGTCATTAATTTGATCTGCTCTTCAACAGGTGCCTGGTTCTTTACGCCTGTAACGTTTCCACCTGGTTCCTCCTCAGAAGTCACTAGGCCTGAACCGATCGGGTCTGAGACAGCAGCCATTATGACAGGAATTTCACTTGTTGCATTTGTCAGCGCCTGACTAGCGGGTGTTCCGATACCAATCACAATATCTGCGCCATCACTCACAATGGAACTTGCCATGGTATTCATCAAGTTCTGATCCCCTTGTGCATTCTGGAAGTTGATTGTTAGGTTTTCGCCTTCAACGTAGCCATTATCCGCTAACCCTTGAATCGTTCCTTCACGAATTTCATCTAGCGACGGGTGACTTGTCGTTTGTAGTAAGCCGACCGTGAATTGCTCTTCAGGTGTTTCTGTTGCTGTTTCACTATTATTTGAAGCTGTTCGGTTAGTGCTTTGTCCACTCGGGAAAAAGAATCCTATAATTAATACTGCAAATATTAGTGCAAACGTTACGAGCATGCCTCTTCTTTTCATTTTTACGTTTCCTCTCTCGTTCATCATTTTTAGGTTCGTTTACTGTTCAGCCCGTTCTTTTCCATTCCCAGTCAGATATCATCTGCATCAGCTCCTTATATACTTATGTATGCTTTTAATTAGACAGTGCTTTCACAGATAAGCCACAAAAAAAGGCAATCTCCACACTTTGGTTCAGTAGTGGAAATTGCCTTTTAAAAAAACAAAACCACATAGATATCGTGATATCTATGTGGTTACTTATCTAGAATTTCTCGAGAAATAAGTCGCATAGATACAAAATTTAGAATGAGTTCTAAACGTTGTATCTATGAGACTACTCATATCTACAACGATCTACGCCAGCTTTGCCAGTTCATATTCAATTGTACTGTCTGCTTAGAATCGAAGTTCATGAGTGTCTCTCCTTTGTCATCTCTAATGTGATTTTTATCTTACAGTGTTCCTCAGAAGTTGTCAACAAAAATCTTCTCCTTCTCTGAGAAGCTTGTTCGTGCAGTCTATAAACCATTTGCAAACCTATTCATTTTTTAGTTTCCCTGTTCCTTTGATCTTTAAAAATGGTAAACTGACTAGGTAAAGAAAGAAAAGGAGTTCGTTAAGAACATGACAAAAAAAATCGCTATTGTAGGGGCCGGAGTTGTCGGCGCTTCAGCAGCCTACTATCTAAGCAAAGAAAAAGATGTTGAACTGACGATTTTCGACGAAGGGATCGGTCAAGGAACTTCTGCCGCAGCTGGGATTATCAGTCCCTGGTTATCTAAAAGACGAAACCAGAAGTGGTACCGTATGGTCAAAGCAGGAGCTGCCTTTTATCCAAAATTTTTGAGTGGCGTCATGGACGGCGAACCTATTCCTAAGACCGTTTACAGCAAAGTCGGGACGTTATTGTTTAAATCCAAGTATCTCTACTTGGAAGAACTGCTTGAGATTGGATATAAAAGACGTGAAGAAGCGCCAGAAATCGGTGATCTTCAGATTTTATCCCCCGAAGAAATCAAGCAGAAAGTGCCGATTTATACTGGAGAACTTTCAGCCTTATGGGCATCAGGCGGTGCTAAAGTAGATGGTAAAGAATTGGTATCTTTATTGATTGAGAAAGCCACTCAAAATGGCGCTACCTTTATCCAAGAACGCGTGGAAAACCTAAAACCTGAATCTAGTGAAGTAACGATTTCTACTGCGCAGTCTGCTTATGCTTTCGATAGCGTTGTGCTCGCTGTAGCGGCTTGGCTACCAGCACTACTGGAACCGCTGGGCTATGAGCTAGATTTGCGTCCACAAAAAGGACAACTCGCTATCCTCCAGCTTCAGGATACGCCAACAGCTTCCTGGCCTGTGATTATGCCCGAAGGCGAATCCGATATCATTCCCTTTGAAGATGGTCGGATTGTAATTGGCGCTACACATGAAAATGATAAGGGGTTCGATTTAAAAATCGATTCGTCTCTGCTGGCTTCGATGGTCAAAGATTCTGCGGTACAATTTTCAACTTATTTTGACCAAGCAACTATTGTGGATTACCGTTCAGGGACACGCGCTTATACATCTGACTTTTCTCCTTATTATGGCCCTGTTCCTTCCCTGCCAAATGTATATGCAGCAAGTGGATTGGGTTCAACGGGACTCACCGCTGGTCCCTTAGTTGGTAAAGAACTTGCCCTTTTGGCGATGAATCAAGAAACACAATTGCCCTTATCCGATTACCCAATCGAGCAATACATTATAAAAACAAATCATTTAACAAAACAAGACTAACAAAGAGGTGCTACTATGTCAGCTTCTATTGGAAATATCATTGGTTGGACAGCGACCGTATTATCTTTTATCGGTTTCTTTATCTGGAATATCCCTTTAGGAATCATCGCGATGCTTTTAGGTCTAGCTGGACTGATGAGTGATCAAAAAGGAGTCAACTGGACCGCTATTGGCTTAGGCGCCATTGCAGTAATTATTGGAATTATTTGATAAAAAAGATGATCCCAGAAAAGGGATCATCTTTTTTGCAACTTATTTTTTAGTTTCAGCTTAACGTTTGTAATGATGTCCTTCGATTTTTTCGATCTCTGGTCTCTTTGTAAGAGACAATCCGTAAAGTCCAATACTAAACGTTAACCACATCATCCCAACAGAATATCCACCGACGATATCAGACGGAAAATGCACGCCAAGGTAAATCCGGCTGACGCCAATGGCTAGAATCAACAGGCTTAAGCCAATGGTCCCTACTATACGGAACCAAAGTCGTTCGGACAGTCTTAAAATCAAGAAAATCATTGCGCCATATATAATAATGGAACCCATCGCGTGGCCACTTGGAAAAGAATACCCACCTTGTGTAATCAAATGCTCCACACTACTAGGTCGATCTCTTCTAATGGCATATTTCAATACTTGATTAAGTACGCCTGCGCCTAAAGCAACCGTTAGCAAGTACCAAAGTGAGAGCCATCTATTTTTCAGTTTTAATAAAATGAACAAGCTCGTGACAATCGTAATTAGTATCGTCGGTGGAACATTTCCAAGTAGCGTGATCATTCTAAAAATACTCGTCAAGACGGGGTCTCGTTCGTCAATAATCTCTCTCGCTACATAATCATCGAACATCCCCAGAATGCCCAATTCAAAATAGCCTGCTATGGCTAGAAGTAAGAACGGAATGATCATAATCATTCCTAAATAAAACATCGTTTTTGGTTTCCATAAGTGTCGCTTAACTCTTTTCAATGAATCTGACATAACCGTTTCCCTCCACGGACTCCTAAATGAATCCTTTGATTGTATTTGTAATCATAGCACACGTTTTTAATTTAATCGTGTCTAACTTTTTGCAGTTACCCTACCGATTTCTCTTTTTCTGAAAATCCCCTTTGACTTATGGTGTTTCATTAGGTAAAGTAGTCAAGGGAATCTGAAATACTCCCCTCTAATCTCCGCCTGATTTAATGAGGCGATAGATTAGAAAGTATACCTACTATAGAGGAGTTTATTGTTGTATGAAAGTATTTGATTACGAAGATATTCAATTGATCCCTGCCAAAGCGATTGTATCCAGTCGTTCTGCCTGTGATACTTCAGTGGAACTCGGCGGACGCCGCTTTATGCTTCCTGTTGTTCCAGCGAACATGCAAACAGTAGTTGATGAAGAATTATCGATCTGGCTTGCAAAAAATGGTTATTTTTATGTGATGCATCGCTTCGATGAAGCTGCTCGTGCTGGATTTATTCAAAACATGCATGAACAAGACCTTTACGCTTCTATAAGCTTAGGCGTTAAAGATGAAGAATATGATTTTGTTAAAGAACTAGCTGAACGCAATCTAGTTCCTGAATATGCAACGATTGATGTTGCTCATGGCCATTCTCAAATGGTTATCGACATGATTACACACGTTAAAAAACATTTACCTGAAACTTTCCTGATTGCCGGTAATGTTGGTACTCCAGAAGCGGTTCGTGAACTTGAAAACGCTGGAGCTGACGCAACTAAAGTTGGTATCGGACCTGGTAAAGTTTGTACAACAAAACTAAAAACCGGTTTTGGTACAGGTGGATGGCAATTAGCAGCTGTTTCTCACTGTTCAAAGGCTGCACGTAAGCCAATCATTGCAGATGGAGGCGTCCGTACTCACGGAGATATCGCTAAATCTATGCGATTTGGTGCAACAATGGTTATGATCGGTTCGATGTTTGCTGGACATGATCAATCGCCAGGTAAAATGGTAGAAGTCAACGGCCGTCCTTACAAAGAATATTTTGGTAGTGCTTCATCGCATCAAAAAGGCGAACGCAAAAACGTCGAAGGTAAAAAAATGCTGACACCTTATAAAGGCGATATTGCAGATACACTACTTGAAATGAAACAAGACCTACAATCTTCTATCTCATACGCAGGTGGAGATGATATTGACTCTCTACGTAAAGTAGATTACGTGATCGTTAAAAATTCTATTATGAATGGTGAAAACTACAACGCTAGTGGAATCGATGTTCCAGATAGTTTTGCAACTTCATCAAACTTCCAACCTTAAGAACAATCGAGTAGGAGGTAAATCATTAATTGATTTACCGTCCTCTCACACCACCGTGCGTACGGTTCCGTACACGGCGGTTCAATACCTTGCGTAAGCTGACTCTACCAAGGAGCTTAAAGAGACTAAGCCCCAATGGTGGAGTCTTTTCGTTGTAAGTGCCTGATGAACTTCAGGCGTCATGGATAGCCTCCAGTACTTCTTGCGGGAAAATCCGATTCTTCTAGCACTATCCATATCCAATCCATAGCTGAATAACTTCGTTATTTTCGTTTTGCTTTTCTTCCATCTTTTGAGTATCAGCTGTCTGATTCTATGTTGTAACCATTGTTCTATCCGTTTTATGAACATTTTGATAAATCCAAGACCAAAATAGCCAATCCACCCTCGAGTCACTTGATTGATTTCCTTTATAATAACTTCAAAGGTTCCGGAACGTTTACGACTCGTTAGTCGTTTGAGTGTTCGTTTAAATTTCTGTTTGGCTGATTTTGTAGGGATAAAACGACAGGTTCCATTCACTTTCCTTATCAGACAGCTCAAGAACTTTAAACGAGTAGGAGACCCGACTTTACTCTTATCTTTGTTAACGATTAGTTTCAAATCTTTCTCGATGAATTGTGTCACACTTTGTATCACACGTTCACCTGCTCGTTTAGATTTCACATAGATGACGAAGTCATCCGCGTAACGAACAAATCGATGACCACGACGGTCTAGTTCTTTGTCCAGTTCATGTAAGTAAACATTGCTGAGAAGGGGCGAGAGTACGCCACCTTGCGGTGCGCCTGTTTTACTTTCTACGAATTCGCCAGACAGGTCTATGACACCACTCATCAAAAACTTACGGACAACCTTTAAAATCGCTTTATCTTGAATAAAGGTTTCAAGATGGTACATCAGTTTATCATGACTTAATGTATCGAAACATTGTTTCAAGTCACAATCGACCACGAATTTATATCCTTCTTCGTAATAATCTACACATTGCTTCAATGCTGTATGGGTTCCTTTATTCGGGCGGAATCCATGACTTTGCGGAAGAAAGTGCGGGTCAATCAGTGGTTCAATCACTTGTTTGATAGCTTGTTGTACAACACGGTCACGAACGCAAGGAATACCGAGTTTACGTTTATCTCCGTTTGGCTTAGGAATTTCAACTCGTTTAACGGGTTGAGGTTTATAAGTTTCATTAAGGAGTTTCTGCCTCAATGGCAGATAAATTTCTTCAATATGTTCCTCGACTTCCCATACTGTCATACCGTCTATCCCAGCTGCTCCTTTATTACGTCTAACTTTCGTGGCAGCTGTCGATAGATTCTTTCTACTTACAACGAGCTCCATCAAAGATGGAGACTTACGATACAGTTCTTTCATTTGACCTAGAAGGGTACTCTACACATCTACATACTCTTTCGGTTCCACCTTATCCCTCTGTAGATTGCCAACCATTCGGTTGTTTTCTGCAGTAAACGTCCCTTCTAACCTCCAATCTATACTTTGTATTTGATATTGTTTGGTCCTTCAGTACATTTCCCCTACTATGACCTCGGCTGACTTCTGCCTATTCGTTGTTACTACGACCGAACGGTCGCTAGACAGACCTCCCCGGGTAAGAACGACAACCTTCCGCTCATGTCACTGCTTCATTTACTGTACAGGATTCGTGCAGTATTGGACTTTGCTTAGTTTCGCAAGCTCGTCCGTCCTGATTCAGCCTTGATATGAAGTTTCTGTTCGTCAGTGCGAGCATTTGCGTCCGACTTCCTTCAGATTCCGCCTCACGGCGGACACCCTTGTCTTTCGCTAACAGTTCCTACTGCCAAGCCTGTAGTGGACTTTCACCACCAAGTTGTCGCCCATGCCGGGCGCACTAAACGAAGCACCTGTGAGCTAGCGCTCACGGGTGCTTTTTCGTTTCAATCATACTCAGTCTTTTCTTTTGATTTCTATATAAATAAATAAAGCATAATAAAGAATCACAGCAAACAAAACGATAAAGAAAGTCCAAAAAGGTATATTGAAGAACAAGTACAAAATTAAAAAGAGAATAAAAGAAAATAGAGGGTACCATACAAGCGTTTTAGAATCAATTTCGTGTTGAGACAAGATTATCCTCTCCTAATTCTTTTGATTCAAATGAGAAAGAATTTGATCAACAGTTTCTTGTATAGAAATGTTTTCAATTATGAGATCTGTCTCTTCAGGAGGTGCCAATTCATCATTCGCTTCACTGTGACAAAGCCTCTCATAAATTTTTTCTTCGCTATCTCCCCGTTTACGCATACGTTCAGCCATCATTTCTTTTGAAATATAAATAAACACGACAACTGTTTCTTGTGGAAAGCTTCTTTTCATTGCTTTCGCTCCATGACGATCAAGAGAAACATGAACAACATCATATTCTTTTAAAGCATCGCTAACTTCTTGCTTTGTCAGGCCGTAGACTTTGTTATTATAGATAGTTTGCTCAACAAAGTCCGCCGGATCCAGCTCTTCAACTTTTCTGAAATGATAATCGATGCCTTCTTGTTCTCCAAGGCGCGGTTCTCTAGTGGTTGTCGTAACCAGTTTCGGAATTCCGTTACGCGATAAAGATTCTCCTACGGTTGTTTTCCCACTACCACTTGGTCCTACCAATACAATAATGCACTTATCTCCCATGAATATTCACCTCAGTATACCTCCGTATATTGATAAGGTCTTATTCTTATCCACCTAACGTAACATCAGTTTTCTGATACCAATCAAGTGCATCATATAAATGCTGATTCTTATAATCTGGCCAGTATTCATCGATTACAAAAATATCAGAATAGACAGATTGGATAGGTAAAAACCCACTCAGTCTTCGGCGACCGCCCCATCTTAAGACCATATCCATACGAGAAACATCTTTAGAAGCAATATTGTCAATCAAATCACCTGTTTTTTCTGTTTCCTCATGATTTAGAGCATAATTCAGATCCCAGTTCCATCCATAATTCACTAAAAAGTTTACTTTCATTTTACCTTCACCAAATTGTGTACGGTTCATAGCATACGGAAGTAATTCCTTTGGAAAAACCTTCGAGTCTGTATTACCCAGTACCAGTAAATCGGCATCACGTTTTTTCAGTTCATTTACAGAATCCACGCATGCTTTCTGGAAAGCTTTCGTTTGAAGAGAAGGTCTTTTTACGTTATCCATTGTGAAACCATAAAAAGTCATTTCCTCCACACCTAATTCCAGACACGCTTCATACAATTCTAACCCTGGTCCAATTCCATGCGGATAGCCATCTGTTTTCTGCAAACCTTGTCCGACCGCCCAACGACGATTTCCATCTGGAATAACGCCAATGTGTTTTGGCATACGTTTAAATGTTTTCATACTTTTTATAGGTCTCCTTATATTCTACTGCAAATTTTTAAAAATCATTTAATACATTCTCATATCTTATAATACCGTTTTTGACCCCTACACATCAACTCACATGTACATATTTGTTGAGACAGGTCCAAAGTAAGAAAAAATCATACGCCCCCTTTTACAAACCTGTAACAAAGTGATAGAATAGTAAGTAAGAAAGCGTTATCTTTCTCTAAATCAACCATAAGTCTTGCCCTACATTCAATAAATCATATATAATTTAAATTCTATAAAAATGTCTATTTAAGTTGGTTCACCTAGTCGAGGAGGGGTTAAAGTGTTTAAAACAGAACGAAATAAACGCTTGTTTCATATTTTCAGTAATTTATTTATCGCACTATTCTGGGGTTGGACGCTTTATATCCAGTACGGCATTGAATACCAAAGTTCTTTTGAAATTAGTTTTCAAAGAGTTTATATGCTTGTACTTTGGATCTTTATTGCGACCACGATTGGACGAATTGTATACCATGCATTGAAGCTTAGAAAATATAATAAACGCAAAAAAGAATCTAAAATAACTATGGCTTGACGTCGTCGAACCCCGTTCCTATAAAATTAGGAAGCGGGGTTCTTTATTTAATTAAAGCTTCCCAATCTAATTCTATCCATATTTGTGAAAAATTGTAGACTTTTGAGCTGAAATTATAACTACTTGTTTATGACTAATTTAATCTTTAGAAATAAACAATTTTGTTCTTCTTATTTTTTTGAAATCCTACAACTAATTGATTATTATGTTATTATTCACTAATTAAACTGTAGATAACGCTATTTCATCATAGAATCAAGTAGCAATAAAAACAAATCAGATACTTTTCAGCCTTATTAACGAACATTAAAAATAAATCCATAGTTCGAATGATTACATTCTGTTATTTTATTTTATTCTGATATACTTGATGTAATATCTGAGATACATAAATAATATAATAGCAAATGCTATATAAAGGGGAGGCATTTTGTGAATTCAACTTTCAAAGTCAATGAACTTCAATATTTTTTAAAACACCATCAACCTGTAGATACTAGCAGACTGCTTTCATTTTACAGGAAATTCGACGCTTCTTTAAGCTACAATACACTACGGTGGCGAATTCATGAACTCAAAAAGTTACAAGTGATCTATAGTCCCAAACGTGGGTAGTATGCTTTAAAGGACAAAAAATCCTTTACTCATGAATCAACACCTGAGATGGATCAGATCGTAAGAACGATACAGACATCTATGCCGCAGTCAAAATTCTCGATTTACTCTACTGATTGGTTGACTGATTATTCGGATCATACATATCCATACCATAATATTATGATTGATGTCGAAGCGTCTTCCTTGACTTCTGCCTTTGATCAAATCAAGCAGAGCCATGAAAACGTGTTTCTTTCACCTGAAGAATCTATTTATGAGCACTATATATCCCCTAAGTCACATAATATTATTTTAAATAAACTCTATGTAGACGCACCTGTTAATCATATTGATAGCTTTTACTATACACCTAAGCTAGAAAAACTGTTAGTCGATCTCATCGTGAATGATCCTATTATTTTGATGATCAGCAAACCTGAAATTAAAACAATTGTTTCTAATTTACAAAAAACCTACCCTATCAATTATTCTACTTTGAATCGGTATTCCAAAAAACGATATTTAGGAGAAAGATTTACAAAATACGGTTTACTTCAGGCTTGAAGTAAACGAAAAAGACTACGTGTCCATCTTGTAAAAATGGCCACGTAGTCTTTTATTTAAACTTATTACAACTTGTATTCATCGTTTCATTTAAATCAGTTGTTCACTGACGGATTGACCTTCTTTTAAGAAAGTCTTTTTATTCTCTTCAGGCACCATGGACCCACCAGTTGCCCAAGCGATATGTGTAGCTTGAGACAGTTTATTTGTTAAGTGATGACGCTGAATATAATGTTTCCCTGCTTCTGATCCTAGTAATCTTTGAGGACCTACTAGTCCTGCAACGGCTGCCGGCTCAAGGAATATCGTTTCTTTGTCATATAAATTAAATAACAACTGACGAAAAATATCATCTTTTATGCTATAGCCTGCACTGAAATAATTATGCATTAGTTTAGCGACCAAACCTGAAGTTCTCGGAACGGCTAGCCCGTCTGCAACCGTTAGTCCACCTAGTCCAATTTCTTCAACTGAAATTTCATCGTATAGTCTTGAATCCAGACCGACTAGCATGCTCGGCATTTTGGTCGGTTCTGCGAAAATACAATGTACATGATCTCCAAAAGCTTGTTTCATTCCAAATGTAATCCCACTTGGAGAACCCCCGATTCCGCATGGCAAGTAAACAAACAATGGATGATTTTCGTCGACCTTGATTCCCTTTTTATCTAGCTGCTTTTTCATACGGTATCCACCAACCGTATAACCGAGGAACAACTCTTCTGAGTGTTCATCATCTACAAAGTAACTGTTTGGATTCGCGTTAGATTCTTCTCTTCCCTGTTCAACAGCTTTAGAAAAATTCGTATCATGTTCAATAACTTTTACACCTTTTGAACGTAAGTAGTCTTTCTTCCATTGCTTCGCTTCTACAGACATATGGACAGTTACGTTGAAGCCCAATTTACTTCCCATCGTCCCTACGCTAATACCGAGATTTCCTGTTGTCCCTACTGCGATGTGATGCTGAGCAAAAAATGCCTTGAACTCATCACTAGCGAAAATAGCGTAATCTTCTTCGATGCTATTTAACATGCCTTGTTCTAGTGCGATGGTTTCTGCATGTTTCAGCACTTCATAAATCGCACCTCTGGCTTTGATTGTCCCAGAAATGGGCAGGAGATCATCACGTTTTAACCATAATTTCCCTTGAATGGTTTCTTCATTCACTTCGTTCAACCAATTTCTCATAGATGGTATTTCCATTAATTCGGATTCAATGATACCTTCCATTTTTTGTGTTTCAGGAAAAGCGATTTGAATGTATGACGCAAATCTTTGAAGTCTGGCTTCTACGTCTTCTATATCTTTCATTGAATATTTTGTGTGTCTATTTGCTTCTTCAGCTTTCAAGTATGCAGGATTCTCCCAAAAAACTTCTTTTCCTGCAGATATTTCTTTAATTAAAGGACTTTGTTCTGTAAATTCCCCTACCTGTCCTTCTACCATTGTGTTCAACCCTCTCCGTTGCGTTGTATTCTTTCCATCATTCTACCTATTCAAACTACATCCAGACCATTGTAGCATATTTTTGATTTTGCAAAAGGGATTCTTTGTTTTTGATTAAAAGTAGTGCTTTTAGATAATATTCTAATGTGAATAACGTTCTCACCTTTTTAAATACACCTCTACATACTCGCTTGGCTTTTTCTTTTAAGGATTCTTTTTTGTTCTCTATCGATTTTTGATACTGATATCGTTATACTGAGTTTATTGAATTTTATTGGAAAGAAGGGAATGGCTTGGAAAGTTATCCAGTAGCGGATATTCTGGACGTTTGTGTTGAAGCAGGACAGGTTATGCTCGAAAATGGTGCAGAGACGTATCGAGTAGAAGACACATTGTATCGAATTGCAAAAACCTATGACCTGGTTTACATCAATGTCTTTGTTGTACCAACC
Source organism: Marinilactibacillus sp. Marseille-P9653 (assembly GCF_916618885.1). NCBI lineage: Bacteria > Bacillati > Bacillota > Bacilli > Lactobacillales > Carnobacteriaceae > Marinilactibacillus > Marinilactibacillus sp. Marseille-P9653. Next base: position 437,683 of record NZ_CAKAKH010000001.1, on the reverse strand, counting down.
GCTTTGATTTTAACGGTTCAAGGAAAAGATAAACAAGACCATACTGAATTACTGCGGGTGAATGAGCGACAAACAAACCTTGAAAAAGTGGCCAAAGTGAATGAACTATCTCGAAACCTCACTCAAACCCTCTTTTCTCCGGACGAAGTAAAAGAAAAACTTCGTGAAATCAAGCAAACGCCTAGAAATTTCAATCAGTGGCAGAGAAATCTAGCGATTGCCTGCGCTTGCGGCTGTTTTCCTTTATTATTTGAAGGAACGTACGAAGATATGCTACCTTCCTTTGTCGCTGGAGGGCTTGGTCACGTTCTCTTTGATATCGTCAACCGTTGGACAAATGTTAGTTTCTTTGCAGAGATGGTCGCTGCTTTCTTTATAGGGCTATGTGCTGTTTTCTTTACTTCTTTGGGTATAGGCAATGACATCAATACCATCATTATCGGTAGTGTGATGTGCCTTGTTCCAGGTATGGCCATCACCAATAGTTTCCGTGATCTGATGGCGGGACATCTGCTAGCTGGGGTCGCTGTGGTGGCAAAAGCTTTACTAACAGCAGGTGCGATTGGAATTGGAATCGCTATGGTTCTGACCTTCCTATAAGTTTGATGGACACTATTTATGAACCCTATTGAGGTTAAGGAGAATGTATTATGATTACACAGTATCTCACTTATTTTCTTGCTGCTTTTGTTGCTACAATTGGTTTTGGTATTTTATATAATGTTCCTAAAAGAACCATTATTACTTCTAGTTTAGCTGGAGCAACGGGCTGGATTGTCTATTACTTTCTATCTTTTCAAATCAATCTGGATCTTTTTGTCGGCGCTGGAGTCGCTGCTTTTCTTGTAGCGAACTGTAGTCAGTGGTTTGCTCGTTACTACCGTATGCCTGTAATCGTCTTTGCAATCCCTGGCATTATTCCTCTCGTTCCTGGAGGTTCTGCTTACAATATGATGCGGGCATTTATAGAAGGCCACTCTGATATGGCCTTTATGTATGCAACTGAAACCTTTCTAGTTTCTGGCGCAATCGCGCTCGGGCTATCTGTGAATAGTGGTTTACTTCAAGTTCTTTCCTCTAAAAAGTTGGGCAAACGAGATAAACGCTATTTACCTTAACGATAGACCAAAAAAGCACCCACCAATGGTGGATGCTTTTTTCTATAATCCAATGTATGTTGCTGGATTAGTGAACTGTCCGTTTACACGAACTTCAAAATGTAAGTGAACGCCGGTTGAAACACCCGTCGTTCCCATTGTTCCAATTCGTTGACCTTGCTGAACCGTTTGTCCTGCTGAAACCAGTAAATTGGGTTGTAAATGTGCATAAAGGGTTTCAATTCCATTACCGTGATTAATCTTGATATAGTAACCATAGCTAGAACTGTAGCTTGAAATGCTGACCGTTCCGCTAGCAGCCGCTATAATCGCACCACTCCCCGCAATATCTATTCCGTTATGCTGCGTGCGGGTTCCAGTGACTGGGTGGATTCTAACACCATACCCAGAAGAAATGTAGCCACTAGCCGGTTTGATCAATTGAAAAGAAGAAATCGGCGATGGTCTAACGTCTTCTTTTTCTTCAATAACGGGCTCTGGTTTAGGTCTCACTTCCGGCTTAGGGTCTACCTCTGTTTTTTGCTTCGGTTTTGTTTCATTTTTTTGCTCAAGTTCTACGTTTTGCTGACTTTCTTCCGCTGTTGCTAGTGATGGATTCGTAGAAGTACTCGGCTTAACTTGAGTATCTTTTTCGTTTTCTAAATCAACTGATTGCGCTTGTACCTTAGATTTTTCTGATGTTTTTTCTTGTTCTGCTTTCTCTTGCGCTTCTTGTCTTGCTAATGCTTCTTGCGTTCTTTGCTCTTGTGCTTCAGCTTCTGCTGCTAGTTGCTCTTCAGCCTGCTTTTCTGCAAGTAGTTGTGCCGCAACGCGTTCTTCTTCAAGTCTTTTCTCTTCTGCTAATTTCTCTTCAACACGTATTCTTTCTGTTTCCGCATTGATTTCCCCATCAACATCCGCTGATTGAAGTGCAAGTGCATACTGCTCTTGTACAAAGGTTTCTTTTTCTTCAGTAGTCATCTGATACAGTTCCACAACTTGGTTGATTTGACGATCAAGCTTTGTTTGTTGTGAAGAAAGCTCAGCTCTTGTCCGTTCCATCTCATAGAGTATGTGAGTCACTTCTTCTTTTTCGAATTGCATCTGTGCTTCTGCTTTGACAACTGCTTGCTGGTCTCTAACTTGATCAGCAAGCATCATTTGGTTTGCAGAAACCAGTGTATTTACAATATTCAAACGTCCAATTACTTCTGCAAGATTTTCAGAAGCTACAATCGTATGTATGATATTCCCTGCGTTCCATTCTGTTTGAGTAGCGCGTGCTTGCGTATCTAATTTCTGATTTCTTTTTTCGATTGCATGATTGAGTACAATCACTTCATCCTGAAGATTCTCGATTTGAATAGTTGTCTCTTCTAAAATGGCGCTTTGTTCTTCAAGCCCTATAGACAGTTCGCCTATACTGATTTGAAGGTTTTGTATGTCGTTTTCCAGGCTTGCTCTTTGTTGATCCAGCTCACTTAACGTTGCATCTTGTTCGTCTATCGTACCTTCTACCTCAGTTGCTCGCTCTTCTATCGACTCTTTTTCTTTCTGTAGTTCATCCAATGAACTTTCGGCAAATACCGAGTGTGTGAATAATACATTGGTATTCAATAATAAGAGCGCAGTTACTGAAGCTGCTAGCCAGTTTCTTTTCAAAAAATCTCCCCCACGTTCACAGTCTTCTATAAGAAGTATAGTGTACTGACTTCTCAATTGGAAATGAATTGGAGCGATTCTTTTATTACAGTTTGATGACTATAACAAATGATATTCCTATACCTTGCTAGTATAGGAACGAGCTATCTTTTACCTTCTTTTCGCCTTGTCTCCAATATCTTTTCGGTAAATGACTTTTTTGGAATTCACTTTATTTAGTTGATTATAAATTTTCTGCTGAGCTTCCGCTATAGATTCACCGTAAGCCTCTAAAAGATAAATACGTCCGCCATTAGAATAAAGGTGACCATCTTTTTCTTTTACACCAGCATAATAAGTAGTTGTATCTTCAGATTCCATCGGTTCAATCAAAATATCCAAGTCGTACTTGTCCGGGTATCCTTTAGCTGCCACAACGACGCCTAAATCTACTCCTGTCGTTTTCCACTTTATTTCTGGATCTTTTTCATCAAGTATATCTGTAATCACTTCTACAAGATCTGATTCCATTCGGTTCAAAACAACTTGTGTTTCTGGATCTCCAAATCTCGCATTGAACTCAATGGTTTTAGGCCCTGATTCTGTAGCAATCACACCGGCATATAAAATCCCTGTAAAAGGGGTTTGACTATCAGCCAACCCTTGCGCAGCTGGCTTTAGAATCCTTTTTATCGCTTCTGCTACGGTTTCCTCAGAAATATGGGGGACTGGAGAATAGGCACCCATCCCGCCAGTATTTGGTCCTTTATCTAATTCCAACAAACGTTTATGGTCTTGAGAAATGGGCATCGGATAAATATTTTTTCCATTAACGAAAGCCATTAATGAAAACTCTTCGCCTACCAGACATTCTTCAATGACGACTTGAGAAGCTGACTCTCCAAATTTATTGTCTTGCATCATTTCTTTCAGTGCTTTTTGCGCTTCTTCCATTGTTTCAGCTACGATAACGCCTTTTCCTGAGGCCAGTCCATCTGCTTTAATCACAATAGGTGCGCCCTGCGCTTGAATATACGCTTTTGCCTTTTCGTATTCATCAAACACTTGATAAGCTGCTGTCGGGATACCTTGATTGACCATTAGCTCTTTCGCAAATGCTTTGGATGCTTCAATTAAGGTCGCGGCTTTGGATGGTCCAAACACGGACAGACCATTTTTATAAAACGCATCTGCTAGTCCATCGAACAAAGGAACTTCTGGTCCGATAATCGTCCATTCAATTTGTTGGTCTACCGCAAAGGCAATCAGCTGATCATGATCGTCTAAAGGAAGGTCTTTTATTTGGATCCCATCTAATTTCATACCCGCGTTACCAGGGATACAGTAGACTGTTTCTGATAATGGACTTTGATTTATTTTTTTTGCAATCGCGTGCTCGCGACCTCCACTTCCAATAACTAGTAGATTCATAATGGATTCCTCATTCCGTGATTTTTATGTAAAAAACGAAAGAGAAGGGAGACTTCTCTTTCGTTTTGAATGGCTTAATGTCTGAAGTGTCGAGTCGATGTTAAGACCATTGCAATGCCATACTCATCTGCTTTGTCAATGGATTCCTGATCCTTGATGCTTCCACCGGGTTGGATGATGGCTTTGATTCCATGTTCAGCTGCATAAGCTACACTATCATCCATTGGGAAGAAGGCATCACTCGCTAGTGCAGCGCCCCATGCCAGGTCACCTGCTTGTTCAATGGCAATTTTGACCGCTCCGACGCGGTTCATCTGACCGGCACCAATCCCTAGCGTACGTTCACTGTTTCCAACAACAATTGCATTACTTTTAACATGCTTAACGACTTTCCAGTTGAACGCTAAAGCCTTCATTTGTTCGTCCGTTGGCTGAGTTTTCGTGGCCACTTTCCATTCTGGCTTATCTGCTTCTTCGATCCAGTCCTGATCTTGAACCAGTAGTCCACCTAAAACAGAAACCAATTCTTTTCCGCCAGAATTTGCTTGTGAAAAATCTAGTTCAAGTAAGCGAATGTTTTTCTTGGAACTTAAAAGGCTCATCGCTTCTTCTGAAAAGCTCGGTGCAATCACAATCTCTAAAAAGATTTTGTGCAGTTTTTCAGCCACTTCCAGAGAAACTTCTCTATTTAATACAACAATCCCACCAAATATTGAAATGCTATCTGCTTCATATGCTCGGTCGAAAGCATCTTCAATGGTTTCACCAATACCGATTCCGCAAGGATTCATATGCTTAACGGCAACGGCTACAGGTTCTGTGAATTCTCTTGCCATGCGAATCGCCGCATCTGCATCTTTGATATTATTATAAGAGAGCTCTTTTCCGTGTAGTTGTTTTGCTTTCGCGATAGAAAAAGGACCGGCCATTGGATCTTCATAAAAGACAGCAGACTGATGACTATTTTCTCCATACCTTAGACTTTGTTTTTTATTATAGGTTACGGTAACGGATTCTGGATCTTTCTCGTTTGATAACTCTGTTAAGTAGTCCGCAATCAATGCATCATAACTCGCTGTGTGACGGAAAACTTTTGCTGCTAGGGCTTGTTTTGTTTCAAGTTTTGTTTCTCCATCTGCTTCTAATTCTTCGATTACTTTAGCGTAGTCCTTTGCGTCTACAACAACGGTTACGGACTCAAAGTTCTTAGCGGCACTTCTTAACATACTCGGTCCACCAATATCGATTTGCTCAATGGCTTCTTCTGCAGTGACATCAGCTTTTGTGATCGTTTCTTTGAAGGGATAAAGATTCACACAGACATAGTCGATTGGCTTGATTTGATGAGCTTCCATTGCCTGCATATGACTTTCTAAATCTCGGCGCCCTAGTAGTCCTCCATGAATCAACGGATGCAAAGTTTTAACCCGTCCATCCATCATTTCTGGAAAATCGGTCACCTCTTCAATCGAAATTGTCGGGATTCCAGCTTCTTCTAAAATTTTTTTTGTGCCTCCCGTAGAAATGATTTCTACGTCATTTTGAATCAGTGACTGTGCAAATTCTACGATATTTGTTTTATCTGATACGCTAATCAGTGCTCGCTTCATGAATTGACCTGCTCCTTCTGCAACTTTTCAATGTACGTTTGAATCACATTCGGATACATCAAATGTTCTAGTTTATGTATTTTTTCTTCCAGCGATTCCAACGTTTCATCTGATTCTACCATGACTTTCTGTTGAGACAAAATGGGGCCCGTATCTACACCCTGATCGACCAGGTGAACGGTTACTCCGGTCTCACTGACACCTGCAGTAAAGGCATCCTCTATCCCACTTTTACCCGGAAATTCCGGTAGCAAAGATGGATGGATATTGATAATGCGTTCGGTGTACTTATCCAACAAAGTTTTACCGATGATGCGCATATAACCCGCCAGTATGATCAGGTCGATTTCGTGATTTTCAAGGTGTTTCAGCAGAACCGTTTCAAACTCTTTCTTCGTTTGATACTGTTTTGGCTGTAAAACGGTCGCGGGTATCGCTTTAGCTTCAGCACGTTTTAAAACGTAAGCTTCTGGCTGATCACAGATCAACAGACTTAGTTCCGCGTTGATAGAACCATTCTGAATAGCTTCCGCAATCACTTCGAAATTCGAGCCATTTCCAGAAGCAAATACGGCGATCTTTAGGTTCTCTTGATTATTCAAAGACAATCGCTCCATCTAAGTGACTTGACTGTTCTACTACTTCACCGATTAAAACAGGTGATTCCCCACTTTGGGTTAATTTTTCCATAACCGAGGCTACATGATCTTCTGATACTGCTAAGACCATTCCAATACCCATATTGAAAATCTCATACATTTCTTCTGGCTTCAGCTGACCTTCTTTTTCAAGCAAAGCAAAGATAGGCAGTATGTTCCAAGTGCCTTTTTTTACTTTGGCGACTAAGCCTTCTGGTAACATTCTTGGTAAATTTTCTACAAATCCCCCGCCTGTTATATGAGAAATACCATGGATTAGTTGCTCTTTGATTAATGGTAAAACAGGTTGAACGTAAATCTTTGTTGGTTCAAGCAGTTCTTGCCCGAGCGTTCTACCATTCAATGATTCAAACTCGGTATCTATTTTGTAATCGTTCTGTTCAAAAAACACTTTTCTAACCAGTGAATAGCCATTGGAATGAATACCGCTTGATGGTAGACCAATCAATTGGTCTCCTGCTTTCACTTTATCTGTAGTGAGTAACTGCGTTTTTTCTGCAACCCCAACACAAAATCCTGCTAGGTCATACGCTTCTTCTTCATACATATCAGGCATTTCAGCAGTTTCTCCCCCGATTAACGCTGCGCCTGCCTGCACGCACCCTTCTGATATTCCAGCAACAATCTGTTCCATTCTTTCTGGAACGTTTTTTCCTGTCGCAATGTAGTCCAAAAAATACAATGGTTCTGCGCCTTGAGCTAAAATATCATTCACACACATCGCTACGCAGTCGATTCCGATTGTGTCATGCTTGTCTTGTTGGATCGCTAGCAACAATTTCGTTCCAACGCCATCTGTTCCAGAAACCAGTACAGGTTCTTTTACGTCTATTGCAGATAAATCAAATGCGCCACCGAAACCTCCTAAAGCACCCATCACACCTAATCGTTCTGTTCGTTTGGCATGTTTCTTGATTCTTTCAACTGTTTCGTAACCGGCTTCTACATCTACGCCAGCGTTCGCATAGGCATTTCCCATCTGAATAAACCTCCTGTTTTTTATCTGTTCGCTTTATTTACTGAACATTGGATCGCGTTCATTGATCTTCTCTAGTGTGTGCAAATAATCCATCTCGTAGTCATATAAAGGTGTTGGGAAATCTCCTGTAAAGTACGACATACATAGACCATTATGTGGTGCATCAAATTTTAGTCCGATTGATTCCACGGTTCCATCAATACTTAAAAAAGATAAACTGTCTGCGCCAATCACTTCTTTGATTTCTTCAACCGTGTGATCCGCTGCAATTAGTTCTTTTTGATTTTGAATATCGATCCCGTAAAAACAAGGATATTTCAGTGGTGGCGATGAAATTCGCACATGCACTTCAGCGGCTCCCGCATCTTTTAAGAGTTGAACGATTCTTTTACTTGTCGTTCCACGAACAATAGAATCATCGACCATGATCACTTTCTTGCCAGCGACTACTCCTCTAACAGCAGACAATTTCATGCGAACACCTTGTTCACGCAGTTCTTGTGTTGGTTGGATAAAGGTTCTTGCTACATATTGATTCTTAACGAGTCCCATTTCATAAGGAATCCCGCTCTCTTCTGCGTAACCACTCGCAGCAGATAAAGAAGAATTGGGCACACCAATAACCATATCAGCATCAATTGGTGATTCTTGTGCTAGTTTCCGTCCCATATTTTTACGTGCTGTATGAACGTTTACACCTGCAATATCAGAGTCTGGACGTGCAAAATAAATATATTCCATCGAACAAATCTGAAGCAAGGTATCTTCTGTGTATTTTTCAATCGTATAGCCTTCATCATTGATAATCACCATCTCGCCCGGTTCTACAGCGCGAACAAAGGTGGCTCCTACAACGTCTAAAGCACACGTTTCACTGGCCAGTACGTAAGCCCCGTTTTCCATCTGACCGATCGATAAGGGTCTGAAGCCATTCGGATCAAGCGCTCCAATCATTTCATTCGGCGTCATCATCAAATAAGCAAAAGCGCCTTTGATGACATTTAAACTTTCTTTGATTCTTTCGAGCAAGGTTTCTTGTTTGCTGCGACGAATCAAGTGCATCAATACTTCTGTATCTGAATTGGAGTGAAAAATGGCGCCTTCTTTTTCTAGTTCTTTTCTAAGTGTCATCGCATTGATCAAATTACCGTTGTGAGCAAGCGCAATTTCTTCGTCATGAAATTTGAATAAAAACGGTTGGATGTTTAAAATACTGTTGCTTCCAGCAGTACTATATCTAACATGCCCAATAGCCGCTTCGCCAACGAGTCTAGCCAGTTCTCTTTCGTCTTTGAAAACGTCTGAAAGGAGACCCAAATCACGATGTCCTTTTAAGCGTCCATGGTTATTTGATACGATACCGGCACCTTCTTGGCCACGGTGTTGTAGGCTATGGAGTCCAAAATAATTCAAACTCGCTGCATCCGGATGTCCCCAGACACCAAAGACGCCACATTCTTCATTTAAGCTTTTGATTTCAGCAACCACGGAATCGCTTCCTCCCATACTGTTTTCAGTTCATTGATGTTCAGTTCGATTAGCTGGTCTTGCGTTTTTAGAGCCGCAACTTTTGAGTCAGTTACTTCTCCGATTTGAGTTGCTTTTCCTTGGAATAATGCCACTACGTTTTCTTCATGTTCGGGTTTAACAGAAAGAATAAAGCGTGATGGTGATTCAGAGAATAACCATTCTTTTGGCATATCTACTGTGATATCTGTTCCTAATGTGTTTTTAAAAGCTGATTCAACGAGCGCTACTGCAAGCCCGCCCTCTGAAAGGTCATGAGCACTTTGGATCCAGCCGTTTCGGATAGCTTCAAGAACTTTATCTTGAATCTGTTTTTCTTTTTGAATATCGAAGTCGAACAACGTTCCTTCGATTCTTCCTAATTGTAATTTCTGTAATTCTGTTCCATTGAAATCTGGCTTCGTTTCTCCAACCAAAATGATTTTATCGCCTGATTGTTTGAAATCAGAGGTCGTTACGTGAGCGAGATCTTTTACGAGTCCAACCATACCGATCATCGGTGTTGGATAAATCGCTTCTCCGTTTGTTTCATTGTAAAGTGATACGTTTCCGGAAATCACTGGTGTTCCAAGCGTTTCACAAGCTGTTGAAATCCCATCAGCGGACGTCCATAGTTCCCAGAACACTTCTGGTTTATCTGGATTTCCGTAGTTCAAACAATCGGTGATCGCTAACGGTTCGCCACCACTGGCTACGATATTTCTAGCGGCTTCCGCGACCGCCATCTGCCCACCAATCTCTGGATTCAGGTATAAATAGCGTGCGTTACAGTCTGTTGTCATTGCTAATGCTTTTTGAGTGCCACGTATGCGAAGAACGGCAGCGTCACTTCCTGGTCCTACAACTGTGTTTGTGCGCACCATAGAGTCATAAGTTTCAAAAATGGATTTCTTTGAAGCAATCGTTGGTTGTTGTAATAATTGTTTCAGGGTTTCTCCAGCATCCGTTACCGTTGGATAAAAATCTTTCATTTCTTTAAAGCGTTGAATTCTTTCTGGTTCCGTATAAGGTTTGTAGTATACAGGCGCTTCTTCCGCTAAAGCATCTACCGGTAAATTGGCTACTTGAACACCGTGGTGAAATAATTGATATTGGCCATCATCTGTCACGTGTCCAATATTCACTGCATCCAGTTCATATTTAGAAAATAATGCTTGTACGCGGTCTTCAGACCCTCTTTTAATACAAATTAGCATACGTTCTTGAGATTCCGATAACATCATTTCGTACGGTGTCATCTGCGTTTCTCGCTGAGGAACGTCATCTAAATTCAAGACCATTCCACTGCCGGCTTTAGAAGCCATTTCAGAACTAGAAGAAACAAGCCCCGCTGCTCCCATATCCTGGATGCCAACTAAAATGTCTTGATGATCTTGAATGAGTTCAAGACAAGCTTCCATCAATAATTTTTCCATAAACGGATCGCCAACTTGTACAGCTGAACGTTCCGATTCTTCTTCATCACTGAACTCAACAGACGCAAATGTCGCACCGTGGATGCCGTCACGACCAGTTTTGGCGCCAACATACATAATGGTATTTCCAACGCCCTTGGCCTGACCTTTTTGAATATCTTTGTGATCAATTAGTCCAACGCACATCGCATTCACTAGCGGATTCCCTTTATAAACAGGATCAAATCCAATTTCACCGCCAACAGTCGGGATACCGATACAGTTACCGTATCCACCAATACCTGCAACAACTTCTTCTAATAAGTATTTTGTTCGTTCATTATCCAGTTCTCCAAATCTTAAAGAATCCAACATGGCAATGGGACGTGCACCCATACTGAAAATATCGCGAATAATCCCACCAACACCCGTTGCTGCACCTTCATAAGGTTCTACTGCGGACGGATGATTATGGCTCTCTGCTTTGAATACAACCGCTTGTCCATCTCCAATATCTACGATACCGGCACCTTCGCCTGGCCCTTGGAGGACTTGAGGTCCACTTGTTGGAAATTTGCGCAAAACAGGTTTTGAATTTTTATAGGAACAATGCTCACTCCACATAACAGAGAATAAACCCGTTTCTGTGTAGTTCGGTAAGCGGCCAAGAATGTCTTCAGATATCGTTTGATATTCCTCGTCAGTTAGCCCCCATTCTGCGTAAATTCTCTGATCTTTAATCATTTCAGCTGTTGGTTCCTGAATTGTTTTCATACGCTAGCGGTCTCCTTTGAGAAATTCTGTACCATAGATTTGAAAAAACGTAGTCCGTCTTCTGAGCCTAAGAGTTCTTCGATGGCACGTTCCGGGTGTGGCATCATGCCTAAAACATTCCCTGCTTTATTAACGAGTCCAGCAATATTCTCTATAGATCCATTTGGATTTTCTGATGCATAAGAGAAAACGATTTGATTGTTATCTTTTAATTCCTGAAGCATTTCAGGATCACAGTAATAACTACCTTCGCCGTGAGCAATTGGAATTGTTAATTTTTCTCCTTGCTCGTAAAGAGAGGTGAAATTTGTTTCGCTGTTCTCAACTTTCAGTTCGACCGTTTTACAAATAAAATGTAGTTGGTTGTTTCTTTGCAAAGCTCCTGGAAGTAAACCGGCTTCTACTAAAATCTGAAATCCGTTACAGGTTCCAAAAACGGGCTTACCTTCTTCAGCAAACCTTTGAACTTCGCTCATAATATTGGAGAATCGAGAAATCGCGCCACTTCTAAGGTAATCTCCATAAGAGAAACCACCTGGGAGTAATACCCCGTCGAAACCTTCAAGACTTGTTTCAGTATGAGCAACATATTCTGCTTCTTCGCCTACACCATCTCTAATGGCATGAAGCAAGTCGACATCACAGTTCGAACCTGGAAATTGAATAACAGCGAATCGCATCCTTACACCGTCTCCTTTACTTCTTCGATTTCATAGCGATACGTTTCCATCACGACATTCGCGAGCAACTTGTCACAAATTGTTTCAATCGTTTCTTCAATATCTCGTTCCTCTTGACTAGAAACTTTGATTTCAAAATATTTGCCAATTCGAATATCATCGATTTCATCAAATCCCATACGGTGAACAGCGCCTCTTACAGCTTCACCTTGAGGGTCAAGAATGGATTCTTTATAGGTTACATAAACCTTTACGTTATACATGTCGTCAGTTCTCCTTTTATAGTTGAGTAAGTCGATTCAATATTTCTTCATATAATGGAATGATATCGCCCAAATCTTTTCTGAAAACATCTTTATCTAATCGTTCGTTCGTGTTTAAGTCCCATAGTCGACAAGTGTCCGGTGAAACTTCATCCGCCAAAAGGATACTTCCATCACTTGTTTTTCCAAATTCCAATTTAAAATCCACTAAGCGTACAGACATCTTTTCAAACATTTCTTGAAGCGCAGCATTGATCTCTAAAGTTTGTTTTTTAATTTCCGCTACTTGGAGGTCTGTTGCTAATTCAAGCACTCGTATATGATCTTCATTGATAATAGGGTCATTTAAAGCATCTTCTTTAAGGTAAAACTCTAGAACTGGAAAAGATAAAGACGTTCCTTCTTCTACGCCTAATCTTTTCGAAAAGCTTCCAGCTGCAACGTTTCTCACGACAACTTCCAGTGCAAACATTTCTACTTTTTGAATCACTTGTTCTGTTTCAGATAATTGTTTAACAAAGTGACTTTCAATGCCTGCTTCTTTTAAATTTTCGAAAATCCGACTAGTAATCTGATTATTTAATCTACCTTTCTCTTCAATCATTTCTTTTTTTGCACCGTTACCCGCTGTTGCCTGGTTTTTATAAGTGACCCATAACAATGTTGAATCATCCGTTTCATACAGTTCTTTTGCCTTACCTTCGTAAAGTAGTATGCCTTTTTCCAAAGAATAACCCCTCCAACTCTAAAGCTAATCACGAACATTTTATTTAAACTACCACTAAATGTTGTCTATTGAGTTCATCATAAGTTTTAAGTTGATCACAGTCAATCTTTTCCGGTATATACATAAAATAATATCACTTATCGTTCGTCTTTTACGCTATGAACTATTTCATAAGTTATAACATCTTCTTTATTAATCATACAAAAACGAACAATAACAATTATCCCTTAGGAATCTGATATTTTAAAGTACATTGTATTTCAACTAAACTATTGGTATAGTATAGTTACTTACTTTTAGGAAGAGAAGTGATTGTTTTTATGAAAATTGAAGTATGGTCAGACTATGTATGTCCATTTTGCTATATAGGAAAAAGAGAACTGGAACAAGCGATAAAAGAGACAGGATTGTCTGGTCAGGTAGAGGTTCAATTCAAAGCTTACGAACTAGACCCGACAACTCCCTTGACTGGTGAAAATCCAATTAAAGAAAGTTTAATGCAGAAAAAAGGCATGAGCGCTTCTCAAATAGATAGAATGTTTGAAGCCGTAACAGAGCGCGCTCAGTCAGTTGGCCTAGATTACGACTTTTCTAAAATGATTAATGCCAATACAAAAAAATCTCATCGATTAGCTAAATACGCTGAAGCTAATGGAAAAGGTTCAGAAATTGATGAAGCTTTACTAAAAGCTCATTTTCTAGATAACCTTGCCTTGAATGTGGATGAAGTTTTACTGGATATCGCTGAAAATGTGGGCTTGTCTCGTGAAGGTGCTCTGGAAGTATTGTCTAGTGATCAGTACGCTGAGGATGTTGCTAGAGATATTCAAGAAGCACAAGCCATTGGAGTTCAAGGTGTGCCTTTCTTTGTACTGGAAAGAAAATACGCCATCTCTGGCGCTCAACCTCAACAACTCTTTCAAGAAACCCTTCAGAAAGTTGCTGATGAGTTAGGTCTTAAACCTGGTCTACAAATCATGGGTAATTCAGATGCAGGACTATGTGCAGATGGTAGCTGTTCGATTTAAATGAATTAAAAAGAAGCCCGACCTTTTTGGTCGGGCTTCTTCCTTTGCTTTCTTATTTCGAGTGGACAAGATAGGGAGCTTGTTCATTGTTGATATCTTTTCCTATTTTATAAACAAACCACCCGAAAAGTAGTAAACTAATTAAAAATCCTGCACTACTAATATTGAGTGCAAAAATTAATTCTCGAGCTGCCTCAGCCATGTTCTCTACTGTAAATTCTGATTCTGGTAAAGCAAGCAATAATACAAGCGCTACATTATTGATGACATGCAGGACTATTGGGTAAATGAGCTTTTTGGTTTTCAAGTAAGCCATTCCGTACAACAATCCACCTAACAACTGCGGAATAACAAATGAGTCAAAGTGAAGAATCCCAAACAATAAAGCACTCCAAAATAAAGCCTTCTTATTGCTCATTTTCATTGTCCACTTGTTTAGTAATATTCCCCTAAAAATCAACTCTTCCACTATGGGTGCTAGAAAAGCTGTCGCAATCAAAGTACCTATTCCAAGTCCTGATGAAGAATCTGATGTATCTAAAAGCAGTTCTGACATGATAGGTTCTGAACCAATAAAAACGATTGCTATACGAATTAGCGAGAAGAGAAACGTGAAAGAAAGTAACAGTTTAATTATAACTCCCCCTATATAAAGTGCCATTTCCTTTGGCTTAACTTGAATTTTACCCGTAATTTCAAATAACCGAATATTGTTTTTATTGAGTTGATTTTTTATAATCCAAATAAAAGCAAGATTCACTGTTAGTTGAATTAGAGAAGGAGCAAGATTTGAATAAGACTCTGGCACAAATTCAATAAGCACCCTGTAACATACAAACACAATTAAAACTGCCATAACACTATGTAAAATAATTTTTATAAGAGAAACTTTTTCAATTTTTTCGTTCAAATGACCACTCCTTTTAAACTATAAATTTTGCCGCATTTCAAATAACGGATGCTTTACCACTAGTACTCGTTGTAAACAAGCCTAGAATAATGTGATTATGACTCTGGCTCCACATCGTTCCTTTTAAAACTCCAAGTAGAATTGAATAAACCACTAGCTTTCGCTTTCCAGTTATTTTTGCTTTTAAAATAAAGTTTTTGAACCATTAAAACCATATACCAAAATATATGTGTCATGAGCAAGGATACTAATATGGTAAAAATATGTGAATAATAACTACTCTCAAACGAAATTCCCATAGCATCTATCAAAAGTGGTGTTAAAAATAAGATTTGTAGAATAGTGATTGAATATAATACGATCGAGTCGATTGATAGATTGCGAACAGAGTAATTCCTTTTGTTATTGATTAGACCGTAAAAAACCAGACCAAAAATCATAGAGGTTGTATATAGAATACCTATAGTCATAACGTTTACTTCGAATACTGTTAATATAAATAGTAAAACAAAGAACGGAACTTCGACTGTCCAGCGATATCGTATGGTTTTATCATTGGAAGACAGATCATTGAATTTTATCATTTCTTTTCACCTCTCTCTAATCTTATTTTAATTTAATCACGTTGTAAAGAGGGTTTTTAGAACGCCTTAATTTATCTTTCCTAATGACGTTACCGTACCAAGCGGAAAGATTAGATTGGTATGTCAACACTTTTTTGAACAAAAATTATAAGGTGTAAATGATGATTGAGTTCACTTTCCTTTTGCCTCTCTAACTGAATGAGAGGCTAGTTTCGACCAGCTGGGGAACAACGGATTTGCAGACTTCCATTTCAGACTGTTCCTGTTCCCAATCTTTTCGATAATCGATAGGAGATTCGTAGTCCAATGATCCATGTGGGCGAAAATGATTCCACCAATGGACGTAGTCCATAAGTTGGACCTGCAGTTCATAGAGTGTATGGAATGTGTTGTCGTAGACAAATTCAAACTTAAATGATTTATACGTGGACTCCGCTACGGCATTGTCGTAAGGATTCCCTTTTCTACTTAACGAGCGCACAATATCAAAGGTATCCAGTAACTCATCAATAGTATGGTTGTCGAATTCTTTTCCCCGGTCAGTATGGAACACGTTGACCGTATGTAAATCACCCTTAACTGTAGCGAGAGCCTGCAGGACTAAGTCAGCTGTCTTATTGGGACCAGCAGAATACCCGATGATCTCGCGGTTAAACAAGTCTAAAATAAAACAAACATAGAACCACTTATTGGCAACTTTGACATAGGTCAAGTCCGTGACGATAGCTTTCATCGGCTCTTTCGGATTGAACTCACGGTTCAATGCGTTTTCAATCTTCGCTTGATTGACTCCACTCTTTTGTGGTTTGTATGATGGTCTATCATACTTGGACACCAGATGAAACTTTTTCATAATGTGTCCAATTCTCCGACGAGATACGATAAACGCACGCTTCTTCAATCTTTTCTTCAGTTTACGCGTGCCATAATTGTTTTTGCTTTTGGCAAACTCTTCAATAATCGCTTGTTCGAGTTCCGCGTCACTTTCTTTCTTTATTACTTCGTAATAATAAGATCCTCTACTGATCTTAAGGGCACGGCACATCGCTGATATAGAATAGTTATGTTTGTTGCGTTTGATTACTTCGACTTTCGCCCGAATATCAGCGCCGCTTGCTTTAAAATATCATTTTCCATCTTAAGCTGGGTATTTGCTTTCCTTAATTCTTTCAATTCTTTCTGTTCAGGTGTTAAGTTATCTCTTTCTTTGAATGAACCGGTTTGACTATGTTGACGTACCCATTTGTCAAAAGCCGATCCTGTAAGATCATATTCTTCTATGATTTCTTTTCTTGATTTTCCTGCTTTGTGTAAATCAACAATTTGTTTCTTAAATTCTTCTGTATAAGTTCGACGTGGACGACGAGTAGACATGATAGATTCCTCCTGTGTATGTTGTGTTTAGTATACACACCTTATCTTTTCTGTCCAACTGAGTGTAACCTATCCAGATACTGACACAAGATCATTAGTTTAAGGTATTTGCTTAATTCATTTATAGCACTTCAAAGATAGGTTTATCATATAAATTTTTTAAGTGAAAAAAGATGACTACTCCGATTTCAATCAGAATGGTCATCTTTATTTCTATTTAAAATTTGTATTTCACTTGGTTTAATGATCATTTGTGTTCATAGAACTCAACAACTATATTCAGCATAACCTCATATTGTCTATATGGTTATCTATTCTGTTACTGACTCACTGTTTTCTGATGAAACTGATTCATCTTTTCCTGATTCTTTTAATGTGTTATTCAGTTCTCGTACTTGTCCACCGACATTTTTTGTTCCAGCATATGATTCAATCAAACTAGTGAGATCTAAACCAACAGCGTCTTTGAAAGCTTCTTGTGATGATGCTAATGTGTTCAAGGCAGTATTGGTTAGAGATGATGCACCTTGCCCGTTGCCACTGTCCACGACAGTTATTTTATCGATATTACCTAGTGGTTCAGATACGGCACGAATCATTTCAGGATACGCTTCAATCATCAAAGTAGCGATGGCTTCTTGTCCGTATTCTTTTAAGGCTTTAGCCAGAGCGGTTTTACTTTCAGCTTCAGCTTTACCGATTTCACGGATACTTTCAGCTTTTGCTTTACCGTTCAGTTCAATTTCTTTTGCACGTGCTTCAGATTCAGCGATAGCTTTTGATTTGTTCGCTTCAGATTCTGTTTCGATGGCATAACGCTCAGCGTCAGCTTTCTTACGAACAGAAGCGTCGTATTCACGTTCTTTTCTGATGGTTTCTTTTTCTTGTAATTCAATTTGTTTCTCACGCTCGATGATTTGAGCGTTACCTTGTTCGATAAGGACTTGTTTTTGTAATTTTGCTTTTTCTAACTCGTAGGCACTTTCAGCTTGTGCTGTGGCTACATTTTCTTGTCGTTTGTATTCTGCAATACGTAAGCTCTTATCTTTTTCAGATTCAGCTGTTTCTGTTTGACGTTGTAATTCAGCTTTTTTAGATTGTTGTTCCGCTAGGGCACGTTCAATACGCGTTTCTTTGTCGGCTCTTGCTGACTGAATATCCGCATCACGTCTAACTTCAGCAATACGTCCTTGACCAAGTGAGTCTAGATAACCGTTTTTGTCTGTTACTTCTTTCAAAGTAAACGAAACAATCGTTAAACCCATTTTAGCTAAATCCACTGAAGCAACTTTTTGTACATCTTGACTGAATCGATCTCTGTTTTGATAGATTTCTTCAACCGTCAACGAACCTAAAATCGAACGTAGATGACCTTCTAAAACTTCGCGTGCTTCGTTCTCTAAGTCTTCTGTCGCTTTACCAAGATATTGTTCAGCAGCAGTAGCGATATCTTCAGTTGTTGAACCAACTTTGATAATAACGGTTCCGTCTGCGGTAACGGGTACCCCTTCTTTGGTGTAAACGTCAGGTGTACTCACTTTTAATTTAGATGATAACAGAGATAAGGTTCTAGCAGATTGTATAACGGGTAGTACGAATGAACCGCCACCACTGACAATCTTCATCTTGTTATTTGTGTTTGGATCTGTGTAGACATTTTTGTTTCCAAGTGCCGTTCCACTGATGATCAGCGCAATATCCGGTGAAGCAATACGGTAACGGCTAATCAGTAAAACGATAACGATCAGTGAGATGGCAACGATGCCGATGATTCCAAAAAGAGTTGCGTCCATGAATAAATCCCTACTTTCGTTTTCTGTTTTTTGTATTTGAGTTCCATGTTGGTTGTTGCTCATTTGTTGCTTGGATTGCATTCGTGTACGGTAAGACGTACAAAATAGAATCTTTGATGTCCATGACTAAGACATTTGTTCCTTGCTCGATAAAGGTTACCGATTTGCTACTGTTTTCGTAAATTTTAGCCATTCTATTGATTTTTGTAAAACCAGTATATACTAGCACTTCTCCGACGCCGTCAGCCGTTATGGAAACCGACACAGTCCCTTCTTTGCCTTCGAGTTGACGAATAGATGTGGCACTCGAATTTTCTGAACGGCTTCGAAAGGGAATAATCACGAAGATATTAAGTAAAACAATTCCAGTCACAACAGTCACAAGTATAAGTATAAATAGCCCAATTGAAATAAAGGCATTACCAGGCATGCTTTCGTTGATCATGTAACCGATGAATACAGCAATCATTAGACTAACAAACAAATCGCTGATATCAAAAAAACCAATCGTTACGATTTCCCTCAAGGGTAACGTAAGCAAGGCTAGGATCAGACAAGCAACGAAAGCCAATTGCATATATGTTTGGTTGGATAAAATCATTTCAATCAAATAAGGTTCACCCCCTTTCAGTTTTTGTTTTTAGATGTTATTCATACATTGTGTATCATATAAATTTTATACTAAAATCTCAGCTTTCTTTTTAATAACTCAAGTTTTTCATTGCCGTTTCTTTACTCGCCAACCGACCTTCATAGTCATTAATTTTCGTGTCTAATTTTTGTAAGACTTGAGCCATTTCTTCTTGTTTCTTCAATAGTATTTTTCGTTCTTCCATCAATATTTCTCTTCTTTTTTCTAGAGCTTCATCTGCGCCCTGTCTAACCAAACTTGTATATTCTTTTAATATTTCAAGTGGTAAACCAACTGTTCGCATGCATTTAATAAAATCGATCCACTTCAAGTCTTGCTCACTAAACACTCGAACGCCAGCTTTATTTCTAGTGATAGGTGGAATCAAATCGATTCTTTCATAATACCGAATAGTTGATGGTGCGATATTCATTTCTTCCGCTACTTTTGAAATATTCATCCAATTCTCCTCACTTCCTAAAATCAGTATATCACTTAAAGTTAACTTTAAGTGAAGTGAATGTGAACGATTCACTCTATTTTCCTAATCTCGTTGAACAACCAATCGATTTCTCTTCTATCTTTAACCGGTGTTTCAAAAATTTCAACTAGTGCCAAGAAGCGAGTTAATTCGGGTGATGCTTCTACCAGTTCTTTGGCTGTCACGCCTCTTAAAAAAGCATAGTCATAGTCAAACAATCGACTATCTGATTCTATGACTCCAACCGTTTTTTCTACCGCTAAAACTATGGTTACGTCATCAAAATAAGGTTGAAACATGCCTTCTCCAAATGCATGGATTTCATCATAGTATAGCTGACTCTTCTCGTTGTTCACAACTTTATAAAGTTGTAGATCTATTTTTCCGCCTAAATACGCCGGTGACTGTTTTGTATTGTATTCCAAAATTTCCAGTTGAGCTTTTACTATATTTTCAAGAGCGTAGTCTTCCAAATCCACTAGTTTTTTAATCACTTCTAAAGGATCTTCTTTTACTTCTACAATATTTAGTCGGTCACGGTATTGAGCCAGAAGCATTGGCGTATTGTTCTCATCTACCGATTCTCCGGGATCTATTATTCCTCTAAATTCATTGTCCACACTCGGTCCTCCTATTTACTTAAAGTTCATCTAGACAACCAACAGAATGCTAATACTCGTTTAATTAGTTTTCTCCCAATCAAAATCAGAAAAATACTTGGATATAATTTTTTCTGACGTCAAACCTTCTTCGATAAAAAACCGACTATATACTTCAGCGCCCTGTTCGAAAGTGACTTTATCTACCATTTCGAAGACATCTACTATTCTAACGACTTTCCAGTAAACCATTTCCCCTGATTCGACCTGGTATGGTTCTTCGGTATTCTCTTTATAAACCATTTGTTTTAATACATTGGGATCAAGTATTTCGTCGAATTGATAAAGCAGTATGCGATGCTCAAAATCGTTTCTTATTGAATGATCACTTGCATTGAATGACCCCATCAGTAAACTAACTGCTCGAACCACTAACATTTTCAAAACTCCTTTGGTTTCTAAAAGCGTTACTGTCTTCGTTTTATTTCAGTATACACATCTACACTAAAAAAAGGGAGAAACGATTGGTTGCCCCCTTTTTTCTAGCGTATTAACGGCTTATTTATTCGGATCTGGTAGGGCACCAACAACATTGTGGGGCACATATAAAGCTTCTAGTTTATCCATTTCGTCTTTCGTTAGTGAAATATCAAGAGCCGCTACTGCATCGTCAATATACTTTTCTTTTGTGGCACCGATGATGGGAGAAACAACTTGTGGTTTGTGCAGTAACCAAGCAAGTGCTAGTTGTGCACGCGGCACGCCTTTTTTCTCGGCCATTTCTGCTAATTGATCAACCACTTCTTTATCTTGCTTTTCTGTTGATCCGTATTTGGATTTTTGAACTTGGTCCGTTTTAGAACGCTCTGTTTGTACAGACCAGTCACGAGCAAGTCTTCCTGAAGCTAATGGACTATAGGGTGTTAACGCAATATTTTGGTCTTCACAAAATGGGATCATATCGCGTTCATCTTCTCTATAGATTAAATTATAATGATTTTGCATCGAAACAAATTTAGTCCAGCCATTTTTCTCCGCAATGTACTGTGCTTTTTGGAATTGCCAAGCATACATTGCAGAAGCCCCAATATACCGTACTTTTCCAGATTTAACGACATCATGCAAGGCTTCCATCGTCTCTTCAATTGGCGTATTGTAGTCCCAGCGGTGGATAATATATAAGTCGATATAATCCATACCTAGTCGACCTAATGTTTGGTCGATCTCATGTAGAATTGCTTTTCTTGATAACCCCTTCGCGTTAGGACCTTCATGAATGTCGAAATAAACTTTAGAGGCAACAACGATTTTTTCTCTATCAGCAAAATCTTTCAGTGCCCGACCTAAAATTCTTTCACTTTCACCTTTTGAATAAATATTAGCTGTATCGAAAAAATTGATTCCTTGGTCAAGTGCATGCTTGATGATGCTACGACTTTCATCTTCTTTCAGCACCCAGTCATGTGTCCATTTTTCTGGATCTCCAAAACTCATTGCGCCTAAACAGATGGGCGTAACGTCCATTCCTGTGTTCCCAAATTTAACGGTTTGCATGATGTTTTGCTCCTTTTTCTTTAAGATAAGGTTATTTTACCACTTAAAGTCGACTTCAAGTCAAGCATAAGTGTTAGATATCCTATACAAAAAAAGCGAAGGAATCATTAAGATTCTTCCGCTGCTTTTATCATTATGCTAAGTCTTCACCATTTGATTCAATGACTTTCTTATACCAGAAAAACGAATCTTTTCTAGAACGGTCTAAAGTTCCGTTACCATGATCGTCTTGATCAACATAGACAAATCCGTAACGTTTAGCCATTTCACTTGTTGAGGCACTCACAAGATCAATACATCCCCAAGCTGTGTAACCCATTAAGTCTATGCCATCTTTAACAGCTTCTCTCATCTGTTCGATGTGTTTTCTCAAATAGTCGATACGGTAATCATCATGGATACTACCATCTTCTTCTACTTCGTCGTAAGCACCTAAGCCGTTTTCTACAATAAATAGAGGTTTTTGGTAACGTGAATACATATCATTCAGAGTATAACGTAATCCGATTGGATCAATCTGCCATCCCCAGTCAGAAGTTTCTAGATAGTTATTCTTCACTCCACCAAACAAGTTTCCACCAACACTATCGTCACTTTCTTTAGAACTAACGGATAGTGACATGTAATAACTAAACGAAATAAAGTCTACTGTATAAGCTTTTAAGATTTCATCGTCTCCACGTTCTTTTTGGATATGGATATTATTTTCTTCAAAGTAACGCTCCATGTAACTTGGATATTCTCCACGAGCATGTACATCTGTGAAGAATAAGTTCATTTGATTTTCGTTCTGTGCTAATAGCACGTCTTCTGGATTATTTGTTTCCGGATAGAATGTTGAACGAGCTAACATACATCCAACTTGAAATTCTGGATTAATCTCGCGAGCTAGTTTAGTTGTTAAGGCACTCGCTACAAATTGATGATGAGCTGCTTGGTAGCTTAGTTGCATTGGGTTTTCAGCACCTTCTGTTAAAACACCCGCGCCTGTATAAGGGCTCATCGTTACAATATTGATTTCGTTGAATGTCAACCAATAAGTAACCTTGTCTTTATAACGTTTGAACACTGCTTCTGCATAATTCAAGAAGAAGTCTACTACTTTTCTATCTGTCCAGCCATTATATTTCAATGTCAAATTAAGTGGCGTTTCATAATGAGATAGTGTGACTAAAGGCTCGATACCATGCTTTTGACATTCATCAAATACTTTATCGTAAAACGCTAGGCCTTCTTCGTTCGGTTCAGTGTCGTCGCCATTCGGGAAGATTCTAGCCCAGTTGATCGATAGACGGAATACTTTGAAGCCCATTTCAGCTAGCAAGGCGATATCTTCTGCGTATCTGTGATAGAAATCTGTACCAAAACGTTTAGGGAATGTAGCATTAGATCGACCATCTAAAATTGCTTGAATCTCTTCTTTCGTTACATCTAAAGAGTGTCCACCTACGCGCTCTTCTTTAGGAACAAATTTAACCATATCAGCGGTTGATAATCCTTTTCCGCCTTCATTATAAGCACCTTCGTACTGATTAGCAGCTGTTGCGCCACCCCATAAAAAGTCTTTCTTAAATCCTTTGACTGACAAAATAACTCCACCTTTCAATTATGATGCAGGTAGCGTTTGTTCGCTACCTGCATTTTTACAATTCTTGTTACTTTTTTATATAACGACTGTCATAAGATAGTCATTCGTTGCTACACCTGTTTTATCTGTTGTTAAAAGATCTAGATAGTGATCTGCGTTTGTAATTAATACTGGAGTTGTTACTGGGTAACCAGCTTTTTTGATTAAATCGATATCAAATTCAATCAATGTTTGACCAACTTCGACACGATCTCCAGCTTTAACGTGAGCAGTAAAGCCTTCGCCGTCTAGTTGAACAGTATCCATACCGATGTGAATCAGTAATTCTACCCCTTCGTCACTTGTGATTCCAATTGCGTGACCTGTAGGGAATAATGCTGTAACTTCACCTTTTACTGGTGAAACCACTTTGCCTTCTATTGGTTCAATCGCTAGTCCTTTACCCATTGCGCCTGAAGAGAATGCTTCGTCTTTGACTTCACTTAGTGGTAATACGGTTCCTGTTAGAGGACTTTCGATCACTTCTTTTTCTACATATGACTCACCATTAGCTTGTACAATTGCGCCTTCAGTTGTTGATGCAGATTTTGTTTCAATTCCTTGATCAGTTGCCACTTCAGCATCACCAAATAATGTGCCGAATCCAACTAGATACGTTACAACAGCTCCGAATACAAGACCAGCTGCAGAAATTCCGATAATGATGAATAAGTTTTGAACACCTGATTGTGCTGGATCTAAGAAGTTTGTATACCCAAATACGCCTAGTCCACCGATAATATAACTTCTAGTTTCGAAAAGAGCTAATGCCGCTCCACCTAGTGCTCCACCAATACAACTGATGATGAATGGTTTTCTAAGTGGTAAAGAGATACCATATATTGCTGGCTCTGTTACACCAAAGAATCCTGAGATGATTGCTGGCACTGCCAATGTTTTAACTTTTGTTTCTTTCGTTCTTAAGAATACACCAATGATTGCGCCTGTTTGTGCAAACGAAGCGATAAATGATAGGGCTAAGATTGGATCAAATCCGTAAACTGACAAGTTGTTAATTGCAACTGGAACAAGTCCCCAGTGTAATCCGAAGATCACAAGGATTTGCCAGAATCCACCAATCAATAGACCCGCGATAATTGGGCTAAAGTTGTAAACTGCTAACGTTCCTGCGCCAATCATATTTGCAGCGATATTCGCAACAGGTCCAATAACGATAAAGGTTACAGGTACAACAATAAGCAATGTAAGGAACGGTACGACGAACAGTTTAACTACATCTGGAACAATTTTTTTCATCAATTTCTCAATTTTAGAAGCAAAGAATACAGCTAAAATAATTGGAATAACGGTAGAACCATATCCACCTTGTGGAAGAATAACTGGAATTTTCAAGAAGTCTAGATACACTGGAGATTCGAATAATGTACCAGCAAATAATGTATACATGATTTCGCCACCAGTAATTCCTGCGATACTTGGATAAACTAACGCTCCACCTATTGCCATAGCAATGAACGGTGCTACTTTGAATTTCTTAGACGCTGTATACGCTAGGAAAATCGGGAAGAAATAAAATAATGCATCGCCAATCGCGTTTAAAATCTGGTATGTTCCAGAAGTTTCTTCTAATACACCAATTGCTAGGAATAATGCATTGAATCCTTTGATCATCCCTGTAGCTGCTAGTACACCCAGTACGGGTTGGAAAATACCTGATACTAAATCGATAAATTGATCTAATGGATTACCTTTAGGTCCTGTATCTTCATCTGTGTCCGAAGCGTTTCCTAAGTTACCCTCTTGTACAACTTGTGCATAAACATCTGGTACGTGGTTACCAATAACAACTTGGTATTGTCCACCACTCTTCATAACTGTTACAACACCATCCATATTTTTAATATGATCTGTGTTTGCTTTACCTTCGTCTTTCAATTTAAAACGTAGTCTTGTAATACAATGCGTTAAGCTATTGACGTTTTCTTTGCCCCCGACGTTGTCTAGGATTTCTTTTGCTAATTCTTCGTAAGCCATTACATTTTCCTTCTTTCTTGTTTTCTTATTTTTTGAATTTGAGTAATAAAAAAACCTAACTTAATAGTCGAGAATACAATTTCCCCTTAAGGAGAATGTATGTCTGACTATCAACTTAGGTTTTGCCTGCATTCGGTCTCCCGAATCAGTAACAATCCATCTGTGATAGATTAATCTTCAGTTGTGACACGTTGAATATGAATCGCTAGATATAACTGCTCATCTGTAGTCAACGCCGCTCCTTGTGTCTTCAGCAGATATTCATTTATCCGCTCCGTACAGTTGAAGGCTTTTTCGTATTTACTTTTCACCTGATCGTATAAAAAGGTGTCCCCTGATTCTTTTCTTTCCTGTTGCAGTAACCGTCTTGCAAAATACAGAAGATGAGTAATGAACCGAGTATATTGAAAAGATTCTTCGTTGAATGTTTTCCCATAATAATAGCTAACAATATTCAATATATCTTGGACCATCTCTGTCATTCGAATGGTTACTTGTAAATCTTGTTCATCTTGTCTTGCATTTACAATGTGCAATGCAACTGCTGCCGCTTCTGACTCTGGTAACTGGATCGATAGGTTTTTTTCAACAAGTTCTAAAGCTTTCAGCCCGATTTCGTGTTCCACTTTGTAAAATCGCTTGATTTCCCAGGTCAATGGATTTTTAATGTCTAGTCCATCTTTTGCTCTGCTAATCGCATAGCTCAAGTGATCTGGTAAGGTTAGATAAATATGATTGCTGAGTCTAGCGTGTAATATACCTTGAGCATATTTAATCACATTTGTCGCAATCTCAAGGATATCTGGGTCAATATCTCTGTACAATGAGAGTAAATGCTCCATGACGTCTTGGCCTTCTGGAATAAACGTTTTCTCGATTTTATCTATCTCGATTTCGTCTCCGGTATGCTTTTGAAAAGCAATGCCTCTTCCCATTACGACCATTTCTTGGTTTGACTCGTTAAATGCGAGCACTACATTATTGTTCAATACTTTCTCAATTTTCATTTCACTCTTATGACACCTCCATTTAGGATTTATTAAAAAAAACCTAAACTCATCCCAAACCTACTATACAGCGAAAATTCGCTAAAGAGTAGCTTTCAGATCAATTTAGGTTTTGCCCATACAATTAAGTCTGGTAACAATCCATTTTATTGAATGACTGCTGTATTTAATTGTTGATGTAACTATAACACGGCTTCAAAATTCTTGCAAGCGTTTTTTTAAATTTATTTCAGAATTCTATATTTCCCTTTATACACCAAATTTTTCACCTTTTACTTGAACTTATCTAGAGAGACTTTTCTTTTAAAGCCTCTCTGAACAGATTAGTATACTTCGTTCTCGCTTGTTTCTGTTTGCAAAATATCTAGAGCACTTCCTAATGAGATATCGACCATATTTTGAACAGCAACTGTTGTGTAAAACCCAATATGAGGTGTGATCAATACATTGTTCATTTTCATCAACGTTTCAAGATCTTGATCTGGTAAGGATTGATTTTTGAAATCGAAATTAAAGAAGTGTTGCTCGTTCGGCAAGGTATCTAAAGCTGCTCCCGCAATCTTTTTCTCTTTCAAAGCTTCTATTAAGGCTTTGATATCGACTATTGGACCTCGAGCGGCATTAATCAAATACGCATCTGATTTCATTTGTGTCAGTGCTTCTGCATCAATTAGCTGAGTCGTTGACTCATCTAATGGTACGTGCAAGCTAACAATATCCGATTTTTCTAAAACAGATTGCTGATCTTTTTCATAAGTAAGGATTTCTTTAAGCACTTCTCTAATAATTGGATCATAAGCTATAACATCCGCGCCTAATGCATTGAATAACCGAGCAGCTGTCCCGCCAATTTTTCCTGCGCCGATAATCCCGACAGTTAAGGTATTGATTTCTTTCGCAATCATTCCGCCCCAACGAAAGTCTCCCTTATTCATCTGATCTTCGACAATTGGATTATTTCGAATCAGTCTCAATGCCTGCATAACCACTAGTTCCGCTACTGATGTTGGAGAATACGCTGGAACATTAGTAATCTTTAAGTGGTATTTTTTTGCTAGGTTTAAATCTATAATATCGTAGCCCGCAGTACGTAAAGCAATTTGTTGAATCCCGAAAGATGCTAATTTTTGGTAGATTGCTTCTTCTGTTAGATCAATCCTCTGCTGCAGGCAAACACCTGCATACCCGTCTACTAGCTCTACTGTTTCGAGCGTCAAAGGATCTGTTACCATTGTGACTTCTACGCCGTTACGCTTTTCCCAAGCCTTTACAGCTGGCTCTTCATCTTCTCTTACGCTAAACATAATCAATTTCATCAATCATTCTCCGCTCTATCCTTAATGAAACCAGTTTAGCATTGGTTTTCGTCTGACTCAACTCAGGTGACTGATTCCTCTACAATTCTAGATTGTAAACTCGTTAGATTTCCTTTTCATCAACTCTATAAATCTACACAAATTATTTCTTGGATACTATAGTACTTGGACTGTCCAAAAACTCGAAACGATATCTATCCTTCTTATGTAAAAAGCCCTCTGTATAGAAAATTGTCCACACAAAAGGCTTATCTTATTATCCTAAACCGACTCTTTCAAATATTTCATCTACATTTTTTAAATGGTAATTGTAATCAAATGCTTCTTCTACTTCTTCACCAAATAGATGAGACATGACCGTTTCATCTTGTTCCACTAAAGTTCTGAACGCTTTCTGCTCATCCCACGCAATTGCTGTTAGTGGCTGAACCAAGTCATATGCTGCTTCACGACTTAAGCCTTTATCGATCAGTTTAAGTAGTACACGTTGACTATAGATTAAGCCTAGTGTTGCATCCATATTGCGTTTCATATTTTCCGGGAAAACAGTTAGATTACGGACAATGTTTGAGAAACGGTTCAACATGTAATTCAGCAATGTTGTACTGTCAGGTAAAATAATCCGTTCCGCTGAAGAATGAGAAATATCTCGTTCGTGCCAAAGCGTGACATTTTCGTAAGCAGTGACCATGTGCCCACGAATAACACGCGCAAGACCGGCCATATTTTCAGACCCAATCGGGTTCCGTTTATGTGGCATTGCTGAAGAGCCTTTTTGTCCTTTAGCAAAACCTTCTTCTACTTCTCTTGTTTCAGATTTTTGAAGCCCTCTAATTTCAGTTGCGAACTTCTCTACACTTGTCGCAATCAAAGCGATGGAACTAACATACTCTGCATGCAAGTCACGCGGGAGGACTTGTGTTGAGATTTCTTGTGGACGCGTTCCTAATTTTTCGCAGACATATTTTTCGACGAATGTCGGGATATTCGCAAATGTTCCAACGGCTCCACTAATTTTCCCTGCTTCTACACCTTCAGCAGCATGTTCAAAGCGTTCAATGTGACGTTTCATTTCTGAATACCAAAGCGCCAACTTCAATCCAAATGTTGTCGGCTCTGCATGAACCCCATGCGTTCTACCCATTGTTACAGTATGCTTGTGCTCTTTCGCTTTTTCTCCAATAACTTCAAGAAGTGTCTGTAGGTCTTTACGTAAGATATCATTGACTTGTTTTAACTGGTATCCGTAAGCTGTATCAACGACATCCGTACTAGTCAAACCGTAGTGAACCCATTTTTTCTCTTCACCAAGGGATTCTGACACTGCACGGGTGAAAGCTACAACATCATGTCTCGTTTCTTTTTCAATTTCTAAAATGCGTTCAATATCAAAAGAAGCGTTCTCGCGGATTTTCTTTACATCTTCTTTAGGGATTTCACCAAGTTCTGCCCAAGCTTCATCTGCTAAGATTTCTACCTCAAGCCAAGTATTATAGCGATTTTCTTCTGACCATAGTTGTTTCATTTCCGGTCTCGTATAACGTTCGATCATATGATTACTCCTCATTTTTCACTCTATAAGTTTAGAATTTCCATATTCCAGTATCTTCAACTTCGTTTAAAGTCTGATTCACGTCATCGGTAAGTATGGTGATATGGCCCATCTTGCGCCCGACTTTTGCCTCTGATTTCCCATAGTCATGGACATGCCAGCTAGGCTGCTGTTCATTCAACTCATGTGCACGCTCTAGATGTTCGCCTAGAATATTAACCATCACTGCTGGTTTCAATAGCTCAACTTCCGGAAGGCTGTACCCACATATTGCTCTTATATGCATATCAAATTGCGAGTCTGTACAAGCTTCGATTGAATAATGACCAGAATTATGCGGTCTAGGTGCCAGTTCGTTTGCGTAAAGTTCTCCCTGCTCTGTTACAAAGAGCTCAATGCCAAGTACGCCTACCAAATTTAATTGATCCGCAATCGTTTCAGCAATCTGCTTAACTTCTTTCTGTAAATCTTTAGATATTCTAGCCGGTACAATACTTTTTAGTAAAATATTATTTTGGTGGATATTTTCAGAAACAGGGAATACAGCAATCGTGCCTCTTTCATTTCTTGTTACCATCACGGAGACTTCCATTTGAAAAGATACCCACTTCTCAAGAATACAGGTCCCTTGTTCAAGCAAAGTTGCGGCTGATTCAATATCCGAAGATTTCTTCAGTACAAACTGACCTTTGCCATCATATCCTCCCTGGATCGTTTTCAGAACTGAAGGATAGCCTATCGTCTCACTTTGATTCTTTAAATCTTCTATAGAATCAATTCTAGCATAGGATGCAACTGGAATGCCCGATTTTTTTAAAAACTCTTTTTCTTTTAATCGATTTTGTGTAATCAATAATAAATCTGTGCCTTGAGGTACATGAACTTGATCCATAACGCGTTCAATCGTACTAGCATCAACGTTTTCGAATTCATAAGTCAGTACGTCACATTGTTTTGCCAGACTTAATAAAGCTTCAGCATCATCGTAATCTGCTTCAATATGCCAGTCCGCTACTTGAGCAGTCGGGCAATTTGGAGTAGGATCTAAAACGCCTACTTGATAACCTCTTTCTTTCGCAGAAAAAGCCATCATACGCCCTAGTTGTCCTCCACCAATAATACCTATCGTACTATGAGGTTTGATCAAATTAGACAAGCGCTTCACTACTTTCTATTACAGTTTGTTTTAACCGTTCTCTACGTGATTCTATTCTATCAGCTATTTTAAGATTCGTTATTCCTAGTATCTGGGCTGCAAGCAAGCCAGCGTTGGTTGCTCCAGCTTTCCCAATCGCTACTGTTGCTACAGGAACACCTCCTGGCATTTGTACAATAGAAAGCAAAGAATCCAGTCCATTCAATGTACGAGACTGCACCGGAACACCAATTACTGGTAGAGTCGTCTTAGCCGCAACCATCCCTGGAAGATGCGCAGCCCCACCTGCGCCAGCGATAATCACTTTGATTCCTTTACTTCTTGCTGACTCCGCGAACTCAAACATTAAATCAGGAGTACGATGGGCGGACACGACGGTCTTGCTGTATCCTATTTCCAGTTCATCCAGTATTTCACAAGTATATTTCATGGTTTCCCAGTCTGATTTACTTCCCATAATAACAGCTACTTCTACAGACATGATGCGCCTCCTACAGATTGATATTTACACTTTTTATAAACCATTCTTCTATATTCTAGCAATAATCCCTTTTTTTAAAAAGCATTAATCGAACTTTAATCGATAAAAACAATAAAATGTTCGTTTTTTAATCAAATTAAAATTAGCATTTTATTTTCACAAGTAGATTTAAAAACTCAAAGATAGGATTTCGAACCTAATTTTTAGCACAAATAGAGCTTTTCAAAGTATAATAATGACAAAGGAGCTGGACAGTATGAGTGATCGAGATAGGCAAAACAAACATGATCGAGACAATAATATTAGTAGTTCCATGTACTCGAGGGTGAACGTTGGTAATAATTTAAACAACAGTAAAAACGGAACGCGCCACACTGAAATTGCAGGTAGCATGAATAATCCGGATGAAAAACTTGAAAACTTGAAAATACCCGTTCAAGTTCTCGTTCATTTCTTTACACTGTATTATTTTTCTGTTAGGTGTTGGTTTTAGTTTCGCTTATATGTATTTATCGGCGTTGTTGTTTAATGATTACTTGACTAGCCTAGAATCAAAAAAACTACTCCCTACAATATTCTCTCTCACTTTACCCTTTGTGTTGGGCTTTTTAAGTGTAAAAGGCTTATTAGCTTTAGTAGCCAAATTTTTCAAACGACCTCTCTAGTTTATTTATTTAAGTAATATAAAAAGAGTTAAGACAACAAGTTTTTAAACGTTGTTGTCTTAACTCTTTTTTCTGTACGATTACCTTTATAAAGTATACTTATTTCAAACGAGACAACCGCTATTTTTTGTGACCGTTAATTTCTCTTGCTTTTGTTATCAGCTGATTAGTTATATGTTCATTGAATTAACGATTAAAAGACACTGTATATTTTTTCAATAACACTAATGCAGTGAATTGCAGTAAAATTACTACAATCCATAGATATTCAAAGTTTGATATCAAGTTAGAACAGAGCGTAGCTAATATAACAAGCATCACACATATCTTTGTAATCATTTGTAACTTCTTTGACTGAAGACATTTGGACTCTAGTTCTAAATACGCAATGAACTTTGAAAACAGGTAAAGCGGGTAAACGAACAGGTAAATATGCACAAACAACAAAGTTGCTGCTAATAAATAAGCGTCTATATAGTTAAAGGTGATATTGTCAATTGAAACTCCAAAGATCCGACAAAACAATAAAACCAAGTTCAGCGTAAGGTAAAACCAAAGTGAATCTTTCATGTATAATTCATCCGCTTCTTCACTGTTTTCAATACCCAAGCGTAAGAAAAGGTACCCAATAAAATTTGTACAAATATAGATTAAACTATAGTCAAACAACGTGAAGTTAAATTTTAGAAAAAGCAACAAAAAACCGGATAAGATTAAATACATAGTCTGTCCTTTCTGGATCATTTTTTCAATTATTATCATTCGTCATCATTGTATCTAATTATGATTATGCACAAACGAAACGAATAGGGGGAGCAACGCTTCGTTGCCCCTCTTAAAACACTTGATATATCAACGTTTTATTGGTTAAGTTTTAAAAACCATTTTCACTAATTCGACTTACTGTGACAACTATTTTACTTTATCAAGGAGTGACCCAGTCTCTTGATTTTGAAGTGAATCGTCAAATAAAACAAAAAGTCATATTTGTTCAATATAAACTGAAAAGAACAGAACAAAGCCTTTCCTTGCATTAATCTATATAGTAAAATAATCAGTAAATAAGGAGGTGATTATGATGGAATTTCCAGAAAGACTCAAACAGTTACGTCTGGATAAAGGCTATTCACAAACGGCGCTTGCAAATGAACTTTATGTCACGCGGCAAGCCATTTCCAAGTGGGAACGTGGACTTGGTAAACCAGATCATGAAACATTAAAACAAATTAGTTGTTTTTTCAATATTTCGATAGATAATTTACTAAGTGATTCAGTCGATTTAGAGCCTAATTTAGAACCGATTTCTACTGGTGTTGTCTTAGAACAAGCTCT
This sequence comes from Marinilactibacillus sp. Marseille-P9653, assembly GCF_916618885.1. Lineage (NCBI taxonomy): Bacteria > Bacillati > Bacillota > Bacilli > Lactobacillales > Carnobacteriaceae > Marinilactibacillus > Marinilactibacillus sp. Marseille-P9653. The sequence goes on along the minus strand of NZ_CAKAKH010000001.1, from coordinate 404,816 downwards.
GCCTTTGAATACTATAGCTGAGGAAACCTACATAACCGAACCTGTCGAGAAAGAAAGTACTCTTTCTAGTCCGTCTTTAAAAGATCGTTTGAACATTCGCTTAAAATCATTAGATAGTCATTTTATGATGATGAGTTTGATTTCTTTATTTCCTATAGTCATCCATCCATCGACACTTCTATTATCCTTTCCAATTATGTTGTTGGCTTATTTATACAATAAAAAGCGCGTTTATTATGCTTTAGCTATTATTGCTTCTCTCTTATTAGTTTCACTGGAAACTTATGGCTATTTTGGCGCTAAGTTCGGCTGGTTTACCAATTACGAAGTGATTCTTCTAGATGAAGACCTTGAAAATATTCAGACTGATGAACCAAGTGAAGATGAAAACATCTCTAAATGACAACGTCCAAAATAAATGAACTGCTTGTATACTACTGTCTTCCGAACTCTGTGTATAGGTAGTTTTTTTATTTGGAGATAATGAGTTGACTCCCATTGATCGTTGAAACCAACTTTCCACTTTTATCCGAACCGATTAAAGGACTGACTTTAAATTCCAAACGTGCTCTTTTATTGGAACTTTCTCTGATCAGTTTTCTTTGCGATATTTTTCCAGATAATGGCGTAACTTTAGATTCAAATGCTCTAGTAATGAGTCGGTTGTTTACTGTAATCTTATAGCTTGCATCCCAATACAGCGGCAACGAACCTTTTACTAAGTAGGTCTTGTTTTCTAGTTCTAACGATGAACTAACCCTATTAAAAGATTGATTTTGAACGGGTTCATCGATTTCAACTATCGTCACCAATAAATCAATACCTGATTCTGTTTCGATATATGCAGACTGTTCTCCTCCGACATTCATATCATATGAAAAAACTTCGCTGGCTTCTACCGTCTCATTCATCGAAATCGTATTCCAACCCATAGCCCAGATTGATGCTAATAAAATGGTTTTCATTTATACTCCCCCTTTAAATTTCATTATATCTCTCTACTATTTAGAAGAAAGAACTATCTGCTATTCAGGGGGCAACGATTCGTTTCCCCCTTGACACCATGAGGTTTATGGGAGTTACCGGACGATGCTCCATTCAATCATTGTGTTGGAATTGAACACGACTTTTTATAATTTTTATAGATTCAAAAACGTTTATCTTACATAAAAATTTTGATTCAGTTGAACTCTTATCGAGAATAGCTTACGATTATGTAGTAAGTATCTACGGATTCGAAAAACATTTTCTGTTCAATACTTAAATGAAGCATATGACGAAGAGGTGAACGTATGGAAAAGCAATTCATATTTCTAGATGTAGATGGGACACTTTGCACTTCAGATGGGACCGTTTCTACACGCACCAAAGAAGCAATTCAAAAAGCACATGTAAATGGCCACCGCTTTTTTATCTGCACAGGTAGATCGAAAGCAGAGTTAACCGACGAAGTTTTATCTTTACCGATTGATGGTATTATTGGAGCGGGCGGAGGATACTGCGAAGTCGATGGTAAAGTCGTATTTCATAAAGTTCTCGAAAAAGACGGATTACTCGATTTAGTTTCCTATTTAAAAGAACATAAAGTAGAGTATTATCTAGAATCTAACGATGGTCTATTCGCGAGTACAAATTTGAAAAACTTACTCAACGAAATGACGTTAAGAGACAACCCTGACAAAGGTCCGGAAGCACTTAAAGCAATCACATGGTTCACAGATTTATTGATTGAAGACGAGAGTCAGATTGACTATGATCACATTAATAAATTAAGTTTTGTAAATCAGACGATTCCTTTCCAAAAAATCTATGACCGTTACAGTAAAGATTTCCAGGTTATTCCGACAACTGTTTCTGCTTTTGGTAAAGAAAGTGGCGAAGTTGGCGTTAAAAATATTCATAAACAAACTGCTATAGAATATGTACTGCATTACATGAATGAAGATAAAGCCCACACGATGGCCTTTGGTGATGGTCATAATGATGTTGAGATGTTTGCGGCTGTCCGTTACGGTATTGCAATGGAAAATGCTAGTGAACAATTGTTAGCTGTTGCAGATGAAGTGACTACATCAAATAATTCTGACGGTATCGCCATTGCTTTAGAGCGTCATGGATTGATTTAAGCTATGACGCTGGAAACACTAAAAAACACTCCAGAAACTTTATCAGTTAAAGTTTCTGGAGTGTTTTTGGTGCCCTTCGTTCTAGTTAAGAACTAGCTTTTAAAGAATTTTCGCTAAGAAATCTTTTGTTCTTGGATGTTGAGGATTTTGGAATATTTCGTCCGGTGTGCCTTGTTCAACAATATAGCCGTCATCCATGAATAGTACGCGATCGGCTACTTCTCTCGCAAATCCCATTTCATGCGTTACAACCACCATGGTCATCCCAGATGTAGCCAATTGGTTCATAACGTTTAAAACTTCTCCAACCATCTCAGGATCTAGAGCCGAAGTTGGTTCATCAAATAGCATGACGTCTGGATCCATTGCTAAAGCACGTGCAATTGCCACACGCTGCTTCTGCCCACCAGACAAACTAGATGGATACGCATCTAACTTGTCGCCTAGCCCTACTTGTTTGAGTAATTGACCAGCTTTTTCCTCTGCCTTAGATTGATCTATCCCTTTACTTTGTACCGGTGAAATCATTAGATTTTTCTGTACAGTCATATGCGGGAATAAATTGAATTGTTGGAAAACCATACCCATTTTTTGACGCAATTGATTCAGATCCTGCTCTTTTAGTCCAGTCAACGGTGTGCCTTCAAATACTATTTCCCCATCAGTAGGTTCTTCCAATAGATTCAAGCAACGCAAGAATGTTGACTTCCCGGAACCAGAAGGACCGATAACAACAACGACTTCCCCTTGGTTAATTTCTTCATTGATATCTTTTAATACTTCATTTTTTCCAAACGATTTTTTTAAATGTTTCACACTAATCATGATTCATTCTCCCTTCAAAGTGGTTCAAGATTTTCGTTAACGTAAATGTCAGGAAGAAATAAATCAGCATCGTTATGAATAATGGCAAGATTCCTCGGAAAGACGCGGAACGAACGATTCTCGTTTGGAAAATCAGTTCGCTAACACCGATAACCGATACGATTGAAGATTCCTTGATGATTGTAATAAATTCATTCCCAAGCGCTGGCCAGATGTTCTTTAATGCTTGCGGGAATAAGATATACCGCATTGTTTGGTTTTTACTCATTCCTAAACTACGAGCCGCTTCAGATTGACCTGAGTCGACCGAGTTCAACCCACCACGGATAATCTCACAGATATATGCCCCACTGTTTAGTGAAACAGCAATAATCCCTGCTGTTAGTGCTGGAAGATCAAAGAACACACCTGCACCAAAATAGATAAACATAACTTGAATCAATAGCGGTGTTCCTCTGACAAATTCTACATATGAAGATGCGAGAAAGCGAATCACAAAATTTTTCGTCAGTCTCATGAGAGATAAGAAGAAACCAAGCACCATCCCTACTAACACACTAATCACTGAAATGAGGATCGTGACATACATCCCATCAGCGAAATATGACCAATAAGTGCCTAGAAAGTTGTCAGATACGTCTTCTTCCGATGTACCAGCCATATATTCTCCAGCTGTTCCAAGATATTCCTCAATCAGATTTTGATCTAAGATTTCTCCCAAACTTTCATTAACGGCTGCCGCCAGCGAGTCTTCGCCTTTACGCATAGCAATCGCTGAACCTTGGTCTTCTTCATCTAATTCAAAGTCTCCTTCGAATGTATAAAGCGTGCTGTCATTTTCAGCGTGAGCTACTGCATTCGGTCCTTGCATCACGATGGCTTCAATACGATTTGTCTGTAGAGCTAAAATCAAGTCATTAATATTTCCTAGCTGCATTAATTCTACATCTGGAATTTGTTCTGCCAACTGCTCTTGCAATGAAGCAGTCTGAACGCCGACTTTTTGACCTCTTAAAGATTCTACGGAATCATAAATCCCTTCATCTTCCGCTTGAACCATGATGTTCTGGAATGTCTGGTAATAGATATCAGAGAAGTTTACACTTTGCCGACGTTCTGCCGTAGGTGTCATTCCTGCTACGATCATGTCAATATTATTGGCTTCAAGAGCAGGAATCAGACTATCGAATTCCATATCTCTGATGACAAGTTCGACACCCATATCGTCCGCAATTTTTCGAGCGATCGACATATCCATACCAACGAGTTGCTGTTCACCATCAACTTCTGCATAGAATTCAAACGGCGGAAAATCTCCACTTGTACCAATAACAAGTTGCCCCTTCTCTTGTACACGGTCTATTGAACCATCTTCCGCGTAAACCGACTGTGTCGGGACTAGAAGTGTTACTGCCAAAATAAAAAAGGCTATAAATGCTTTAAACGATTTCTTCATCTGTTTGTCTCCCCTGATACTAAGATCAATGTATTTGTATACTTTTCGTATAATCCAACCTCCTATTTATAAGGGGTGTTGAAAAGAATCATATCATTATATAAATAATTATGCAACAAAATAAATATAAAAGTGTATTTGAATATGATTTATCATAATAATATACATTTAAAATGTATATTCAAATTTTTAAATATTCATATGATTCTGAATAACTTATATCTATATACTTTTCTATGTATACCTATACAAAACGTAAAGTAAGGGGTTTTTCCATTCTCCCTAATCACTTATCCATCTATTTATGATGTATAAATAACTATTATTATTCATCTTATTTCAGATATTCATTTAAACATATACTTCATATTTCAGACAAAAAAACCATCTAGATCTGAATTAGATCTAAATGGTTTCTATTTAGATAACTGTTACTGGGTGACATTTTCTATCACAAAACACTCATACGGTTTTAACGTCCATTCAGTTGAGTCAACTTGTTTTCTATTATAATTACTAAATCGTATACTGGCTTTTTCCGAAGTCTCTGGCAATTCAATCGATACGGATTCTTTTGAGAGATTCGCGACAACGATGATTTTATTGCCTTTATGCGTTCTTTCATAAGCAAATACTTGTTGATGATTTGGAAGTAATAAGTTATACGCTCCTAAAACAATAGTCTCATTTTCTTTTCTATATTGAATCAACTCTTTGTATGTGTAAAAAGTTGATTCTTGATCCGCTAGTGCTTGCTCAACATTGATTTGATTGTGGTTTGAATTGACTGCAATCCACGGTGTTCCTTTTGAAAAGCCAGCATTCATTTCGTCATTCCATTGCATAGGTGTTCGAGCATTGTCTCGGCCTTTATGGTTAATGGCGTTTAAAAGCTCTTCTGACTGTTTCCCGTTTTCAAGTTCCTCTTTGTACATATTGATACTTTCAATATCTTTGACTTCTGAGATATCTTTTACCAGACGATTCGTCATTCCAATCTCTTCGCCTTGATAAATGTAAGGCGTCCCTTTCATCAAATGCAGTAGAACTGCAAAACATTTTGCGCTTTCCACACGGTATTCTTGATCATTTCCCCATCTTGAAACGACTCTAGGTGTGTCATGATTATTCCAGAACAGACTGTTCCAAGCCAAATCACTTAACGCTGTCTGCCATTTTGATAATACTGTTTTCAGCTCTACTAAGTCCAACTCTTTAAGTGCCCACTTACTTTCAGGTTCTTGATCTAAAGTTATATGTTCAAACTGGAAAACCATAGATAGTTCATCCCGATCCGCACCAGAAAATAGTTCTGCGTTTTCAGGCGTAGCGCTCCAAGTCTCACCGACTGTCATGACGTCGTACTGACCAAATGTCTCGCGATTCATTTCTTGTAAGAACTCATGTAACCTCGGACCCTTATCTGTAATTTTTTCATCTGGTACTTTCCCAATTAGATCAATGACATCCATTCGGAAACCGCCAATACCTTTCTCGAGCCAGAAATTCATCATTTTGTAGATATCCTGACGCATTTTGGGGTTTTCCCAATTTAAGTCTGGTTGTTTTTTACTGAATAAATGTAGATAATATTGCTGACTATTCTCATCAAAGGTCCACGCTGATCCACTAAAAGTGGATTTTAAATCGTTGGGCTCCTTACCATCAATAGGATCTCTCCAGATGTAATAGTCTCTATATTTAGCATTTACGCCACTCTTAGCATCTTTGAACCATTCGTGTTCATCACTTGTATGATTAACCACTAAATCCATTACGATACGAATAGACCTCTTTTTTGCTTCTTCAATCAATTCGTCCATATCATCCATCGTTCCGAACTCTGGATGAATTGCCTGATAGTCACTGATATCATAGCCATTGTCATCATTTGGAGACTGATAGACCGGGCTCAACCATATTGCATCGATACCTAGCTCCTCTAGGTAGTCTAAACGTTGAATGATGCCTCTGATGTCACCTATGCCATCTCCATTTGAATCTTGAAAGCTTCTAGGGTAAATTTGATAGACTACTGCATTCTGCCACCACTTCACATCTTCACTTCCTTCATGATTGTTTTAATGAGCTTCCGCTTTTTCAACTAAAGTCTTTAAATCAAGTTCATCTGTCTGTTCAACAAAATAATCAGCTGCTTTCATTGACTCTTTTGAGCCAACGCCTACAGAAAACATCCCTGCACGATTGATTGCTTCGATTCCCGCTTCTGCATCTTCAATACCAATACATTCAGCAGGTGTCAGTCCTAGCAAATCAGCACCCTTATGGAAAATTTCTGGAGAAGGTTTTCCTTGTTTCAAGCTAGCAGGATCAACAATCCCAACGAACTGATCTTTCACCTGTAAGTGTTCAAGAATCGTTGGTGCATTTTTGCTAGCCGAAGCTACCGATAACTTAATATCCATCTTCCTTGCATCCAGTAGGAGTTGTTCCATTCCTGGACAAAGATCTGCTGGCGTGATGTTCTCAATAGAACTTTTGTATTCTTCGTTTTTTCTCGTTGCCAGCTCCTGCTTTTCTTCTTCTGTATAGTCTTTTTCCTTTTCTCCATGTTTTAAAATTAATTCTAGTGACTCCATACGGCTGATGCCTTTTAACTGCTCGTTAAACTTTCGGTCAATTTCAATTCCAATTTTTTCTGCTAGCGATTTCCAAGCTAGATAGTGGTATTCAGCTGTGTCCGTGATCACACCGTCCAGATCCAAAACAAGACCTTTAATCATTTCAATCTCCTCAATCTTTGACTTTTCGTTTTAGATTATTTCAACTTATTCTAATTTATTGAATTTCTATCTTTACCGAGTCTTCCAGTGTGACCGGCTTACCAAACACTTCAAAATTCAGTGCTTCTCCCGTTTCTAAGCGGAAAGTCACAACTGTTTTTTCAACTGTTACACTGAGTAATCTTTCTTGATAATTTAATTTAAAGGCATATTCATTCCATTGTTCTGGACAATACGGAGCAAACGATAAGCTTCCTGTTTGAGTTCGCATACCCGCAAATCCTTGAACGATTGATAACCAGCCTCCACTCATTGAAGTGATATGAAGTCCATCTTCTGTATCATTGTTGTAGTTATCAAGATCCAGTCTGGCTGTTCTTTCATACATTTCAAAAGCTTTTTCTTTTTTGCCGAGCTCAGAAGCAAGGATAGAATGAACCAATGGAGATAAAGAAGATTCATGAACCGTTAGCGGCTCATAGAAATTAAAGTTCTGTTCTTTTTCAGCTTGACTATAGTTATGATTCAAGAAATAGAGTCCTTGTAAGACATCTGCTTGTTTGATAAACGGTGATCTTAAAATCTTGTCCCATGACCAATTCTGATTGATTGGACGTTCTGATGGGTCAAGCGTGTCAACGGGTCTCAAATCTTTGTCTAGGAATGAGTCATGTTGGACAAAGATATCGAGTGCTTCATCTTTAGGCAAGTACATCTTTTCAGCAATTTCTTTCCATTGTTTTTGTTCTGTTTCATTAATACTTAACTCTTGAAGCTTCTCACTGCTCACTTTGGTTAACGTTTCTAATGTATAATTCAGACACCATTTCGCCATCGTGTTGGTATACCAGTTGTTGCTGACGTTATTTTCATATTCATTTGGCCCCGTTACACCATGAATCATGTATTGCTCGTTTCTAGCAGAATAGTGAACACGATCAGCCCAGAATCTAGAAATACCTACAAGTACATCCACACCTTGGTTTAAGAGATAGTCTTCATTACCTGTATACGTCGTATAGTTGAAAATCCCGTGTGCAATCGCACCGTTACGGTGAATTTCTTCAAATGTGATCTCCCATTCATTGTGACACTCAATTCCAGTGAAGGTTACCATAGGATACAGAGCACCTTTGAGCCCTTGCTTCGCTGCATTCTCGTAAGCTTGTTCTAATTGATTATGGCGGTAAACAAGTAACTGTCTAAAGGTCTCTTCATTTGTAACGGATAAGTACATCGGCAGGATACAAGCTTCTGTATCCCAATAAGTAGCGCCGCCGTATTTTTCACCTGTGAAACCTTTTGGCCCCACGTTTAGTCTTGGATCTTCTCCGTAATAGGTTGAAAATAACTGGAAGATATTGAACCGAATACCTTGCTGGCTTGCATCATCTCCGTCAATTTGAACATCTGCATTATTCCAGCGCGTGCTCCACTCCGTTAAATGTTCTTCTAGTACTTTTTGGAAACCCTTATCTGAAGCCCGCTCTAAGATTTGTTCAGCTTGTTGAACTTGCTTCTCAGCTTCTACATCACGGCTTGTTACGACCGCTATAAATTTGGTCAATTCTAACTGATGACCGGTTTCAAGCTTGTAGAAAAAACGCTCGCCAACATACATGGACTGTTCTTTTTCAGGATCTTTCGATTCTGCTTCTGACTCGTTACTCATCATTGTCGTAACGGTAAATCGCTCCGTACCGAAGGGATTTTCTTTTGTTTTCGTTTTTAAGAACGGGAGTGGTTGATGTCCTTTTTCAAGTTCGATCCAAAATTGTTCTTCGTAATTACTATCTTCATTCGTCACGTTACCATCTAAATGTGGAATCAACGTGATTTCTGCTGCTCCCGAAAGCATTTCCGCTTCTACTTTAACAACGGCAAGTTCTTTGGTGTGTGCACTAACGAACCGTGTGAAGTGAAATAAGATTTCTAATTGCTCTTTTTTCCAGACAAAAGAACGTCTCAGGACCCCTTCTTTCATATCTAGTTCAACTTTGAACTGCTGAGCGGTATCAACAGCAAGATCTACTTTATGTTCATCCACATAAATGTCGACTGGAATAAAGTTCGTTGCGTTGATCACTTTGCCAAAATAGTCTGGATAGCCGATTTTCCACCAGCCAACCTTTGTTTTGTCTGGGAACCAAACACCCGCAATATAGGTTCCGATATGTGAATCCCCAGAATAGCCTTCTTCATAATTTCCTCTTAAACCCATATACCCGTTACCAATAGAAGTTAGGCTCTCCTGTAGCCTTTTGTTCTCTCCCACTGTATCTGAAGTCAGTTTCCATGGGTCAATTCCAAATAGTCTCTCCATTTAATCTGTCCACTCCTGTACTCTAGATTGATCTTTTTTATCGTTGAACTGTGTTTTAAAGTAAATCAGAACCAGCATAATCAGTAGTCCTGTTGTTTGGATCGTCATCATCCAGATAATATCAAACTGGATCAATCCATATAGTAAAGCTAAAATTGTTGGTAGTCCTAATCCATAAAGAATAATGGCAACAGACTCTTTATATGTCGTTATTGAAGTTAAGTGACTCTTTTTCGTGAAATAAAGAAATAACGCTGAACCTAAGGTTAATACGACTAACATGGTAAAGGTCATAAATGAAATTAAAAAAGTCAGTGCAGCTACGATATAGATACGATTATTCACTCTCCATTGTCGATTTAGTTCTGTTTTCACTTCTTCTACTGAAGCAGATTCCACCGAAAAGTCTTTTGTATAGCGCACTTTTAGTTCAGGTTGTGCATGTTCCCTGATCGTAAACTCCGTTGGACCAAATGCTACAGCGACATCACTGTCGATCAACGGATTATCTGACTGATCAATGAGTACTAGCCCGTCTGTTTTTGTCTGAAGAGTAGACTGCTCAACGATTAATCTGCCTTCTTCTACAGGAACTTTAGAGAGTGCCTCTGCAGCTTCACCGTCAATTAGGTTAAAAGCTTCTGGATAAAACTGCTCAACACCAATTGTGTCTGTCTGCGCAAAGTTCAATGAAACTGGAATCGTGATCAGTGCATTCAAAAAGATCAAGACGATTACAATGGTCGGCCATCCAATCGCATGGCGATTAAAAAAAGCACGTTTAGGTGTGAAAATATTTGTGAAATAATTTAATGGAAAGCTGTCTGTTCTCATATTCATTCCTACTTTTTAAAATCATTTTTTGTACATTAACCTTTTGTTCCACCTGCTGTTAATCCAGATACAAAGTGTTTTTGTAGATAGAAGAACAAAATACAGATTGGTAAAGCAATTAAGATGGCTCCCGCAGCGAATAACGTGACACGTTGGTCTCTAGGATTACTGATAAACGTTTGTAGGCCAATCGCTACTGTATAGAGTTCAGGTGTTCTGAGCAAGAACCTTGCTAACATATATTCTCCAAAAGGACCCATAAACGCCCAAAGCGCTTGAACAGCGATCATCGGTTTAACGAGTGGAAGAATAATTTGCCAGAAAGATCTCAAGTGTCCGGCACCATCTAATTTAGCTGATTCGTCTAACTCCAGTGGAACAGTATCGAAATACCCCTTCATGAGCCAGGTGTTCATAGGTATCCCCCCACCGATATAAATAACCGTTAAGAACCAGTGTGAGTTCAGCCCACCAACAAGGAGTGCCATAACGTAGAAAGCAGTCAAAGCCGCTGTTGTTGGAACCATTTGAATAATTAAGAAGAACTTAATACTTTGTTTTCTTCCAATGAAACGATAACGACTATATGCGTAACCCGCTAATGTAATCGCAGCTACCTGAATAATCATGGTAGTTCCGGCAACTTTTAAGGTATTCAAGTACCAAGTACCATAAAGCGTATTATTAAATAATCTTGAAAAATTTGCCAGAGACCAAGGTCCTGAGAAATTCAAATCGAAAGCCATAATATTCCCTGTTCTGAACGCGGAAGTAACAGTGATCAAAAGAGGGTAAATAATCACGATCGACATCCCGATTAGATACGCATAAGAAAAGAATTTATTCCAGAAACGAGAATTTTTCTGTGTTTTAATTCGTTTTGCTTTTTTCATGTTAATCCTCCATTTCAAAAGCACGTGTCCGACTGAAAATAACCATTGAAATCGTAATAACAATTGCAGAAATGATTAATGTCACGGCTGCTGATATGTTATATTGTGGAGACGTTCCGGTCGTTAACTTGTAGATCCACGAAATCAAAATATCTGTCGATCCTGCTCCGCTTCCTACACTTCCGGGGCCACCCTCGTTAAACAGGTAAATCAAGTTAAAGTTGTTGAAGTTTCCTGTATATTGTGTGATAAAGATGGGTGCAGCCACTGCGAAAATATGTGGCATTGTGATATGTCTGAATTTTTGTAAAGCTGTTGCGCCATCAATAACAGATGCTTCATACCAGTCATTTGGTATAGACTGTAAAATGCCTGATGTCAAAACATAGATATAAGGATAGCCGACCCAGCCTTGAATCATAATGATTGCGATCTTTGTCCAGAATGGATCTGTTTTCCAAGATATTGCAGGAATTTCAAGGAACGGAATGATCTGGTTAAAGAACGGGATAACTTGCGTATTGATTGCTCCAACACTTGGGTTGAAGATATTTGAAAAAGTCAAAATAGTAATAAACGCTGGAACTGCCCAAGGTAACAGCATAATGACACCAAAGAATCGGTTAAACCGAATGTGGGGTTGATTCAAAACCAGTGCTGTAAATACACCAATAACGAGCTGTAAAGTGGTTGCTGCTAGTGTCCAGATAATCGTCCACGAGAAAACTGCAAAGAACGTATCTCGATAAGTCGTTAGTGTGAAGATACTACTGAATGTCTCGAATCCAACCCAGTCGACGATATTCGCCGGTGGTACATTTTGAAAGTTGTAATTTGTAAAGGCAATAAATATGGTTACCAAAACCGGGAACACAATGGCAAAAATCATGACCAAGTAAGCGGGTATGGTTAGTAAGTAAGGGAAACCATTCTCAAATACACTAATTGCTGTATCTTTGACGGTATAGTTCACCGTGTTCGGACTAATGACTCTTTTTTTAGCAACACGATGCGCATCCATCATGACAGCTGCTGTAAAAATTAAATAGATAACGGTAAGGAGAATTTGAATGGTTCCTTCAATTAGAAGAAATAGCGAGTGGTCTTCTCTAGGAATCGTTCCTAAAGTAATAAGACCTTCTATAGCTCCTGCTCCAAATATGAGGAGTTCAATGACAGCTCCCATAAATACTGCCAAGAACACGATTCCTTTAAACAATTGTTTATTATAAATCTGGCCAAGCCCCGGAATAATGGATAGCCATGTCGCAGTGTGTATCTTTTTTTGATCTTGATCAGAAAGTACGATCTTATCTTTCTTTTTATTCTTCAACTGTTACACGCCCTTTCAATGATAAAAATGGCAGAGATCATCCTACTATCTCTGCCGAATCATCTAGTCTTCTATTAAAGATTAATATTTCTGTTCAATGTTGTCTTGGATAATTTGTACTGCATCGTTTGCTGACTCTTCAGCTGTTTTGTTTCCTGACCCTGCATCGAACATCATTGATTCAGCGCCTGTCCAAACTTCAGCCATTTCTGGGATGTTTGGCATGGGTACTGCATTATTATATTGCTCGATTACCGCTACTGCTAATTCATCTTCTCCAGCTTCATTGATTGTATTACGCGCATTCTGGTTAGCAGGAATTTCGTTTGTGTACTCTTCATAAAGCATCATCATATTTTCTTCATTTGTCACGAAGTCTACGAACGCTGCTGCAGTTTCATAATTTTCAGTGTAAGAAGGAACGACCCATCCTTTACCACCTGCAAATGGTGCATATTCATTTCCACTAGGTAATGTTGGAATGGCTGATACGCCAAGGTTTACGCCACTATCTCTATAGTTCGCCGCGCCCCATGGTCCGTTAATAACGGCTGCTGCATTGCCTTGGATAAATTGATCATCGATGAAATCGCCGGCACTTGTTACATCAAGCATACCTTCTGGCCATACATCGTTGAACCATTGCTGTGCATATTCAATTCCTTCGATTGCTTCCGGTGAATTTAACCCGATATCGGCAGTATCTTCGCCATCTTCTCCAAATACATATCCACCAAACCCAGAAATCAATCCGTAAGAATTATAGAAGTCTACCCAATTCGCAAGGAATGCTGTGCTTGTATCAGCTTGTCCTGAGAAGGCATATTGTTCGTCTTCTGTAAGAGCTTCCAATTCGTCGAATGTCGCTGGTGCTGTATCCATCAAATCCTTATTGTAAAAAAGGACGAGTGATTCAATAACGAACGGTGTACCGTATACAGTACCATCAACTGTTACTTGCTGTTGATCCGTCTCATCATATCGACCATCATCGACAAGTGTCATTTCAGATAAATGACCTTGTTGGCCCATTCCACCGATTCGGTCATAAGGAGATAGAAGAACATCTGGAGATAATCCAGCTGGACCATCTAGAGGTACAGCTTCTAGTGTATCGAACATATCTCGTTCAGATACGGTCACTTCAACACCATACTCTTCTTCAAATGCTGGAGCAATTGCTTCAACGAATTCTACGTAATCTTCTCCAACCCCAACTTCGATTGAACCCCCGATTTCGCCAGTTGCTGCACCTTCACCTTCTGTTTCGCCTTGTGAACCTGAACCACTGTCTGATCCATTTCCACATGCTGCAAGTAATAGTGCTGCTGAACCTGCCATTGCTATTTTATAAAATTTTATCATCTAATTTTTCCTCCTCTTACTTTCTGTACCTGTCTACATTTTCAATTATATTTCATTATAGAACCATTGCAACCGTTTTCTCGTTGTTACCGGTATCAGATTTTTATGATCGTTTAAGAGCTGATCTTTTCAAACTTGTAAAGAACATGCGACTCTGGTTTTAACGGTACAAGGCTGTCTACAATAACGGAATGTTGAGCTAGCAGATTTTCCACTTTTTTGTCTTTCAGTTCGCTCAATTCAATCCACTTTTGCTCGCTAGATTTGTTGATTAAAAGATAGAGCGCATGCGTTTCAGTTTCTTTTTTTAAAACCAATACATCGTTTTGGACTTCAAGAAAGGTAAATCGGTTTCTAGCAAGTAGTTCTTGATCTGATCGTCTCAACCTAGATAAAAGCTGGATATGTTCTTTGAAATCCACCGCTTGACTCTTAGTCCACTGCATCGGTTTTCTGTTTTCTGGATCTTCATACCCACTCATACCCATTTCCGTTCCATAGTACAGACAAATAGATCCTGGGAGCAGAAATAGCATAGTGAGACACAGTTCTGTTTTGTTTCGGTCAAAACCAGTGTATTCATATAATCTCGGTGCATCGTGACTATCCAACAACGTTAGCATCCCTTGTTGAATATTCTCTGAGTATTGCAATAGAGCCTGTACAAATTGTTCTTGAAAATCAGCTGTAGAGATTCTTCCTGCTGCAGCCCACTCAAGAATCGGTTTCCCCAATGGATAATTCATCACACCATCTAATTGGTCGCCCAAAAGCCAAGAATCTGCGTTATGCCAAATCTCTCCAACAATATAACAATCTGGATACGCACTTTTTAAACGTGATCTCAACAATCTTAAAAAAGCATGGTCAATTTCATTGACTACATCAAGACGCCAACCATCTATGCCAAAGGTTTCCACCCAATACAGCGCAACATCTATTAAATATTTTTGCACCTCTTTATTCAGTGTATTCAACTTAGGCATATTCGGTGTGAAGTGACGGTAATGCGTGTCTAAACGAATTCCCTCAGCGCTTTCCAGTGGAAATTGTTCAATATAGAACCAGTCCTTATAGGCTGATTGTTCGCCATTTTTTAAAACGTCTTGAAAGTACACAGACTGGTCTCCAATATGATTAAATACACCATCCAGTAAAATTCGTATCCCTAACGTATGCGCGTCGTCAACGAGTGATTTGAATATCTCTTTGCTTCCTAGTCTTGGATCGATTTCAAAATAGTTTTCTGTATCATATCTATGTGCAGTCGGACTTTGAAAAATCGGCGTTAAGTAAATCCCTGAGATTCCAAGATTTTTTAAATACGGCAGTTTTTTTCGTATACCTTCTAGTGTTCCATTGTGAAAATCGTACTGGCCCAGTTGTTCTTTGCTTCCCCAAGAAATATTTTCAGGATTATAAAAACGGTCTGGCATAACTTGATACCAGACTATTTCTTTAACCCACTTTGGTGCTTGAAATACTTCAGATTCATGTAAATAAGGAAACGCGAAATAACTATTGATATCATTTCCTATAAATACATCATCTGGAGAAAACCAGCCGCGTTCAATATATAGAGCCCTTTCTTCATGAGTTTCTAGTATAAATCCATAGCGCATTTGATGATTATACGGACGGTGTTCGATTTGCCAATAATCATAAAGGGTTGTTTGAAAGAGTAATTGCATTTTCGTTTTTTCTTTTTTCCAATAGTAACCTTCTGATCCTTTTACCCAGCCATCTGGATGATCTGTCAGCAAATAAACGCACTCAATATCTCGCGCAGTTCGAATGGTTAGACACATCGTTTGAACATCTTTCATGTAAGCATACGAACTATTCGCTTTATGATAGATCGCTTGTTTATTCAACATTTCTCCTCCTTTACCCTAGTAATTAATTTCTGACCAAGTGTGAAGGTAACACTTTTAATTGTTTCATTCTTTCTTTTGTACGTTGGCGTTTTTGCTCTATACGCTCGCGCTTTTCAGCTTCTGTGTCTAAATGATAATAGACAACAAAGCCATTTTCATGAAGGACTGTTTGATTATCATAATGAACTGTGCCTGTTTCTAAAGATAATTCTGCCTCTACTGGAACCGAGTCTAGAAAAGCATCGTCTCTGTCTTGATTGAAGTAGAATATTAATGACTCATTCCCTAAAGTGCGTTTAAATCCGATCAACTGCTCATCATCTCTAACATCGTGCCAATTCGTTGCGCCATAAGTTAGAATGTTTTGATAATTTTTACGGAAGGAAATCAATTTTTTGGTAAACTCTAGCATATCTTGATCCTGAAGTGAGCCATCCCAAACCATGCATTTTCTACAATCAGGATCCATATCCCCATAAAGCCCAATTTCTGTTCCGTAATAAATACAAGGTGTCCCTGACTGTGCAAACATAAAAGATAGAGCCGATTTGACTAGCTCCTTATCTCCTTTTGCTTTTGTCAGCAACCTAGGGGTATCATGTGAATCCAACAAATTGAACATCACTTCAGAAGTTTGTTGTCTATATAACATCATCTGTGCATTCAATCCAGATACCATACGTGAAGGTGAAATGATTTTCTTCAAAAAATAATTTTCGATATTATCATTGAAGGCATAATTCATCACTGCGTGGAACTCATCTCCATTCAACC
This sequence comes from Marinilactibacillus sp. Marseille-P9653, assembly GCF_916618885.1. Lineage (NCBI taxonomy): Bacteria > Bacillati > Bacillota > Bacilli > Lactobacillales > Carnobacteriaceae > Marinilactibacillus > Marinilactibacillus sp. Marseille-P9653. The sequence goes on along the minus strand of NZ_CAKAKH010000001.1, from coordinate 388,266 downwards.
AGTTTTGAGAAGAATGCCAGATTTCACCTAAAATATAAATATCTTCTTTGATCGCTGTTGTTTCTTTGAAAAATTTCTTCCAGAAGAAATGATCTACTTCATTCGCCACGTCTAATCTCCAAGCATCAATATCGAACTCTTCTATCCAATATTTTGCAATATCTAATAAATAGTCCTGAACTTCTTGATTCGCTGTATTCAGCTTCGGCATATGTCCTGTAAAAGCGAAGGTTTCATAATTCACTCGTCCAACATTTTCCATTTCATCCGTCGTCAATTCTCCAAGATTTTGTACTGGATAACTATGGATATAGAACCAGTCTGTGTATTTTGAATTCTCTTGATATTTCAGCACATCTTGCCACTGCGGAGAATGCCATCCCATATGGTTGAACACTGCATCTAGCATAATTTTGATACCTTTTTCGTGAGCTTTACTGATTAATTCTCTAAACGTTTCTTTATCTCCAAACGCAGGATCAATTTCGTAATAGTCTATTGTGTCGTATTTATGATTAGAAGAAGCTTTGAAAATTGGGCATAAATAAATCCCATTGATCCCAAGATCTTCTAGATAATCTAATTGGTTAATGATGCCTCTTAAATCTCCACCATAAAAGTCGTCTCTAGACGGATTTTCTTTATCCCCCCATGGCAATGTTCCTACGGGATTAATCGACGCATCTCCGTTTTCAAAACGATCTGGAAAAATCTGGTACCAAACTGTTTCCTTTACCCATTCTGGAGCTTTAAAGGCATCAATTTCATGGATATAAGGAATTCTAAAGTAAAAGCTCGCTTCTTGTAAAAAAGCTTCTTCATATGGATAAACACCTTGATCAGAATAGAATACTTCAATCCCGTCTTGACCGGTCACATGAAATCCATAAGACATTCGATTAGTTTGTTCGTGGGTATCAATTAGCCAATAGTCGTGTAAGTTAGTACTGGCTATTTTTTTCATCTCCTTACCTGTTTCGTACCATTTATCCGCGTCAATCGTGTAAGGATCTCCACTCAATAGTTCGACATGAGCGACATCTCCAGCTTGTGTTCTCAAGCGGATGTGGAAATGATCTTTTTCGTATAGGTAGGCATATTCGCTTTCAGTTCGGTGGTACAATGCTGCTGTGTTCATTTAATTAACTCCCTTTATAGTCTGATTTAATAACAAGTGAAGCATAAGGTGATAAGACAATTTTTCCATTGTTATATTGGTAATTTCCGACACTCAACGTACTGTCTTGCTCCATGAAATCGGTTAGGTCTAGCAAACTCTCTTGTGGCTCGTCACTTAAATTCGAGATGACAATCGCTTGTTCTTTTTCAAGTTGTCGTCGGTACGCCATGATTGGACTCTTAGAAACAAGCATCTCGTAAGATCCGTGCGTGAATAAAGCTGTTTTTTTCAGTTGAATGAGCTGTTTATAAAAGGTTAAAATACTCGCTGTGTCCGTTTCTTGAGCAGCCACATTGTATGCTGCTTCTCGATTAACTCCACTCCAAGGCTCTACAGTAGAAAAGCCCGCATAAATCTGGTCTGACCACTGCATAGCTCCTCTACTCGCATTGATACTGATAGATCCCAAATGGGTTTGCGCTTCTTCTTTAGTGACTCCTCTATCCAAAAGCGTTGCGTAAACTTCATGGATTCGTTCAATCCGTGTATTCTCCCAACGCTTTAATTCTAAATTCTTCATCCCGATTTCTTCACCGTTTAAAAGAACGGGTAAACCTCTTTGTAAGTACATTGTCGTCGCAAGTGTTTTAGCACTTTCTTCCCTGAATTCAGTGGGATCTCCTAATCTGGATACCACTCTTTGCATATCGTGATTGTTTAAGTAAAGGGTCATCTCACTGACTTCTCCAACTTTTCTCTGCCATTCATCCATAACTTGTTTGAAGGCTATGATATCTAACTTCCCTTCTTGATTCTCCAAAGGAAATCGGTCGTCTTTTTTTGTTGTATCCATTGGGAAATATTTAAAAGAGACAATCGAATCACAGGCTTCTCCTTTTGGAAAGGTGTACTTGACCGCTCTTTCTGGATCAGCGGATGCTGCCTCACCTAGCAAATAAGCATCTGGATAATCTTCTCTAATACTTGCAGAAAATTCTCTCAGATAGTCATCTACTTGAGGTAAATTAGCAAAAAATTCTTCTGCACTAACCAGTTGACCAGGATCTGCATAACGAGCATCAGGATATCCAGGCTCTTTCTCCATGTGAATAAATGCATCAAGCCTATACCCGTCAATGCCTTTTTCTAGCCAGAACTTCGCTATTTGGATCATTTCCTTACGAACCAATTCGTTTTGCCAGTTCAAGTCTGGCATTTCTTTATCAAATAGATGAAAATAGTAATCACCTGTCTCAGATTCTTTCTCCCAAACAGATCCACCAAAAAAAGATTTCCAGTTGTTTGGTAGCTTTCCCTTTTGCTCTTCTTCCTTCCATATGTAGTAGTCTCGGTAAGGATTGTCCGGTCCTTTCAATGCTTCCTGAAACCATTTATGTTTGGAAGATGTGTGATTCAATACAAGATCAAATAAAATTTTGAGTCCTCTTTTATGAGCCTCCTCAATTAACAACTCTACTAATTCCATACTGCCGTATTGTGGATCAATGGTGTAATAATCAGAGACATCATAACCATTATCCACATGTGGAGAACTAAAAATTGGATTCAACCATATCGTCGTTACTCCTAACTCTTGAATGTAATCAAGCTTTTGGATAATACCTTTTAAGTCCCCAATACCATCCTGATTCGTATCCAAAAAACTTTTTGGATACACCTGGTAAATGACTTCTCCACTATTTATTTGATTGTTCGTCATTTAAATCCCTCCTTGTGAAGCGGTTTCATTATCATTCTAGCATCTGTCTTAAAAGAAACAAGGTAATCTTCAATGTTACCGATAACAGAAAAAACCAGAGCTCATGTGCTCTGGTCCTGAATCCATCATATTTTGAATCATCTAAACGGACGTTTCCCGTGTGGTGCCTCCTAGTTTTAATTCAGTCTCAAAAATCGCATTTTCTTGAGGAAGTCCACCAGCATTGATTTTATTTAATACTAATTGTACTGCAGCCGCACCCATTTCGTCGAGTGACTGTTTCAAGGTCGTCAAAAATGGATAAGCAATCTGATCCAAAAACACACCGTCGTGTCCGATAATCCCATATTCTTCTGGAATATTACCGCCTTGTTCTTGCAATTCTCTACTGATTCCTAAAGCTAATCGATCTGTTGCACAAATGAATAAGGTATTCGAGTTGAATTTTTGCCAATTTTCTCTAATAAAAGTCGCTGAAAACCGTGATCGATTCTCTAATTTAACGACTTGCTGCTTTAAACCATATATTTCCATAGCGTTCCGGTAGCCTTTTTCTCTAGATAACGCAAACGGTTCGTTGACATCCATACTAATGAATACGATGGTTTCATAATTTAAAAGCACTCCATATTCTACTGCTTTTTCAATACTCTTTTGATTATCGCTATCGACAAAATCATATCCGTGGGTATTTTCGCCAAACAATACCATTGGTTTATCGAGAGTGTTGAGCCATTTGTAGTCCGTTTCTCTCATCCCACATACAATGTATCCATCTGAATCCCCAATTTGAGTATTGCGCTTTGTTACTAGTTGAAGTCCATAAGAATGCTTTTCTAATTCATTCGCAATGCCCACAAGCAGTTGCATATAATAAGGTTCTACATAGTCCATTTCTTCCAGTATCAATAGTTTTATAATTTGTGTACGGTTATTAGCTAATGCTTTTGCCATGACATTCGGTTTATAGTTCAGTTCTTTCATTGCAGCATGAACCATGATTTTCAATTCTTCTGTTACCCTTTCAGGGTGATTGATGACTCGAGAAACGGTCATTTTAGAAACATTGGCTTTTTTTGCCACATCACTTAACGTTGGCAATAGAATCATCTCATTTCTACTAGTTCGGGAAAAGTTTTACCCGTAATGAAATACTCTTTAATCAGTTTTCAACTATAGCGTTCAGCTAATTCTAGCATATTTTATAATTAGCTGCTATATCTTACAACAGACCTCCTATATCAAATGGACAACCAAATAACACATACTATAATATTTTAAATACCTGGTTAGCACACAAAAGCACTGGATGTTTAGCAAGTCCAGTGCTAAGTGTAACGTTTGTTTAGAATCATATCATGTGCTTCTAAGATCTTTGACTATCAAAGCTTCAACACCAAAGTGGTCGCTGACAACTGGTTCCTGATAACCATCAAATACCACTCGGTAGCGATCTACCGAAATATTTTTTCCAGTAAAAATATAATCTATACGCTTCTGATCTGGCTGATCTTGCCATCCATCAATTGCACTTTGCACAGTCATCTCTCCTATCTTAGTGTTAGCTACCTTAAATGTATCCACTAAGAATGGAGCAGTTTCTTCTATAAGCGTATATCCTTCATTAGCAACTTTAGGATCGTTGTTGAAGTCACCCATCACAATCAGATTTTCTTTTTCGTCAAAATCGAGCAAGGCTAGTGTCTTATCCCATTCATATTTAAATAAATGTTCGCCAGTATCACTAAGCCACCATGAATAGTGACCTGATATTACAGTCCACTTTATATTATCTTGTTCAATCTGCGCTTTTAAAACTTTCCGAGTAAGATAACTAGTATAGTTTTTAGCTTTCGATATTAGATGCCCTTTTACTTCAAATGATCTTTTAGATAGAATCGCCACTCCTTCATCATACTTATCGTACCCAATGTGATTAGCTGTCCAACTCCAATAATAAGTCATTCCTCTTTGCCGCAGCTTCTGAACAAGTAAATAAGCGAAATTGTTATCTTTGATAGGAACTGAAAATTGTTCTTCCAATGGTCTAATAAAGAGGTCATCCTGAATTTCTTCTGCATTGATAGGCTGATTAACTTCCTGAAGTGCGATAATATCATAATCTACTTCCAGTAAACTTTCAACTAAACTGTTCAATTTCTCGTAAGGCTGTTTTTCAATCCATGAATGTGTATTTAAAGTTAATACCTTCATTATGATACTCCTTTAAACTCCTTAGTGAATCATTCCAATACGATCTGAATGATTAGTTTCTCCATTTGACTCTAAGACAAAAGTTTGGTCTTCTTTTAAATTAGTAAATACAGTGAGGATTGCTGTTTCTTTCCCTGCGCTTTTCACTTGTTCAAGATCCATTTCAGCTAGAAGATTTCCCGTATTAATTTTTTGCCCTTCTTTAACTTTTATATCAAAGAATTTCCCTTTTAACTCCACGGTATCAATACCCATATGAATCAGTACATCGATTCCTTCTACTGTTTTGATCCCAATCGCATGCTTGGTTGGAAAGATACTTTCTACTGTTCCTGAAACAGGAGCTACAATTAACCCTGAAGCAGGCTCAACTACATATCCGTCTCCCATCATTTTTTGAGAAAAAACCTCATCCGGTGCTTGTGTAATTGCCTTCACTATACCAGAAGTTACGCTATAAATTACTGTATCTATAGCGTATTGTTCGCTAAAAGGTTTTTCAGCTTGCTCCTCAATTATCATTTCTGTTTTATTTTGGTCAATAGAAGAAGTTGGAATAGCTACATTTGACTCTAATACATCGTTGATATCTGATTTCAAAACATCAGCTTTAGGTCCATAAATCGCCTGAACTCCTGTATCTTTGTGCACCAATCCCATAGCTCCAGCTTTTTTCCACTGCGTTTCTGTGCCTACTTTATTTGTGTCTTTAACGGTTACACGTAGACGTGTCATACATGCATCAACATCTTTAATATTTTCTTTACCGCCTAAGAGGTGTATAACATCATATACTTGTTGAGAAGCATCTACTGTTTGACTATCCTCAGATTCTGCTACGTCATTATCATAATTACCATTACGTCCTGGTGTTGAAAAATTGAATTTCTTGATTAAAAAATTAGTAAGGAAATACGTTCCAACAGCAAAAAGAATCGTTACCCATATATAATTAATTAAGTCGAGTCCAAGTCCTGCTTTCAAAGCTAACGGTGTACGCGTCAATAATTCAATACTACCAAATGAATGGACTCTCAAATTTACAATATCTGCCATAGCAAATGCAGCACCTTGAATGATCGCATAAATTCCATATAATGGCATAGCTGCGAACATGAACATAAACTCCAGTGGTTCTGTTACACCCGTTAAGAATACTGCCAGTCCAGCTGATACAAACATCGATTTATACCCTTTACGCTTGTCTTTATCGACATTTTTATACATTGCATAAGTTAAACCCATAAGTATACCCGAGGATCCAATCATCTGCCCTACTTTAAATCGAGCTGGAATGAATGTTTCCATGGCATATTGATAAGTGCTAGTATCGCCAGCAGCTTCTAGATTTACTAAATCACGCGCCCATGCTAGCCATAGAGGATCTTGACCAAAGACAAGTGACCCTTCTTGAGCACCGCTCAATACCTGATATGTTCCGCCAAGAGGCGTATAGTTTATTGGAATGGTCAGCATGTGATGCAGACCAAATGGTAATAATAAACGCTCAAGTGTCCCAAATAGGAATGGTGCTAAAATCGGTGCAGTATCTTGTGATTCCGCAATCCATATCCCAAAACTATTGATTCCTCCCTGAATCACTGGCCATAAAACTGACAGTATCAATGCTGCCACAAGTGACCATAAAATCACAACAAATGGTACAAAGCGCTTTCCGTTAAAGAATGAAAGAGCATCGGGTAATTTTCTATAATTGTAATATTTGTTGAATGCCATTGCGCCTATAAACCCAGCAATAATTCCAACAAATACACCCATATTCAAAGCGGGCGCTTCCAATACTGAGGTAAAATATCCGTCCACTTGAATTTCTGTTCCGAAAAGGGTTTGAGTAACCGCAGACTCATCAGCAAGCATATTACTTGTTACCCCAAAAACTGCTCCCGTGATACGGTTGATCAAAACGAAACTGATCCCTGCAGCAAAAGCTCCTCCGGCTTTATCCTTTGCCCAACTTCCACCGATAGCTAAAGCAAATAAAATGTGTAAGTTTCCAATTATAGCCCAACCGATACTTTCAATAACACTTCCTAATGCAACTAACGCTTCCAGATCCTGATTGATTAGCGGAATCGATCCACCAATACTAATCATTAGTCCAGCAGCTGGCATAACAGCAATGACACCCATTAATGCCTTTCCAAACTTCTGCCAGAACTCAAAATTCATCATTTTTTTCATTATCGTTACTCCTGTCTATACTAATTGGTTGTCAATTTTTCTCTTATGTTTTATCCGCTGATTCAAAGGCCAATGAGGCTGCACCTAGAACACCTGCATCATTTTCTAGCGTCGCGATTTTAATAGCCGTCCGCTTAGCTATCGTTGGAAAAGCATTGCGTTCAAAATTCGGTACCACATAGCTTAGTAGAAGATTCCCCGCTTTTGATACTCCGCCACCTAATATAATTGTTGAAGGATTTAAAACGTTTGCAATATTAGCACAGGCGACGCCTAAATATCTCCCGACTATACTCAGTACATGTTCAGCAAATGGATCCTTCAACTTAGCTGATTCAAAAATTGACTTGGACGTGATAACACGTCCATCCAAAATAGTCTTAGCCAAAACAGAAGAGTCCATATAACCCCTTGCTTCTTTTTTTGCGACAGCTACAATACCTGTTGCACTGGCGACCGTTTCCAAGCATCCGACTTGCCCACATGTGCAAGTGAAACCCTCATTTTCTACTTTTAAATGTCCAATTTCTCCTGCAGTATCAAGAAACCCATGGACCAGTTCACCTTTTACTATTACACCGCCACCAACACCGGTCCCTAAGGTTAAGAAGACAACGTTAGGATCGTTTTGGCCTGCACCTAGCCATTGCTCTCCAAGTGCTGCAACATTTGCATCATTGTCTAAAATAAATGGAATTTGAAATGCCTCTTCCATCTGCTCTTTAACATAAACTGTTTTAATCCAATTCAAATTAAAGGCCCCGATTACTGTTCCTTTCTCACGATTAACTGATCCCGGTGATCCCATTCCAATAGCTACTATTTGTGCTGGTAACAAAGTAGACTCCTCTATGTTCTCTTTAATTGACCTAATGATAAATGGAATGATAAGCCTTCCGTCGCTATCTACCGGAGTCGGGATAGCCCACTGTTTAATAATCTCTCCTTCTCTAGTTAGAAATGCAAACTTAATTGATGTTCCTCCTAAATCAATACCAATCGCTATTTCCCTCATTTTCTTCTCCTTTACGAAAGAATATAATAGTTTGGATCATGCCAAACTTTTTGTTTCGACACTTTATAAACTCTAGCCTCAAATGGACGTAATATCATAACTGCGTTCAGCTCGTCTACTACGCTATAATTACTTAACCTTAATTCTCCTAGTTCCAGTTCTTCACTTAAATCAAGCTTTGTAGACTCATTAAATAAATTAACTATGATCACAAACTCTATTCCCTCATAAACACGCAAATAGGCGTATACTTTTTCGTGGTCTTTCGCAATCAATTCGTAATGCCCAAATATCAATGTAGGGGTGTTCTTCCGCATCTTAATCATTTTCTTATAGTAGTGATATATCGAATCAGGATCGTTCAAAGTTTGTTTTACATTAATATCTGGGTAATTTGGATTCGTACCAATCCAAGGTTTTCCTGAAGTAAATCCGGCTTCTGGTGCATTAGACCACTGCATTGGGGTACGTGAATTATCTCGTCCGTTCTTCCAAATATATGCCATGATTTCTTCGTGAGACGCTCCGTTCTTAGTTTCAATTTCATATAAGTTGATCATGCCAACATCGTTGTACTCTTCAATTGAGTCAAACTGCACATTCGTCATACCAATTTCCTGACCCTGATAAATAAAAGGTGTTCCTTGCATAAAAAAGTAAAAGGTTGCCAAGGCTTTTGCAGATGTTTTTCTTAAATCCGCGTCATTTCCCCAAGTAGATACACTTCTCGCTAGATCATGATTTTCTATAAACAAAGCATTCCATCCACGTCCGTCAAGTCCTTTTTGCCATCTAGTCATGACTTCTTTTAATTCTTTAAGGTTTAGTCCTTCACCACTTGCTCCCCAAAGACCGAGATGTTCAAACTGGAAAATCATATCAAAATAGCCTTTTTCTTCTCCTACCCAGCGGTCCGCGTCTTCAACTGTTACGCCATTGGCTTCGCCAACCGTCATGACATTATAATTTTTAATAGTCTTTTCTGCAAACTCAGACAAAAATAGATCAATACCTGGCTGGTTCATATGTCCGTCAAAAGAGGGTACATAATCCTTATTTAAAGGATTCGGCATATTAGGATAACCCTTTCTTTTTTTGATGTGTGAAATAGCATCCACTCTGAAGCCATCTATTCCTTTGTCTAACCACCAGTTAACCATCGCGTAGAGATGCTCTCTTACTTTAGAGTTCTCCCAGTTTAAATCCGGTTGTTTCTTGGAAAACACATGCATGTAGTACTCATTAGTATGTTCGTCTAATTCCCAGACTGATCCTCCGAAAATCGACTCCCAATTATTGATTTCTGTACCATCGGGCTTGGCCGGATGCCAGATATAAAAATCACGATATGGGTTCTTCTTCGATGAACGCGATTCGATAAACCACTCATGTTCATCTGACGTATGATTGATAACTAAATCCATAATAATTTTCATTCCACGCTTATGTACTTCATCCAGCAATTCATCAAAGTCAGACATTGTCCCAAATTCCGACATAATACTGTGATAGTTACTGATGTCATACCCATTATCATCATTAGGTGATTCATACACTGGGCTTACCCATATCACATCAATTCCCAACTCTTTGATGTAATCCAGTTTTTCCAGTATACCTCTCAAATCTCCTATGCCATCTCCGTTTGAATCATAAAAACTTCGCGGATAAATTTGATACGCTACCGCTTTTTTCCACCATTGTTTCTTCATTAATTTAGCCACTCCATAATCTAATCACTCTTTCTATTTCAATCACAATAGCTCTAATCTTAATCTGTGTTTAGTATTCGTTCAATACTTTTCCTCATGTTACCGGTATCATATTTTTAAAATAAAAGAAAACAATACTTAAGATTCCTTTGTGAAATTTGATAAGTACAAAGAAGAACTCTCGCCATTAGCGAAAGCTCTTACCCCCGATTTAGTTATTCAAACTATAGAATATCTATCTACAGGCAATTTCCAATCTTAATGAGGACTAAAAGAGCCCTTCGATGAAATAATTCTCTCGAAAGGCTCTCTATGTAATGCTTATTCTTCTGTTTGTTTCATCTTGTAGTAGTTGTAGCCTAATTGTGCTAACTGCGTAATGATGAGTAAAGCGACGAGAAGTATGCTGATTGTCTGCGGCCATACATTATTATAACTGATAAACCAGACTATCAGTGCTAGAACAGGCGTAATCCACAATGTTCGAATAAATTTTCTTCTGTATGATAATCCAAAATAGGTAAACCGAAACCCTTTATCTGTCTTTTCACGGTCACGATAAACCACAGATAATACAACCGTCAAAATTAAAGATACAGTTAATGGTAAAATCATCCAAAGCATTCAATTCCCTCCTTTAAACTACTTTAAACATAGCATAAAGAAATCCCTCAATAAAGGTATTTACCCAATCTATACAGTTGTTTTACATGACTCGGACTATAACTAAACTCATTCCGTTTTTGTATATTTATTCTGAAACGCTACAACTGACTGATACTCTTGCTCGTATAATCGACTTAGTCGGATGAATATGGGTAATAACTCTTTATAGACGAGTCCTTTTTCTTTATCCGGGTGATTGATTGATTTTGTCTTCACCATTTTCTTCACTTCAGAAAGATCATCGATTTCTCCAATCGCAAATAATCCTAAAATGGCTGCACCTAAGCAGGCACTTTCTACTGTTTCTGGAACATGCACTTCATGCCCAAAGATATCTGCGACCATTTGTCTCCAAACTTTTGAATGGGCGAATCCCCCGGTAGCACGAACTTCTTTTGGTGTTCCAATCAATTCTTCTAGCGCCAGCAAGACCATATACATATTCATATTGATCCCTTCAAGGACCGCACGCATCATGTGGTCACGCTTATGGTGCATCGCCAGTCCGAAAAAAGATCCTCTAGCATTTGCATTCCAAGAAGGGGCTCTTTCTCCTGATAAGTAAGGGTGAAACAATAAGCCTTCAGACCCTGCAGTTACTTGGTCAATTTGGTCTGTAATCAGGTCATACGGGTTTTGATTCAGCGCTTTTGCCTGTTGTACTTCTTCAGCGCAAAACTCATCTCTTAACCATCTCAATACCATTCCACCATTATTAACGGGACCGCCGATGACCCAGTGGTTTTCTGTCAGCGCATAACAGAAGGTCCTCCCTTTTTCATCTGTAATCGGCTTGTCTGTAACGGTTCTGATTGCCCCACTTGTCCCAATCGTAATCGCAACTTCTCCTGGCATAACGGCATCTACCCCTAAGTTTGCTAGGCAGCCATCATTTGCTCCAATGACAAAAGGCACTTCAAGATCAATCCCCATTTCGTCCGCAAGATCTGAATTGAGCCCCTTAAACTGTGTCGTTGTCGAAACGAGTCGAGATAAATAATCCGAATCGATCCCTGCAATTTCTAAAGCTTCTTTGTCCCAATCGAGCGTATAAATATTGAGTAATCCTGTTGCGGAAGCAATGGAGTGATCAACAACATATTCCTTAAAAAATACATTGAAGACATATTCTTTTATCCCGATAAATTTAGCTGTCCGTTTAAAAATCTCTGGTTGATCTTTTCTGATCCACAAAATATTCGTTAATGGAGACATCGGGTGAATTGGTGTACCGGTTTTTTTATAGAGTTCTAATCCAGTTTGACTTTTGATTTCTTCTGCGTAAGGTTCACTTCTTTGATCCGCCCAAGTGATTGAAGGGGTCAAAGGTAATCCTTTATCATCGATCGCAATCAAGCTATGCATGGCAGCACTAAACGAAATGAGCTTCAATGACTTTTTGGAAATCCTGCTTCTATCCATGACTTCTTTGATGGAACGTTTTACAGCTTCTAGTATTTCTGTTGGATCTTGAACAGCCGCTCCCGGTTCTGGTACGTTTAAAGGGTACTCTACCGTAGACTGACTTCTGACTTTACCTTTTTGATCGAATAGGACAGCTTTTGTACTTGTTGTCCCCAAATCGACACCCATCATATATGTGTCCACACTGACTTTCCTTTCCAAATGCAATTCAATATGACTACTGATTACTTGATTTCATGTATAACTATACCCCTGATTCTAAGTGAACACAAATCAAGATTAATCCGTTTTCATTAATCTTGTTGTTTTTCTACCGCATGTCCACCAAACTGATTCCTTAAAGAAGCGACCACTTTCCCACTAAACGAATCCGTTTCTAAAGAGCGGTTTCGCATCATGAGTGACAATGCAATGACTGGTGCTGCCGTTTCTAGTTCCATCGCTGTTTCCACTGTCCATTTACCTTCTCCTGATGCCTGAACAACACCTTTGATTTGATCTAATTTAGGATCTTCAGAGAAAGCTGATTCCATCAATTCCATTAGCCAAGAGCGAATAACAGAACCATGATTCCATACGCGAGCTACTTTTTCATGGTCAAAATCATAAGGACTTTTTTCTAAAATATCGAATCCCTCACTAATTGATTGCATCATTCCATATTCAATTCCATTGTGAATCATTTTAAGAAAGTGCCCACTACCAGATTCTCCCGTATAGAGGTAACCATTTTCTACGGATAGATTTTTAAATAGCGGTTCTAGTTTTTCGAAAACAAGTCGGTCTCCGCCAATCATCATGCAGGCGCCCTCTAAAGCACCTTCCATTCCTCCGCTTGTACCGACATCGATATAGGAAATACCTTTTTCAGCGAGCTTGGAGTATCTTCTAACCGTATCTTTGTAGTGACTATTTCCACCATCAATTAATATATCTCCTTCACTCAAATGAGGGGTTAATTCAGTGATCAAGTTTTCTGTAATGTCACCTGAAGGAACCATCATCCAGATGATTTTCTGCTCATCCAAATGTCTGATCATCTCTTCTATTGTTTCTGCTCCGTAGGCTCCTTTTTCTTCCGCCTGTTTCACTTGATCTAAATGGATATCATAAGCTACAACTTCGTGGTTTTGTTTGATCGCATTTTGCATTAAATTGAATCCCATTTTTCCTAATCCCATAATTGCTAATTTCATATCTTCACCCTCCAAGGAAATATATTTCACACCGTTAGTATATAAAAGAATATTATTTTATTCAAGTTTAATATAAAAATATTTTCTTTCTTGTTGTTTCTATTTATAATAGAACTACAATCCATAAAGGAGTTAACGAATTCATGACACCTACTCAGAGCTGTAAAATTAGAATCCGGTCACTTTATGCCTCATTCAGTGAAAAGGAAAAACGATTGGCTAATTATATTTTAAATCATCCTGAAAAAATTATTCACGGAACGATTACTCAAATTGCCGCGGACACTCATTTAGCGGATTCGACGGTCTTCCGATTTTGTAAAAGAATCCAGTATAATGGCTTTCAAGATATGAAAATCGCCTTAGCTTCTGAACAAACAGAGACACTTCAAGATATTCACGAGCATTTGTCTGTCGATGATGATTCTCGTACCATTATTAGAAAAGTGTTTGAATCCAACATAAAAACACTTGAAGACACGTTGACCGTTCTAGACGAAGCCCAATTCAAACAAGCAATTGATGTGCTCCTTCATGCAAACAGAATAGAACTGTTCGGTTTCGGGGGATCCAACGTCATTGCACTTGATGGGTACCATAAATTGATTCGTACCGGTCTATCCGTTTCTGCGCAAATTGATGCACACATGCAATTGATGTCTGCCTCACAACTGACTTCTTCAGATGCGGCCATTCTGATTTCTCACACCGGTCACTCAAAAGATATTCTGGAATTGGTAGATATTTTCAAGCAGAATAATGTTCCAACCATTGGGATAACAAGCTTTACGCAATCCCCTTTAAATGATCAAGTCGATTATGCTTTACACACATTGTCCGAAGAAACAGACTATCGCTCTGAAGCGCTCTCCTCAAGAATTGCGCAACTCAGTCTTTTAGATGCGCTTTACGTCAGCATTATGATGCAAATAGAAGAAAAAGGAAAAGCCTCAATCACTAAAGTCCGTAAAGCCATACAGAATCGTAGAATATAACAGTAGAGGAGTCTACCCATGATGGATTTAAATAAATTAACGTCTGAAAAGCATTTAACTTCTCTTGAAGAAGAAATTTTCAAGTACTTTATTGAACATATCGATACTGTCCAAGACATGGGTGTCCGAGCTTTGGCAAAAGCTACTTTCACCTCACCTGCCTCCGTTATTCGTTTATCTAAAAAATTAGGGTATACAGGTTTTACAGATATGTATTATTCTTTGTTACCAATTATAAAAAAAGTAGAGTATAGTTCTGTTGATTCAGAAGAAACGATTTTAAGCACCGATTTGAAATCGATTATCCGAAACTGCTCAACCGAGACGACGCAACAATTTATCGATAACGTACTACTCTTGAAGAATCAATACATTTTTATCTATGCCACTGGATTTTCACAGATCACAGCGGAATATATTTACAAAAAATTACTCGTACTCGGTAGAAAAGCCATATTAGCTAGCGGTTCTGACTCCATTGGGGTCTTTGAGAACAATTTAGAGGATATTGGAGCCATGATCGTTGTGTCTAAATCTGGTGAAACAAAACAAGTTTACCAGAAGCTACAAACTGCAAAAGAAGCCAATATTTACACAGTTTCTTTTACTCGAGAAATCGAGAACCGAATTGGTCTATTGTCAGATTTGAATATACAAGTTTACGATTTCCATAAATTAGATGACCGCAATATGTTACCGAACTTGTTTTTCCCCGGTGTGCTCTTGTCCTTTGAATCCATTGTAGAACAGTATCTGAATCAATCAAATACTTGATCATTTTATGAAACGTGTTTCCCAATCAGGAAACACGTTTCTTTTGTGTGTAAAACGCTAACACTATAACCGCTTACACGTTATACTACTCGTAACAAAGGTCATTCTTATTCATTTTCGTACTGAACTGAAAAAGAATGAACAAAATCGTATTGGAGGAAAACAATGAAAGACAAATTGATGAACGGGATGCAGCGCTTTGCAAAAGCGATGTTTATCCCCGTATTGATCTTACCAATTGCCGGTTTACTGATTGCGATTGGGAATCTCTTCACCAACGCACAGTTGATTGAAACTTTTCCGTTTCTAGATAATCCGATCACAATGGGATTTGGAACTGTCTTATCAGGATCTTTGGTCTCTATCTTGACAAACCTTGGACTAATTTTCTGTGTGGGGATTGCAACAGGTCTAGCAGATAAGAAAAAAGCAGAAGCTGGTTTTACAGCACTACTCGGCTTCTTGGTTTTCATCTATGCGATGAATAACTTTTTACTCTTCAATGAGCTGCTTGTCGATCCTGAAGCATTAAGAGGTTCTGGACAAGCGATGGTATTAGGTGTTCAAGTACTGGATATGGGCGTCTTTTTAGGTATTATTCTCGGTGTTGTGACGGCTATTATTCACAATATGTTCGCTGATAAAGAATTTGACAATGCCTTTCAAATTTATGGTGGATCAAGATTCGTATTTATTGTTCTCATTCCTATTGTAGTCATATCTGCTATTTTAATGAGTTACGTTTGGCCAGTTATTCAATCAGGTATTGACTCTACTGGTACATTTATCAATCAAACCGGAAACTTTGGTTTGTTCTTATACGGTACACTTGAACGATTACTCATTCCAACTGGATTGCACCACTTGATTTACACACCTTTCTTATATACATCACTTGGTGGTGTCGCTGAAATTGGTGGCGAAGTTTTTGAAGGTGCCCGCAATATTTACTTTGCTGAGATGGCTGATCCATCTATCCGTGTTCTATCTGAAAGTGTCATCTGGGATGCTCGTGGGATCTCAAAAATGTTTGGTCTAGTCGGTGCTTGCTTGGCTATGTACCAAACAGCTAAACCTGAAAACAAAGCGAAAGCAAAAGCGATTTTAATTCCAGCAGTCTTTACTTCATTTATTGCTGGTGTAACAGAACCGATTGAATTCTCCTTTATGTTTATCGCGCCTGCCCTATTCGTTATTCACTCTGTTTTGAGTGGTTTGAGTATGGTAACACTGAATTTATTAAATGTTAGAGCCATCGGACCAAACGGCTTTATCGATTTCCTTTTATACAATTTACCACTCGGAATTGAACGTACGAGATGGCCGGTATTTATTTTAGTTGGTGTCATCTACTTTGTTATTTACTACTTGCTCTTCCGATTCTTGATTACGAAATTCAATTTCCGGACGATTGGACGAGAAGAAGCTACTCAAGAAACCAAACTCTATTCCAAAAAAGATTATCACGCAGCTAAGTCTGGTCAGATGGTCAATTCAGTTGTTGGCGATCAAGAGACCGAAAAAGAATCTGGTTCAGCTCCGTTGATTGTTCAAGCACTTGGTGGACCAGATAATATTGATACCATCACAAACTGCTATACCCGACTAAGACTGACTCTGAAAGATCCAGGACTAGTAGATGAACAAACGCTACGTGCCGATACAGGTGCAAGTGGTGTCATTGTAAAAGATCATAATGTACAAGTCGTATACGGCTTACAAGTGAATAGCGTCCGCAGGTCTGTTGAACAGTATCTTGGTCGTGACCCAGAAGAATAAAAATGAAACTCATGGAGGAGAAAATTAAAATGGATAAAAAGTTTTCAGTCGTTATTGCCGGTGGAGGAAGCACGTTTACACCAGGAATCGTTCGAATGTTATTAGAAAATCTGGACCGTTTCCCCTTACGCACATTGAAGTTATACGATAATGATGAAGAAAGACAAGCAACCTTAGGAAAAGCTCTTGCTATTTTGATGAAAGAACAAGCACCAGATATAGATTTTTCTTTCACAACGGATCCAGAAGAAGCGTTCACAGATGTTGATTTCTGTATGGCACACATTCGGGTCGGGAAATACGCAATGCGTGAACAAGATGAAAAAATCCCTTTAAATCACGGCGTTATTGGACAAGAGACTTGTGGTCCTGGTGGCATTGCTTACGGGTTGAGAAGTATCGGTGGAATGATTGAATTAATTGATCTGATGGAAAAATATTCTCCCGACTGCTGGATGCTGAACTACTCAAACCCTGCAGCGATCGTTGCAGAAGCGTGTCGTGTGATGCGCCCTGACTCAAAAGTCTTGAATATTTGTGATATGCCCGTTGGAACACTGAGAAGAATGTCCCAAATCGTCGGTAAAACACCAGACGAACTAGAAGTGCGTTACTTTGGATTAAATCACTTTGGTTGGTGGACAAGTATCAAAGATAAAAGTGGTCATGAATATCTTGATCAAATCCGCGAGTACGTGGCTGAGAATGGCTATCTAACATCTGTAGAAGTAGAAACACAACATACAGACCCAAGTTGGCAACAAACGCATAAAAAAGCAAAAGATCTGCTCGCTGTTAATCCAAGATATTTACCGAATACCTATCTGAAATACTATCTGTATCCAGATGATGAAGTGCGTCACTCTGACTGTTCTTATACACGTGCTAATGAAGTCATGAATGGCCGTGAAAAAGAAGTGTTTGATGCAGCGCGCACGATCACCGAAAAAGGAACAGCTGCTGGTGATGAGTTCCATATCGATAGCCACGCCTCTTTTATCGTTGACCTTGCACGAGCAATTGCATTCAACACACATGAAAGAATGTTGATGATTGTTGAAAATAACGGCGCTATCGCTAACTTCCCAGATGATACAATGGTAGAAGTTCCTTGTCTTGTCGGCGTCGATGGACCTGAGCCACTTGCACAAGGTAAGATTCCAGAGTTTGAAAAAACGTTAATGTATCAACAAGTTACCGTAGAAAAAATGGTTGTTGAAGCTTATATAGAAGGCAGCTATTTAAAACTATGGCAAGCTCTGACTTTATCTAAAACCGTTCCAAGTGCAGGCGTTGCAAAAGCCTTACTCGATGACTTGATTGAAGCAAATAAAGGCTTCTGGCCAGAATTAACTTAATTTATCTGCAGCAAACAAATAGACCCTGTACTTACTAAGCAACGAAGCTTAGTGAGCTACAGGGTCTTTCTATCTTTTAAAGACGATCTTTAGCGCTAGCAGTAAAATCCTCCATATGTTCAAAAAGATTTTGACGTAATGTATTCAGATTGTTTTCGTTCAATTGTTTATCTTTGATTTTTCTTTTTCCATGGATAAAGACGTCCTGAACATTGCTTGCATTCGCTGAGTAAACTAATGCCGCATAGGGATCGAATATCGGAAACATATTAACGGATTGTGTTTCCACTAATACGATATCTGCTTTTTTACCAGTTTCCAGTGACCCAACCTTGTTTTGTAACCCTAATACTTTCGCCCCCCCCATCGTAGCGAGTTCTACGATCTCAGATGCTGGAAAGGCACTCCTATCTTTCAGATTCGTTTTATGAAAATTCGCAAACAGCTTCATTTGAGTAAACAAGTCAAGGGTATTTCCACTGCTTGGACCATCTGTCCCTAAACCAACGGGTATCCCTTGTTCCAGTAAATCTTTTACTCTCGCTACACCTTTTGCTGATTTCGTATTTGCCCCGATGCAATGCGCAACACTTACTTTATGATCCTTCAGTAACTCAATGTCTTTATCACTCAAATGAATACAATGAGCCGCTACGAATCGGTTAGTTAATGCACCAATACTAGAAAGAAACTCAACAGGGGTCTGACCAAAAGTATTCTGGAAGTACTCCTGCTCATAGTCCATTTCTGAAACATGCATCGTAATCGGTACTTGATACATTTCAGACAGTTTAACCGCTTCTTGCAAGGCTTCTGGACTATTCGTATTTGGTGCATGTGGTGCAATGGCTGGTGTGATCAATTCATGGTTTAACCATTTTGGAATGAACGAGCGTGCGTAATCAAGCCCTCCATGTGCAGTCGTTGTATCACAGGTCGGAAAATCAATCACAGTCTCTCCTAAAATAGCCCGCGAGCCCATCTCCTCGGTTGCTTGCGCTATCGCGTCTTCGAAGTAGTACATATCCATAAAAGTTGTAACCCCGGCCAATTGCATTTCTGCAATTGCATACTTCCCACTATGATAGGCTAATTCTGCGGTCATACAATCCTTTTCTAAAGGGAAAAGGAAACGGCGTAGACGGTCTGGATAATCATCTCCTAATGACCGAAAAGGAATCATCCCGACATGTGTATGGGTATTGATCATTCCTGGCATAGCGATGGCCTGATGACCATCAATGACTTCTGTACCCTCCATTTCTTCGGGAAGATGCTCCATACTCCCAACAGAAGAAATGTTACTATCTTCTATTAAAATATAGCCTTTGGGGTACTCTCTTTTTTCTATATCCATCGTTAACACATGCACATTTTTAATGAGTGTTTTCATTTAATCTCCTCAATCAATGGAATTTGGACCTGCGTACGAACATCAAACATGCCCTGGTCCGTTATTTTTAAAACTGGTGAAACCGGTAAAGACAACGTGGAAAAAGACATAATTTCATTTGTATTGATATATCCTAAATCTTTCATCGCTTGGCGCACTTCCTTGAGTTGTTTACCTGTCTTTTCAATCGGGGCATCTGTAATGATCCCTCCAATAGGAAGCGGACAACATCCAGTCAACTTTCCTTCTCTAGTGACGACGTACCCTCCCTGCATCTCCAGTACTTTGTGTTGAGCCTTTAAGATATCCATTGCGGACGTGCCCATCACCATTAAGTTATGATGATCATGGGCCCACGTTGTTGCGATAGCACCTTTTTCAGTTAAGGCATTTTCTACTAAGCCAAAAGCAATCGCTCCGTTTTTACCGTAACGTTCCATAACTAGAATCAACGCTAATCCACTCGATTCCCAATCCAATACTCCATCTCGAATCGGCACCATTCGCTGAACGTGTTCTGTAAAAGTGCCTTTTTCTTGAATGCGAATCACATTACAAAGTGCTTTTTCGCCCTCAACTTTAATGATTAAATCTTTAGCCCCTAGCTTTTTACAATCAATGGATTGATAGAAATGAGCTGGAAAAACTGGTTTCGTTTCTGGATAATCAAAAGTATCCTCTTTTTGATACTTCAGCTGCCCGTCTTTGTATACTTCTGAAATGATGAGTTTGTTTAAGTCATCCAGTAAGATAAAATCAGCCTTTAACCCAGCTGCGATAGCGCCTCTGTCTTGAAACCTCATTCGTCTAGCCGGTGTATACGTACTGATATAAATCGCTTGTTCAACTGACATTCCGCAGTCTATTGCTAGTTGAACATTTGCATTTAAATGTCCTTTTAATAAATCATCCACGATAATATCGTCTGTTACCAACGCAATATATTCATAAAATTCATATTGTTTGATCATATCTATGTTTTCTTTATTAATCGATTTTTTCTGCAACTCAATGAACATGCCGCTACTGATCTTTTCATAAATCGATTCTGGCGTTTGCTGAGTATGATCCGCTGTAATACCCGCAAATTGAAATTTAGCTAAATCTATCCCTGTCACCCGTGGGACGTGTCCTTCAATCGGTATGAAAGGATCCACTTGCTGCGTTTCTTTTAAAATTTGGCGAATGAGGGAATCTGGTTCACTGACTATGCCTTTAAAATTCATTGCTTCTCCTAATGCAATGATTTGTGGAGAAGCTAGTAGCTCCCGAACTTCATTCAAACCGATTGTTCCACCCGTTGTTTCCATTACATTCGTTGTGGACGGTACTGATGAGGGAACGGCATAAAAGATATCCATCTCCGTTTTTTCATCCATAAAGGATTGGATGCCTTCCATACCAAAGACGTTTGCGATCTCATGCGCATCCGCTACAATTGTTGTAACGCCATGTGCCAAGCCCGCTTTCGAAAAGATAGAAGGTGGCATCATAGAACTTTCAATATGCATATGAATGTCTATCAGCCCTGGAATCATGTATTTCCCCTTAGCGTCTATAACTTGCTTGGCTGTTAGACCTTCTAAATCCTTTTGACCGATATAGAAGAACTTTCCCTCTAAAATAGCGACAGTTTTCTGTTCAAATGTTTTCAAAAAAGTATTATAAACTTGTGCATGTTTAACGATCAGATCGATTTCCATTTCATCGGTCACTCCTATATACGTATTCTAACGACTATCCGTAAAACAAAAAAGGATGGAACAAATGTCCCAGCCTTTTTTGAAGTCAAATTTATTGATTGATGGTTCTATTCCATTGATTGATCCAGTCTTCTAGGTGAGCATTTACAAACGTATAATCAATCGGCTGAGTACGTTCTGCAATGTCTCCGTATGTTTTGTCGGCAGCTACTTCTTCGCTTAGCTCAACGTTTGCATTCGTTGGTGCTTCATTCAGAGATTCCGCTGTCACTTGTTGCAATTCTTCACTGATTCTCCAGTTGATAAATTCATACGCTAAATCTTTGTTTTCAGAATTTACATTTACATTGACGGTATTGAAGTTCCCATAAGTTCCTGATTCTGGAACGACATACTGAACATCTGAATTTGCTCCTGAAATGATCGGTACAGCGAAATCACCAATTACAGCAGCCACAACTTCACCAGATTGGAACATGTTCACTAAGTCAGATGATTTACTATACGTTTTAACGATATTAGGAGATAATTCTTCTATTCCTTCAAGTGCCGCTTCACCATCATCTTCTTGTATATCCACACCTTTAAAGTCACTCGCTACATGAAGCATAGCTGGGCCAAAAGTTGTTGCCACATCTGGAACAGATATTTTACCTTCTAAAAATGGATCCCATAAGTCTGACCATTCTTCAATCTTCATTCCTGCAGCTTCTTCGTTATAAATGATTCCGATACTGTTCACTGTATAAGCCGGACCCGAACCATTTTCTGAAAGTTCTTTTGCGCTAGTGATCAAATTATCGATATTGGGTACTTTTGTCGCATCCAACTCTTCAAATAGACCTTCTTCAAATCCTTTTGCAGCATTGGATTGAGAAATATCTAGGATATCAACCGTAGTGTTGCCATTGCTCGCAAATTTTGTATAGCGCTCTGAACTTGTTCCTGTTTCCGTCACGATGTCGACGTTATGCTCTTCTTCAAATGGTGCGAAAATATCTTCTTCCATGACGTCTTCACTCAATCCGAACGTCGAAATCACTAGTTCTTGCTTGTTTTCACCTGTTGCATTATTACCACAAGCAGCCAAAACCGCTGTACTCATCAATGATAATCCTAATAATTGAATTTTCTTATTCATTTAAATATCCCCTTTTATCGTTTAATAGTATGGTCAAACTAAAATCAGTTTTTCTTCTGGTATATAAAGGCATACCTGATCTCCAGGTGCATAAGCAGTTGAATGACTATCTTGTACGAGTATTTTTCCAAGCGGTGTTTCGACTTCATATTGGTAACTTTTTCCTAAAAACGTGCGTACTTTCACTTCGCCGGGGAGTGTGTTTACCGTTTGTTCTGACCGTTCTTCAAGAAGTGTAATATCTTCCGGTCGAATCGTGCCCACTTTTTTCGTAGATTCCCAAGCACGCTTAGTCTTGAAAAGACTCCCATCTGGTGCCGCATAGGTCTGATCATCAACAAGCGTCAGATCAAAAAAGTTTTCAAACCCGATAAAGCGTGCTACAAATTCTGTTTTAGGGTAATTGTAAATCACTTCAGGTGAGTCAAATTGTTCGATAACACCTTGATTCATGACCGCTACTTTATCAGAGATAGAAAAACATTCTTCCTGATCATGGGTGACAAATACAGACGTGATCCCTAGGCGTTGCTGAATTTTTTTGATTTCTAAGCGCATGTTGATTCTTAATTTTGCATCCAGATTACTAAGTGGTTCATCCAGTAAAAGCAATTTTGGTTCAATGACCAATGCTCGGGCTAAGGCAACTCGCTGTCTTTGACCACCTGAAAGTTGTTTAGGATAACGATCCGCGAAGTCCGCAAGCCCAGTTACTTCTAACATTTCCATAACCTTTTTATGGATGGTATCTTTCGATTCTTTCCGTAATTTCAAACCAAACCCAACATTTTCTTTGATCGTTAAATGAGGAAATAGCGCGTAACTTTGAAACACCATTCCAAAATTTCTTTTATGCACGGGTACTTTTGTAAGATTCGTCCCTTCTACTTTAAATGCTCCATCATTTGGTTCAATCAAGCCTGCTATGACACGCAACGTTGTTGTCTTTCCACACCCTGATGGTCCTAATAATGAAACTAACTGTCCTTCTTCAATAGATAAATTCAAGTCTTTCAATATATTATTTTTCCCGTCGTAAGAAACGCGAATATCTTCTAGGTCAACGAATGACATACCTTTCTACTTCCTCCTTCAACTTCTAAAAAAAACAATCATAAATCCAGGCGTTTAACTTTAAGCTACACTCGCTAGCCCTAGTGTTTTCTCAATTAAATACATCAGTACAATCGTTCCCAGCATCAAAAGAACAGACAATGCAGAAACCGTCGGGTCGTAATTGTATTCGATATAATTCATTAATGTCGTTGGTAAGGTTGATACACCTGGTCCAGATAAAAATTGAGAAACAGGAATGTTATTAAATGAATTGATAAATGCGAGCATAAAGGAAGCAAAGATCCCTGATGTAATGTTCGGTAGTACGATGCGTATAAAAGCTTTAACTTTCGTGCAGCCTAGCGTCCAGGCAACTTCTTCAATAGAAAAATCCAATTGCTCCAGACTAGACCCGACAACTCGTATGACGTACGGTAAGCTGATCAGGAAGTGCCCCAGTAGTAATCCTTGATAGATCGGAAGATTCAGTTGAACTACAATAAATTGAAACAAGGCATATCCGACGACAACTCCCGGAATGACAGTAGGCGATAGGAAGAAACTTTTTAACCACGCTGTTTTTGGTGTTCGGTAACGCGCTAACGCGTAAGCCGCAGGAACTCCAACTGCTAGCGCCAATATTGTCGCAAGAAATGAAATTTGTAGACTCAAGAAAAAGCTGTCGATAAACGAACTAATTTCAAACACTTTTTTGAACCATTCAAAAGTGAAGCCTTCTATCGGAAATTGTATACTTGGATTTTCGCCAAAAGCTGTCACCGTAACAATGATTAAGGGCAAACAGAGAAATACAAAAACGAGTAAGACAAAAATCGATAATCCTCTTTGTTTACGCATATTCCTCACCTCGCTTATCCAATCTTGAAGCTAAAAAGTTGAATCCTTTCATAACTAACATCGTGGTCACAATCATGATTAAAGCAATCACACTAGCACTTTGCCAGTCGCCAAGTGCCATGGCATTTTGATAAAGGAAGGTCGACATCATCATATTTCGGTTACCACCAAGTAACTGAGGCGTTGTATAAGCCGTTAGCGTACCAGTGAAAACGAGAATACTTCCGACGATGATTCCCGGAATACTTAAGGGTAGAATCACTTTTATAAATGCCGTCAAACGATTAGCACCCAGCGTTTCCGCAGCTTCCATAATTTCAGTATCGATATTTTCAAAAGTACCTACAAGCGAGATAATCATTACAGGTAAAAACAGATAGAAAGACCCGATAATAATCGCAAATTCTGTATATAGTAACGTAATGGGCTCAGAAATCATTCCAGTTGCAAGCAGTAAACTGTTAATAATACCGTTTCTTCCTAAAATATTGATCCAAGCAAAGCTTCGAACAACAGAATTGGTCAGTAGCGGAAATAATGTTAAAGACATCAGCAAACCGCGCCATTTTCTTGGGCTATTAGCGATAAAATACGCTGTAGGCACCCCAAAAATAATACTGACAAAGGTAACCATTAGAGAGATTTTGATTGTTCGATATAAAATATTCACGTTATACGAATCTTGGAAAAATAATAGATACGCATCAAATGTAATACCACCTTCATAGAAAGTCGGCCATATGATAGTAATCAGGGGAAGAATCAAAAAGAAAAGTAACAGCACCAAGCCAGGTGCTAATATTAAATAGGAGGTTTTTTTAGACATTCTGATAAATCATCCTTTTCATGAGTTAAAACTGTCATTTTTTCAGTAAATCCATATATTTGATCTACTATGTATATCAATTGTTAAGTTATCGTAAGCATACAATGAATTATAGGTAAATAGAAATAACATTTCAACATAAAAACGAATGTAAGATGAAATTCTAATAATTAATGTTCGTGTTTAACTTTAATAACGGTTTCATTAAATCCTCTATTTTTTAGTCAAACTACTATATCTCGAATACTGGCGCAAACTAAGACAAGTCGTACGGTTTTGCGCACTTTTTTTAAACATCTTGAATCATATGAGAATATTATGGCAGTTTTCCTCATAATAATTATTGTGGCTTCTACAAGATTACTTGATTGTTTACCCCATTGACCCAGCTCATTCTTTTCTTTAAAGTGAATTTAGTAAGACGTACTAGTTCCAATGGAAACACTTTGCTAACATAGTATACGACTCACATCTCTTGGCATAGAAAGGTAGATTATGAATGGACAAAAAATCTTTATTTTTAACTGAGCTTGTATTTTTATTCGCTGTTCTTTTGTTTTTATATTTTTACTGGAGTACTGGGATTACTAGTCATGTTATAACCGCATTAATCCTATCCCCTGCACTATTGCATATACATAAAAGACGCGTCAAACAAAAAAATGAATAAGGATACTTACTTAACACATCATAGCTAGGGCTTCGTATAGTATAGAATGGCTCTAGTATTGATATGTTTAAAGAAACTAAATCTGATTTAGATCGTCAACTTAAAAATAGAACCAAAAAAATAACCACTCTCGGTTTCGACGAGTGGTTATTTTTTGCTGCTTTCGTTATTCTCTTCATTCTTTATACACTGACATAATGTGTCTAAAAAGTTTGACTTACGTTACTTCTCTTACTTTGTTTTTTACTCGTCTTCTAAAAGTGCCAAAAACTCTCTTGTACGGGCTTCTTTAGGATTAGTCAGTACTTCTTCAGCTGGACCTTCTTCTAAAATATACCCTTCGTCCATGAATAAGGCACGGTTCGCGATGCGTCTAGCGAAGTGCATTTCATGGGTAACGATGACCATCGTCTGTCCTTCTTTTGCCAGATTTTCTATGACTTTGAGTACTTCTCTAACTAATTGAGGGTCTAGAGCAGAAGTAGGTTCATCAAACAATAATACCTCTGGGTGCATCATCAAAGAGCGCGCAATCGCAGCACGCTGTTGCTGACCACCTGATAAAGCGTCTGGATATTTATCTTTATGTTCCACTAAGCCTACTTTTCGAAGGATCTCATTCGCTTCTTCCATCACTTCTTTTTTATCCCTTTTTTTCACTGTGAGCGGTGCTTCAATAATATTTTCCATCAATGTCATATGAGGAAACAAGTGAAATCCTTGAAAGACCATCCCTGAGTACTGCCTAATTTCTTCTATATCCTTTTTACTTAATTTCGTTTTCCCGAACTCAACTTGCTTTGAACCGATTTTCAATTTCCCTTCGTTCGGTTTTTCCAGTAAATTCAAGCATCTTAACAAAGTTGTCTTGCCAGAACCAGAAGCGCCTACCAGACAAACAACTTCTCCTTTATTTACATTGAAATTGATAGATTCTAAAACGGTTTGATCTCCAAATGTCTTTTTCAAATTTTCTACTGTAATCATTTCAAAGTTGCCCCCTTATCCTTTAGCTAAATAACGATTAAATCGTACTTCTAATTTGCTCTGAATCGTTCCAATCACTACACTGACTAACCAATAAATGATTGCAACGGTTATATACATGGTCATACTATCGTACGTTCTTCCTGCTATCAAGCGTCCGCTATAAAGTAGTTCCTGAACTGTGATAACCGATGCAAGGGAAGTCCCTTTTAACACATCCATAAAGATATTGAAAATAGGGGGTACCGCAATTCTAGTTGCTTGAGGAATCACAATTCTTCTCAAGGTTTGAAAATAGTTCATTTGTAGTGTTTCAGCTGCTTCCCATTGCCCTTTAGGTACAGAAGATATTGAAGATCTCACAACTTCAGCCAAATAAGCTGCAAAATTTAAACTCACCCCAACGATAGCGGCTACAATCGCACTTGAAAATTCTATTCCAATAACTGGTAGGCCATAATACAAAATAAAGACAAACACTAAAAGCGGTGTCCCTCTCATAAATGAAATATAAAACTTAGCTGGCAATCTAAATATGGCTAATTTCGACATTCTCGCAACTCCAACAACGATTCCAATCAAGAGTGCAAAAACCATACTAAATCCGGCAATAATCATCGTGATACGCAATCCTTGAAGTAAAAAAGGAATCGAATCGATTGCTAAATCAAAATCGTAGAGATATTCCCATTTGATTTCTGAGAAAAATTCAAACATGTTGTGCTCCTTTCAATATCCAAACCAATAGAAAAGAAGATACGAGAAGCTCCCATAGAGCTCCTCGTATGTCATTGACTGAATGTGAGCTTACTCGCCTTCTAGACTAACCACTTCTGATTGATCAATTGGTTGTGTAGAATCTGCTCCTAAAAATTCTTCAGACAATTCTGCAAGTCTTCCACTTTCTCTAACGCTTTGTAGACCTTCTGACAGTTTATCTCTTAAAGCTAGATTACCTTTTAATACAGCTAAAGCACTTTCAGTTGGGTGATATTTGACATCTTCGGCAACAACTAAGCTGTCATCACCAAATGACTCAACGTTTTCTTGAAGAACTAAGCGGTCATTCAAGTATGCATCTTGGTTGCCATTAACGATATCTCTTAAGATTGTATCTGTTCCACCGTCATAAGCCGTTCCGTTAGCTCCAATGTTATCAGCAAAAACTGCGTAATTACTTGTTAATGATCCTAATCCAATGTTACGTCCTTCTAAATCATAAGCAGAAGTGAACTCATCCAAGTCATCTGCACGAACGATTGCTGATCCATAAGAATATTTATGTGAGTCAACAAAATCAAAAATTTCCAAACGCTCTTCTGTGATGGCGAAATCGTTCGCTGCTACATTGATTTGCTCGTTACGTAATGCTGGTAGTAATCCATCAAATTGCATCGTCTCGAATCGAATATCTATGCCTAATTCATCTGTAATATCACGAAGCAATTCTACTTCAAAACCTGTTAACTCATTATTATCATCCAAGTAAGTGATGGGTGAATATGTTCCTGAAGTTCCAACGACTAGTTCTCCTGCTTCTTCAACATCTGTCCAAGAAGTATCTTCTTCCGTTGTTGCTTCTTCTGATTCGTTTGTTGCCGTGTCTTCTGTAGAATTGCAAGCTGCTAGCAATAGTCCTACCGTTAGTAATGAAGTGATTCCTAATTTTTTATTGAACATGATTTTTTTCTCCTCATCTTCTTGATTCAGTTAAATTTGTTTATTTTGAACACCGGTACGCTAATATAGCATTAATGCGTCTTAGTGTCACGCTTCTGAGCTTACTTTTTATTAGTCTTAAATCAATTTTAAAAATTTGTTCACTTATTGGACTACTCTTGAATATTTTATAAATAGGTAGAAAGATAGCCTGGTCAATAACAGTTAGTTTAATGTTGATTGGCCAGGCTTTTATCTTTTCAGTTCTATCTAACATGATTTTCTACTATTATTCTGCTTGCTCCAAGTATTTAGACAAGTGATCTTGAACGAGATCTGCATTTGCTTCTAATTCATTTCCTGTGTCTACTAAAGGTGATACTGGAGAGAACGCTTTTTTCTTTTGTCCATCATAAGACTGAATAAAGTCTTCTTGATTGATTGAGTGAACGATTGCTTTACGCAAATCAACACTGCCAGCAGTTTTGCGATCTTCGTTCATTGTATTGATGATCAAATAACTTACGGCGTTACTATCTCCCGTTTGTAATTCAAGATTTTCTTCGCCTTCAACCACTTCATATTGTGTTTCGCTCAATCCATAAAGCAAGTGAACTTCTCCACTTCTTAAAGCAGAAAGCGCGCTGTCCATGTCTCCGATGAAACGCACAGTGATGTTCTCGATATTTGCTGCATTCTCAGTATCTGTCATATAGGCAGGGTTTTTCTGGAATGTTGCTTCGTAATCATTTTTAGCAATCATAATATATGGCCCACTTGCATAAAGGTGGTTATCGTAGGTGTCACCTTCTGTAACGGCGCGTTGATCTCCGTATGCAATATCTGTATCCACATTATAGTTATCGATATCGTATGTGTTGACGCTCTCTACCTGTTGTTCAGATACGATTCCAGCTGATTGGTGTGCTAGATAGTTTAGTACTTGCGGGAAGGGTTCAGTCGTTGTCAATTTGACTACTTGATAATTACCTGTTGCACTATCTGCTTGTGTTTTGTCTGTTACCAAGCTATTGATTGGTGTATCTAATCCTGCTTCCAACGCTTCTTTAACTGTTGTGTTTCCATCTGCTAATTCTGCAGTTTCTAGTTCACTTAGATCATCTACAACAGACACTTCGTTGATATATTCGTGTAAACTATAGGTTCTTTGGTCTGGAACAGACTCTGGATCACTTGCGCGGTCTAGTGAGTAAACAACGTCATCAGCTCCAACGCGTTCCCCGGTATCCACAGCTTGTCCGTCCTCAACACTTGCGAAATTAATATCATCTCTCAAGATAAAGTAGTAATCAGAATTGCCTTCTGCAATCGCGTGGTTGTAACTTAGTGATGCATCAGACGTTACTTGATCATCTTCTGTAAGATTCACTAAACGTACATACATATTTGTATTTAGTTGATTGATAGATGAGTCATTTCCTTTAATAGGATCAAGTGAAGTCAAATCAGACTCCATTTGAGTCAATACGAGTGTTTCTGAGTCATTCATCGCCTCATCATTGAACGAAACTGGATCCCAAGCAAACGCTCTAGATTTATATAAATTCACTGAATCTGGATTGATTAAGTCTTTGTCAAAAGCTTGTGCTTTCAACGAATTATAAAGACCTGCGATATATGCGTTCTCTGTAACAAGCTCATTTTCAAGCTGGTTATACGTCTCTGTATACTCGCCCTCTGTTTGTGCAGCAGCTTGATTGATCAATTCATCGATTTCGGTGTTTGGTTCAATGACGCGACTGTCTCCGTCACTAGTGAAAATCGAACGAACAGCATAGTCTGGATTCCCTGTTACCGTTGTCCAACTTGCAATAGAAACATCGAAGTTCCCAGCATCTCTTTGCGCTCTATAACTTGCGTAATCCGGTTGCTGGTTTACGTTGACTTCAAAGCCATTTCTAGTTAACTGGTCGCGCAAAATATTTAAGTCTTTTTCGTCTGCAGCTGCACCAAGTAAATCGATCTCTACTGTTTCTTGATTGTTGCTTGAACTTCCGTTATTGGCTTGATCTTCGGTTGTAATACTGTCGCAAGCTGCCAAAGCCAGTGTTCCTAATATCATAACTGTACTGAATAATTTCTTTTTCATCTATTTTTCCTCTTTTCTGCTTTTGATCTTATTTTATTTAAATTATGCTTATACCTTTTTAATCGTGCTTAAGATAATCTTGGGTCTGTAGCATCTCTTATACCATCTCCCAAAAAGTTGAAAGATAAAACGAGTGCAATAATGGCTAATCCGGGATAGATAGCCAGATAAGGTTTTGTCTCAAGATAAGAACTGCCCGTCCGAAGAATATTTCCCCATTCCGGTATATAGTTTTCTACACCTAAGCCCAAATAACTCAAACTACTTGTCGCAATAATCGCTGATCCAATCGTTAAGGTTGCACGGACGATCATTGGCGCCATAGAATTTGGAATCACATGCTGACGAATAATATTGAAATTACGATTTCCAATAGCTCTAGAAGCTTCAACGTACTCCAGATTTGTGACTTGAATAACATTTGCACGCATCGTTCTCGCATAACTTGGGATGTACCCTACACTTAAAGCGATGATCAAATTCGTTGTTGAAGCGCCAAAAGCTGCCACAATCGTGATGGCTAAAAGGATTCCCGGAATCGCATATAAGATGTCCAAAAACCGCATGATCAGATTATCTGTATGGCGTCCGTAATATCCAGAAATTGCCCCTAGAACCCCACCAAAGATAAACGGGATAAACGTTGCCAGCACGCCGACTGCTAGAGAAATTCTAGCACCAAAGATAATTCTGGAGAAAACGTCTCGACCAAAGTTATCTGTTCCAAAAGGATACGCAAGATTTGGTGGTTGTAGAATCGCGCTATAGTCATTTGTGACTGCAAACCGGTAGTTGAACGTCCACACACTACAAATGGATATCGCTACTAGAAAAACAATAAATAGCAGTCCCAGCATCGATGCCTGGTTTCTCAAAATCTTCTCGCGGATTCCTTTTCGTTTAGTGATAGCTTTGTTCGCATCTTGAACCATAGAAGCTGACACGAATAAAACGAAAAGATTTCCTGTCAGAACCGTTAACGTAAACAATAGAAGAAACAACTTTTTAGGTCCTGGTGATAAAGCAATCCATTTATCGTATCCAATAACTACGATGACGTGGAAGACCAAGATGACTAACAATACAATCATAGCGGGTATAAAAGAATTGGTTACATAAGCTTTAAACAAATTTAATGCTGAAACGCCTATGACTAATAAATCTGTTAAAACCATATATACGGCATAGATATAACCTGGAGATACTTTCCTTTTGATCACATAAAGGGAAGAAAGTACTAAAAACAAATTGCCGATTGCTAGAGTGAGCGTTAAAAGTCCAGCAATAATCTGACTAGTCCGATTAATCACCAATGATTTTTTACTATCTTTTCTAATTTTTACAGTTAATAACGCTTGTACGATTGTAGCGAAGCCGTTTAATCCAGCAAGCAATAAAATAAAAGGCTGTACTGAAAATGTACTGAAATCCATCGCTGCAAATCCTAAAACCACTGTATATAGAAGAGAAAGACCTAATGAAAATTCTACTTGTTTGTAAACAAGTGTATCTTTGTATGACTTCAAAGTAATATTCTCCTCTCTTTAATAGCGTTTCAGGTTTGTGCGGATTCTAGGATCGATAAATGCGTAGAGCATATCGATCACTACATTGACAACGGATAAAACAATCGCGATATAAATAACGCCACCGAGCACACTTGGAATATCCGGTATAAATTGGCGTTCTACAATATAACGTCCGATTCCGTTGATGTTAAAGACTTGCTCTGTAACTGCCGCACCTCCGAGTACACCACCAAACTGTAAACCAATAATGGTTACAATTGGAATTAACGCATTCGGCACCGCATGTTTTAATATCACGCGACTATTCGATAGCCCTTTTGAACGAGCAGTCAAGATGTAATCTTCATTAATCACTTCTAGCGTGGATGATCGTGTCATCCTCGCGACCGAAGCCATCAGCAATGTCCCTAGAACAACCGCTGGCATAATCAGCGAAGCAAAGTTTTCTGTATTGAACGTTGCTGGTAACCATCCTAGATTAATAGAAAAGACGAGAATAAATACGAGCCCTTGCCAGAAACTTGGAATAGATAATCCAATTAATGCGATAAACATAAATACGTGATCGAACAGTGTATTTGCCTTAACGGCTGAGTAAATTCCTGCAGGTAAAGCAATAACCAGTGCAATAATCAGCGCAAAAACAGATAATTCGAGCGTAACCGGGAATCTTCTCATGATTGTTGAGACAACAGCTTGATTTCCAGAATAGGCATTCCCGAGATCAAAACTGAAAACCCCTTTAATGGTTCGACCAAGTTGAACGAGATAAGGATCATCAAGGCCGTACATACCACGAAAGTTATCTATCTGTGCCTGAGTAGCTGTTTCACCAATAATATTTCTAGCAGGATCGGATGGTGAAAAGTAGAGTAAGGTAAATACGATAACGGTAACCCCTAAAATAACAAACACCATCATCAGCAACCGTTCAAATAGATATTTCAAAAACGGAAAAGCATGTACGATCAATAGAGCATACATTGGGAACCCTAGTACAACAGACAACACAAAATATTTCGGGTCTAATAGAAAGCGCACGGTCTGTCCTAAAAACGTCACTTTCTCTCTACCAGACTCTTGATAAATCTCATGAGCTTTCTGATCTATAGTTTCTTGAAATTGTTTTGAAAAGACTTGCTCAACCTTTCTATCGGTTTCTTTTTCAGAAAGTTTTTTATTGAAAAATGCCTGCTTACTTTGCTCTTGTTGTCTTAATCGATTTTTTAGTTCAACATCATACCCTTGTTGCACTAGTAGTTGCTCCGCTTCACTGCTGACTTTTCCATTTTGTTTTTTTATATATTTCTTATTTAGAAATACTAGTAAAACGACTAGTTGGAAAGGAAAACCTAACAACAATAAACCGATTCGATAAATCCAGTTCATGTAAGCTTTCTCGTACTGTCGGGCAGTTTTTTGAAGAACTCCCTGATCTTGTCTAATAATTGTTTCTGCTCCCACTTCTTTCCCTCCGTTCATCCCGTACACCTTTTATTGACGCTCTAGACATAAAAAAGCCCTTAAAAACAGAATAATTCTGAATTTAAGGGCAAAATAGTCGATTTTACGGTTCCACCTTAAAGAATTGTACAACTCTAAACCTGAAAAAACCTCGGCTTGGTTCTACAACATCTCATTCAGTACTCGGATAATGATCCTCTATACTGTAAAGCTATAACGGGCTTACCCGACACAATCTAATTCTTGAAACAAGAATTCAACAGTATGACTCCAAGACGCACTTCCAGACATTCCTCATTATCCCTTCTCAGCAAATAGGGACTCTCTTTGAAATCGCAATGATCTGTACTCTTCTTTTCTTAGTCTTTTAACTTATTTTTTCAAAGTAATATGATTGAACACAATATACCAAATTGCAAATACAACGTCAAGTCCTAAACGCTCATATTTTTCTAAACTATTGACAAACATGCTATAATCAAACTATTCTAGGCAAACTTTGAGGAGCGGAACTATGGAAAAACTGCTTGACGTAAAGGATTTATCTATTGTATTTGAACAAGGAGATACTTCTAATGAAGTTGCCTCTGGTGTTCATTTCGAAGTTGCAAAAGGCGAAACATTAGGTATTGTAGGAGAATCTGGAAGTGGTAAAAGTGTCACTGCACGCTCGATTATGCGCCTACTACCTCCGAACGCCCAAAATGGAGAAAACAGTAAAGTGGTTTTCATGGGTAAGGATTTAACTCAATTAACTGAAAAAGAAATGCGAAAAATACGTGGTAAAGATATTGGAATGATTTTTCAAGATCCAATGACATCACTCAATCCGACTATGACGATCGGAGACCAGATAACGGAAAGCATCCGATTTCACCAGAAACTGAAAAAAAACTCCGCAAAAGACGAAGCGTTGAACATTATGAAACTTGTGGGCA
This sequence comes from Marinilactibacillus sp. Marseille-P9653, assembly GCF_916618885.1. Lineage (NCBI taxonomy): Bacteria > Bacillati > Bacillota > Bacilli > Lactobacillales > Carnobacteriaceae > Marinilactibacillus > Marinilactibacillus sp. Marseille-P9653. The sequence goes on along the minus strand of NZ_CAKAKH010000001.1, from coordinate 353,756 downwards.
TCAAAGATGTGGATTTCAGATACAAACAATACCCTCACGAATTTTCAGGTGGTATGCGACAACGAATGATGATTGCTATTGCCTTGGCTTGTAATCCAGCTCTATTAATTGCTGATGAACCAACAACAGCTTTGGATGTTACGATACAAGCTCAGATTTTAGAGTTACTAAAAGATATCCAGAAAAAATTTGGCACTTCTATTATCTTAATTACGCATGATTTTGGTGTCGTCGCTAACATGTGTGATCGCGTTATTGTGATGAAAGACGGAAAAGTGGTTGAAAGCGGCACGACTACAGATGTATTCAAGCATCCAAGTCATCCATATACTAAACGATTACTAGATGCTGTTCCCAATCTTCAGAATGAACAGAAAACAGTTTCCAATGTAGATCAGTCTAAAAAACCGCTACTTTCTATCAAAAATTTACAAAAACATTTTGATATGGGTAAAGGCGCTACTTTGAAAGCCGTAGATGACATTACTTTTGATATCTACGAAAATGAAACACTAGGTTTAGTTGGGGAATCTGGTTCCGGGAAATCGACTACAGGTAAAACGATTCTTCGACTTCATGAAGCCACCGGTGGTGAAGTGATTTACGAAGGCTTTGATTTGAACCATCTAAATGCTCGTGAAATGAAAGACATGCGAAAGTATATGCAAGTGATCTTCCAAGATCCCTATGCTTCTCTTGACCCTCGTATGAAGGTCTTAGACATCATTGGTGAGTCTCTTGACGTTCATGGCTTAGCAGAAAACAAAAAAGCCCGTTACGATAGAGTCGTCGAACTACTGGAATTAGTTGGTCTGGAAGCGTCCTTTGCGATGCGGTACCCACATGAATTTTCAGGTGGTCAGCGTCAGCGTATTGGTATTGCGAGAGCTTTAGCTGTTAATCCAAAGTTTATCGTTTGCGACGAACCATTATCGGCATTGGATGCTTCTATTCAATCTCAAATCGTAGAGCTACTAGAGGACCTTCAGAAAAAACTAGGGTTAACTTATCTGTTCATCGCTCATGACCTTTCTATGGTTAAGCGTATCAGCGATCGTGTAGCGGTTATGTATAACGGCCATTTAGTTGAACTGGCAGACTCTGAGGAGCTATTCTCAAACCCTATCCACCCGTATACGAAAAAATTGTTAGCTGCGATTCCAGTTCCTGACCCAGCTTACGAAGCAACTCGTAAAAAATCGGTGGAAGAATTTGACGCAGCTGCCTATGACGCTTCGGCAACGACTTTCCAGGAAGTTTCATCAAGACACTGGGTAGCTATGCCCCATAAAGAAAACTAGTAAAAGAATTGTCCCGTAATCACAATAATAAAAGGTACTACGCCAACAGAAATCGGTGTAGTACCTTTTATTATTGAAGCTTATTCATATTACATAGTTTGTATCCTTTTATCTCGAAAGATGAAGAGGCTCAATCCAAGAATTATACTGATCCCACCTAAGAAGCGGAAAGAATTTTTAATCGATCCCGTTTGCGGAAGCTTTGTCTCTTTAGTCCCGTCTGTTTTCGTACTTTCTTCGGTCGTTTGACCTTTACTTTCTGATTCAAGTGATGTCGTCTTATCACTTTCAGCTTCCGCATTAGATTGAGTAGGTTGAACCGTTACTACTATAGACTCCCCACGATTTCCGATTTCATCTAATGCATACAATTCAATTTGTTCTCCCTCTTTAAGAGGCCGTTCTAGCGCAATTTCAAATGGACTATTGACTGTCGTACGACCAATTTCTTTTTGATCAATCATAGCGACAATTGTCGTATCCATTTGTCCATTCCCTCTAATCTCTCTATCCCCTGCATATATAGGTTCAATTACTGGTTTAGTAGGTAGCTTAACGATTATAGGTTCTTTATCATTTGAAGGCTCTTCCGAGTTTGTATCTGGTTCTGGTAAATTTTCTTCTGGCACTGAGGGTCCTGCTTGATCTTCATCGTTTCTTTCTAAATCACCAATACGATTTACGACAAAATCGTCTATTGATCCCCAGGCTCCTCCGTCGGCCAAAACGTTCATACCTATAGTCAGAGTACCATTTTCCACAGCAACGCCTTCTACTCTAGGATTAAGCCAGTTTGCCCATCCATTAACCCTAGTACTGACCTTAATCTCATCTGTACTTGTCTCTGCAAATAAATATATTTCTGAATTGCGAGCATCTCCACCTTGAATATGAGCGGCTACCTCATAAATTCCTGGTTCTAAATTTTGAATAGTTTGTTGTAGTCTAAAGTTCACTTTTTCTGAAGAAAAAAAGTGTGCTGAGTAATTCCCAGATTTTGCATCTGAAGCATTGTTCTGAAACGTTACATGTTCTTGAACGGCTGCTGGATAGCTAATATGCCACATCGAGCGATCAGCTTCTTCGAAACTTGGATTTACCGTATAATTGACTGCTGTAATCGTAACAGTTGCGGTTGTTTTCGTACCATCTTCTAGCAGTCCATTGATTGAATAGACTCCGGTAGTTCCTACTACAGCTTTTTTCAAATCTTCTTGGTTCCAACTTACAGACTCTAAACCTTCTGTATTGTCGTTATATATCACAGTTACGTTTTCCGGAAGGCTGATGGGCTCTCCTAATAAAAACTCTAAGTTAACTGATTTGATATTTTCCACTTTCACTTCTGCTATTGCACCTGTATGGACATACTTAAAGGTATTGATGGAAGATAAAGGATGTCCGTTGAAGTCAAACAGCGCTTGATTATCGACTGCTGATCCGCCATACCATTCGCCAGCATCTTCTGGATCATATTCTGCCGCAAAGCTAGAAGCCCATCCTGATCCATAAGTCTCCCATAATTCACGGTTTTCTTCTATGCTTTCAGGTGGTCCCACAGGAAGCCATGCTGGTTCCCAATAGAAAACCCCAATTCCTTTTTCACCGACGTCAACAACTGATTGAATAACCTCTCTTAGAGAGCGTGCTTGACCTTGAACAGTAAAAGGATAGTTTGTAACTAAGCCTTCTCCAGGTACAGTATTGGGATGGCCGTCACCATCTTTGTCAGTATAGGCATAAGATGTTTCAGCCACCATGACTTCTTTATCGTAGGTTTCTGCTACATTAGAAAGCACTGCCGTTAAATTGTCTAAAGTCCCATGCCAGAAAGGATAGTAAGAACTTGCAAACACATCATAATCCACTTCGTTAGAACTTAATTCTCGTGCAATATTTTCATAACTTCCGACCCTTTCAGGATTTGTAAAATGAAGTGCGATTTTCATTTCAGGATCAATGGCTCTAATCGCCCTACTTCCAGCATTGAAAAGAATCGACATATTTTGCCAAGTGTTTTCTCCAGCTATCGCGTTGTTGGTCTCATTACCAACTTGAACCATACCGATATCAATACCTTCATTTTTCATTTGAGTGATTGCGTCATAGGTAAAATCATAGATTGCTTGTTCTTTTTCTCCTAAATTGTATCCTTCCCACTCTTTTGGCGTTTGTTGTTTAGCTGGATCTGCCCAGAAATCTGAGTAGTGGAAATCCACTAAAACTTTCATCCCATTTTCCGTAGCTCGTTTACCAATTTCAATAGCTTTTTTTACATCGTTATTTCCGCCACCATAACTCATTCCCATAGAATCAAATGGATCATTCCATACTCGGACTCTAACATAATTAGTTCCTGATTCTTTAAACGTCTTGAATACATCTTGTTCTTGTCCATTTTGATTGTAAAATTTCACACCGCTTTGCTCTAAAGCTATTACACTTGAAATATCTACTCCGTGAATAAAGTCATCTGAGATTCCTTCTACTTTTTCAACAAAAATATCTGATACTATCGGCTGCTCTTCAGCACGAACGCTATTTGTTTGCAAAAACGTTACTGAGACACTTCCAATTAACATAAGTCTTTTCAACCAAGTAAGATTCATTTCTATTCTCCTTTTCAGGTAATCGCTACCATTTTATAACAAAACAAAATAAGGTATTGAAATAATCCAACACCCTATTCTGTTATCCTTATTTCTACTAATTATTTTTATCTACTACACGTACTTCATAAGGTTTCAGTGATACATGACCACTCAACGTTTCTCCCGTAAAGCTATCTTTGACGTCTTCCAAAATTTCAATTGCTTGCTCTTCTTCAGTAAAGTTCATGATAAATACGATAGAGCTTCCATCATCCAATAGTCTCCCTTGAACAGACACGCCAATACCATGCCCGACTTTCAAACCTGGAGACAGATCTAGCTTCTCAATTAGCTGATTATAAAAATCTCTGTTAAAGTCATCATCAGCTCTCGCTCCGATATAATAAGCTTCTCCGTCTTTATAAGTATTCAAAGTCACTGCGGCACTATCCGCGTAGAAATCTCTTTCATATCGAGCCAATACTTCTGCTTCTTTGACGTCAATAATCGTTGCGTAGTCACGAACCTTATACTGTTTGTTATTGAATGTCATTTCATTTGAATCACTTGCGTAGTAAGTATCTGTTTCAAGTGGTTCAATTCCGAACACTTCTTGAAGTTCTTTTTTCCACCCACCTAAATACGTTAGATCGTGTTCGTTGACTAATCCGGTAATGTAGCTTGAAACCAAGGTTCCACCATTCGCTACATATGATTTTAACCTTTGAACAGTCTCTTCGCTCATTAAATAAAGCATGGGCACAACAAGTAGTTTATACTCTTCAAATGTATTTTCTTTTGTGATGACATCAACAGGAATATCTTTTTCCCATAAAGCCTGGTAATGTTTTTGTAAGGTCTGTGGATATAATTTTGTCTGTAAACCAAACCCTTGCGTGTGCTCAAGCGCCCAATCACTATCCCAATCGTAAAGTATACCGACTTCCGCAATTCTTTGTGATCCTACAACCTTTTCAGAAAGATCTTCCATCGCTTTTCCAAGTTTAGCGACTTCTTTGAATACTCTATTTTCTGTGGAACCATCATGGTCAACGACTGCACCATGGAATTTTTCTGAAGACCCACGAGATTTTCTCCACTGGAAATATAGATTACTATCAGATCCATGTGCAAGCATCTGCATAGCAGAAAGATAATGCATACCCGGTCTTTTGGCTTTATTGAACTGATGCCAGTTCACATGGCTTGGGGTCGACTCCATTAGTAACCAAGGTTTCTGTTTCATACTCTTGAATGAGTCATTCATAAAACCAACTTTAGAAGCTAGTTCATAGGTTTTCTCATAATCATTATGCCATGCTGGATAAGCATCCCAGCTGATCACATCGACTTCTTTGGCAAATTTACTGTAATCCAACGCTCTAAATGGTGTGAAAGAAGGATTATCTGACATGAAATTTGTTGTAATCGGCACTTCTGGTGTCAATTCACGTAAAGGTTGGATCTCATCTTTATAGAAACTAATTGTCTGATCTGTTACAAATCTTCTCCAGTCCAAATTCAATCCATGTACAGCATTTTCTCCGATTGGAGAAGGCGACTCAATTTGTTCCCAGTTTGTAAAAGTGTGACTCCAAAAAGGCCCCCACCATGATTGATTTAATTTGTCTAAGTCGTTATTATATTGTACTTTTAACCAGTCTCTGAAAGCAGCCTGACATAGATCACAGTGACATTCCCCGCCATATTCATTTGAAATATGCCACATCAATAAAGCGGAGCGTTTTCCGTATCTCTCAGCTAATTTCCGATTCATTTCTTGTGTTTTTTCTCGGTAGTATGGAGACGTAAAGCAGTGGTTATGTCGAGCACCGTGAAGTTGTTTCCTTCTTAGCGCGTCCACTCTTAGCACCTCAGGATACTTCTGGGACATCCAAGCGGGTCTTGCTCCACTTGGCGTCGCTAGAATCATATTTCCACCCATCGCTTCTATTCTATCAAATATGTCATCGAGCCAATCAAATGTATATCTACCTTCTTCTGGTTCTAAAGACGCCCAGGAGAACATTCCTATTGAGAAGGTATTTGTATGAGCTTGCTTCATTAACTTGAAATCTTGATCGATAATTCCAGGATAATCTAACCATTGGTCAGGATTGTAATCCCCACCGTGGAGTAATCTTGCTTCTTTAGTTACTTGGTGCTTCTTCATTTAAACTGTCCCTCTCTTTTCTGCTTTTAAATTAAAATCATTAATAGAATACTTTATCCTTTTGTTCCTCCAGCTGTCAGACCAGATACAAAGTGCTTTTGTAAAAACAAGAACGCGATAGCTACGGGTATACTGATTAATATAGCTCCCGCGGCAAATGTTGTGTAACTTGCTCCTTGACGTTGGTTGACCAGATTATAAAGTCCCAAAGGTAGCGTATACGTCTGAGGTGATCTCAAAATAGTTGATGAAAGAATGAAATCTCCTAGTGGTCCAGTAAAACTATTCATCGCCACTACAGCAAGCATCGGTCTAGCCAGTGGCATCAAGATTTGCCAGAATATACGCGTACTTCCTGCACCATCGATACGTGCACTTTCATCTAATTCAATTGGAATCGAATCAAAATATCCTTTCATCAAGTAGGTGTTCATTGGAATCTGCCCGCCTATATATAAAAGAATCAATAACCAGTGATTGTTCATCATTCCGAGCATCTGAGCTAGTACATATAGCGCAATTAGCGCGGAAAACTGAGGAATCATTTGTAATAACAGGAATAAAACCAGTCCATTTTTTCTACCTTTGAATCTGAAACGAGAAAAGGCATAGGCCGTTAGGGATACACAAAACAATGTACCGACCATCGTAAATATACTTACTTTCATAGAATTAAAGTACCACTGAATATACTGGATACTATTATCTCCAGAAAATAATCTCTGGTAATGAAATAAGGTCGGATTATCCGGTATCATTTTCGTACTTACAAGACTGTTTCCCGGATTAAAACTAGCTCCGATTGTCCATAACAATGGATAAATAATCATAATCATGACGACAATCAAAAAACTATAGGTGAAGAATAATCGTGTTAACTTACTTTTTTTTGAAGAGATCATTTTAATTTACTCCTTTAAATGACTTTGTTCTTCTAAATTGCCATAGTGCAATCGAAATAACGAAAATAGACAATAGGATCGTTAACGCCGCTGCCAAAGCAAACTGACTCGATGACATAGTCAGAGAATAGATCCACGAGACTAATATATCTGTTCCTCCTGCATTGGAACCTGATACCGCTGGTCCACCGCCATTGAATAGATAAATGATATTGAAATTGTTAAAATTGAATGTATATTGAGTGATTATAATTGGTGAAATCGAAATAAAAATTAATGGTAAAGTGATGGTTTTAAACTTTTGAATTGCTGATGCACCATCAATAATAGCCGCTTCATATAAATCATCAGGAATGGATTGAAGTACGCCTGTCGTGACAATAAATACGTAAGGAAAACCTAACCAGCCTTGAATTCCGATCAATGCAACTCTTGACCAAAATGGATTTGTTAACCAAGGAATAGCTTCAATACCAAAGAACGAAAGCAAGCCGGTGTTGATTACACCAAAACTATCATTAAATAGTCCTGCAAAAATTAGGATAGTTACAAATCCTGGTACTGCCCACGGTAATACTAAAATAGTTCGGATCAGCTTTTTAAACTTAAGGTCTTTTTGATTCACTAGAACTGCTAAGAAAATTCCTATACTAACTTGCAGCGTTGTTGCCAATAATGTCCAGATGATTGTCCAACTAAGTACATCAAAAAATGTGGTTCTCCAAATATCTACTGTAAATATTTGAATAAATGTGTCGAAACCTACCCAGTTAATTAAATTAGCAGGAGGAGAATTATAAAGATTATAGTTTGTAAAAGCGATTGAGAAACTGAATAAAATTGGAAAAACAACTGAAAAGATCAGTAATAATAACGCCGGTCCACTAATTAAATACGGATAACCTTGATCTATTAAATTGAGATATTGTTCTTTTAAAGTGAATAAAGGTAATGACTCATCTCTTCTTTTTCCCACTCGGTATGCATCTCTTATGTTGAATCCATAGAAAGCTATACCAAACGCGACGACGATTACTGCTAAAATTCCCTGTGCTAATAGGAAAACAGAATTATCTCGAGGAACTTCTGTACCAAGTGTCACAATTCCCCATAAACCAATATTGAGTAAATCTGCAAAGACAAAGCCAAAAGCTATTGTCAGTACCAAAAACATAGCGCCTTTCAGCCATTGTCGATTGTAAAGTTGTCCCAATCCCGGAACGAGAGACAAAAGTGCTGCCTTATTTTTATGTTGCATGTTTCATGACCACCTTTTCCTTCTTCTTAACAGCAAAGGTATCTCCCTTAAGAGATACCTTTTACAAGCTCTATTAATTTCCGCTATGGTTTGCTTCTATCTGACTCTTGACTGACTCAACTGCCCCATCTAGTGCTGCTTTTGGTTCTTCAGAACCTGTCGCAATTGTTTGTAGTGCTGAATCTACAGGGGTCCATACTTCATTCATTTCTGGAATTCCTGGCATCAATTCTGCATATTGAGATTGCTCAGCTATTGCTTGTGCTGACTCACTTTCAGTAACGATTGGATCGTTAGCTAATGCTTCGATTGCAGGTACTTCCATTGTCTTTTCGTAACGAGTTAATTGATTTTCTTCGTTCGTCAACCATTCAACTAATTCTTGAGCAAGTTCAGGATACTGTGAGTAAGAACTTACGTTGTAACTTTTAACCCCTACAAATGAACTCATCTGATTGCCATCTCCTAGTTTAGGAAGTGCCATTACACCATAATCGATTCCGGCTTGTTCAAATGGCCCAAGGTTCCATGGTCCAGATATAACTGCTGCTGCTCTTCCTTCGCTGAATAAAGAATCCAAAACATTAATTCCTTGCTCCCCGATAATCCCACTTGGGAAAAGACCTTCTGCATAGAATTTTTGAATATATTCAGCTGCTTCAATTGCCCCTTCATTGTTTAAACCAATATCACTTGTATCGTAATTACCGTCATCATCCATACCGAAAACATAGCCGCCGTAACCACCCATAATACTTTGCGCGTAATAAATTTGATCCCATAATGCTAGGAATCCATAGTCATCGCCTTCAGTAGCCTCTTTAGAGAACTCATACCATTCATCCAGTGTTTCTGGTAGATTTTCTTCATCCACTAAGTCGCGGTTATAATATAAAATAGTCGTTTCAACTGCGTAAGGCAATCCATATACAACCCCATCTACTGTCTGAGACATCATAGCGGAATCTGTATACATACTTGTAACTTCTTCATCGACATTCAAAGCTTGAACCAAGCCTTCTGTTACAGCAGTGCCAAGGTTGTCATGAGGCATCGCAAAAACATCTGGTCCTGTTCCACCCGGTCCATCTAAGCGCAAGTCTTCAATATTATCTCCATAAGGTTTTTCTTGAACTTCTACTGTTACATTGTGTTCTTCCTCAAAAGCTTTAATGGCTTCTTCTGTCCCAACCATTTTGTCAACGTCTTCCCACATGACGATTGTCGCGCCGTCACTGTTTTCTGGGTCTGTTGACGTTTCACTACTAGATTCTCCAGGTCCACACGCTGCAAGAAGGGAGCTGACGATCAAACCACTACTCAATAAGTAAAATTTATTTTTCATAAAGTTACATTCCTTTCATCTCTTAAATCGATTGTCATTTAATTTACTTCTAAAGTATATAAAACCGTTTACCATATGTAAACGGTTTTATTTTACTTTTTTAGTAAAACATTTTACCGGAATGCAATCATATGGTTGTTTTCCGGACAATTAAATCAGATTCTATAAATAATTTTTTCCTGAAGGTTCTTTCTTCGAGAATTTGTTCCGACAAAAGCTTCATCGCATTCGATACTAAGGCGTTTACATTTATACTAAAGGTTGTCAGCGGCGGAGTAACGAATTTAGCTAAGCTGATATCATTGATGCTAATGATGCTGACTCTTTTAGGCACAGCGTACCCCCGCTTGTTCAAAACTTGAAGACATCCTAAGGCTATAGCATCAGACGCAACAAAAAACGCCGTTGGCATCTGATCATTCAGTTCGGAAATAGCCTGTTCCATTAGTTCAACACCTGTCTTAAATGTAAAACCGCGTTTAGTAAAAATATATTGTCTGTTCAACAACTGAATTTCTTCCATTTTCGCTACAAACTCTTTTTCTCTAATATCGGGATAATCTTTGTCTATATTTCTATCTACATAAGTTCCACCGATAAATCCAATCTTTTCGTGACCACTCTGAACGAAGTAATCAATTGCTCGGTCTGTTATTTCAAACAAATCAGGTCTAACAGAATCGTACTTAGTGGTTTCTGGAGAAGTATCTATGAAAACACCATTTTGAGTGATTGATTTCAAACGGTCTAATTCTTCTTTTTTAAAATTCCCTACTGCTATAAACCCTTGAATTGATGTTGGAACAACCTCTATTCCTTCTTCAATCGTATAGCAAGTAATTTCAATATTATATTTTTTTGCTTCTCTTTCGATTTCTTGCCTCATTTCTCCAAAATAGACATCTTCAAGTTCTGATTCTTGAGTCAACCAATAAAGAAAAGCAATATTTAATAGCGGAAAATCAAAGGTTTTTTTCCGATAACCTAATTTTTTTGCAGATTCAATCACTCTTTTTCTAGTAGTTTCCATAACGTTCAAGCTAGGATCGTTGTTCAATATTCTCGAAACCGTCGCTATAGATACTTTGGCATCTTCAGCCACTTTCTTTATTGTACTCATACCTTCACCTTCTCAATCTGTTTTACTATATAACTTGTGATGAGAGTATATTATAAAAGACGTCTAATAGTCTATTGGTAATAATACTTCAATTCACTGATCATCTCGTCAAGCAGCATTTCTTGGCAAGCTGGATTCCTTCTATCTTTCAATTCATCTTTTAAACAAGAGAAAATGTCCAAAGAATAGGTATTCAGTGTCTCGAGATCTTGGTCATTCAAGTGTTTATCTTTAGATCTCGAAGCGAGATAAGATGGAATGTCCATTTTCCAAGGTTGAGAGTTTTCTGGATACCGCATCAGTATGGTTTCCGCTCGCTTAATGCCTTCTGGGGTAATGTCTCCACAATATCTAATATCTGTTTCTTCTTCAGCAAGACGATCCAACAGTTCCATTGTTGCCAAGGTCAGCTTCCCTTGCGTACAAATCATAGGGACATTTGGAACTTCATCCAGAATACTTGAAAATACGACCGGGTTCTCAATCACCCATACAATTTGAGCTTCATGAGCTGGATAAGCAGCCACAATATTGATTAACTCTCGTATCGGAGCGTTCATCACACTATGTAAATGTGCGGCAGATTCCCACATAGGATGATATCCTTCTATCGTTTCTGCATAAAGATTCACTAGTGTTGTGTAGTTGGTAACATCGTCTCTCAAGATATTGAACTTTAATAAAAGCTGGTTCACTTCTTCGCTGCTCCCAGGAATGGTGACCGGCTCTATCGCATGGTATCTTGCATCTTCAGCAAGCACGTGAAGAAAAAGCTTTCCAAGAGTCGAATGGCGTTCGAAAGCGTGTGGTTCTCCGGCAACGATCTGCCCAAATAAGGCTAAACGGATGGGTCTTTCCGGTAATAGTCGAATGGCTTCAGAAAGATGTAGAACATGGTCTTCAAATACCTTCGGTGATTCAGAAATCAGCTGATAAATCCATTGGCTATCGTAGGTTCCCCTTTTAAGGTAATTGAACCAGCTTGTCAGTAGAGCATATTCTTTTTCAAGATAATCAAGGAAATTCTTCATTTCCTGATGCGGCTGCTTTCCTTCTGTTTCTTTAATACTCAGCATATCTTGGAAGTATTCTGTCAGAAACGCATCCAGTGATAAAGACAAATCGAACTGTTCCTGCATTCTGGCTTCAAACAGATTCGTGTCGATCGTTACAGTTTTATTATCTAAATCCAGGTCGGTTTTTAGAAATGTTTTAACAGGCTCAAGCTCTTCTTCTGTAAACTCTGAGACATCTACGGGTCCTAAAGGATGCTTAGCAGCGTCATATTCATTTTTGAATAACAAAAATAAATGAAAGAAGATTTCATTTGATTTGAAGTAGGTTAAAGCTCTTTTTATGGATTCAGGTCTATTCATGGGTCATTACTTCCTTTTTATTGAATTTATAAGTTTGATTAATAGAATATTCTTTATACTAAGCTGATTCTTTTCCTCTCAAAACACTTTATTTTCCTGATAAGGTCATTATAATGGATCGATAAGGTTATTCTTTAACAAAATATGTCAATTCCCGTTACAATTTGAAAAAACAGAGTGATTTCTCTCTAATATTGTAACACGTCTATGATAAGATATTTTTAATGATTCAAATGATTATCATGACAATTTGATAATTTTAATGACAAGATTCAAAGGAGATTGTTTAGTGAAGAAGCTTATACTTAAATTTGGTTCACTGTTTTTAGCATTTATATTTATATTTACACTGCTCGCTCCAACATATTCTGTTTTAGCTAGTAAAGAAACGGCTGACAGTGGCGAACTCGTTGATATCATCGTTCGTTATGAAGAAACCGTTCCAGATGCTGAAACGCTTGATCCAAGCTATCAAAATGTACGAACGCTCGACTTCCTACCGATTCAAACGATGACCGTTCCTGCTTCAGCAGTGAAAGAAATTAGCCAGAAAAAAGGCGTCAGACGAGTCAGTTACGATCAGGAAATGACAACTTCTGAAGACACGGAAGTTTCTAGTAGAGCTTTAACAGATAATGATTGGAATAATGAAATGGTCGGAGCTTTCGATGCTTGGGATGAAGGTATTACCGGAGCAGGCAGAAAAGTAGCGGTTATCGATACTGGATTTTACGATCATCCTGATATCACCTACGCTGGTGGATATAGTATTTTTGGAGAAGAAGATCCCTACACGAGTGATACAGATGGACACGGAACGCATGTTGCGGGTGTTATTGGCGCTTCTGCTCAGTCTTCTGTTCGAGGTATCGCTCCAGGCGTTCAATTATTTGGAGTAAAGGTGTATCCTTCTGGAGAAGGAAACTCTACTTCAGCCAGTAATTTATTAGCGGGTATTGAATGGGCTATTAGCCAAGGTGTTGACATCATTAACATCAGTTCTGGTTTTCAAAATCCGAATCAAGACATTCACGATGCTATTATTTCTGCCACAAATGCAGGTACCCTTGTTGTTGCCGCTAGTGGAAATGGATCTTCTGGTATAGATTATCCAGCTGCGTACCCAGAAGTGGTTGCCGTTTCTAGCGTGGATAGAAACAGAACAATTGCTAGTGACTCTAAGATTTCACTTGAAAATGAGTTGGCTGCACCTGGCCGTTCTATTAATAGTTTAAACAATACCGGAAGTGGTTACGTCGAAAACTCTGGTACCTCTCAAGCAACGCCGCATGTTGCGGGAATCGCTGCTTTATTAATGCAAAAACAAGGCACTCGACAAGTTCGTTCACTTCTTCGAAGCAACGCTACTGACCTTGGCCCTGAAGGTAGAGATGACCGTTATGGGTTTGGACTAGTGCGTTATTCAAAAGAAGTGCCTATTGAAGAAGAACCAACGGAAGAAACTCCAGAGGAAACCGTCCCTGAAGAAACGGAACCGGTTGAAGAAACCCCTTCTGAAGAAGTTGAAGAGGAACCTGAGACAGAACAACCTCAAGAAAACGAAGAAGAAGTAGAGACACCAACAGATTCAGAGCAACCGAGCACTGGAACTGAAACGGAGAGCCCTTCTGAATCTACAGATGTCCCTGAGGAGACAACACCTGAAGAAACTCCAGAAAACGAAGAGACCACTTCAGAAGAAGAACAACCTGTAGATATTTCTGAAAATGCTGTCTGGATTCGTCCGTCAGAAAGTAATGGAACAGCCTTGCTTTCTGAAGAAGACTTCGCATCTGTCGCAGACAATGGCGTAATCGCTGTTTCATTTGATGCTACGATGGAATCTATTGATCAACTTTCCTTAACGTCTGAACAAGTTCTTATGTTAAGAGAAAGAAACATCAGCATCTTGATTGCTAAATTGGATATGGAATGGCTCATTCCTTCAAGTAATTTCCAAGAAGGAGAAACGGTTTTAAGGTTCAGCAAAGATCTTTCACAAGAGGTTTCTAACATCGAAGAAGCTAAAAGCCCTCTTTATCAAATGAATATGACCGTAAATGGCGCAAGTATCACAGAATTCGAATCCGACATGACGTATCGCTTCTTTTCAGATGCTTCAGAAGAAAATCAAGATCACTTATATATCTGGAGTAACGATGAAGAAGAATGGATCATTCTAGATAGTACTTATAAAAATGGTGCTGTCGTTTCTAGTTTAAACGAAGTTGGAACGCTGGGTGTCTTCTCTCCTGCTGCTTTTGAAGAGACTGAAGAAGCAGAGGAAGAAGATATTGAAGAAGAAACAGAAGTCGACGAGGAAGAAACAGACGAAGAAGCTGTAGTGTCTGAAGATACACCGGCCAACAATAATCAAAACACAGAAGAGACTGAAGACACAGAAGCGAATCAAGCTGGCGTTTCTGATTCTGTAAACATCCCCAAGCCAGTTGTTATCATTAGCGTGGTGACCCTCGCATCATTTGGCGGAGGATTCTATTTCTTTGGTGGTAAACCAAAAATAAAATAGCTGAAATAAAGAATAGGAGAACCGAGCGATAGACTGCTCGGTTCTCCTATTTTTATAGTTAACTGAATCGATAAGACCCTCGACGTTTTTGCTTATTTCTAATGTAGTAAATGAGAGGATTTAAAATACTCAGAAATAGTATGGCTAAGTAAGTGTAAAAGCTGATAGAATCGCCTTCCAAGGAAAATCTATCTAGTAACTGATTTTCAATTACAAGCAGTACGCTAGCTATGACCAAATGAGTTACTGAAATCAACAAGATAGAGACCATGTTGATTTTGGAATCTCTTCCTTTGGGAATAAGAGAGACAATCAAAGTCAGCACCAGAAATCCTAGTAAAATATAAAAGATCGGACGAAATAGTGTAAAAGCTTCCATAGTTGCATTCAAGCTCCTTTCTCAGTAGTCTAAACTATATTTTACAGCGTACTGAGAACAAACACAATATCCGTTTGATGCTGAACAGATTACAATATACCTTCTAATATCCTAAACTCGTCCCTTTCGTCGGCTGGTGCCCTAAGTTCCAATTCTTAAACACTTCTGAAGGATGAATAATCGTGACTGGAATATCGCCCGATGCTTGATCGGCATCTGTTTGATTGATATAAAAAGTACTCAAATAAACTGGCGATTCAGCTATAAATCCTAACGATTCAAACCGATTATCCAATAGTCGGAACTGACTACCTGAAAGATGCGTCGGTTCGTTTGTATAAACGACCTCTCCTGTATAACGCCAAGCATATTTCTCTTCGTCTCCCATAGAAAAATAATGTTGCCGCCCAGTTGTTCCCAAATAGGTATACTCTATTTGTTCTTCTACTGGCTGTTCTTCGTACATATCCAACTCTTGAAAACGATCCAGCAGGTTCATAGACTGATAACTTTTTACGAGTTCTGGACTTTCCAAGACTTCGTAACCCATTATTTCGTAACGGTCTCTAACCCCAGCATTGACTAGGCTAGATTGCTCTAGCCAGTGACGATAGCTTGTGTGCTGAAAGTATCCATATCCAATAGCGCCTACTGCAGAAAGCAAAACAATCGCCGCTCCTATTTTTCTATTCTTACTTTTTTTATCTGTATAGTAAAAAAGAAATACGATGACAATTAAAAGAACCATTAAAACAACAAGTAATACCGGCAAGATCATCGTATAAAGCGTTTCTCCTTTTACCCAAAATTCATACATTTGTTTACCTTCTTTTTATTCAAATTTAACGCTGCAACCTCGTTACGATGTAATCCATTCTGTGAATGCCTCTGAAAACGGAAAAACTTCTGACGGAATCTCTTGTTCCGCTTGGTCAAACTCTTCTTGATTGATATAAATGGTTTCTAAATAATTCGGGGTACTTGGTGTGAATCCAAGCTGTTCAAATCGGTCATCATTCAATTCAAAAGAAATCCCTGTTATATGAGTTGTCTCTTCCGTAAACTCGACGTCCCCTGTATACCAGAAGGCATACCGTTCGTCGCCACCCAGCGAAAAGTAATGACGGTTGTCTCTTAAGCCTAAGTAGCGATTCGACAGTTCCCTGCTCTCTTTACGAACACGATACATATCTAACTGGCTATATTGTTCTCTTAAATCAATTCTCTGATAAGCTAAAGCCATCTTGGGATCTTCTAGTACAACGCTTCCCATAATTTCTCTCTGATTTCGAACACCGGGGTTGATATAAGCCGACTGCTCGATCCAATGTTGGTACTTTATGTGTTGCCAGACAGAAAAGACTAAGCTCCCTACAAAAATCGTTAAAAACATGCCCCCCATAATCTTTCTCTTCTTGCTATGTTTAGTCGTATAGTAAAAGATAAAGAGACCAACAATCAGGACTATAAAAAAAATAATGGCTACGATCGGCAACACTGTTCCATAAAAACATTCTGCTTGCTTCCAGAATTCGTACATCTTTTTCTCCCCCTTATGACCTTCTTATTCCCTTACTTCTATATCATTCTACTTTGATCAACTCTAGTGTATGAACCATCGGTAGAGATAAACGATCTCCTGTCTCAAGGTTCACTGTCGGTCTTTGGGTTTCAGCTTGTTCTATCGCTTCAAGTTGAAGCTGATATTCTGTTTCATTGAGATAACCGGCTTTTCGTTCCTCTGCGAGTTCTTCTTCGGTCATAGTAGCTTGAGGAACCGACAATTCAATAATTCTAGGTATCTGATCCCCTTGAAACCAGTACATGACGCCTACTCCAGGAGTAATGACGTTCGCAATTTCATATGTACCGGGATCAATCTGTTTTCCTACTTCATATTGACCAGTTATCAGTGTTGTACTCGTATCTACTTGCATCGAATCCTCATAATTAACCATGATTTCCGGATTTTCTCCGACTACTTTAATCAGATGACCTTCACGAAGATCTATATAGGCTTCTTTGATCCCTGCCGCATCATTGAACAAAGTTTCAAAGTAAAGATTGTCTTCTTCATCCATTATCGTTACTGTCCCTACATGAATGATCCGCTGATCAGGAGCAAAATTACTGTCTGCCCCCCTCATATAAACTCTACCAGCCGGTAAATCTTCACCAATTGTATATTGACCGGATTCTAAAAGAACGGGATCTCCCTCGGTAAAGTCCAGAGCCGGCTCGTTCAACGAAGGACTAAAGGGTTTTTGTAAATACAGTTTTTTATTCTCTCCAATGATTTCTCGGTGGTCTCTATAAGCAGCGACAGCTTCTTCGTCTATTTGGACAGGTTCTCCGTCATAAGTTGGTGTTCTAATACCCGCATAACCCGAGCATCCAGACAAGAACCCTATCAGCATAATCGTTCCAACCATTTGAGTGAGTTTACTCTGCTGTTTCAGCATTCGTCTGACTCCCCCTATCAAACGAATGAATTTCTAGTCCATAAATGTGCGAGTAGTATTCAGACGTGCCTAGTGGTCCGACTTTTAACTCTGTATTTTTCAGCGACCTAATTTGTCTAAACAACACTATCTGTTCTTCTTCGGTCAATGCGTCAACCGGAATACAAAGCATACTATTGCCTAAATGAATGGTCTCTTCAGGTAATAACATTGTCTGTTCCAAAATACGCACTTGTTCCTTTGAACAAACAACCTTGTAAAAATCCGGTTTCTGCTCATGATGATCATTGATTCTGAATAATGTCTTGTCTTTTAAGAAAAAGACTTTATCGGCATACTCATCTAAATTGTCCAATAAATGAGAAGCAACGATGATGATTTTCCCAGATTTCCTTAATTTAATTAAAATATCTGACACTAGTGAAACATTTTCTGGATCCAGACCATTCATTACTTCATCCATAAACATGACCGGTGTATTAGCAGCAACCATCATAGCAAAACAAAGTCTTTGTCGCATACCAAGAGAATAGGTTCTTACAGGTCGCCCGACATAGTCTCTCATCTGTAATTGATCAATAATATCATCCACAGCTAATTCTTTTCCTGACCAAACTTTTGCATACATTTGAATATGTTCGGTACCGGTAAAGTTTTCATATAGGTCATCTTGATTTGGAAAAAAAGTGATTTGTTTATGAAGTGCTAGTACATCTGCTTCTTTTTCTGTATATTGTTTCTCGTTCAAATAAACTTCGCCTTCTTGGACTGGAATAAAACGCATCACTGCGTTAAATAGAGTTGTTTTTCCTGTACCATTTGGTGCGACTAAACCAATGATGGTTCCTTTATCTACTGTAAAGCTGATATTTTCTAGTACCGTTCTCTTTCCATAAGCAATCGTTAAATTTTTCACGGTCAATGTCATAATGATTTTCTCCTTTTCAAACCGAGCGTCTGTGTCGGAATCAGATTAAAAATATAGTTGAAAATAAGCTCCAGAATCACCCAGAGTAAAAACAGGACGATTGGTAATTTCCAGATTTCTATTGCTTCTAATCCGTATAGTCTAGCGCTCGTTCCCTGAACGACTTGCTGAATATTAAAATAAAAAGAAGGTTGCCAAGAAGAGACGGACGTTAATTGCCCCCCAATTGCTGGAAGAAAATATAAGCCTGTTACAAGTAATATGGTTAAATAGATATTTCGAATCATCCAGCTTAGCCCATTCGCAATCAGTAATACGATAAAACTCAAAATCATGCCCGAGCTTAGCAAAATCAATGTATATTGCCAAATCGGAAGATATTCTATGGTCTGATTTAAATAAATGGGGACTGGATAGTTTAATGTTCCTGATGTCTCAAAAAACAGACTACTTAAATAGCTTGTAGCGACTCCTAGAAGTGTCACAGACCAGATGATTCCCCACAACATCAAACTCCGTGACCGCCATTGCCGCTTCCAAGAGATTGGAATTCCTTGAGTCACACTCCAGTTTTTGACTTGGTCTCTAGTAAACTGATCCCCCGCTAGAAGTGCGATGAAGATGAATAAAATGACTCCTGTTACTAACTCTACTTGCTGTTTCAAAATTTGTGAGGAGGCTAGCGGATTCCATTCAATATTCAAATCATCGACTTCAAGTGCTTCATAAAATTTCAAGTCTTTTTCTATTTCTTCTTCTGCTGGTAAATACACTTCTTTTAAAAGATCGAGTGACTCAAATTCCGTCGCGTTGTACAAAAATTGGTTGTTTTCAGCAATCTGACGACCGTTACTTAAATAATCAGAAACGACCTTTTCCACACCAGATACTGTATTTCCTTCTTGTTGTGCTAGTATGTATTGATTCAGTCCTATCAAAGTTGCATTTCGACCAAGTGCGCGCTGAACGTCTTCGCCCGTCTCCCCTTCAAAATGCTGATCGGGTATAAGCCTGAAGATTTGCTGTGCATCTGCATATTCTCCTCTTAGTTGCATAACCGGCAAAACCACTTCTTGCTGGCGATACAATAAAGAAAAAGTTCCGAAGAATAATAAAAACCCTACCGCTATGACTCTGGTTTTCCAATCTCGTACAATCTTTAACCACTCGAAATAGGCAATTTTTTTCATCCGACTCTCTCCTTATCGTACAAATTTCTGTCTTGTGATGTGTTTAGCAGTCAAATAAACCAGAACTTCCGCTATCAGGATTGTTATGCTTAAGACGAGTAGGCCTCGCATGTAAAAATCTCCTTCTAACATTGCTTCATTGACTCTTCCTGTAACAATTTTCCCAAAATCTAAATAGGTTTGAGGAAACCAGCTGATGTTGATTCCTAAGAGCTCAGTTGTTTCTACTCCATAATACAATTGTTGGAATAAAATCATGAAGGCACCACTGATCAAAACAACGACTTCTTGCTTGAATAGGAGACTAAAGATTGTATTCAATTTACTGATCAAGTAAAGAATCAAAAGGAAAAATGGAATTATCCTAATTAGAAACTGACCGATAGAAAACAGCTCTAGCGGACTCGTATAGATACTTTGATTCGTCTGATCAAACTGGAACAGACCTACAGGTAAAGAAAGGGTCCCGAAACCATAAAGGAGTCCGTTTAAGATAAAAAATATACCCGCAGAGATTAGATAAAATAGCAGAACAAACGACACTGCAGTTATTGACTGGATAAACAAGTAACCGGCCCACTTCATAGGCACGCCTGCTTTTTGAGTTGTTAACTTACGGTCTTTCACCGTAATATCGCTGATCATAAAAATTGCACCTAAACATAAAAGAACGGGTCCTAGACCGATGAGAAAAAGATGAATTTGCTGAAGACTCGTTCGATCGTGTACGATATGGAAATTCAATGCGTCTACTTCATATATGTATGCCTGATTCTTTATAGGCTGGAAAACATTCTCAGCTTCTCTCCCCATCACTGGAACGTTTAAATCAAGTGATTCCTGTACGATTACGCGCTCCGTAATGTCTGGCCTATAGTTGATTTCTAGATACCGCCTTGCATCTCCCTGCTGAAGCGCCGTGAGTAGTTGTCGTTGATTAAAGAATTCTGTACGAGCTGCTTCATAAGCTGAAGTCCCTGTCATAACAGCCGGAACAGTCTGCCCTTTTAGCAAAGCATCTTTGTACGTTTGCTCATTTCCAAGCATTTCTCGTTCAAGTTGCTGAACATCTACCTCTTCAAGACCGGCTGTATTGGGTAAGAGGACTATTGAGTACGCCAGCATCACTCCTAAAGTTAAGATCATGAAAAGCCGGTTCTTTTTACTACGCCACATATATTTAATTGTTTCAAATACAACTTCTCTGATCATTTAAAAAGCTCCTCCAAAATCTAAAAATGAATGGTTTATCATTTTATTCTCATCCAAAACTTACTAGATAAGTGTACCACAACCCAGACCTAATAAAAGGAACAATTTAACACAAACTTTTAGGGTATTGCCTTTTATAAACGGTTATATGCATAATATGTTTTAGTTACCTCATTTTCGTTTTGCTAATGAATTCTAGAAATTTTCTAAAGACTTTAGAATTGTAAGATTATTTAGATAGTTTTTTTAATAACCATGTATCACACGCTCCGTGTTCAGAACCTTCTAATGGTTGACTTAACGAAACAAATCCGTATTTTAGATAAAGTTGATTGGCAGTATCCAGTGACTTGAACGTCTCAATATACAGTTCTTCGTAGTCCTGTTTAGCACTCTCAATAATTTGCTTCATCAGCATACGCGCGTACCCATTTCCTTGTTCTTCGTCAAGAATATATAATTTCTGTAGTTCTCCGATTTTTTCATATTGGCCGAATGGACCAAAACCGCCGCCACCAATGATTTTTCCGTTTTTTTCTAAAACCCAATAGTCTGATCTTTTTGCTTTGTATACTTCAGATAAATGAAATAGATAAGGATCAAAGTAGGCTGTTCCAGAAATCGCTAGCCCTCTGTTTTTTAAACTCCTCTGAACAATTTCACCCATTATTTGGTCATCTTGTGGCTCAATTTTTCTAATCGTCAAACTCATGATCATCACTCCTTTAGCTAAGCATTATAATGAAGTATTGTCTTGTTCTCAAGACATATTTGTACAGGTCGTGGAATTGCTTTTGATATACTTAAGGATATAAGAGAAATTTTAAAGGAGCAGATAAATGATACGTTTTGAGAAAGTACATAAACGATATAATGAAGAAGCAGTCGTGTCAGATTTTTCTTTAGAAATTAAAGAAGGTGAGTTTTTCGTACTGATTGGTCCAAGTGGAAGTGGTAAAACAACTACTCTCAAAATGATCAATCAGTTGATCGACCTTTCAGAAGGTTATATTCGGATTGAAGGAAGACCCATCAGCGATTATGACTTACAGGAACTTAGGTGGAATATTGGATACGTTCTACAACAAGTAGGGTTATTCCCAAATATGACGATCGAAGAAAATATTCTGGTTGTACCAGAAATGAAAAAGTGGTCCAGAGAAGATATGACGAACCGCGTAACGGAGCTACTAGAGAGTGTAAAAATGGATCCTGATAGCTACAGACATCGTAAAACAACAGAATTATCTGGTGGTGAACAGCAACGAATCGGCGTCGTCAGAGCTTTGGCTGCTGACCCAGATATCATTTTAATGGACGAGCCTTTCAGCGCATTAGATCCAATAACTAAAAATAACCTTCAAAAAGATGTACTGCATTTACAGCGTCAACTTAAGAAAACTGTTGTCTTCGTTACACATGACATGCAAGAAGCCATCACTCTTGGAGACCGTATTTGCTTGATGAACAAAGGTAAGATTGAACAAGTCGGAACAGCTGAAGAAATTCTGAAGCACCCTGCCAACGATTTTGTTCGCCAATTTATTCAGACAGGTCTTCCAAATTATAAAGAAGAAAAATACGTACAGGACTTAATAGATGCAGGATTTTATAGTCAACCTCAAAACTTACCAAAAATTTCCGTTTCTGCCCAAGCAACTGTTGAAGAATTGACGATACTTCTTTCAGATCATGAGACAGTTTCCGTCAATCATGAAAATGAAGCACTTACTTACGCCGTATCCAAATCTAATCTGATCAGCTTTCTTGCAGGAGAAGCATCTGCATCAAAGGAGGCTAATAGTTAATGAATCTTATAGAAACCTTCCAGCAGCGCAGTGGTGATTTTTGGACAGCGCTCCTTGAACATATGCAATTATCGTTCATCTCTTTACTGATTGCCGTTTTAATTGCTGTTCCTTTAGGCATTATCCTGACCGAACATAAACGAATCGCAGAACCGATTATTCAGGTCACAGCAATTTTCCAAACAGTTCCTTCGTTGGCTCTTTTAGGACTATTGATACCGCTTATCGGAATCGGAACTTTACCAGCCGTCATTGCACTGGTTGTCTACGCTTTACTCCCTATTCTTAGAAACACGTACACTGGACTAGCAGAAATCGATCCAGCTATAGATGAAGCTGCTGACGCTATGGGAATGAGTCGTTTTAGAAAACTCATTCAAGTCCAAATTCCTATTGCACTTCCTGTTATTATGGCCGGAATCAGAACAGGTATGGTCTTGATTATAGGAACAGCCACAGTCGCTGCCTTAATTGGTGCTGGTGGACTTGGTAGTCTAATCCTTCTCGGAATCAACCGGGGGAACAACTCCTTGATTTTACTTGGTGCTATACCGGCTGCCTTATTAGCTATCTTTTTCGACTGGTTACTGAGCTACCTTCAAAAAACTTCCGTTAAAAAGACAGCCATTATATTAGGGTCCGGTCTTGCCTTAATCATAGGTATCATCTTTGTGCCACCCCTTCTTAATGAAGAAGATGATTTGATTATTGCCGGTAAATTGAATACCGAACCAGAAATTTTAATGAACTTGTATAAATTATTGATTGAAGATCAGTCTGACCTTACTGCTAGAGTTGAACCAAACTTTGGAGAAACGTCTTTTGTATTCAGCGCTTTACAATCAGGCGACATCGATATCTATCCAGAATTTACTGGAACTGTTATGGCTACTTTCTTTGATGATGTCCCTGAACCCGGCGCTTCAGCTGAATCCGTTTATATGGATGCCGCTGAACAATTGAATCAAGAATATGATTTGGCCTTTCTTGAACCAATGGACTACAACAATACCTACACTTTAGCTGTTCCAAGAGCGTTCGCAGAAGAAAACAATCTAGAAACGATTGCTGATCTTACTTCAGTTGCGGATCAAGTCAATGCGGGATTCACACTAGAATTCAATGACCGCGAAGATGGTTATCCAGGTATCCAAGATATGTACGGTATTTCTTTTGGAAATGTCCAGACGATGGAACCGCAGCTGAGATACACTGCCGTTGAGCGTGGTGATATAAACTTACTCGACGCTTATAGTACAGATAGCCAAATCGAAGAATATGATCTTGTTGTACTAGAAGACAATGAAGAATTATTCCCACCTTATCAAGGAGCTCCACTACTGAAAAATGAACTTCTAGAGGAATATCCGGAGCTAGAAGATATATTGAATACATTAGGTGGTCAAATTACTGACGATCAAATGCGTGCTATGAACTATCAAGTTGATTACGATGGTCAAACAGCAGAAGACGTGGCTAGAGAATTTTTAATTGAAGAAGGCTTAATAACAGAATAATATGCGTTAAAAAGACCCCAACTACCCGTCAGTTTTGAACAGATGGATAGTTGGGGTCTTTTTATACGTTTATCCAGTAGCGACTAAACATTTTTTCGTCTTTAATATCTGAGGAGATTTTTTGTCCCTGATGATTTTTGATCGTTCGTACACTACCCAAATTATCATCATCGGCTGTCAGTAATACACGCTCAATTCCTTTCTCTTTGAAGAGCGGTAACGTTTTACCCAGTATCAGATGAGCCAGCCCTTTTCTTCTGTGTACGGGAGATATTCCATAGCCAATATGACCACCGATATGTTTTAACTGGTCATTAAGCTGATAACGACAATTTATGGCACCGGCTATCTCTTGTTCTTCAAGAAACAGAAAGTATGTTTCAGAGGGTACCCCTTGTTCTGTTCCTTTTTCTGCTTGCATCAGTTTTTGTAGAAAATCTTGATATGTTTTTTCACCATGATCCGAAGAAGTTGGAACAATCTTTTCGTTTCCCCAAGTTTTAATGTAGTTTATATACGCTATTTCATCTGTAACTTTTAATTTCCTCAACTCCAAAACGAGGAAACCTCCTTTAGAACTTAGAATTGAACTCTGCTTTTACATCGGCTAAGAGTTGTTTGTCCATTATCAAATCAAGAGCTGTCTGTGTAAAGGCTGCAATGGTTTTTTCCATTCCTTCGTAAGCTGGTTCTGTCTTTGTATATTCTCTAAACTCGACTGTGTGTGCAGTCACGCTATTTCCGTTGCTAATCTCAAAATATGGATTAATAGCTGGAACGACTTGACTCACATTCCCCATATCCATGGAACCCATAGAATCTTTTTCTTCTGTGTCCATTTCAATTCCTAAACGCCTCATGTTCTCATTGTATTTTTCAGAAAGGGTTTTGTTTGTAATGAGATTTTGATAGCTTGCTTCGTAATGGCCCCACTCCATCTTGCAGTCAGCTGCTAGTGCTCCTGCTTCGGCACATTGAATCACCTTTTGTTTGAGTTCATTCAAATAGGGCATATCCATCGCACGCACATAAAACTCTGCTCTTGTGAAATCTGGAATAATATTTGCTGCTTCTCCACCTTGTTTAATGACACCATGAACACGTGCTGAAGGGTGAAGCTGCTGTCTAAGCGCATTGATGTTGTTAAATGTATTTAAACAAGCATCCAACGCATTTTTTCCTTCAAAAGGAGAAGCAGCGGCATGAGCGGTCTTACCGTGGAAGCGGAATTCAATCGCCTCCATCGCCATAGATGTTCCACTTGCATAATACCCGTCAGATGGGTGTGTGCAGAAAGCAACATCGATATCATCAAATGTTCCTGCCTCTACCATCGTCACTTTGTCGCCATTCGTTTCTTCGGCTGGTGTACCTAAGACAATAACCGTTCCGCCGACTTGATCGACCAATTTTGAAAGGACAATACCCGCTCCTGTATCCGTCGCCCCCAATAAATTATGACCGCATCCATGGCCAATCCCAGGTAGTGCATCATATTCTGATAAGTAAGCAATGGTCGGTCCCTCTCCCTTACCTTTATACACTGCTTTGAATGCTGTATCGATTCCAAGATATGGATATTCTACTTCAAATCCATGCTTTTCAAGTAACTCGACATGCGCTTTTGAAGAAAGGAACTCTTCGTGCCCTAGTTCTGGATGATCATAAATATATTCGCTTAATTTTCTTAATTCCGGACTTACGGACTGGATCAATTCTTGAATGTTTTCTGTATACTGATTCACTGACATAAAATTCTCCCGCTTTTAAGTTTTATTGATTAGTTTAATCTTGTTCTACTCGAAAGTCAATTCATTTTGCATAAATATTCAAATTTTATACAAACATCTCTTAATTTTTCAGGTGATTCCGTATAATATAATTGATCTAACAACATCCAATGCGTTAATGCAAACAATTCCTAATAGAGCCCAGTCGATCTTTTTTTCTGAACTTGTTCGCTCCTCTTCATTAGACTTTTTATACCTTATTTCATCGTAAACTTGCATGCTCAACCATCCAAAAATAATTACGATATAAAAGGGAGTCGCCTCTCTTATCATTGCATCTATAAAGTAACTATAGACCATTAAAATAACCATTATTACGACATATATAAACTTAAATATATATCCTTTCTTCAACTACAGCCACACCTTTCAGTCTTCTTAGCTTTAAACAACGAGCGTTTTAAATTCTTATTTCACTTTTTTTCATAAAATGATAGAGATTGAATATAAACCAGATGAGATGAATGCCGAGTAAAAAGACAGGCTGCCATGGCCAATTACTAAAGAATTGTATTCTCAGTTTATACTGTTCGTAACTTAGGTAAGCTACATACAAATTGCCAATCATCACGACAATAAGAAAAAGCTTTCTTCTCTCTATTTCATCTCTTCTCATTTTATTCACTCCTATTCTTTACTATAGTTGTGTTTCATCTTATGTATAGACTACTATAATGATACGCAAAAAGGGAGCAACGATTCGTTGCCCCCTTAGCTCTTCGTACTATTTTTCTATTCTGGTGATACAGATGCTTCATAGATTGAACTGATTGCATCCGATAAATGTTGATTAAATTCTTCTGTTGTCTGCTCAGCATTCAAGTCTTCAGATAAGGCTCTAGAGAAACTCGCAATCAATCCTTTGTTTTGAGAAAGTTTTTCATTTGCTTCTTCTCTACTGTATCCACCTGATAATGCAACGACACGCACAACATTTGGATGTTCCGTGAATTCAACGTACGTATCCACTTTACTTGGAATCGTCAGTTTGAGCATAACTTTTGTCTGTTCATCTAACTGATCCAAGTGTGTTTTAATTTCAGCTTTCAAAATTTCTTCTATCGCTTCTTTATCTTTACTGTAGACATCTACTTCAGGCTCAATGATTGGAACGAGTCCTGCTTCAAAAATCTGTTGCGCTACTTCGAATTGTTGGTCTATAACTTTTTTGATTCCTGATTCATTCGCTTCTTTGATTACTGAACGCATTTTAGTACCAAATACGTTGTGATCTACCGCTCTTTTGAGTAACTGATCCAAGTCAGGCATTGGCTTCATAATTTGAACGCCATCAACTTCTTCTGCTAGACCTTTATCGACTTTAAGGAATGGCACTACACCTTTTTCTTCCCATAAATAATCTGCCGTGTATTTATCATCAATCATACGGTCCATCGTATTTTCAAATAAGATAGCGCCTAGAATGTGGTCGGAAGTGAATGAGGGACTCTTGATTACACGCGTTCTCATTTCATGAACAACCGTAAACATCTCGTCGTCTGTGGAATAAGCTGTCTCCGGGACACCATAGGCTTCAAGTGCTTTAGGTGTACTACCACCACTTTGGTCCAATGCAGCAATAAATCCTTTCCCAGATTTCATTCGTTCTAATTGTTCTTTATTCAATTAAATCCTTCCTTTCATCTAATAACTTCTATTTTCTACATGTTAATTATAACGCTCATTTATTAGATTTTTAAAGGAAAGACACTTATCCTAGAGAAGTGTTAATTTTTTATGTGTGCTGTACTCCCTGTAGCCGTTTTCTCAACAACAATGTGCGCTGGAATTCTTGTTTTCAGTTCATCAACGTGTGAAATGATTCCAATCAAGCGACCTTTTTGATGTAAGTCTAGTAAAGTTTGAACAGCCATATCTAGTGAATCTGAATCAAGTGTTCCAAATCCTTCATCAACAAATAGCGTATCTACACTGACTCCGCCATTTTGATTCTGTATGACGTCACTGAGACCTAGAGCTAAGGCTAGAGACGCTTTAAAGGTTTCGCCTCCAGATAATGTATGCACACTTCTGGTCTTCCCTGTATAGTGATCAAACACTTCCATATCCAGTCCTTGTTTTCCAGAACCCTTACCTTTTTCCGTTTGTCTTTGAAGCTCATACCTATTATTAGTCATCTGGCTGAATCGTTGGTTGGCTGCTATCAGGATTTCTTCAAAATAGATGCCTAAAACGTATCGTTCAAATGAAATATAATCGGTTTGCTTGGCACCATTCGCCATGTCAGACAACATACCATATAGCTGGTACTCTTTTTCTACTTCACTACTCTGATTGTAGTAACCTTTGATTGTTTCTTCAGCTCGCTGATTTTGCGAAGTGGTTGTTAATAGTATATCTCTTTTTTGGTCCAATTCCTGAATTTTAGTTTTAATGTCAACTATTGCTTCTTCATAAACTGTTTTTTCTTCTAGTGACTCCAGTTGGTTTAAGTGCTCATCTAGTTGATTGATTCGATCTTGATTGACCAGTACCGATTGCTTATATGTTTCCACTTCTTCAGACCATGATACTTGTTGAGATTCTTCTAAAACATAGTCAGCAAACTTGTCTCCTAAGCTACTGACCTCTTTTATTTGCTCAAAATCTTTTTCAAGCTTTTCTTTGCGCAAAACGATTTCTTTCAGTTGAGATTCTGTTAATTCGATCGCCGTTTTCGTTGAAGCTAACTCACTTCTCAATTCATGCGTTTGATTTTGAAGTTGTTCATATTCCTTTTCCGTTTTTTCAATTAACTGTTCTTTTTCTCTGACTGCTTGTTTTAGTTCTTCTTTGCTTTCGCTAGATAGCTTATCTTTTAGTCGTTCTTTTTCTTCTATTATTTCCTGAAGTCTAGTCTTCGTGAATTCGATTGTCGACTGACATTGTTGCTGTTCTGTCTGAAGCGACTGCGCTTGCTTGCGTAATGCTTCTAGCTGTTCTTTCATTTCTGCTTCTTCACTAACCTCTTGCTCTGCTGTTTCAAGTTCTATTGCAAATCCGTTGACTGTTTCATTTATATTTTGTTCGTCTACTTTCGCTTTTTCGTATTCTGTCTTTGTTTGCGACTGTTCGATCTCAAGCTCTTCACAGCGACTAATAATATCTGCTTGAATATTATCTAATTTAGTCTCTATTTGCACAAAAGCAGTATTCGCTTGTTTTTCTTCTAATTCTAATGCCTCTACTTGTTCTTTTGTTGAAGTGCTTGCACTTGTTGTTGCTTTGTTTGGATGGTGAACTGATCCGCATACTGGACAGTCTTCTCCTTCAACCAAGCCTTCTGCAAGTGTACTGGCTAAATTCGTATAATACTCAGCTTTTCCTTTAACTAGTTTGAGATAGACCTGTTCCTTTTTTTCTTTAGCTGCTTCGCACTGAACGATGGCTTCCTGCTCTTTTTGTTGAAGCGTACAAACCTGCTCGAGCTGTTCTTTGCGATGACTCAGTTTAGTTAAAGTTTCTTTGGAAACGACCATAACTTCTTTTAATTCACCAATTTTAGTGCGTAGTTGTTCTATTGAGTCTAACGTCGCTTCACTTTTTTCAATACTCTTTGTTACTTTGATGAACTGCTTTTTCAACTCTTCTATCGTCTGCTGGTTTTTATCGATTGTCTTGTTTTGTTGTTCGATCAATTGATCTTTCTCATCAATTTGATCAATAATCGTTAACGCTTCATTCAATTTCGAAATGGCTTCTCGGATATTTTTCAGGTTATCAAAGTCTACTTTAACTGCTTCTAGTTTCACCGACTGCTCTGTTTCCTGCTTTTTCAGTGTCTCTTGTTGCTCTTTTAACTCAGCAAGTCTCACTTCTTGTTTCTTGAGTTGCGTTAAACTTTCTTCTAGCGTTGCTTTAGCATTTGCCACTTTTATAGCTTCTATATGTTGCTTTAAAGCGACTTCTTTCTGCTCTATACTTTGTCGTTTTAAATTGAGAATTGTTTGCTCTGCTAGATTCTTTTCTTTCTGTTCCAGCCAACTTAAAATCTGTTCCTGTTCTTTTAATGCCTGTTGGAATGTAAAGATGGTTTCTTTCGCCGAGTTCAATTCGTCTGATTCTTCTACAATCGTCTCTCTTAATATTTCTAGAATTCTTTTAATATCAAACTGCTCAATTGCTTTTGTCCACGTTTCATTCTCTTCTATTTCAATCGTTGAGAACGCTTGTTTCATTGCTTGTTCGTTACTTTTATACTGATCTGATAGAACTTTCGCTTTCGCTTTTAATCGGTCTTGAAATTGTTCGATTTGTTTTGTCTGAAAGATATTTCGGAAGATTTTCTCTTTGTCTCCACTATCGGATTCCAGCATTTTTTTAAATGACCCTTGTGGGAGCATGACGATTTGTCTGAACTGATCATACGTTAAGCCAATAATGTGTTGAATTTCGTCATTGGCCTCTTTTACTTTAGTCGTCACTTGATTACCTTTATGAAAGGCCACGTTGGATTGAATTTGTTTTGTTTTCGACCGCGTTCCAGGGCCAATTTGAGTGGGTTCACGGCGAATAAAATAGCGGTTTTCTCCTAATTCAAATTCCAGTTCCACGTAACTGAGATCCGTATCCTTGGCAAATTGAGATTTGAACGTATCTTTTTGTCTTGTATCTCCACTAGCTTGATCAAATAACGCATAAGCAATCGCATCAAAAATGGTTGTTTTACCAGCTCCAGTTGGTCCGCTAACTAGGAACAGAGATGATTGAGATAACTGTGTGAAATCAATTTCTACTTTCCCTTTATAGGGACCGAAAGCATTCATGACTAATTTTAAGGGACGCATTATATTTCTCCTTTTTGTACATCGTGCATAATCTGTTCTACTGCTGACTTTTGTCTGGTATCTAATGTTTCTTGATTGTACGTAGCATAAAAATCTTCAAATAATTCAACCATCGTTTTTTTCTGCAATGTTTGCTGGGTCTGTTTCGCTGCGTCTACATCTGAGCGTTCTCGACCAATATATTCCAGCCCCATCGCGAAAGGATAGCGTCTTCTTAACTGATTCATTGCGTCCATTACATAATCTTTATCTTCCAGCTCAAAAAACACATAGTCCTTTGATTCACTTTCCATTAGCGTATTAAAAGAGCCTCTAATCACTTGCATATCTCTCAGTGGTTCGATTTCAACGGGCTCAATATCTAATCGATCTTTCTCTATTTCTACAATCCAACTTTTCTTTTTATGCGGAACTTCAGATTTTGAATATTTCAAAGGTGAGCCACTATATCTGACTTTATCCCATTTCACTTTCTGAGCTTTATGCAAATGACCAAGCGCCACATAATCAAAGTCCTCGAAAATACTGGCATCCACAAATTCAGCGGTTCCTATACTTAGAGGTCTTTCAGATTCTGAATCTTCAACAGAATCTTTTGTCTGATTCACAATGTAACCATGAGCAATCAGGATATTGACTTCATCCAAGTTCATCTCCGCTTTGATCAATTCCACTTGCACTTTTGTAGCATCCTCTAGATCTTTGATATCTTCTCTTTCTAGTAATTTCCTGATTGTTACGTGATCCGCAAATGGCAATAAATAGAAGTTCACCCCATTAATGGTTACTTTTCTAGTAGTCTTTTTCAGTGTTCCTTCTATAAAAAGATCACTCGTTTCAAGCAATTCTGCACCGTATTCTAAGCGCTCGTTGCTATCATGATTGCCTGCAATCGCTAGAACAGGGATTTTCACTTCTTTAATCAAACGAGTGATGATTCTATTAGCTAATGTGACGGCTTCTTTTGGTGGAATTGCTCGGTCATATAAGTCTCCTGCCATAATAAGTACATCAACGTTCAATTGCTTTACTTTGTCTACTAATTGATTTAAATAATATTCTTGATCTTCTAGCATCGAAAATTCATTCACGATTTTTCCAATATGCCAGTCAGCTGTATGTAAAATTCTCATGTAACCTTCTCCATTCTCTGTTTGGTCCTCGCCTTTATTTTAACAAAAACCCTTTTCTATAGAAACATATATTTGGTTTACAGTAATTTAACTGTATTTACATTTTGAACCTGTTATAATAGGTTTACCGCTTACATCATTTAAAGGAAGGTGTCTTTATTATGTCACTAATCAAAAACATACGTATACCAGAATCTGAAAAAGGCTACGGTACCTTTCAGATTGATGCGATGGGCGATTTGTTTTTCAAGTATGAAATTACGTTGACTGGCCGCCCCAAACTATTACCTGAGCTTCTCATGGATGATTCTGTATACTTGAATCAGCAAAGTATTCGTCTAAATCCCGACTCTAATCTATTTAAGACAGCCGAACGTAATCTTACACACTATTTTGAAGAAAACGAAGAAACGCTACGGGAGTAGTTGATACCCGCAGCGTTTTTGTTTACTCTATTTCTATTTGTGATTGTTTTAAATAACTTTTGTTTTTCTCTGTAAATCGTGTGTTTGAAAACCAACTGATTCGTTCCACTAAATTGAATTTAATCAGTACAAGTGAAGTGAGATGAGTAGCAGCTAATGTACTCAAAAAGACGACCCAGCCTGAATGAACCCCGATCTTTTCACTCAAATCTTTTGAAAAGAGGTTCGCAAGCTCTATAAAAATCGGATGAATAAAGAAATAATAGATACTGAGCTGTTTTAATATATGTAAATTTTTATGCATCCAAATTGACGTGTTTTTTGCCCAGATAAATAGAAACAATGTTACTGGTATAAAAGATAGCATAAAGTTCTTATCTATCCCTTGATTAAAGTAAATGATACTCCCTTCCAAGCAAAGCAACACTAAGGATAAACACAATTTTCTCTTATAAAAATATTCAGAGAATAGCCCTTTTTGTTCTTCACTTGCAATAATGTATCCTGCGCAAACAAAGACCGGAACATAAAACAAGCCATTCCGACTCGTTAGAAAGACTGTTCGGTAGAGTTGATACCCTTCAAGTAGGATAGTGTTCTGCAGATACCCAGAATAAGTTTCAATCGAACCGGTTATGTATAAAGCTAACGAAATCATTAAAACAATTCGCATACTAAAGTACTGTTTCAGCTTATTAACTAAAAAAACGCCAAACAAGTATGCCGGAATGTACCACAAGTGATACCAGACTCCTGAGTAGATCATCCCCACAATGACCGCTAGTGGCGCCGCAATCATCGGCAAAGCCAACTCCATAAAATAACCATAACCTAAAGGTAAGTAAAAAAAACTCCACCAGATATATTGAACGATTGACCTCTTGAAATACCCTTCTTTTCGAGCCTTCCGCTTGTAAAAAGATGCCGAACAAATCAAAAAGAATGGAACAGCTAATCTACTGAATATACTCTTTTGGGTGAAGTGAAAAACATCGTTATAAAAGACTCTATTGGAATGCAATAAAATGACTAAAACCGAAAAAATAAATTGCATAACACTAATCATCGCAAAATTTAACGGGCGTTTATTTTCGATAGAAAATGCCTCCTTTTAAATTAATATCTGCGTTTATTTATACATAAACTATAGTATAAAATCAGCGAGCTCACAATCTAATTATTTCCTATATTCATAATAATCTAAAGACCTAACCGATTTTTGGTATACTAAATGAACGATAAACAGACTCATAGAATGAAGAGGGATAAAATGAGAAATATTAAAATGACCATTGAGTATGATGGTGGCCGCTATTCAGGTTGGCAAAGACTGGGTGATTCAGATAAGACCATCCAAGGCAAGATTGAAAACATCCTTTCAGAAATGACAGGAACAAAAATTGAAATTGTAGGATCAGGGCGTACGGATGCTGGAACACATGCTAGAGGACAAGTGGCTAATTTCAAGACAGAGTCGACGATGGATCTTCAAACCATGCAAGCGCATCTGATTCGTTACCTTCCGCAAGACATTATCGTTAAGGAATTAAAAGAAGTCCCTGAACGATTCCATTCTCGCTATCACGCTAGCGGGAAACAATATAGCTACTATATTTGGAATCAGGTCGTGCCTTCTGCATTTGAGCGTAACTATAGCTTTCACTATCCTGAGCAATTAGACCTAGATAAGATGAAGTCTGCTTGCGAGAAATTACTTGGAGAACATGACTTTATTGGCTTTTCCGCACTCAAAAAAACGAAAAAATCGACCATTCGAACGATAGACGAAATTACGATTCAAAGAGAAGGGGGTCTTTTGCATTTCACTTTTGTAGGTGAAGGCTTTCTGCATAAAATGGTGCGCATCATCATGGGCACTTTGCTAGAAATCGGTACAGGAGACTTGGAACCTGAAAGTATCGACGAAATCTTTGAAAGTGGCATTAGAAGCCATGCCGGAATAACCGTTCCTTCTCAGGGATTGTTTTTGGACGAAGTGTATTACAAATAACCTTTTAAAAGGAAGCTTGACTGCACAAACAGTTCAGCTTTCTTTTTTTACGCTGTTATGGCGCAAGTCCATAATATAGAATCAAAAAAACTAATTGGCCTAGATACACGATTCCACCTAATGCACCTGCATAAACACTAATGACGATCCCTCTTAACCAGTAAGACTGAATGTGTCTTACGATTATTTTGATAATATACCTTAAAAGAACGATGACAAATGGAATCGCTAATACAATATAGGCGATTTCTACAAATTGAGCAAACCTCTCATATGCCGGAAAGCCTACATTTGACGTAGTCATGAAATAGACCGATTGTCTTAACCATAGAAAAAGAAACACGCCTTGTAATACACCTGCTGAAATGGTCACACTTAACTTTATAGATTTCTTTTCCTTTCGAACACATATGTAGACAATTCCTACATAGATAAACGCCGATACCATAGCGAAGAATGGTTGCAAAGAAAACAAACGCTCACCCCAATTCATTTTTATGTAATTGATTAATAGTTTGAAAAAAATGTGATCCTAACTTAAAAATTCAGTGTAACTTTAGCCTCACCCTCTTTAAAAATATCTGCAATACTTTTACTTTCTATAAACCTTTTGATTAAGCGTTGACTCCAAACGCAATTGTCCATATCAGTAAATAGAGTGCGCCAAGTATAACTAAAATCCCTAGTATCATACTTACCAAAGCTGAAGATCTACTTTGTTTCCGAATTTTCATTCCAATAATTATTAATGAAATTCCACCAATTAAAAAGAGTACTCCTAGTAGAATCATCGGTCCTCTGGTTTCTAAAGCCTTTTGTATCGCTGTTAACATTTCCATGTGTCACTCCCAAATAGCATGCTTTTATTAAAAAAACACCAGCAAAGATTATCTAAAGTTCAGGATTTCTTTGCTGGTGTGTTTATTCTTCTTATAAATAAAATGGACAATGCGCTACTATGTTTATTCTTTATTTCTTGAAATCATACAATTTCGCACGTTTAATATCTTCTACTGTCTGCGTTCCTGCAAGTTGCATCACACGTCTCAAATCTGTTTCAAAATATTCGAGTACCGAGCGCACGCCTTTCCATCCGCCAAGTGCTAATCCATAAAGCATGGGACGACCGAGCGCGACAATGTCCGCTCCGCTAGCTATTGCTTTAAAAATATGTTCTCCACGGCGAACACCACTATCAAAGATAACCGGAACTTCTCCTCCAACAGCTTTAGCAATGCCTTTAAGTGTATCGAATGAACCTGGTGCCCCATCTAACTGACGGCCTCCGTGATTGGATACCCAGATACCTGCGGCACCTGCTCTGATCGCAATTAAAGCATCTTCTGGTGTTTGAATGCCTTTCACGATGATGGGTAATTCAGAGTAACTCGCTAGAAACTCCACATCTTTTGGACTGATTTTCTGCTTAGACTGTGCGTAAATATTATTCAAAGACATGTTTTCTCCACTACCCGTTAAATAACGAGAAACGATGGGCATACCAAATGGATAAACAAACTGATTTCGGATATCGGTTTCTCGGTTTCCACTTAAAGTCGCATCTGCCGTAAGGATAATTGCCGTAGCACCGTCTTTTTTTGCTTCATCTACAATCAATTTGTTCAATTCATCGTCTTTACTCATATACAGCTGGAACCAGCGTGGTGCACCATTTAGACCTTTTTCAATTTCTTCAAAAGTCGCCCCTGAATATGCACTGATAGACATAATTGTTCCAAATTCGGCAACACCTTTTGCTGTTCCCGCTTCTTTCGTTTCGTGCGCTAATCCATGTGCTGCGATCGGTGCCATAATAAACGGCGCTCTGATTTTATGTCCTAAGATGGTTGTCTCCAGATCAGGGTTCTCAACATCTGCTAGTACACGTGGCAGGACCCCTTTGTGGTTAAACGATTCAATATTCTGTTTCTTTGTAAACTCATCTCCGGACCCTCCAGAAATATACCCGTACCCACCTTTAGGTACAACTTCTTTGGCAGCTTCTTCCAATTCATACGTGTTCACGATATCCAAATCTTTAATTTCTGTTGGTGCTTGATAGTTTTCTTGATTTTCTATTGACATATTTTCACCCCTATATTTTGTAAGCGTCAATCGTATAGAATCCCTTTACTTTATTAAACGAAAATCCTCTGTCAAATATGCTTATACTTATTGTAAACCGTCATTTTTTAATAACTAACACTCCAGCACAGTGGGATTTAGCGTAAAATTTACAACTAGCCACACCTTTCAAAGCTTCTGTAATTTCATCGGCAACTAGGTAAAATTCCTCCTCATCCCAAGAATCCTGATAAGTTTGCCTGGACGCATTTAACGCTTCTCTTGTTTGATAAGCAACGTCTCCAATAAACAGTTCACCTTCATCTTTCAGTATACTGATCAACTTTTTAATAAAGGTCACTTTATCTTTATCAGATAAATGGTGGAGTGCATATGTACTGACGATAAAGTCACACTGATTTGTCGTGACCTTTTCAGGTAATCCATTAGAAATATCCCACTCCATTAGGTTGGCTGAGGGCATTTTCTCTTTTGCAATAGCAATCATTTTAGCTGAAAAATCAATTCCGCTTATTTCATGGCCTTTTTCGTATAACTTTTCCGTCAACGTACCTGTACCAAACCCTATATCCAATACTTTCGAATTTGGACGCTTCATGATCTCGTTGTAAATACTGTTCAAGACACTTTTATACCCAGCGAATGGATACGCATTATTTTCTTCCGTTACTTCTACTGTTTTATCATATTCTTCCGCCCACAAATCAAAGCCTGTGCTATCTAACAAATCATTTCCCCCTATGTTTCAAAAATCTTTACCTTTTTTAGTTGTTCGGATGGTGCTCTATCACAACTCTACCTTGTGCATCCAATAAAGGCGTTATACTACTCCCAGCCCCTACCCATGTTTGTAAATAATGTACGCCGGTTACTTGATCGACGACAATAGAATATTGTCCTAGATCATCGACTGCTTCGGTCGTTTTCACAACAAATCGTTTTTCAGTTGTATTTTCTGCATTATTTTTGTCTTTTCCAAACATCAAGGCTCACTCCATTCTTAATCTACTAGATAAGTCTACTGTATACCTTTACATCTATTATTTCAATCATCTTTAACAAAAAAATCTACAGCTAAGAGTTCTCATTCATTAACTGTAGATTATCTTTTAACGACCCATTTTGAATGTCTCTCGTAACAGCGGAATCAAATCATCTAGCGAATCAACGATATAATCTGTGTAAGCCGAAAGTTCCGCTCGTGTTCCCGCTCCTGACAAAACCGCGATTCCTGCGTGACCATGCTGGGAAAATTCCATATCCGCTACAGAATCCCCAATATGAATCACTTCATGCTTCTCTAGTCCCGTACTCATACAGAATGCATCCAGCATCTCAACATCCGGTTTCGCTCGGAATTGCTCACTTGTCCCTAGAAAGTCAATATCCTCTCTAACCCCAAGATACTGCGCCGTCCACTCTGTTACATCCAGGTCATCTGCCGTAGCGATTCCAATCTTGAAACCTGCTGTTTTCAATTCTTGAAAAAGGTCTTTTAATTTTGTCAGCGGAATCAGTGCTTCTGGATGCGCAATCGTCCATTTGTGGTAATGCTCACGCAACTATTTTAAAATGTCTTCTTGATCCATCTTGTTTTCTGACGAAATCACCTCAGCGATATCCATCGATGTCCCGCTAGCAATCGGACTATTTTATGTGTGTTTTACATGTAAAAACCAAATAACCCCACAAAGTTTAGTAAGCTATACACATAAGAAACGATACAACGAGGGACAGTATGAACGCAAGACAAGAAAATATCGTTAAATACTTTCCCACTCACCGAACGGTCAAAAACAACAAACTTGCAGAAGAGTTCAATTTTTCACTGGAAACGATCCGTAGAGATCTCATGTACCTTGAGAAACAAAACATCATCATCCGTATGCATGGCGGTGCTTATTTGAATAGAGAATTTGTTCATGAAACAGACTATTTATATCGTGCCAACTTGAATTCTGTTAAAAAGAAAGTCATCGCTGAAAAAGCCATTCATTTTGTGAAAGAGAATGAGGTCATTAGTCTGGATGTTAGTACGACAAATACTCAAATCGCTATTGAACTGACTCAGCATTTTAAAAATCTGACGATTCTGACAAACTCGATTGTAATCACCATTGAACTAGCGAAAAGAAGTTCCTTTCAACTGATTTTGCCAGGAGGTTCCGTTAGAAACGAAGAACTCTGTTTTGTAGGAGAATCTAGTGCGGGGTTTTTCAAGCAATTCCACATGAATGTGTTTTTTATGAGTTTCAGTGGTGTATCCTTGGAATCAGGATTTACAGATTACGGTTTTGGGGAATCACAACTAAAGAAAGCGATGTTCAAGCAAGCGAACCGTATCTACGGAATCGGCGACTCAAGTAAATTTAGTATCCATTCCTTACTGAATGTTGCACCCTTAATGGGGGAGGGTATTATTACGGACGACGCTCTTGAAGAAAGCACCCGTCATGATTTTGAAGTTTGTGGTGTAAATATTTTTTAGTAAATTAAATAAATAGTAGTATCTAATACTTACTGTCTATCCAAATACAACTAGCTTGCATCTAACCAGAATTTTTCGGTATATTAAAAGACAATCCTTTAGGGAAAAAAGAATATGAAGGATGCAATGTATGAAATATTTTATCGCAGATATGCACTTCTTTCACGAAAATGTCATTGAGTTCAGCCACCGACCTTTTGAGGATGTAGCTGAAATGAACGAGCAACTGATTGATAATTGGAACAGTGTCGTTCATTCTCCGAAAGACGAAGTTTATATAGTAGGAGATTTCTTATATAGAGGGACTGGCGAGCAAGCCAATGCCATATTGAAAAAGCTACGAGGTAAAAAATATTTAGTTAAAGGTAACCATGAACAATATCTTAAAGACAAAGAGTTTGATCCTAATCATTTTGAGTGGGTCAAAGATTACCACACGCTTAAATACTATAAAAGAAAATTTGTCTTGTTTCATTATCCTATTTTGGAATGGGATGGCTATTTCCGCGGAGCAATCCATCTTTACGGCCATGCACACGATACACAGACGCCTCACTTTGAAACAACCTTAGGACCAAGAGCCGTCAATATCGGAGCAGACATGATTGAGTATAAGCCTATTAGTATTGATGAGGTTATGGAACTGGTAGATACTAGGTTATCTGCAGAATGATCAATTAAAAAGTACGCAACAAGGTGACATCTGACAAACACTATAATGATTGAAAAAATAGACCTGCAGAAGAAATCGAAAATGATTTCTTCTGCAGGTCTATGCGTTTAAGTGAAACTTTGATTGTTTATAATACTTTATCTAAGAAGTCGCGTGTTCTTTCACTTTGTGGATTGTTAAAAATCTGTTCAGGTGTACCAACTTCAACGATATGTCCTTCATCCATAAAGACGATACGGTCTGCCATTTCTCTAGCAAAGCCCATTTCGTGTGTAACGACGACCATCGTCATTCCTTCTTGCGCTAATTTCTTCATTGCTCCAAGTACTTCTCCAACCATCTCAGGGTCCAAAGCACTTGTCGGCTCATCGAACAACATAATGTCAGGATCCATGGCTAACGCTCTGGCAATTGCCACACGTTGCTTTTGTCCACCTGATAATGAACTTGGATAAGCATCAGCCTTATCTTCCATACCAACGCTTTCAAGTAACTTCATAGCTAGCTTCTTACTGTCTTCATTCGACAGATTCAATAATTGTTTTGGTGCTAACGTAATGTTATCTGTAACGGATAAATGTGGGAATAAGTTGAATTGCTGGAACACCATGCCGATATTTTCACGAACTTTATTGATATTTTGAGAAGGATCTGTTAGGTCGTGATCGTCTACAATCACTTTCCCTCCGCTAACTTTTTCTAATAAATTCATACAGCGTAAGAAAGTACTTTTACCAGAACCAGAAGGCCCGATAATGACAACAACTTCCCCTTCTTTCACTTCTATATCAAGTCCTTTTAAGACTTCAAGATCTCCAAAACTTTTTCTTAATTGTTCTGTTTTAAGCTTAATCATTTGCTACTAATCTCCTTTCAATCAGATTAGATAGTTTCGTTAATAGGGTAATGACAATAAGATAGATTAACGCCACAATAATCCACATTGAACTAGATTGGAAATTACGGGCAATGATAATTCGACCTGTCTGTGTCAATTCTACGATTCCAATAACGGAGAGGATCGATGTATCTTTCAATGTGA
The DNA here is from genome assembly GCF_916618885.1 of Marinilactibacillus sp. Marseille-P9653. Classification (NCBI taxonomy): domain Bacteria; kingdom Bacillati; phylum Bacillota; class Bacilli; order Lactobacillales; family Carnobacteriaceae; genus Marinilactibacillus; species Marinilactibacillus sp. Marseille-P9653. Next base: position 313,230 of record NZ_CAKAKH010000001.1, on the reverse strand, counting down.
TAACGAATTGGTTAATCAGTGACGGAATCATAATCTTAATGGCTTGCGGTAATACGACTTTACGCATAGAAACTCCATAAGGTAACCCCAGACTACGTGCGGCCTCTAGCTGACCTTTTTCAACTGCAGCGATACCACCTCGAACTTGCTCTGCAATATAAGCCGTCGTATTCAGACTTAATGTAATAATCCCGGCTGTAAAAGCTGTAATTTGCAATCCGAACAACTGAGGAATCGAAAAGTACATAAAGAATGCTAATACAATCAACGGAATACCTCGTAAGATTGTTACATAGATATCTGCAATGACATTAAGCACTTTACTCGGTGTTGCACTGAACAAGCCAATAATTGTTCCGGCAAGGAGCGCAATTGCGAATGAAATCAATGTCAATACTAACGTGCGTCCCAAACCAGACATTAAGTTGCTAAAATTACTTTGTAGTAATCCGAGGAAGCCACTTGCTTGACCAGTTTGTACGCTATCTCCTAAATATTTTTCTGTAATTTCTTCATAAGTACCATTTTCTCTAATATTCACTAATCCAGCATTGAACATTTCAATCAACTCAGGATTCGCGCCCTTATTAACTGCAAATCCATAAGAATCTCCTTCTTCTGGTTGAGTTGGAAATCTTAGTTCTAACCCTTGCTGAATCGCATAAGCCATAACGGGATAATCTTCAAATACTGCGTCAGAGTGTCTAGAAACGACGTCTTCATACATACCTGACGAGTCTTCGAACTGGTTGATTTCAAAGTCATAACTTTCTTGAAGCTCACTAGCTAATTCCGCTCCAGTTGTTCCAACTTTTACTGCAACTGTTTTACCTTCAAGATCTTCGTATGAATCAATTTCTTCATTGTCTTCGCGGACGGCCATAACGGGACCTGCATCAAAATAAGGATCCGAGAAATCAAATGCTTCTTCACGTTCAGGCGTAATACTCATCGCCGCGATCATACCATCGACCTGATTCGATTCAAGCGCTTGAAGTCCTGCGCTGAAGTTCATCGGTCTTAAATCAAATTCAAATCCCTGATCTTCTGCAATGGCTGTAAGTATCTCAACGTCTATTCCTACATAATTTCCATCTTCATCCTGGAACTCAAATGGTGCGAATGTTACGTCTGTTGCAATGTTATATTGCTTCACCGGTTCTGCTGCATCCACTTTTACAGGAGATAAGGCTAGATTTAATAACAATGTAAATAAGAACAATATTCCTATTGTGACTTTATTTTTCCTTTTAATTTTCATAGTATTCATTAGTGCCCCTTTCAATTTTCAATACGACAATTATTTAATTATACAGCATGCATGCAACTGAAACAATCAAGAGAACCTCCTAGAACATTACAATTATTAAATAAATATGAGAATAACTTTAGATTATTAGTAAATACGCTTTACATGTCAATCGTTTTTTTTTAATACGCTACTATTAATTAGATAATAATGAATAGTATTAACTGAATACAATCTAAACTAATTTCCAAATTTTACAATTTTTTAGTATAAATATACAATTAAATGTATACGTTTATATCTAAACTCATTGATTCCAAATAAAAAATCTATCTTATACTAACGATAGATTTTTTAAGAGTTCTTTTATTAAGATATTCGATTGCCCGATTGGTAGTAACGCTATACAAATCTTGTTGCTCATACGCTTGAATCATTTCAAGATTATCTACAGTCCAGACAGATAATTGTATATTATTCTGATGACAAAGTTCAATCCACCCTTTTGAACAATACTCATAACAAAGATTCAGAGTATGCAATTTGTGCTTCCTACAAAAGTAATGTCCACATCAAAGTGAGCTCTCTTTAATTCCTTAACGGTATAAATATTGGGTAGACAGTTTTCAATATTATAAAAAATTTTATCTCTATCCCATACAAAAAGATGCGAAGGTTCAACAGTTCCTGAAAAGACTACTTGATCAAATAATTCTCGCTTCTCCGCAGTCCATTGTACTTCTGCCTCAAGCCCTTTTTCTTTCAAATTGCATTTGATTCGGATTCTTGAAGATCTTTTAGCAATATACTTAAAAACAGTGTCCAAATTTAATAGACAAGAAGTTAGATCTAATGAATATATCGGATCTTGACTCAGATAAAGTTGACCATTTTGCGCACGTCTTACATCTAGTTCTAGACAATCTATATTATAGTCAATCATTTTATCAATATATTCTAGACTATTGTTTGGTGTAGCATCACTTCCAGAATGAGCGGTAAGTAGCATCTGAGATTCCTCCCTTTCTTTAATACAATTTAAGTATAAAAATGCTTTGTAAACTTAATGGCCTATTTTTCGTTAATTCAATTACCTTTATTTATTAAATGAGTAAACCCTCTATAATCTATTTAATTGAGTTTATTTATCACTTTGATATTAATAAAAAATAGAAGATGAGCGATATATCACTCTTCCTCTATTTTTCACTTCTCTAATGTGTTAATTCAGTAGACTGTTCTTGTATTTCTTTCAGTCTATCTGGGTAGTCAGTTATAATTCCGTAAAGATTTGCAGCATTCGCTTTTTGCAGATCCGATACTTCATTGATTGTCCATGTATTGATTTTTAAATTCAATTTATTGATATGCTCAATGACTGTTTTATCCAGTTTACTCGCCAAAGGATGTAGATAATCCATTTCTAACTCTAGAGCTTTTTGGACAGTCTTTTCGTCACAATCGATTACTAACAGCCCCGTCTGAATTTCAGAGTCTAACTGTTTCACTCGACTCATATTTTCTACATGAAAAGAAGAAATGATAATCTTTTCTTTTACATTGAATAAGTCTATGAGCTCAAGAACTTTCTGTTCTAAACCAGTAGGATCACCGGAAGCTGTTTTTAATTCAATATTTGTTAATAATTCTGTGTCGGATACCCAATTTAAATACTCTCGAAGTGTTGGTATCTGTTGACCTAATACTTCTTCACATTTCTGAGAACCGATGGATAGCTGTTGAAGTTCTGCTAACGTAAAATTCCTTAACGTTCCTGTTCCGTTCGTCAACCGTTCCAGTGTATCGTCATGAAAAATGACAACTTCTTTGTCCCTTGTTAACTGAACGTCCAGTTCAATACCATCAGCCCCTGCTTCAACTGCTTTTTCAAAAGCGAGCATGGTATTTTCCGGGAACTGGCTACTGAAGCCTCTATGCGCAAAATTCAAACTACTCATGATATTAGAACCTCCTCTTTAGATGTTTCTTCTGATTCAAATGGCACACGGAGTAATGTTTGTTCTGTTTCTTGATCAAATAGATGCCACTTGTTGAAATCGACTTTCAAATGAACCCGATCTCCATAGGTTACGTCCGTATCTGAAGGTACTCTAGCAATCATTAACTGTTCTCTATCTTCTACATGAAAAAAGATATACGTATCGCTTCCCATATTCTCAATGTTTTCTACCGTGACATTGATTGTCTCACCATTTTCATCTTCTGAAAGTTCGAAAGCTTCTGGTCGGATACCAGCATAAACAGGTTGCGTTACCACTTGTTTCGGTAGTCTATTTTGAATACTACTCCCCATAGTCATGCTTTGGTTCTGGAAGTAGATATAACTTTTGTCATCCTCTACATGTAAAGTTGTAGGGAAAATATTCATTTGTGGACTACCGATAAACTCTGCAACAAATTTTGTTTTTGGGTAAGCATACAAATTCAGTGGCGTGTCTGCTTGTTCTAGTTCGCCATCATTCAAGACAACAATCCGGTCTCCCATTGTCATAGCTTCAGTTTGATCATGAGTGACATAAATAAAAGTCGTCTGTAGCTTACGATGTAATTTGACGATTTCAGAGCGCATAGCAACTCTAAGGTTGGCATCTAGATTTGATAATGGCTCATCCAGTAAAAACACTTTAGGATTACGAACCATCGCTCTCCCTAATGCGACTCGTTGACGCTGGCCGCCTGAAAGAGAAGCCGGTTTTCTATTTAGATATTCGGTTAGACCCAACACTTTTGCCGCTTCCCGAATCCGTTCATCTCTCTCTTCTTTTTTGATTTTCTGCATCTTCAAAGAAAATCCAATATTGTCGTAAATGGTCATGTTAGGATATAGTGCATAATTCTGAAAAACCATTGCGATATCGCGATCCTTAGAAGGAATATGATTCACTAATTGATCTTCAAAATATAATCCACCATCAGTAATCTTTTCTAACCCTGCAATCATTCTTAATGTTGTTGATTTCCCACAACCAGAAGGTCCAACAAAAACAACGAATTCTTTATCTTTGATCTGTAGATTCAATGGCTTTACTGCGACTGTATTTTTGTCATAGACTTTACTGACTTGTCGCAATTGTACTTCTGCCATGCATACACGCTCCTTTTAATTACTCGGGGGAATTTACTAAGTTATAGTTCTCTAACGCTTCGTTGATCTGATCAGCCATTTCTTGAGCAGCTGATTCGGGAGTAGCTGAACCATTTAGCATATTCTCAATTTCATTTTCAACAATTTGACGCGCTTCTGGAAAGACACTTAGGAAAGCACCTTGAGATTCTGGATTAGAAGCATGTAACTGGTCAATGGCTGTTTGGAATTGTGGGAATTCTTCGATATTTTGTTTAAATACTTCTTCTTCGTGAGTCGCTGTTGTAATTGGGAAATAGCCTGTTGCGGAAGCCCATTCAGCTTGAATTTCTGGCGTCACAAGATATTTAATAAATTCCCAAGAAGCTTGTGCCTTATCTGAGTCTTCGTTATCCATAGCCCATACAGATGCACCACCGATTGATACGCCACCTTGATCTTCTTCAGAAATAGCAGGAAGATAAGCTGTTCCAACTTCAAACTCTCCACCGACCTCACTCATTATAGAAGAAAGACTAGAAGTTGAACCGATCATCATTGCAGACTGACCAGATACGAACTCAGGAGACCCTCCGTCACGTCCAACATTCGGCGCTGCGCCTGACTCATATAGCGCATACCATTCTTCAAGAATATTTTGCATTGCGCCATTTTCAATGAATTCTACTTCTGTCGGAATCGCTTCACGACCATTTCCATTGTTTACAAATTCTTGTCCTTGTTTAGCAATGAATTGTTCTACAAACCAACCATATATAGTCAATGAAATCGGCATTTGCGCACCTGCTTCAGTTAAAGCATCTTGCATCTCACCAATTTCCGCTAATGTAGACGGCGCTTCTTCAATACCAGCTGCTTCAAATAATGCTTCATTATAATAAAGAACAGGTGTAGAAGAATTGAAAGGCATAGAGTATAAGTTGTCTTCTACAGTATAGTAAGCAGCAATATTCGGCTCGATTTGAGAAACATCATAGCTTTCTGCATCGATAAACTGTTGCATTGGAATCGTCAAATCAGAATCGATCATATACCGTGTTCCAATATCATAAATCTGAACGACATCAGCCTCCATGTTTCCTAAGGAAGCACTTCTCAATTTTGTGATTGCGTCATCATATGTTCCTTGGAATTCAGATACGACGGTGATGTCTTGATCGTTTGTTTCATTGAAGTTATCTACGATCGCTTCAAGTGCTTCTCCACCAGCACCACCCATTGCATGCCAGAACGTAATCGTTTGGCCTTCAGCTGACGCGTCTTCAGTGACAGTCTCTGATTGCTTGATTCCCGTATCTTCAGCCTGAGCTTCTGTATCTGCGTCGCCAGTTGAACATGCCCCAAGAGCAAGTAAACTTGTTGCGGATAAAGCAAGTGTTTGAATCCAATTTAGTTTTTTCATTATTTTTTCTCCTTTTTTTGTGTACGATTATTTTTATATCATTAACCTTTAACTGAACCTGAAAACAGACCTTTAACGAGTGATTTTTGTCCAACAACAAAAATCAGTAGTGACGGGATTAATACGATAACCACTCCCGCTAACATCAGCACAATCGATTCCGAATCTACGCTGTTCATCATGCTAACGCCTATCTGTACTGTCCGGTATTTATCCGATCCGGATACGAGTAGCGGCCACATATACATATTCCAGGCATTGATAAATGCATTTACAGATACGGCTCCTATTGCTGGTTTACTCAAGGGTAGAAGTATCTGGAAAATAAAGCGCAAATTACTACAACCATCTATTTTAGCTGATTCATATAATGCAATCGGAAAACTTTTGAAGAATTGTCTGAACAAAAAGATCGTTGTTGCCGAAGTCAAGAACGGTACAATCAGTGCCGGAAAACTATCTAACCATCCCCACTGACTAATTTGCAGATAATTAGAGACAATCGTTGCTTCTCCTGGAACCATTAAAGTAGCTAGAACTAAAGCGAACATCACTTCTTTTCCTTTAGAGTCTAAGAACTCAAACGAGAAGGCTGCAAGTGCTCCTGAAACTAACTGACCGCCCGTAATGGCTAATGCTACGACGAAAGAGTTGAAGATATACCTTCCTAAAGGCGCTACATTAAATGCATCTCTGTAATTAGAGAACTGCCACGTCTCTGGTAAAAATTGAAACGTTGAACGGTAAACTTCTGATGGTGATTTCAGTGACATTGTAACAGCGTAAAGTAGTGGAAATAGTACAATACTGACTAATATGATATTGATTCCGAGCAGCATGAATTTAGTTAAATTCTGTTTCATTTCCTGCTTTTTGATTAAGGCTAATTGTTCTTTATCTAAAACAAATGGTTGCGTACTTTCTTCTATATGAACAGCCAACTTAATTCCCCTTTCTCTGTGTTCTAAACATCAGCACAGTTAAAATAGAAATAATGATAAATAAAATGACTGATTCTGCTGATGCTAGTCCGAACCTGAAATTCTGAAAAGCATTGCGGTAAATATCATGTACGATGACATTCGTCGATTGCCCGGGTCCTCCAGAAGTCAGGATTCTAATTTGTCCAAAAGATTGAAAAGCTCCAATGATATTGACAACAATGACGTAGAAAGAAATATGCTTCAATCCAGGTAATGTGATATAGAGAAACTGATTCCATCCATTTGCTCCATCAACTGAAGCACTCTCGTACAAACTACTATCGATATTCGACATGCCGGCACTAAAGTACAAAAAATTAATGCCACTATTAAGCCACCCTGTTAACACGGCTACACTGATTAAGGCCCATTTCGGATCTGCCAGCCAGTTGATATTCGTTCCCAGCAGCTGATTGACTGCTCCGATATTTTGATTCAGCATAATTCCAAATACCATAGCAATCCCACTGGAAGCAATTGCCATAGGCATAGCGTATACAGTAGAAAAGAACCGAATACCAGGAAACGTTTTGTTACATAAAACGGCTGTTAAAAAGCCAAATCCCATCCCAATAACCAAGACGATAACCACGTACTGCATAGTGACCATCAAACTATTCATAAATGAAGCAGACGTTAATAGATCCGTATAATTTTTGAATCCTATAAAGACTTTTTCAATACCTCGGTTATCTGTCAGAAATAGACTACGGTAAATCGTTCGCAAGAATGGCCAGTATGTGAACATAAAAAAGATTCCAATAGCTGGTATTAAATACATATAAGGTTCTACAGACCATTTGCGTTTCTTATCTTTTGGGTTTATACCTTTTCCTTTGTCAGTAATGAGTGGTTGTTGATTGAGTTCCATAGCGTTCCTCCAATTAAAAATCCGTTTTCAATTCTTCCAACAGGATTATCTTAACAAGGCTATGTAAATTTTCAGCTCTTCTCCTTTGGTATTTTTGTTAAGATTGTAAATTTTTACTACATATTTATAGATTGCGTATTCTTTGTAAAATTACCGTGAATACCCTATATAACTCAGTCTTTATACGTTATGCTAATAGTTAACACACTTTGATAGGAGACTTGAATTTTATGTTTCGAAAATATCTTTCTGCCTTTATCGTTCTATTTTTATGTATTGGGATTGTTGTCTTACTTTATACAACAGTTTATTCAAAAAGATTTTCTCCTAAGCTACCTAATAACTTTGCTCTAATTGCCCATAGGGGGGCTAGTGCCTATGCACCTGAACATACTCTACCCGCATTTCAAATGGCATTTGAAATGGATGCTGATTATCTAGAAATCGACTTGCAGCAAACTAAAGATGGTGAACTGGTCGTCATGCACGATGAAACGCTGGAACGTACGACAAATGGCCAAGGATATGCGAGTGACTATACCTATGAGGAAATAGAAAACTTGGATGCCGGGACCTGGTTTAATGAAACCTATCCAGACAAAGCAGACAAGCAGTTCGAAAACACCCCGATAGTCCGTTTAGAGACGCTCTTTCAAGAATACGGACAGGATGCAAACTACTATATCGAAACAAAAAGTCCAGACCTCTATTCAGATATGGAAGAAACCCTATTGGCTCTCTTAGAGAAATATAATCTCTTAACTCATTCGGAAAAAACGAAAAATATTCTCATACAATCGTTCAGTGCTGATAGTCTTAAAAAAATACATCAGCTCAAACCTGAAGTCCCTTTAATTCAACTATATAATTTTAAAAACACACCAGCACAACTGACACCAGAAGAATGGCTTGATGTTTCCAGTTACGCTACTGGAATAGGCGTTAATTACACCGCATTAAATAAAGACTTTTCAGAAGAGATCACTTCTAAAAATTTATTACTCCATGTATACACAATCAATTCATACAAGGATGGTCTCTATGCTTATGAGATGGGCGCCGATGGCATTTTCACTGATGACTTAAAAGAATTTGAAAACAAGGATTAAAGCAGAATTAATAGGAATCTATTTTTCGTCAAAAAAGACTTATGCAGTTGCATAAGTCTCAAACGTCTTCTTTATCGAGTTATCTAATTTCTTCAAGAGCAATTCATCACGCTTAATGAGTCACTTTATTATTTTGTAAGTGACTCACTCTATTGGGATAATCCGTGATCAAACCATCCACTTCATTTGCCAGCGCTTCTTTTATACTCGCTTCTACGTTAATCGTCCACACATTAATTTTCAATCCCATTTTATGAATATGTTTAACAACCGTTTCATTTACAGCGCTTCCGAGTGGATGAATGCAATCTATACCCATCTCATAAACTTTTTGAATCTCTTTCTCGCTGCAATCCAAAACAAGCAAACCCGTTTGAGCCTCAGGTGCTAATTGTTTTATTCGGGCCAGACTTTCTTCGTGGAAAGAAGAGAATAAGATTTGATTCATACAGTTAAAACTACGTAGTGTTGTCACGACTTTTTGTTCTAGACCATTATCTTCACCTGAAAGGGCTTTTAACTCTATATTGGTTAACAATGGTGTACTTACTGACCACTCTAAGTACTCGTTCAAAGTTGGAATTTTGTAGTTCTCTGCACCTTCTCGTTCTTCTACATCAAAGGATAATTGGTTCAGTTCTTCTAATGTATGGTCCTTTACAAATCCGGATCCATTGGTTAATCGGTCCAGTTTATCATCATGGAAAACCACGACCTCTTTGTCACTTGTCAGCTGTACGTCTAACTCGATGCCATCAGCTCCTGCCTCAAGTGCTTTTTCAAAGGCAATCATGGTATTTTCCGGATATTCTCCGCTGAATCCTCTATGCGCATAATTTAAACTCTTCATCTTTTTTACTCCTCTTTTACGATTGATGCTAAAAATAATTACTTCAACAATCAATTGTCCATGTCATACTTTTAAATACTGGGCTCTCAGACTAAAAAAGCAGGGTAGCTTAAGCCACCCTGCTTTTTATTTTTTTAGAATAAGCTTTTTTTGAGTTTTTTGATTTCCATTACTTTTTTGACTTCCATTGCTTTTTTAACTTCTATCACTTTTAACGCTGCTACTGCAGCTCCAACCGTCATAAGTCCAATGGTTGAAAGTGCGGGATGTTTTTTTGCTTTCACCATAAGACTTTTCGGTCTATGCCAGCCTAAATTGCTACCTCTTTCGTATAGATCTTCTTTAGACTCGTATAAATTTCCTGCTTCTGGAGCCGGAGATGCTTGATCATCATCATAGTTTGTTTGGAATGTATTGATTTCCATCATTTTATCCGTAATTCTTGGATGTACCATCCCGAAGATAGAAAAGAATTTTGCTTGTGTACCTACATACATGTCGCGTTTTGGATGTTCAGCTACATGTAAAATCGCTTCTGCGACACTTTCTGGTGGGTAGACAATTCCTTTATGTGTTGGTTTTTTATCGATATAGCTGGTTGCGTGATCTGTATATGGTGTATCCACTCTTGCTGGATGTATCTGAGAAATAACGACCGGCGCATGCTCTTTTTCAAGTTCCATACGGATTCCATCTGTAAATCCTCTGATAGCATGTTTACTGGCAGAATAAATCGATTGTACTGGGAAAGCACGGTTGCCGACTACACTCCCTAGATTGATAATCGATCCTGGTTCTCCTTTTTCTTTGTAATGCGCAACGGCTTTTCTAGTTCCGTATACAATACCCCAGAAATTGATATCAAATAGATGACGCATATCTTCTACTGGTATCTCTGCAGAATATCCATATAGAGCTACTCCTGCATTATTTACCCAAGTATCAAATCCACCAAAGTGTCCAATAGCTCTATCTGCAATTTTATCGATATCTTCTTCCTTAGAAACATCTGCCACTACGTAAACAGACTCTGTTCCCCTTACTTTCAACTCTTTTTGAAGAATATTCAAAGCCTCTTCATTTCGAGCCGCAAGTACTAGTTTAACACCTTGTTCCGCTGCCATTCTTGCAGTAACAAGCCCAATTCCGCTTGTTGCTCCAGTGATCACCATCACTTGATTTTTTAATTTTTTCAACTTCAATTTCATACTGTTCAAAGGCATACCTTTATCAATTGTTCTCTGATTCACTTTCATACTCCTCCTTATAAATCGTTCGACTAGTTACTTTCTATCTTAAGGAAAAAATGTAGACGTATACAACTAATACGCTTAAAGTACGTACGATTATTTTTAACTTTTTTCTACTATCAGAATTTCACTGAAAAACTTGAACCGGTTTTATAAATCAGCCAATTTTTTAACACAAATGTCCATTAAATACTGTATACTGTGTATATCGTCATAATCTAAATCCAAAAGGTGAAATCCATGTCTGATAAAACAAAATCCAAAACCATTTCTTTTCTTGCTGCTTTTTTACTTATTCTAGGTCTTATGTTCTTAGCTGCAGAACCTTTGCAAAATCTTTTAGTGCAGCGGAGGAGCGCAGAAACATTAACAGTCACTACATCGGATATAGAACAAAACCTTTCTTACGATGGGGATTTTGATTTTGAATCCGTTGAAGAAGTCTCTATAACAGACGTTCTCAAAGCGCAGTTGTCTGATTCAGATTTACCTGTGATTGGTTCGATTGCCATTCCGGAAGTCGGCTTGCACCTTTCTATTTTAAAAGGTCTATCAAACAACAACCTTTTGAGTGGCGCAGGAACGATGAAACAAGATCAACAAATGGGACAAGACAATTACTCCCTGGCAAGTCACAACATGAAAGATCCTACTTTACTATTTGCACCTCTTCACAGGGCCGAAACAGGTATGAAAGTTTATCTGACAGATGCTTCAAATTTTTATGTGTATGAAATTGTTACCCATAAAATCATTGACCCCACGCAAGTATCTGTAATTGAAGATACAGATGAAGCCTTGGTCACCTTGATTACCTGTAATTATGATGGTGATAAACGACTTTTAACTCAAGGCACCTTACTAGACACTATTCCCGTTGACGAATCAGAAGAAATTGCCTCCTATTTTGATTTAAATGAATCTATCTAATCTAATTTTCATTTCACGCTAAAAAGCCACTACCCTAAATTTTCAGGGTAATGGCTTTTTTAGTCTTTGCTTAGTTCATTTTACTATTCTTATACTTGATTTTTTCTTTTTCTATTTTTGAAGAACAATGCTCCAGCAAGTCCGATTAAGCCTAAACCAATAGCTGTCAGAGTGATTGTATCTGCACTAGAAGTCTGAGGTAAGAACCCACTAGGTCTAGATGATGGTCCACGAACACTATCTCTACCTGGTACGATTCCAATTTGTCCTCTTCCTCCAGACATAACAACCGCGTCACTTCTCATTTCTTCACCGTCTCTTGTTACCTCAGTGTAGACTCTAATAACTTCTCCTGAAGCAACTGGTCTTCCTATTGGAATACTGAAACTTCCATCAGGTAATACCACTATAACTTCAATTTTAGAACCTTCTGGATAAAATGGAAAGGTTTCAGAAATCTTAATAATAGTTGGAAGATTCCTGTGGTATGATATTAGGGAGTATTTTTTAAAGAATGGAAGGAGATAAGATGTCAGTGATCGTTTTAGCAGGTATGATCGGCGCAGGTAAAAGTACATTTACAACATTTATTTCAGAGGAATTTCAAAGTAAGGCTTTTTATGAGCAAGTAGTTGATAATCCTATTCTTGAAAAGTTTTATGCTGATCCAAAGAGATGGGCCTTTTCTTTACAGATTTTCTTTTTGAATACGCGTTTTAGAAGTATCAAAGAGGCCTTAGTCCATAGACACAATGTTTTAGACCGCTCAATTTATGAAGATGCTTTATTTACTAAAATTAATTATGAAGAAGGCAATATGAGTGAGGCTGAAATGATTCTTTATACAGATCTTCTGGAAAATATGATGGAAGAGCTTCAGGATATTCCTAAAAAAGCCCCAGATTTATTAATTTATCTGCGTGGATCTTTGGAAACGCATTTGAATAGAATTCAAAAAAGAGGACGCTCTTTTGAACAAGTTGATGGTAATCCTGAATTGTTGGAGTATTATACTAAATTACATAGTCGTTATGACGATTGGTTTAATGCTTACGATCAAAGCCCTACATTAGTGATTGATATTGATAAGATCGATCTTGACCGCAATGAAGATAAAATTTATGTTATGCAAGAAATCAAATCTGCATTGACTGAGCATTCTATTTAGTAAAAGATGACTGAAACGTAAGGAGGAACTCGCATGCAGACAGAACTTTACTTTTCAGAAGTCGTTTATGACCATTGGTCGTTTTACATTCTCGCTAACAATAATGGATTGATTTTTGTGGGGTCTTCTCCTAAGAATAAAGAGGAACTTGAAGGTTGGGTGAGTCGTTTACCGTTCAAGACGACTTTAGCGAGGGACGATCAAAAACTTTTTCTTTATATTCAGCAATTTGAAGAGTATCTTTCTAAAAAAAGAGAAAATTTCACTTTTCCTGTCGAACTCATAGGTACACCATTTCAGATAATGGTTTGGAAGGCGTTGCTTGGGATCCCTTATGGCCAGACAGTCACCTACAGTGATATTGCAGCTACGTTAAACAAAGGTGCCACTCATTCCAGGGCAGTTGGAACAGCTATCGGTAAGAACCCTTTACAGATTGTTTATCCTTGTCACCGTGTGGGACCAAAAAACGGTGCACCTAGAGGTTTTCGAGGTGGGTTACCGATGAAAATGGACTTGCTTGAATTAGAAGGCAACAAATAAAAAGACCGTAATATCCTCTATTTAAACAAGAGGATATTACGGTCTTTTTTTCTTTTTTATACGACTGCGTATAATGCTATGAAAGCTATAGAATTATTTAACATATGATAAAAAATAGAAGCTTCTACACTTTTTGTTCGTTTAGCTGCGTAAGCAAACATGAAGCCCATACCGATATAGGTAAAGGCAGACGGGATATTCGTTGGGACGTGAAACGCTCCAAATATAATTGAGCTGACAATAACAGAAATCCAGGAAGCATCCAGTGAATCACGACGGAATAAAATCAACCCTCTAAACAACCATTCTTCAACGATGGGAGCAGCAATCACAACCATTAAAAACATCACCCATGCGGGCGTCACTCCAACAAGTTCTTCGATAGCTTCTTGATTAATAGCTTCTGAATTCTCGAAAACCATAGACAGTAATGTACTTCCGATATTCAAAAGAATAAATGAAACAGGTATGTACCAAGCTAAAAATTTCCAATCCTGTGTATTTAATCCCGGGATCACTTTCCAATCTTCACGACTAAGTTGTTTTCGATTGATTAATGGAATCTTTCTACCAAGAATGATTAAAGGTAAAATAAATAACGGTAATATAGAAGCAACTGAGCCTACGACATTTAATACTGGCTCCATAGCCTCAAGAAGCTCAGCTTGTGAAAGACTTGCGACAGCGTCTGCATTGGTTGCTAAAAGAAGTATGGGAACAATAATACCTAGTATTAACTGCAATGCAATCGGAGAAAGCAACCACATTAACGCTTGTTCTCTCTTTAATATCTTTCTTAAGGGATATCCTTCAAAAATGTTCATTTCATTCTCCTTCAAATTAAGTTTATACCTTATAGAATAGCAAACTACCCCTTTAAAAGATAGTCTATTTTAGTACAAAAAAAGCATCAAGAATAGTCTCGATGCTTTCAATCATGGTTTTAATTATACTGAATAGTTTGGTGCTTCTTTTGTTATATGAACATCATGCGGATGGGACTCTTTAAGACCCGCTCCAGACATTTCGATAAACTGTGCATTTTCTCTCAGTTCTTTCAAGTTTGCTGCACCAACATAACCCATACCAGAACGTAATCCGCCAACTAATTGGAAGATAATATCTTGAACGCTACCTTTGTACGCAACGCGTCCCTCGATTCCTTCTGGAACCAATTTATTTGCTTCTGTTTCGCCACTTTGGAAGTAGCGGTCACTTGATCCTTTTTGCATCGCTCCTAGACTTCCCATACCACGGTAGGTTTTAAAACGACGACCTTGATAAATTTCGAATTCACCAGGAGATTCATCTGTTCCCGCAAGCATACTTCCGAGCATGACTGCATGTCCACCCGCAGCTAGTGCTTTTGCAATATCACCTGAATATTTGATTCCGCCATCTGCAATGATTGGTTTACCATATTCTCTCGCAACTGAAGCTGAATCGTAAATCGCAGTAATTTGAGGAACTCCAACACCTGCAACCACTCTTGTTGTACAAATTGAGCCAGGTCCAATCCCAACTTTTACGACATCCGCGCCAGCTTCAAACAAGGCACGTGTACCTTCTGCTGTTGCAACGTTACCTGCAATCAGTGTAACATCAGAAAACTCTTCGCGGATTTTTTTCATTTCTCTTAATACACCCGCGCTGTGGCCGTGTGCTGTATCGACTACAATAACATCCACTCCAGCGTCAATCAGCGCTTGAGCACGCTCAAAGGTGTCTTTGGTAATACCTACAGCAGCACCTGCTAATAAACGACCATGTTTATCTTTTGCTGCATTTGGAAACTGCGTAATTTTTTCAATATCTTTGATTGTAATTAAACCACTCAACCAGCCATTTGCATCAACCAAAGGTAACTTTTCGATTTTGTGTTCTTTCAATAAAAGCTCTGCTTCTTCAAGTGATGTACCTTCAGGAGCGGTCACTAAATTCTCTTTTGTCATCACGTCTTGAATTTTTTCATTCATATCTGTAATAAAACGCATGTCGCGGTTTGTTAAAATCCCAACAAATTTTCTATTTTCCATTGTTTCTACAATCGGTACACCACTGATTCGATAAGTTGACATTAGTTTTTCAGCTTCCGAAACCAAATGTTCTGGAGTAAGGAAGAATGGGTCAATGATGACACCAGATTCCGAACGTTTTACTTTTCGAACTTCTTCGGCTTGTTGTTCTACTGTCATATTTTTATGAATGATTCCAAGACCACCTTGACGAGCCATCCCAATGGCCATCCCTGATGCCGTAACAGTATCCATACTAGCACTTAGAACCGGTAGATTTAATTTAACAGAGTCTGATAGTTCTACTTGTAAATTGACATCGTTTGGTAAAACGTGACTTTCTGCTGGTAGTAACAGCACATCATCAAACGTAAATCCTTTTTTATTGAATTTCGTTTCCCAATTTCCCATATTTTCTCCTCCAATTATACTTTATCCCTTAGCTATCGTAATTTTTAATAACTAAATTACCACCCATATCTGGTCAGGTCAACACCCATTTCACCCATGTAAGAACTTTCTAATAAACTTAATAGAGAATTTCATTGTTAGCGCTACAATAGCGAACTATTTGTCTGCAAATTAATTTATAATACGTATTTAAAACCCCAATTTAGATTGCATTTACTCTCTATGGATGCAAAAAAGAGCCTTTCCAAAGTTTAATTTGCTTCGAAGAGACTCTTTTGCAATTTACTTTTAAAATAACGTTCCTTGGGTATTTAACTTGCGTTTCAAATACCATTTAGCTGCAATTGCCACAACACCTATGACTAAAGTAATTGGTGAAGGAATAACTGGATTGATTGCTTCTGGAATCAGCGCTCCTAGAGAGATGAAAAGTACAAAACCCATCATCGCTAATACTGTCGCCAGAATATACTTGATGAATCCACCTTTTTCTCCTGGTACCGGTGCATACTTGGTAATGATCATAAAGGCAAAACCACCTAAAACAAAGTTTAGAATGAGTACCATTAATTGCATACCTACTGCTTGACTATCTCCTCTACCAAACATTCCAGAAATCCCTGAAAGGATCGCAAACATTCCACCTAACAGTAATCCACCATCAATGTACAGCTTCCAAGGTTCTGATCGAACGACCTCTTTTTGTTCACTGGATGTTGGATTCTCTGTTAAATAATTTGCTTGGTCTGTTACAGTTCCGTAAATTTTACGAGCTGTAAGGTGATGATCTTGTTGTTCAACAATGTTCTTCAACATATCATTAAAGATGAGTGTTTTTCTTTCTTCTGAAACACCGCGCTCATCCAAGCTTCGGTTTAGTTTCAACATATACTCACTATTTTTATTTGTAAGCTGTTCTCTCATTCTTGCATTTTCTTCTTGCTTAGTCGCCAGCTCAGCGATTTTTTCTGGCTGTTCGACAGGCTCTTGTTTCTTTTTATTGAACAAGATGATGTCCCCCTTTAAATATGTGCATTCTTATACGTTGAATCTGAAAAGAATGACATCTCCATCTTGTACGACATATTCTTTTCCTTCTGAACGCAATTTACCCGCTTCTCTTGCCGCTTTTTCGCTTCCTAAAGCGTCGTAATCAGCATAGGCAATTGTTTCAGCACGAATAAATCCGTGCTCAAAGTCACTATGAATCACACCTGCAGTTTGTGGAGCTTTCATGCCTTTACGGAATGTCCACGCCCGTACTTCTTGTTCGCCTGCAGTAAAGAATGTTGCAAGTCCCAGTAAGTCGTAAGAAGAACGAATCAATTTATCTAGTCCAGGCTCTTCTACGCCAAGATCTTCTAAAAACATCGCTTTTTCTTCATCGTCTAGTTCAGCGATTTCTTCTTCGATTGCTGCAGAGATGGTTACAACTTCTGCTCCTTCTTCAGCAGCAATACTTTTCACTGTTTCCAAGTAGGCATTACCTTCTGCATCCGCAATGTCTTCTTCTGCAACATTGGCTACGTACAAAACAGGTTTACTTGTTAACAAGAAGAGTGATTTCACAATCGGCAATTCTTCTGGTGTAAATGAAAGCATTCTGACTGGTTTGCCTTCTTCTAAAACAGGAATGATTTTTTCTAGTACAGCTACCATTTCCATAGACTCTTTGTCTTTGGATTTAGCTTGTCTTTTAACGCGATCGTAGCGTTTTTCCACTGCGTCTAAGTCTGCAAGCGCAAGTTCCAAGTTGATAGTTTCGATATCATCAGCTGGATTTACGGATCCAGATACATGCGTAATGTTTTCATCTTCAAAACAACGAACCACGTGACAAATTGCGTCTACTTCACGGATGTTAGCTAGGAACTTGTTTCCTAGTCCTTCCCCTTTACTGGCACCTTTTACAATACCTGCAATATCTGTGAATTCAAAAGTAGTGGGAACTACCTTTTTAGGATTAACGAGTTCTTTTAATCTGTCTAGTCTACGGTCTGGTACTTCTACGATTCCTACGTTGGGGTCAATAGTCGCAAACGGATAATTTGCTGCTTCGACTCCTGCTTTTGTAATGGCATTAAATAATGTCGATTTTCCGACGTTTGGTAAACCGACGATTCCTGCTGTTAAAGGCATTCTTTGTATTCACCTTTCTTTTCCTCATAATTTTTAGTCTAGCTATTTTACAGAATAATTAAGATTCAGTTGCATCTGCTTTAACTAGAACCTTTTTCATTTTTCTTTCAAACTCTCGTCTAGGCATCAGTACTAACTGGCCGCATCCCTCACATTTTACACGGATGTCCGCGCCCATTCTAATAATGGCCCAACGGTTTACACCACAAGGATGCTTTTTCTTCATTTCAACGATGTCATTCAGTTCGTATGCTTTATCCATTTGCTTTTGCCTCCTGAATCAATCAAAATCAATATTTAAATCTTCTAATATCCGATTCAAATCATCTTGAGAGACATACTCAATTTCAATCTTACCTTTTTTACCTTTTTCTCGTATCACTACGCTCGTTCCAAATTTATCTGTTAACAATTCTTCCGAACGTTTGATGTAAATAGATTTATCTACTTCTACTTTTGCGCTAGGCTCTGTTTTAGGCTTCTGATTTGCTTCCGCTACCAGAAGTTCTAATTGTCTTACTGTAAGGCCTTCTTTAACCGTACGTCTTGCAAGTTTTGTTAGTTTTTTCTTATCTTTAAGACCTAGCAGTGTTCTCGCTTGTCCGTTAGACAATTTGTTTTCCTGAAGAAGATTTTTCACTTCTATCGGTAATGTTAATAATCTCAAATGATTGGCGATGTAAGAACGGCTTTTGCCTAGTTTTTCGGCTACTTTTTCTTGAGTCATAGACAATTTTTCCATCATCATATTATAAGCTTCCGCTTCTTCAAGTGATGTCAGATCTTCCCGTTGCAAGTTTTCAAGTATCGCAACTTGCATCATAACTTCTTCGTCTAATTCACGAATGATAGCTGGAACCGTCTCTTTTCCAGCAATCTTAGATGCTCTAAAGCGACGTTCTCCGGCTATAATTTCATATCCTTTTACGGAAGATTTTCTCAGGATAATAGGTTGAAGTACACCAGATACCTCGATAGAACTCGCAAGCTCGTTCAGTGCTGCCTCATCAAAATGTCTTCTAGGTTGATAGGGATTCGGACGAATTTCATCAAGTGCAATCAATTCTACACGCTCGTCGTCACGATTCACTTCTTTTTCGAAATCTGGCACATCAAACAATGCATCGATTCCACGGCCTAATCCTTTTTTCTTATTTACCATTCGTCATCACTTCCTTCGCTAACTCTTGGTAGACTTCTGCACCTTTCGACCTTAAATCATAGTCAATGATCGAAAGTCCGTAACTTGGTGCTTCGGACAAGCGAATGTTTCTTGGGATGATTGTATTGTAAACTTTTTCGCGAAAATATTTTTTCACTTCGTTAACGACTTCGAATCCAAGGTTTGTTCTTGCATCCAGCATCGTTAAGAGTACGCCTTCTACTTTCAATTCTTTATTGAAATGTTTCTGAACAAGGCGGACCGTATTCAATAACTGACTCAATCCTTCAAGCGCATAGTATTCACACTGAACCGGAATCAAGACAGAATCACTCGCTGTAAAAGCATTGATTGTCAAATGACCCAAAGATGGCGGGCAATCAATCAATACATAGTCATAACCTTCATCAATGGTTTCAATCGCTCTTTTAAGTCGTGTTTCTCTAGCCATAAGACTCGTCAGTTCAACTTCTGCTCCTGCCAGTTGAATCGTAGCAGGTACAATAGAGAGATTTTCTCTACTAGTAGGCAAAATGACTTCTTCAAGAGGTACTTCGTTAATTAAAACATCGTAAATATCTCTATCAACTTCTCCTTTACGAATGCCTAATCCACTTGTAGCATTCCCTTGTGCGTCCATATCAATCAATAATATTTTCTTCCCTGCATAAGCAAGTGATGCACCCAAATTGACAGTCGTAGTTGTTTTACCTACACCACCCTTTTGGTTCGCAACGGCAATAATCTGCGCCATTTGAATCCTCCAGACTTTCATTTTCTAATTATAATGGGGTCTTGTTTGGTGTTCCTGGTTTTCTAGGGTATTTGTTTGGTGTTTCTTTCTTTTTGTCGATCATAATAATGTGTCTTTCGCCTGCTTCGCTTGGCAACTCAAAAGAAAAGTCATCTTTGATCTTCCCACCAAGTGTAGCAATGGCTTTTTCTGCGTCCTTTAATTCTTCAGGCGCATGTGCTGCTTTCATCGCAATAAAGGATCCACCTTTTTTAACAAGTGGCAAACATAATTCAGCAAGAACGCTCATTCTAGCAACCGCTCTAGCGGTTACAAAATCATAAGTTGCTCTATACTGTTTGTTTTGACCAAACGTTTCAGCGCGGTCATGCAAGAGCTCTACACCCGTTAAGTTCAGTGCATCTACGACAACTTCTAAAAAGTTGATTCTTTTTTTCAGTGAATCTACGATTGTGATCGATAATTCTGGATAAAGAATTTTCAGGGGGATACTGGGAAAGCCAGCACCTGAGCCTACATCGCATAAGCTGTGGACCCCTTTACTAAAATCTACATAAAGTCCAGCTGTCAAAGAGTCGTAGAAATGTTTTAGATACACTTCTTCTTGCTCTGTAATGGCAGTCAGATTGATTTTTTCATTCCATTCTTGAAGTAGTTCTAAATAAAGTTTGAATTGAGTCATTTTTTCGTCAGTGATTGGCAAACCACGACGTTCTAACTCGGCTCTAAATTCTTCTGGATTCATAACCAAAACTCCTTTTATATTGACTCGTGAAACAGCTATTTGTTTCACAAAATCACTCTCTTCACTTTATACTAAATCCCTTATGAATACAATGCTTTGAGCGTAATTGTTTCATAAAAACCACAAAAAATCGGACACACTTCTGTACAAAATTCAATCGTAATCAAAATTCACTGAATTCCTTTGTATCTCTTTAAAAAAGTGTTCTACTTTATTTAATCAGCCTGTTAAACGATCTTACAATATAAATGAAATATCTATATGTACATTTGGTATGTCAACACTTTTTTGAACAAAAATTATAAGGTGTAAATGATGATTGAGTTCACTTTCCTTCTGCCTCTCTAACTGAATGAGAGGCTAGTTTCGACCAGCTGGGGAACAACGGATTTGCAGACTTCCATTTCAGACTGTTCCTGTTCCCAATC
Organism: Marinilactibacillus sp. Marseille-P9653; assembly: GCF_916618885.1. Lineage (NCBI taxonomy): Bacteria > Bacillati > Bacillota > Bacilli > Lactobacillales > Carnobacteriaceae > Marinilactibacillus > Marinilactibacillus sp. Marseille-P9653. The sequence goes on along the minus strand of NZ_CAKAKH010000001.1, from coordinate 292,115 downwards.
TTTTCGATAATCGATAGGAGATTCGTAGTCCAATGATCCATGTGGGCGAAAATGATTCCACCAATGGACGTAGTCCATAAGTTGGACCTGCAGTTCATAGAGTGTATGGAATGTGTTGTCGTAGACAAATTCAAACTTAAATGATTTATACGTGGACTCCGCTACGGCATTGTCGTAAGGATTCCCTTTTCTACTTAACGAGCGCACAATATCAAAGGTATCCAGTAACTCATCAATAGTATGGTTGTCGAATTCTTTTCCCCGGTCAGTATGGAACACGTTGACCGTATGTAAATCACCCTTAACTGTAGCGAGAGCCTGCAGGACTAAGTCAGCTGTCTTATTGGGACCAGCAGAATACCCGATGATCTCGCGGTTAAACAAGTCTAAAATAAAACAAACATAGAACCACTTATTGGCAACTTTGACATAGGTCAAGTCCGTGACGATAGCTTTCATCGGCTCTTTCGGATTGAACTCACGGTTCAATGCGTTTTCAATCTTCGCTTGATTGACTCCACTCTTTTGTGGTTTGTATGATGGTCTATCATACTTGGACACCAGATGAAACTTTTTCCTAATGTGTCCAATTCTCCGACGAGATACGATAAACGCACGCTTCTTCAATCTTTTCTTCAGTTTACGCGTGCCATAATTGTTTTTGCTTTTGGCAAACTCTTCAATAATCGCTTGTTCGAGTTCCGCGTCACTTTCTTTCTTTATTACTTCGTAATAATAAGATCCTCTACTGATCTTAAGGGCACGGCACATCGCTGATATAGAATAGTTATGTTTGTTGCGTTTGATTACTTCGACTTTCGCCCGAATATCAGCGCCGCTTGCTTTAAAATATCATTTTCCATCTTAAGCTGGGTATTTGCTTTCCTTAATTCTTTCAATTCTTTCTGTTCAGGTGTTAAGTTATCTCTTTCTTTGAATGAACCGGTTTGACTATGTTGACGTACCCATTTGTCAAAAGCCGATCCTGTAAGATCATATTCTTCTATGATTTCTTTTCTTGATTTTCCTGCTTTGTGTAAATCAACAATTTGTTTCTTAAATTCTTCTGTATAAGTTCGACGTGGACGACGAGTAGACATGATAGATTCCTCCTGTGTATGTTGTGTTTAGTATACACACCTTATCTTTTCTGTCCAACTGAGTGTAACCTATCCAATTTAACCCTATTTCAAATAGTTAAAATGAATCGTTATATGGTAATCCAATCCAATAAATAGTATAATTTTAATAAATTGAACTTAACAAAAGAGGGTAACTATGGATCATTTCGAAGAGAACCAAGCACCTTTTAATCAACTATCCGGAAAGCTACTTCGAAAGATACGAGAATCAAAAGGGTATACTCAAAAGCAAGTTGCTCAAGGCATCATGCGTCAATCTACTTATTCTAAAATTGAGCGAGAAGAGACCGAACCTTCTGCTCCAAAATTGTTCGCAATCTTAGATCGCCTTGAAATGACAGTGGAAGAATTTTTATTCATTCAAGGAAACTACAGCCATTCTAAAAAAGGTACGCTCGTTTATGCATTTATTTCTCAAAGTTACAACGATCCTAAGGAATTAGAGAAATTGAAGGACGAAGTTTCTCATTACTTGAAATACAATGAGGACCCCATTATTAAAGACATCGAAGCAATCTATACCGGTTTAATCGTCTTTGCTCAAACTCACGATATTCGACTAGCTAGAAAATATGTTCAGCCTGTCTGGAATCGTCTTGAACGCTTTGATGAATGGAGACTCACTGAAATTTATCTAGTAAATAATATCTTGTACTTTTTCAATGCAGACTCAGCCATCCATATCTCAGATAGAGCAATCACCCAATTAGATAAGTACGAAGACTATAGAGCTAGTAACGATTTAAGATTCAATTTTCAGTTTAATCTTGTTTACTTATTGATCGATAACCATCAATATAGTAAAGCTTTAACCTCTTTAGAGAATTTGATTCTTTATGCAAAAGAATTAAAAAAACATGATATGCTTGCGGTCTGTTATGCCAGAAAAGGCGTCTCTTTGATCCAGTCTGGAGATCCTACCGGAGAAAAATGGATCCGTAAAGGAACAAATATACTCGAAGTTATAGAAGAAGAGAATTTGAAGCAACGCTTAGAGGAAGAAGTTCGAGTGTTTTTAGCATGATCCCTTTACGCAATCTTTACTAAACACCCTCAAAAGGGAACAAAAAAATCAAATTGGTATAGCTTGTTCCCCTTTCTCAACAAATTTTAACATTATATGACTATAATTTAAAAACCGTTTTCTTTTGTAGTACAATTAGACACAAGTTATGAAATTGACGGCTTGACTCCTATCTATTTTTTCTCCTTGCTTAAAGCCGATATAAGTCGATTCGTAGCATGATAAATGCCTCTACCCTAGCGTGTATAATGCCTCTCAACTTTATATGCGCGACCCTTAAAAGAGTCTGGACTGAAAAGTTCAGGCTCTTTTGTTGTGTATAAGGATGTTTAATTCTTTTATTTTTTTCGTCAGCTAAGAGCAATTTGCTCGTTTTTCTCCTTTTCACTTCAGATAATTAATCTCCTAAATCAAACCACAACCAATCACTTCTTATTCGTAAGTAGATCAACTCAAAATCCCCTCTGTTAATGCCGTTCTTACGCCATTTACCTCGCTTGATTCGTTTCCAAAATAGTCCCTTTAAAATGACATTTGAGAATCTTTTTATTTTATGTATACTGTACAGGAAGAACAACATTTCGCGAGAGGGAGCTAACTTCTCATTTACTGAAGGTGCGCAGCTTAAAGAGCTCGTCATCGACTAGGAGGATTACTTTAATCATATGTGGCAGTTTAAACAATTAGAAGAATTAAGCGCTAAAGAGCTTCATTCGATTTTAAGAGAACGTACCAAGGTTTTCGTTGTAGAACAAGGAGCCGCTTTTCAGGAAGTGGATGATATTGATCTACAAGCTATCCATTTGGTTAAACGGTGTAAAGACACCATCAATGCTTATTGTCGAATCTACTATAAAGACAATAAGATCTGGCTTGGTCGTGTTCTTGTACCTGAGCATTCCAGAGGAATCGGAAACGGAAGAGAATTACTTAAAGTCGCTTTAAATTACATTTCCGTTCGTTATCCTAAAAGAGAAGTTCAGATTCAAGCAGAAGCTTACTTGAAAGATTTTTACGAATCATTTGGGTTTGAAATCATTTCCGATATGTATTACGACGAGAACATTGCTCACTACGATATGTTGCTTAAAGTAAGAGAACCCATTGCATTGACAGAAATTTAAGCACCCCCACTAATATTGGTATATATAATACAAATTGGTATAGGCATCTTTCTGAGGAAAGATGCCTATATTTTATGATTTTCTAGTTTTTATAGATTTAACGATCATATCTTGAAAAGGCAACACCGGTTTCTTTTCCGTTCACCTTTGTAAACCCATTTTTCTCATAAAATTTAATCGTTTTTTCCGTATCTTCTGTCATTAATACTTTTTGAGGAATCTGTTTGTTACCAGATAATATCGTTTGTAATAGATGACTTCCGATCCCTCTCCCTTGATAAGCTTTTTTCACTAAGATATCTTGAATGTACATAATATAAACACCATCTCCAACAGTTCTAACTAATCCTACAAGTTCCTCTCCCTCCCAAGCAGAAATCACTTGTAGTGCGTTTGGTACGATTGCATCAATGATGTTCTTTTTTTCAGTATATGCCATCCACCCAGCATCTACGTACAGTTCTCTGACTTTCTCCGTCTGTATAGCTTTTGTTTCTTTATATGTAACCGTCATTTTTTACCTCTTTCTTATATTTTACTTAATAGTTCTATCTTCATTCTACTAAACTATTATTGTAAGATAAATGAAAAGAACAGATCCGGCTAAAGCCTTATCTGTTCTTCACGCTTCATTCTACTTATTAAAATCAAACCATCCTTGTGTTTGATTCGCTACTTTTACCAGCATCAACATGACCGGCACTTCTACAAGAACACCGACAACCGTTGCTAATGTGGCACCGGAATTAAGCCCAAACAAAGAAATAGCAACTGCTACTGATAGTTCAAAAAAGTTACTTGCGCCAATCATTGCAGAAGGTGCTGCGATATTATAAGGTAATTTACAAGCATATGCTCCAAAGTAGGTTACCCCAAAAATAAGCAACGTCTGCAGAATCAGAGGAATTGAGATCAGTACTATGTGTACCGGATTCTGAACGATTCGCTCTCCCTGAAAAGAGAAAATAATGATCAGTGTCAATAATAATCCGGCCATCGTTACTCGGTCAAACTTACTGACAAAGGTTTTTTCGAAATAATTCTCTCCTTTATTACTGACAACAAGCTTTCTAACAACGATCCCTAGCACTAGAGGTACCACTACAAACAAAACGGTTGATAGTAATAATGTATTCCAAGGAACAACTACATTTCCAACACCGAGTAGAAGTGCTACGATCGGTGCAAAAAGAACTAAAATAATGATATCATTCACCGACACCTGAACCAGCGTATAGGCAGGATCTCCATTTGTCAGTTTGCTCCATACAAACACCATTGCCGTACAAGGTGCCGCTCCGAGCAAGACTGCTCCCGCAATGTATTCTCTCGCTAGTTCACCTTCAATCATTCCATTGAATACAATCAGAAAGAAAAAAGAAGCGATAAAAAACATTGTAAACGGCTTGATCAACCAGTTGACGGTCGTCGTCAGAAAGAGTCCTTTAGGTTTCTTGGTTGCGTTCATGATGCTTGCGAAATCGATTTTGAGCATCATCGGAAAAATCATAATCCAGATTAAAATGGCCGTTGGAATCGATACTTGGTAATACTCAAACCGACTTAACAGTTCTGGAATCTGCGGAACAAATTGTCCAATCATAACCCCTATTACCATACATAACAGAACCCATACGGTTAGATATCGTTCAAATACACTAATGTCTTTCTTTGCTACTTTACTCATCATTTCCTCCAATTTACTTCATCAATATTTTTTGATTAAGCTCTCTAAAAAAATCGCTATCTCCGACCATGTCTCCAGCTGATTACGCAGAAGACATGATTGGATAAGCGTACTATTTAATGTTTGATACTATTTTTATAATACTGATAGTTCGTATGTCCACCAGATAATACATAGACAGTTTTAAATCCAACGTTCAGTAATACATTTTGGGCAGTATTACTGGTTACGCCTTTGTTGCAGTAAACGACTGTTGGCAGATTCTTATCAAGCGCTTCAAGTCCTTTACGCAATTCCGGCATAGAAAGATGCATCGCTTGTTCTACATGAGCTTTTTCATACGCCGACTTAGAACGCACATCAACGATTTGAATCGGTTTCTGTTCCTTCAAGTGCGCCAACAGTTCTTCAGGTGTTATCACTGGAAGTTCATGACGGGCATTTTCCAGTACCATCCCTGTATAATGCACGGGATCTTTGGTTGTACTGAATGGCGGCGCATAAGCCAAATCCAGGTGGAATAGGTCTTCTGCATTTGCCTTAAAAGTGATAGCTGTTGCAAGAACGTCGATCCGCTTGTCTACACCCTCTGGACCAACAATCTGCGCTCCCAGCACCCTACCAGTCTCTTTGTCAGCGACACCTTTGATCAGAAGATTTTTTCCGCCAATATAGGTTGCATGAGCCGGTTTGATATTATGAATCACAATTGGGTTGAACCCTGCTTTTTGAGCCTCTGAATAGGATAATCCTGTGTAGCCAACCGTTAAGTCAAACAAGCGGAAAATACCCGTTCCAAGCGTTCCTTTAAAGGATAAAGAACCTCCTGTAAGATGATCACCTACTATTCGTCCCATTTTATTTGCTGTAGATCCTAATGGATGATACGTTGGTTTTCCAGTAATCAGATGATAACTTTCAGCAACATCTCCAACAGCATAAATGTCTTTTTCGGACGTCTGCATAACCGTGTTGACGCTTATTGCTCCTGTATCACCAAGTTTGATTCCTGCTGCTTCTGCTAGTGAAGTACTAGGTCTAACACCTACTGCCAAAATGACAAGATCTACCGGAATATCCTTTCCGTTAGCTGTGTGCAGCTGCGTTACTTTCTGATTTCCTTCTAAAGTTTCTACTTTATCTCCCAAGTAAAGATCCACTTCATTTTCTTTTAGCTTTTCTTGTAAGTGATAAGACATATCTGGATCGATTTTTGGAAATACTTGATCTGCTAATTCGATGATCGAAACGTTTATCCCTTTTTGGGTAAATTGTTCAGCCATTTCTAAACCAATAAATCCTGAACCAATAATCGCCGCATGTTTGACTTCATTATTTTGCATATACTGATCGATTTTTTTCGTATTGTCCATCGTCTTTACATGAAAGACATTTTCAAATGTCCCTTGATTGAATGGCGGAGGTGTCAATGAGTAAGATCCAGTAGCTAAAATCAGTTTATCATAAGCTTCTGTTTTCGTATTTCCAGTTTCTTTGTTGAACACTTCTATTTCTTTTATTTCAGGATGAACTGCAGTAACACGATGATTTGTATGAATATCAAATTCGAACCGTTTTTTGAACCACTTTGCATCTCTGGGAATTAGTTCGTCGACCGTATCCACTTCTCCACCTAAAAAATAAGGCATTCCACAAACTGAATAAGATATATCATGACCTTCTTCATAAACGACGATTTCAGCTGTTTCATCATTTCTTCTTGCCTTTGCAGCGACAGAAGTTCCTGCAGCAACTGAACCGATAATAACGATTTTCATAAATTAATCTCCTATTAGCAGCAGTCTTCCTCTGCAGATTTTAAAAAGTAGCAAAACTGATCAGAAAGTAGTTCGTTTGTTTTATCTTCGTCTACCCAATAATAACTCCATGTTTTTGAAATTTCTTTCTGGATTAACTCGGCATTCAATAAAATTTTCAAATGATAGGACAGCTTGGACTGCGGTAAATCGAGTAATTCTTCTAAATCACAAACGCAAGATTTCCCATTCATTGCTAGTAAGTGTAAAACGGATAACCGTATTGGATCGGACAGTGCTTTGAATTGTTTTGCGTAAGTCGCTACATCCGGTAAATCGATTTTTGTCGTTTTAATATGAGACATCGCTTATCTCCTTAATCAAATCATTTTGATGAAGCAATCATATCAATTATAATTTCAAATTTCAACCAGAGAATTGTAAAGTTTGTAAATTTCCCTTTAAGCATAGATATGCCTTTCTTTTTATTGTATCTTTGAATAGACTGTACAATACACTGACAATAAGGAGTCTAAATCATGCAGCAAACTTTAAAAAATTCTACGATTACTTGGAAAACTTTTCTGATTGATATTTTCATCTGTTCTCTGGGAGCATTCGGTGGACCCGAAGCACATTACAGTGTTTTTACCGACCAACTCGTCACAAAGAAACAGTATCTCACTGAAGAAGAATTGGTTGAATTAATCGCCTTATGTAGTTTCCTTCCAGGACCGAGCAGCACTCAGACAATCGTTGCCATTGGTCACAAGACGGGCGGCCCTTTGCTGGCTTTTTTGACCATGCTTGTCTGGGCATTTCCTGCATTAGTGATTATGACCATATTATCTTTTTTATATCAGTTTCTAGATATGCAAGATATCTCAACTGATATCTTACGCTACATAGGACCGATGGCTGTTGGTTTCATTATTGTAGCCTCTTACCGTATCGGTAAAAAAGTCATCAAAGATCAACTCACTTTAGGCTTACTCGTTTTCGGTGCTACAACAACTTACTTTATAAGAGATCCTTGGATTTTCCCTTTAGTATTGACCATCGGTGGTCTGGTGAGTGTCTTCGCTTCAAAAGAAAAGCAATTATGGAACCGTGTTGCACTCAAACCGCCTTATGGTTATCTCGCTTTATTTTTATTTTTCACAGGCATTTCTTTGATTCTCGCTACAGTTTTCCAAAATGAACTGATTCACATTTTCGAGCGTTTCTATCGTTATGGCTATCTTGTCTTTGGTGGTGGCCAAGTCATTATTCCCGTTATGTACAGCGAACTTGTAGAAGTTAATCAGCTGATGAGCAGCCAGGAGTTCTTGACGGGTTACGGCTTAGTTCAAGGTATACCCGGGCCTATGTTTAGTTTCAGTGCTTACGCAGGTGGCTTATCCGTTCAAGCAGACTCTGCTTTTCTACAAGTTTTAGGTGCGATTGCTGGTGGAATTGGTATTTTTCTTCCCGGTCTACTGTTGATTTACTTTGTCTATCCTATGTGGGCATCTATCAAAAACATTAAAGGATTTAAAATTGCTTTAAAGGGTGTAGCTGCAGTAGCCGGTGGACTGATCGCGATAGCGGCTGTCTTATTGACTCAACAAAGTGGTCTGAGTTGGGATAATCTTCTGATTACAATAACCACTGTATTACTACTGATTACAAGAAAAATCCCTGCTCCAATCATTGTTTTGATTGTACTATCTATCGGCTTCTTTTTCTAACCGTAAAAAGTAGTTTCGTATTGTTTAAGAACGTGCCTGAAACCCGCATAAAATCGAGGTTTGTTGAAAGCTGATTGTGTATCGTACATTTTCATTTTGGCTTTTATCGCAAATTAAAACACCGGATAAACACCAACTATTTCTCTAAAAGTACACTTTTCTATAAAAAATGTGCTGCAAGGATTATTTTAGCCTTACAGCACACTCGAATTTGCAAAGTGTACCCGCTTGGAGCACACTAATTTTATTCAAATTTTGGTAGTCTTTTCTTCTAGTAATCTTCATTTCTACCTCACATCATCCAAGGCTTGACTGATGGCACTGGCTACCTTCTCCGCTGTTGCATTGTAGACATGGGCATAAATATCTTCTGTGGTTTTTGTGTTGGAATGCCCTAAATGCTCTGAGATGAACTTGATTGGTACTCCGGCATTGATGAGCAGTGAAGCATTAGCATGGCGCAAGTCGTGAACGTGTAAGTTCGGTAAGTCATGCTTCTTCAGCAGTTTCTTCAAGGTCGAGTTAAGATAAACCCCGCTAATGTATTCTCCCTCCATACCTGTTACCACCGCTCCTCGTTCAATCCATTTTGACCCTAGCGACTCTTTGTATTCTTCTTGCCACTTCTTATGCTCTTTTAGAATGGTAATGAGTTCAGCGGGTATCGCAATCATTCTTAGACTTGATTTGGTCTTTGGAGTTGACAGCTTGTACTGCCCGTCTGCCCGGTAAAGGGTGTATCGAACATGAATGGTTCCCCTTTCCAAGTCAACATCTTTCCAGTGAAGCCCACAAAGTTCTCCCGACCGCATGCCTGTGTACATTAGTGTGGTCAGTGCCACTCTTGCATTGTTGTTGGGTACCTCTTCTAAATATTTTAGAAGCTGCTTGCATTGTTTATCATCAAGGAACAGTTTTTCCTTTTCTGTCCCCCTTGGCGAAGTGGCGTGTACCACCGGGTTCTTCCATATAATATCCTTCTTAAGTGCGGTGCTAAATATGGATGATGTGGCGGTTCTGACTCTGGCAATAGAAGTGCTATCAATTCCCTTTTCTTCATCAGCTCTTTCTTCCTCGATAAACAGATCGTTCAGCTTTTTGCCAAATGCCCCTGCAATCTTCTCGGCGGTTGCCTTGGACACACGACCGCCTCTAGCGGCTGTTTTGATGGTACCTAGGGAAAGACCAGCCTTTCTTGCAGTCGGCCTTCTTGTCCCGTCACCAAGCAACGATGGGTCTTTCATGATATAGAATCTGCTGATTTTCCCTCGCTTGTGGAGATGGTTCAGCATTTCATCAATTCTAGCGGTGGTAATGTCCTTGAGTTTCAAATGCCCGATGTATGGCAGGACATAACTCTTCATCAATTCCTTATTGGTGTACAGCGTTCTCTCCTTTAACTTGTGTGGTGCGATCTGTTCAAAGTACCATTCGCACAACTCGGAAAATCGCATGTTCTCATTGAAGTTTGTCATTCCCATACATTTTTTCTCAAATTCATAGGCAAAGGCTGTGGCTAGTTTTTCCGCTTTTTTCTCCGTGACATTTGGCGGTGGTGTAAATGTGGTGGTCTTTCTGATTTGCTTGCCTTCCATGTTATAGCCGAGAGAAACCATAATTCTATAGGTATCCCCTCGCTTTTTGATACTTGGCATTTCGTTTCCTCCTTCCTAGTGAGAATTCATTTCTCTTATGGTATCTATCACTCTAACGGTGTTATAAATCAAGTGAATAAACACCATTCTGTGTGACTATTTTCTTTAGTCCTCACGCAAAGAAATCCCCCGTTTTTCTAGTTCCTTCTTAATGAATTCATTTACATAAGCGTTCAAATCCCATGCCCAGTAACCCTCAACATTTAGGCCGGACATCATCTTTTCCTTCTCGTCTGGTGACATCTGCGCCAGCTTTTTTAAATTCTCCATTTTAAACGACAAGTCTTCTAAAAAACGATAAAAGTCCACATCTGATAAAAGCTCATCCAACACCGGTACAACTTCTGAATAAGATCCGAATTTGTCTGTATCATGTGCTCTTTTAATAAGGTTGACCGATCCTTCTGACAAACCAAGGATTTTATGTATCTCCTTGTTCTCAGAGCTGACTCCTGTTAGTAGATAATCCACAGATACATCAAAGTATCTCGCAATCTTATACAAGTTATCTGCAGTAGGCTGAGTAGAGCCATCCATATACAAACTAACGGTCTGTGGACGGATACCAATGGCTTTGGCCAGTGCCTTTTGTGTGGTTTTCTCCCCAGTGTGAGGATGCTCTTCCATCATGCTTCTTAAAGTTAAGGCAAAAATATTATCGAACCCTTTGAATTGATTTCCCACTAAACCCACCTCTATTTTTCTGTTTTACTTGAACTTTACTATTCTAGTTCTCTTATGCTTGTTATTTTGTTTTATCTGAATTACCATAAATTTATCAGATGAAACGAAATACTTCAAGCGAAAGTAAAGAGAAACAGAATTTATAGAAGGAGGTATGTTTCATGGATAAAAACACACTTGAAGCCGCTGCATGGGAAGAACGATTAAAATATTTTCGAGAGTGGCGCCGCAATAACGCTGATAAGGTGAAGAAACACAACCAGAACTACTGGCTGAAAAAGGCGGAGAAAAAACTCAAGGAGGAGAAGAACCGTGTCGGAAAACAAGAAACCAACCATGCTGACCGTAAGGGAAACCGCTAAAACAGGCATCCTCCCTGAACACGCCTTAAGGCTTTTACTTAAAGCAGGTAAGCTTCCCGCTATCTTCGTGGGCAAAAAGGCATACATCAATTATGAAAAATTATGCGAACAACTCAGTCAACTTGATGGCTCAGAAAAACCGGAAGGAGATGATATTTATGGATATCAAAATCGAATGTAAGAACTGCGATTATGTTGCCACAGTTGATGTAAACGGATTGATTAAATCCATGCATGACAGCATCGACAACGATTCCATCTATGCTGGATTTCTATGCAAGAAATGTGCAGATGAACTTTTTGATGAAGACTAAACGAAGAGGAGGTCGGCGGCTATGGAAATCAACGAATTAAAATAACAAAAGATTTGGGTATGTTGGCGTTATGAAATGCAAAAAGGCCGCCGTACCAAAGTCTTATACAACACCAAGGGCTATAAAACCGGCACTACAGAGGAGTATCAGTCTCAATGGACAACCTTTGATAAAGCTAGTGAAGCTGTAGAGCTTCATCAATTTGATGGTGTAGGTCTTGTCCTTCCATCTGGTATTGCTGGAATTGATATTGACGATATCGGTGCTGATAGTGAATTAGCTCAAGAAGTTAGAGTGCTGATGAACACCTATGAAGAACTTTCTCCAAGTGGCCAAGGCACCCATCACCTCTTTGAGGTGGATATCAATCAGATACCAGTTTCAATAAATAGTAACTCCATTAAGAAGCTGTCCAAAGATTACTATAGCAAGAACCCACACAACCAGATGGAAATTTACATCGGCGGACTAACTAGTCGCTACCTTACTTTTACAGGAAATGCGATTAGCGATCAGCCTTTAATGAATAGAACCAATGAAGCGCTCACCTTCTTGAACAGATACATGAAAAAAAGTAGTTTCATAGAGTCTGAGAATGTTGGTTTCACAGTTAATAACAATTTCGATATTATCGTCACCGCCAGAAAAGCCAAGAATGGCGAGAAATTTATAGCTCTTTTTGACAAAGGTGACATTTCGGACTACGGCAGCCATTCAGAAGCCGACCAAGCATTATGTAATATCCTCGCATTCTACTGCGGTGGGGATATGGAACAGATAGATAGTCTGTTCAGACAGTCCAAGCTATACCGGGAAAAATGGGAGCGTGATGATTACCGCACATCTACCATCGAAAAAGCCATTGAAGGTTGTCATGACCAGTTCTATACGGGCAGTAAGGACATGCCTTCTTACATTTATTACGATGAGCGTTCCAAACGCATAAAGGTTAACTGTCCCTTACTGGCAAGATACATTCGAGAAAACCTTCACTACATCTTCGTTCGTGATAGTGCCAAAGGTGGCGTTTTACGATATGTCTACGAGGATGGATGTTACAGGCTTTATGCGGATGAAATGTTAAAAGGCATCATTAAAAGTTACATTACATCCATTGATGAAAGTATCTTGCAGATGCGGGATGTAGATGAAGTGTTTCGTCAGATTACCACTGACTTGAAATTCAAAACCCATGGGGAACTGAATGCCGGTGAGGACATCGTTAATTTCCAAAATGGCCTACTTAGGCTTTCTGATATGAAGCTACTACCCCACAGTCCTGATGTGTTAAGCACCATCCAGATTCCTTGTGATTGGCTGGGCGAAGCTAAACCTACACCAGTCTTTGATCAGTTCATGGCTGACCTTACCAACAGTGATGAGGCAGTGCAGAATTTGCTCCTTGAGTTTATGGGAGTGACTCTCTCCAATGTAAAAGGACATCGTATGAAGAAATCACTTTTCATGGTTGGTAAAGGTGATACCGGGAAGTCACAGCTAAAAACTTTGACAGAACGATTATTGGGAAATGGCAACTTCATCGGGATTGATTTAAAAGAGATGGAGTCCCGATTTGGCACCGGTAATCTCTACAACAAGCGTCTTGCGGGAAGCTCCGATATGAGTTTCTTGACCGTTGGTGAACTTCGCATCTTCAAACAATGTACCGGTGGGGATAGTATCTTTGGAGAGTTCAAAGGACAAAACGGATTCGAGTTTATCTATAAAGGACTTCTCTGGTTCTGTATGAACCGCCTACCTAAATTTGGTGGCGATGATGGGAAATGGGTCTATGACCGCATCATGCAGGTCAACTGCAACAACGTCATTCCAAAGGACAAACAGGATAAGTTCTTGCTGGATAAAATGTATGCCGAGCGTGATGGCATTGTTTATAAAGCAATCATGGCGCTCAAGCAAGTCATTCAAAATGGATACATCTTTACAGAACCACAATGTGTTGAAAATGCCAGATCAATTTATATGGCGGATAACAATACCATCATTGCTTTCTTTAATGAATGTATGCAGCCTAGACCCTTTGAAAAAATCAAAGACAGCTGCACCACCGGTCGAGTCTACAAAGTGTATAAGGCATGGTGTGCAGATAACAATCATGGCTACGCAAAAACTGCAAAAGAGTTCCGCAATGAACTGGCAGATTATCTTGGCACCACTTTTGCAGATATGACCGTTCGCAGGGGCAAAGGCGGTACATTCTATCGTAGCTATACCTTAACAGATGAGGCAAAAGTCAATTATCAAAGCGCTTATGGCTATGATGAGTTGCCGCTTCTTTCATCCAACTAGTGACAAAGATGAATGTCAGGTGGAAGTTTTGATGACAGTAATTCCACAATATTTACTCTGACAAACCCAGTTATATCAACACTTTAAGAAAGGTTAGTGACAGTAGTGACAGTTCTTTTAACTTCTAAGGAAATATATAAAAATAAAATATATATAAGAAATGGTAGATATAAGAGTATAAAGGTAAAGTTGATGAAGTTGTCACTTCTGTCACCAAAATCACTTAATCCCTTGATATTAAAGGGTTTTAAAGAGTATTGCACATTCACACAACTGTACCTAACAATCACCGAATTGATAAAACTGTCACCAAATTTATGGATTGGGAGGTGAAGACCATGGAAGAAATCGATAAACTGCCAAGCCGAATAAGAAAAAATCTGGACTTAGAAAATTTTGAAGTGTTTCACATCATCCCACTGGGCAACTCGCATCCCGTTGTGGTGATGAGAGATAAACGGTCAGATGCTAAAGCTCATTGGTGCATCCAATACCAAGGCTCCGGCTATTACTTTCAGACACTGAATGAAGTCATACATTATTGCATTTCCCGTAACTGGGTTAAAAATCATAAAAATTAGGAGGAAACAAAATGACAAATCAAACTACTTATAACAAAGCATTCTGGAACACAATGAGAGGTCAAGTGGCCTATCCGACTGTGAGGGACATGGCTGATAGCACCGGGAGCTATCCTGCCCCAGATGAATTCATTGACAGCTACACGACAGCCCTTGAAAAGGAAAATCTATTTAGAAGAATCGCAACTGTGGTTAAAACTACATCCACAGAAGGAAAAATTCATGCGGTCACTTCAACCGGTACGGCTGCATGGGTAGACGAGAATATTGCCATCCCCGAAAGTGCCGACACGGTTACACAGTTCGCATTAGAGTCTTATAAACTAGCAAGTTTGACAAGGCTGAAGTAATCCTTTGTCAGTGACAACAAGTTCGACTTGGAGAAATATCTGAAGAACGAATTTGCCCGCAGGTTCGGTAGAGAGGAAGAAAACGCCTTTATAAACGGGGATGGCATCGATGCCCCTACTGGCATTTTGCACCCCACAGAAGGCGCACAAGTCGGCGTAACAGCGACAGAAACCGATGCCATCACCTATGATGAAGTGATCAAGTTGTACTTCTCACTTGATAAGCATTACCGTAAAAATGCAGTGTGGGTCATGAATGATGAAACCGCTCTTTACCTTCGAACGCTAAAAGACACAAACGGAAACTATCTGTGGAATCATGTAGATAACACCATTCTAGGAAAGCCGGTCGTGCATTCACCTTATATGCCGGGCATCGAGAGCGGCGAGAAAGCCATTGCCTTCGGTGACTTCAGCTACTATTGGGTGATTGAGCGTCAGCCGCTTACGATGAAGGTGTTAAACGAGAAATACAGTCTGGAAGGTCAGATTGGCTTTGCGGCTTTTAAGCGACTGGATGCCAAACTAATCATCCCAGAGTCTATCAAACTACTACAGTTATTATAATAGAAGAAAAGCGGGTAGGAGAAGACGTCAATGTCCACACTCCTACCCGCTTCTTTTTAGTTTGCATCCTTTTTAGGTCTCCCATGTTTAAAGGCTGCGTTGCCTGTTAGGTTTCGAAGCAAGAACTTCCTAAGCGCCTTGTACTCGTCCCCGATAAACCCTAGTCTTAATAGAAAGCATCTGAAATCGTATTTCTCATTCTCGCTTTTCTTTGGTGTGGAAGCCACTCGGTTTCGCTCGATGGCCATTTTGCATAAGGCTTCGGTGAACTGAGTGTAATGGGTCACTTCCTCGCTGTCCTCTGTTTTTGGAAACCATGGGAACTTTACTTTCACATCGTTTTCGATGATTCTTAAGTCCATGGTGCCGATGGCTTTGCTGATAAGTTCCCCTTTGGCATTTACGATCTTGTGCAGGTTCTCGATCGCCTTGTCTGTAAACATCTCTCTTGGCATGGCTACCTCAATGCCGTCAAAGGCATTCTCACCGTAATTTGTGGGCATGAAACCTTGTTCTTCGAGCACCGTGACCATTTTGTCCACCTCTGCGGGGGTCATGCTGTTATTTAGAATAACTGCCCCTTCCCGGTCAACTACTAAGTCTCCGATCTCATAAGCACATGTGGGAACGCCTTTATATTTGGGTATGGTGTTTAAGAACTCGCTGATCGCATGTACTAGTGCCTTCCTTGGTTCTCCTTTGACTTCATAAGTGATTTTAAATTCCATTCCTTATCATCCTTTCGTTTTTTGGTTACACCATATATCACTCTGAAGCCACAGAATAGCAAGTTATTTGTGTACGAAAAAAGAGACCATCAAAAGATGATCTCTTCTTCAACTAATGCGCCCGATTGGGGAAAATGAGATAATGTTTACTTCCAATAGCTTTTTTAATTAAAGCCCCCAATATAGTAAGCAAAGAAATAATAAAAAATCTTAACCAACTATATTGGGGGCTATTCTTAATACTCCTGTTATTTTAGTTAACGTCCATTCTTGTCCCAGTCTTCATACGAATCAAAATTATGATCAGGATCTACAAAGTCTCTTGCAGCTTCCATTAAGCTGCTGACACATCCTTTACATAAAGTCTCACCTTCTACCAGTAATTCTGAATCGAGTTGATTTTTGGAGAATTCTCCTCCACACTCATTACAAATATACTTTTTCATAAGTCTCCTCCTTTTCCAATTTAAAGAGCGTATCAAAATATCGATTATACAACAATAGTAATATAGCTTTTAATGAGTTGCAATTATAATAAAACATTCATCCTATTCAGATGAATTTTAACATAAAATCCATATTCTTTGTGTAATTGTTAAACTCTGCAATAACGGAACTATCTATCTCAAAACCCGCTCTCTGAATGTTTTTATTCTTCAATAGCAGTGTAGCGAGGGTATTCATACCCTTCGTTGTTGACTAATATTCGTTCATCAGTTTCCACATTTTTTACTCGGATGCAGCGAAGTTCCCCGGCTGCATTGCTACCGCCATTGTCTTTTTCTATCCAAGGCTGATCATCTAGAAAATCACTGCAAAACCTCATAAACTCGTGGTCACTTAATTCTACTTCTCGGATGACTGTGTAGTTTGAGCCAACCACCCCTCTTTTCTTTGCATCTTCCGTAGCTTCCTTTAGTTCCATGACATTAGTGAACTTTCGACCAAATAATGCTTTCATTGAAGCACCTCCTGTATTTTTTCATTACATACATCACTTAATTTTGCGAAAACGTCAAGTCAATTTCCACATTTTCCGGGCCAAAACAGCCTTAAATCGGGGTTTTAACAGGCAATTTAATAGCAAAAACATATACTATCAGACGAAATAAAAATAGCCACATAACCCGCAAACCCTTTAATAACAAGGTTTACAAGGCTATGTGGCTCTATTTTGGCACTTTCAGGGTACCCCCCTATCGAATTATGCGATTTTTCGCGTGTGGCTGGGGCGCGGTCGCCATATTGAAAGATGTAGAGATTTGACTCCCCCTATGGGTTAGAGGGTGAATAAAAGATTGCATATTTTCAGCTTATTGATAAGTTGTGATATTTAACAAAAGCACCCATTACTTTAAGTACACTAATTCACAATCCAAATTATAATTTTAACATAAATTGCCAATTACTTAGTTATTTATCAGAGGAATTAGCTTAGTTATTAGGGGGTGTTTTGCTAATGAATTATGCAGTTGACACAAGTTTATGTCATCTTGGTAAAATAAGTGCCAAATAAGTAGCCATTTCTCTTTCTTTTTGTAGATAAACATTGTTAAATCAACAAAAATTAGCAATCCATTTTATATGCTAATTGGATTGCTAAAAGGTTTGTTATTTTATGTTTTGTACTATTAAACTTAACACGTTAATGATGGCACGCTACTCTGCTTATATTTATTCAGTATGAAGTAACAATTGATCTAAATCCATTATTTTAATTTTCTTTTTCGGTAACTGTTTAATCAATCCAAGTTCTTCTAGAGTAGTAAATTTACGGCTGATTGTTTCTGGTGTGGTACCAAGATACGAGGCTAAATCCTTTTTGGACATTGGTAAGATAATCGTTGGACTATTGCCACTTCCCTTTTCAATATTCTCAGCTAAAAAGGATATAATGCGGGTTTCTACATTTTCAATCGCTACTTGTGTGGTTTGTTTTTCAGAATCCTTTAAACGCATCGTTACTTCTGACAGTATTTTTAATGAGATCTGCGGATATTCCACCAAATACTTCTGTAAATCACCTCGTTTAATTAAACAAATAGATGTATTTTGTAGTGCTTCCGCATAATTCTCATGAATACTTCCAGGTTGGAAAATGGCGACTTCACCTGTAAAATCACCAGGATTTAAAATGCGAACAAGTTGTTCTTTTCCAGAATCCGATAAGCGGTAAATCCGAGCCTTACCTGAATTGATAATATATAAGGTATCATCTTCCTGATCTGCACGGAATAACATTTCCCCTTTTTTAAGATGAAGTGTCTTGGCAGATTCCGCAATCAAATCCATTTGTGAGTCTTCCAAATGGTTGAAAATGGGAACAATACGAATACATTCTGCATGTCCATGTTGGTGATGACAACATTGGTTTTGTTCCAAAATAACCTCTCCCTTTTATAAAAAGCCTAAGAGGGCATCCTAGGCTTCCTTTCTATTCACTCGATTAAGCAGGTTTTACCTTTGATTTGACAACAGGATATCCTAAGTCTTCAATTGCCTTTTCGATATCGTTAATAGCGACTGCTTCTGAATCAAAATCTACTTTTACTTTACTTGCATTGAACATTACTTTCAAGCTATCTTGATTCACACCGTTTATTCCTTTCACCGCATTTTCAATCTTTTGGAGACAAGATGGGCAAGATAAGGTTTCTAATTGAATCGTTGCTTTTTGCATAAATCATTTCCCCCTTCATTTTTTAACGACCGTAAACCAATCTATTCTTTTGTTTTTGAGTTACTTTAAGCCTGATATGCTTTATCTACTTCTGATAACATCTCGAATGTGCCTGCATACGTTTCACATACATCTCCAGGAATGGTGTAGTTGTCTGTGATTTTTCGTAATTGAGCAAATTCAGCATCTAAGTCAGGTTTGTTCGTACCTGCGTCTTTTACTTTTCCACTAATTGTTTCAAACAATTCACGTACTTCAAAGGCTTCTGGGTGATTCTTACCATGGGCACGTGTAATTGCAGTGGTGTATAAATCCAGCTTTTCAAAATGGTTTGTTATTACTTCGTTAAATGTTTGTTCAGACATTATTCGTTCCCTCTTTCTTGTGGTTTTTTGGTCTTAGGCCGATTTTACTTTTGATTTGACGACTGGATATCCTAAGTCTTCAATGGCTTTTTCGATATCGTTAATGGTGATCGTTTCTGAATCAAAATCTACTTTTACTTTACTGGCATTAAATAATACTTTTAAGCTATCATGATTAACCCCGTTTAATCCTTTCACCGCATTTTCAATCTTTTGCATACAAGATGGACAAGATAATGTTTCTAATTGAATAACTGCTTTTTGCATGAATTATTTCTCCTTTCATCTTATCTTTGATTTTTTTGTTTTCCCTCTTCTTCTTTACAATTTAAGTATAGTTCAGGTTCAACGAAATGAATTTGATGCAAATCAAGTTTTAAGAAAAAGTAGGGGAGTATTTTGTTCTTCCTACCTGAATACTTCCCCTTTATCATTCATCAAGACTGCTTTCTATTAAAATTATTCTCTCAAACGGTATCGAAGCAATCTCATACCATTCAAGATGACTACTAAGATACTTGCTTCGTGAACCAACATCCCGATTGACATATTCATCCATTCACTAAATAGTAGGCTGGCAAGTAAGACTAATACCACACCAACTGCTATGGTAATGTTCTGTTTCATGTTTCTTGAAGTTGATTTTGTTAAGCCTAATGCGTGTGGTAAACGACTAAAGTCAGAATTCATTAAAACAACATCTGATGTTTCAATTGCAACATCTGTTCCACTTCCCATGGCAATTCCGATATCTGCTAAGGCTAGTGAAGGACTATCATTCACTCCGTCACCGACAAAGGCAATGATCCCGCCTTCTGCTTGCATTTTTTCGATATAAGCAGATTTTCCTTCCGGTAGCATATGACCATGTGCTTCTGTTAACCCAAGTTCTCGAGCAACTAAATCTACGGTTCCTTGGTTGTCCCCAGAAAGAACGACAAGGTTTTTGACCCCTAGTTTTTTCAGTTTTTGAAGATCTTTTTTAACACCTGGACGGATTTGATCCCGAATACCCATCAGAACGTTTAATTCTCCGTCGACCGCAGTTAACACAAGAGAATTCCCATTTTTCTCAAAGCGTTCGACGTCTTTTTTAGCTTTTTCGCTTAATTTCACATTTTCCTTTTCCATTAAAGCTACGTTACCAACGGCTATACGATGAACACCTATTTTTGCTACAATTCCGCCACCTTTAACGACTTCGGTTTCTTCAACAGTAGAGAAAGTTGTCTCGCCAATATCCTGTAGGACAGCTTTCGCTAGTGGGTGGTCCGATTCACGCTCCACACTTGCTAAATATCCTAGAACCTCTTCAGTATTTTTTCCGTAAAATTCTTTTTCGGCAACTTCAGGGTTTCCTACTGTCAATGTTCCTGTTTTATCAAAAACGATAGTATCTACTCTGCTAAAGTCATTGATAACTTCACTACCTTTTAAGAGGACACCATTACGTGCACCGTTTCCGATACCGGCAACGTTGGATACAGGAACCCCGATAACTAATGCACCTGGACATCCTAAAACAAGAATCGTGATAGCTAGTTCAATATCTTTTGAGAAAAACCAAACAATAAAACCAAGGACTAACACAGCTGGTGTATAGTATTTTGAGAATCGGTCAATGAAACGTTCTGCTTCTGATTTGGAATCCTGTGCCTCTTCCACTAATTCGATAATTCTACCAAATGTTGTATCTTCTCCAACACGATCAGCTCGAATTTGGATCGTTCCATTTTCTAAGATAGATCCTGCAAATACTTCAGAATCAACCTTTTTACTTACAGGTAGAGATTCTCCAGTAATACTTGCTTCATTAATGTGACCTTCACCAGTTAACACTGTTCCATCTACCGGAACTTTTGCACCCGTTTTAACTAATAAAATATCACCTTCGTCTACATCATCGACATCTACTTCTTCAAATTCTCCGTTTTCCATTTGCTTTAAAGCACTTTCTGGTGCCAGCTCTGTTAATTCTTTAATGGCAGAACGTGTTTTGTTCAAGGTACGCTGCTCCAAGTAAGAACCAAATAAGAATAAGAAAGTAACGATGGCTGATTCCTCATAATTTTGAATCAATACTGCCCCAATAACTGCAATGGTAACTAAAACATCAATACTGACAACTTTTACTTTTAATGCCTGATAGGCTTGGATTGCAATCGGCGCCACACCAAGAATGGATGCAATGATGAGCGACCAATTGAAAATGGCCATGTTGTCTAAGGAAAATCGTCCGAAGAATGCAAGTGCAATCAAAATTGCACTGATCAGTGTAATGGAATTCTTTTTACTTAATATATATCTTTGCATGTTGATTCCCTCCAATTTCATTTTCATTTGTATTCCTTGTTGATGACTCTAGTATAGGATGTTTCTATGAAATAAAAATTGATTCGAATCAAGTTCTATTGTAAAAGTGAAAAATTATAAAAGAACAGCAAAACAAAACCAACTGTTTTACGGAATAACTCTTATATATTATCGAACACCGACATACAATCACAAAAATTCAATATATTGTACATTCTTTATTCAGCAGGCTTTAGAAAAGTAGTTAGTTTAAGTGTACTCTTTCACATTATCCATTGGCGTTACTCAGAATTTGCTCCAATTACTAAACAAAAGCTAATGAAGATTGTGGAACAAGGTGCTGACCCCCAAAAGTTAGAGTTTTAATATTATGCAGCCGACTGGCTGGCTTGAGTTCGGTATTCTACTGGACTTAAGCCAGCCAGTTTTTTCTTTCTACGAGTGGTATTGTACCACTCAATATATTCGTCAATCTGTTCTCTTAGTTCTTCATAGCTTACTTTAGGTTCTCCGTGATACATTTCTTGCTTCATAATCCCAAAAAAGTTTTCTATAACGGCATTATCAGAACAGGTTGCTTTACGAGACATGCTCTGGAAGATTTTATTCTGTTTTAATAAATTTACCCGTTTTTTATGTTGATAGTGCCACCCTTGATCGGAATGAATCGTAGTGCGAACAGTAGCTTTTTGCTTTATCGTTTTAATAGCTTCTTTTAAAGGTTCCATTGCTAAATCTAAAACAGGACGCTTATTAATACTGTAAGAAATAATTTCACCATTATACAAATCTACTATGGGATTAAAATAAAGTTTTTGATCTCCAGTACATTTAAATTCAGTGATATCAGTCACTAGTTTCTGTAAAGGAATTGACGTATTAAACCGGCGGTTTAACTTGTTCTTGGCAACTTTTCCTACAGTTCCTTTGTAAGAGTTATATTTTCGAGTCTTACGTGTGAATTTAATACATTTCAACCCTAACTCCTTCATTAAGCGATCGACCTTTTTATGGTTGATTACTATTCCAGTGTCATTCAATTCGTCCGTGATTCGCTTATATCCGTAACGCTCTTTGGATTGATAGAATATATCAGTAATCTGTTCTTTTAAAGACAAATCGTAATCTTCTGCGCCTGTTCGTTTTATATGATAATGGTACGTAGCCTCAGGAATGCCCACAACTTTGAAAATATCTTTCAATCTATATCCTTCTTTTTTGAGCTCAAATGCCAACCTTGTTTGTGCTCTGCGAGGAAGGCATTTGGATTCTCCTCGTAAGCTTTTACCTTTTTTAAATAAGCGTTCTCTAACCTAAGAAGTTCATTCTCACGCTCTAGCTCTTGTTCTCTAGACATACTCTGACTCTTATTCACTTTTGTTTTTTTAGGTAATTTAGACATAGAAGGTCGTCCCTTTTTTTTAGGTTTCAGGCCTTCTATCCCTTCTTTGTTAAAAGCTTGATTCCAATTCGCAATAACAGAAAGTTCTCTGATTCCGAAGGAATTAGCCGTTTCTTGGTAGGAAGAACCTGTTCGTTTCATAAATTGTAATACATCTAATTTGAAATGAACAGGATAGACTTCTTTCGATTTCTTTGGGCTTAATCCTTCTTTTCCATAAGTTTTATAAAGGTTGGTCCATTTTCTAATAGGAGAAGAATCTGGTATACCGTACTTTTTAGCTAGTGATTTATATCCCAATTTGCCATTTTCGTATTCTTTTACAAGTTTTAATTTGAATTCTTGACTATATTTCGCCATGTAAAAAGCCCCCAAAAGTTAGAATGTTACTCTAACTTTTGGGGGTCGGTACACAACCTGATCCAGTTACCGGGTTTTTTTGGAATATCCGCCATGGGCTCAAATAGTTTGTTTAACAAACAGCTATCATCCTAATCACCTAAACAGGTAGTTTTGTTTAACATTTTGTCACGAATGTGTGAATAACTCAACTATTTAACGAAACCCTCCAAGCTATAATAAAAAAATGGTGCTCATCCAAACACTAACAGAAAGTGTAAAAAGGGCCGTTTTGTATTTCATCATTAATTTTCGTTTATTATCTTTAAACACCAAACAAACACCAACTCTAAATCAAAAGCGCGTAAGATAGCGTGTTTTCGGTCTTTGTTCCGTATCAGTGTGAATGTTTTCTAATATACTATAGCTAACTAAAATAAGATTAGGAGCGATCCAGATGTTAGATTTATTGGAAATGGTACTAGAATTTGTATACTTTTTAGTAACTTCGATGACTCGACACTATTTCAAGAACCAAAAAATCCATTCTTCTATCCGCTTAATTTCAGCACTGATTCTATTTGCTTTACCTCTTTTACTTTTAATGTATGCTACACCCACTTTTATAGAGTTAAATGAATGGTGGATCTATCTACTAGCGTTTTCACTAGAATTGTATCTAGGTTATCTTACCATCAAGTACGTTCGAGGCATTTTGCTTGGATTTGAAAAAGAATCTTAAAAAAATAGGCAGTCCTAATACCAGTTAGGATTGCCTATTTTTTCTATTTCATGATTTTTTTGATGATATCTATCCCTCTTTTAGCATTGGGATATCTAAAAGGATTATCAAATTTAGTTGTTTGCTTTAACAGACTTTTTTGATGCGTAAACGCATCAAAACTGCTTTTCCCATGATACGTACCCATCCCACTCGTTCCAACGCCTCCGAAAGGAAGATAAGGTGTAACGATGTGGAAAATCGTATCATTGATACAGCCTCCACCAAATGATAGAGAATTCACAATCTTATTCTCTATCTGTTTATTTTCTGTAAACAAGTAGAGCGCTAGCGGGTTAGGATTTTGTTTGACACCTTCTATGACTTCATTTATATCTGTGTATTCTAAGATCGGAAGTATCGGTCCAAAAATTTCTTCTTGCATGACTGTATCATCAAAAGTTACTTTTTCAAGAATCGTTGGTTCAATCACTAACGCTTCTCCTCTATTTTTCCCTCCATAGACAAGCTGTCCTTCTTTCAAGTAGCCTTTTAGTCTATTAAAGTGTTTTTGATTCACAATATGCGTGTATTGCTCGTTCTCGATTGGTTCGTATCCATAGAGTGCTTTCGTTTCTTCGATCACTCGTTCAAGGAAAGCTTGCTTAATATTCTTGTGTACATACACATAGTCTGGCGCCACACAAGTTTGTCCGGCATTCATAAATTTTCCCCAGGCTATTCTTTTAGCCGCCAGTTTTAAGTCGGCATCTTCGTGAACAATCCCGGGACTTTTCCCGCCCAACTCCAAAGTGACCGGCGTTAGGTGTTTTGACGCTGCTTCCATAACAATTTTCCCAACAGGCACACTACCTGTAAAGAAAAGATAGTCAAACTTTTCCGATAGTAGTGCTTTCGTTATTTCAGCATCTCCCTGAACAACAGTGATATACTCTGCAGGATAACAATCTGAGATCAACTCTGAGAGCACTTTTGAGGTCTCAGGAGTCAATTCGGATGGCTTAATCACTGCACAATTACCACCAGCAATCGCTCCAATTAATGGAGACAAGATGAGTTGAATCGGATAATTCCAAGGACCGATAATCAGTACAACTCCATAAGGGTCAGAATAAACAACCCCTTTGGAACCTGTATGCGTAAAGGCCGTTTTGACTCGCTTTGGTTTGATCCATTTTTTTAAATTTTGTGTGATGAATCTGATTTCTTGAAGAACGACACCAATTTCAGACGAATACGTTTCAAAAGCGGATTTATTCAAATCTTTTTTCAAAGCATCTATCAGTCTTTGTTCGTTTGAAACCAAGGCTTCTCTTAGTCGTTTCAATGCTTGTATTCTAAATTCCAGTGTTTTTGTTGTGCCTGATTCATAGAAAGCTCGCTGCTTAGTCAAAATTTCTCTATAGTTTTTCATCAGATCACTCCTACCTCTTTATCTGTTTTCTATAAGTTTAGTCTACAAGATAGAGATGAAGATAGTATTAAGACTTATCGATAAAAATAGAGAACGCAACAACATTATTTTTGACGAGTTAAATAATCGTTTCTAATTTACCGGCTTGTTTCTGGAGATTCTGAGACTCCGAATCGATTCGATTGAATTCCGTGATGGTTCCATCAATTTGTTTTTCACTCATCAAAATATGATCTTTTAACTGATCATTTCCTTCTACAACTAGATCAATATTATTTGTAACGGCTAGAATATCTTCTCCGATCGTATAAGCTGACTCAGAAACTTTTTGAGAAAGATTCTTCACTTCCTGAGCGATGACTCCAAATCCACGTCCATAATCGCCGGCATGAGCTGCCTCAATCGATGCATTAATGGCCAACAAGTTTGTGTTTGAAGCAATATCTTGAATGGTTTCAACGATACTCTGAATAGATTTATTTTTTTGTTGTAGTTCACTCAGATTACTTGTACTAACCGTTGATAAATCAATCATTCCTTTGCTTCCCGCTAATAGTTCCCTACCTTTTTTGATCCCTTCTTGAGAAGACTCTGTTAGCTTGCTAGACATATCTAGCAAGTCTGTTGTGACTGTTTCAATATTTTTTTGTCTCTCTGTAATATCTGTTGCTACTTTTGCGACCCCCACAACTTCCGTGTTGTCTGTATTATAGATTGGGAAATAGGTCGCCTCCAACCAAACTTCTTCTGCGTGTACATTACGACGAACAATTTTATCTTGAAAGCTCACACCATTCAATAAACTCGTCCACAATTCTTCATAGGCAGGACTATTTACAAATTCAGGGAAGCAGAACAATTTATGTTCTTTTCCGTATAATTCTTCTTTATGATACCCTAAAACATTCGCAAAATTATCATTCACATAAGTTACTCTTTTATTTGTATCAAAGCGAATGATTGCAATATTTTGTTCTAGTGCATTTACAATCAATTCATCTTGTAAACTACTTTTTTCAATACCTATACTCTCCATCATTTTCAAACGACTCCTCTATCTTCTTAGACTTTTCTATATTGTTGCCCAAGAATGCAAGATTTTAAGGGCGTCAAAAGTTGAAAGTAAGATTATTATATGTTCAAAATAGTTAAATGTCATTTAATACGAATTAGGAATAATGAAAATTCCTTTTGTTCATAAGTAGACTGAACGAAAAATTTTACAAAAATCGTTTATTCATTTGATATTTTTGTACGGAATAGTATAACTTATGAATAAATTCATCTTTTTTTGGACAATCTAATTGTACACAACAGATAAATTGTGACAGTTTTAAAAAATCAATCTTTTTTTCTTTTTCCCCTCTCATAAACAATGCATTATTTTGAAAATGACGTATAATAGAACGTAATGGGCATAAATTGCCTTATTGCGGTAAAGATCAAAAAGAAACGAGGCTATCATTAAATGATCACAGTAACAGATGTAAGTTTAAACTTTTCAGATAGAAAATTATTTGACGATGTGAATCTACAATTTAACAATGACAATTGCTACGGTGTTATCGGTGCTAACGGTGCTGGTAAATCTACCTTCCTAAAAATACTTTCTGGAGAAATCTCTCCAACTTCTGGAAATGTCTCTCTTCCAGCTGATAAACGTATGGCTGTTTTAAAACAAAACCACTATGACTTTGAAGAACAAACTGTTATCGATACAGTTATTATGGGACACAAACGCTTATATGAAATCATGCAAGAAAAAGATGCGATTTATACAAAAGCAGATTTCTCAGATGAAGACGGTATTCGTGCTGCTGAACTTGAAGGCGAATTCGCTGAATTAAATGGTTGGGAAGCTGAACCTGAAGCGATGACTCTATTAAAAGGTCTAGGTATTCCTGAAGCTTTACACAATCAAAAAATGAGCGAACTAACAGGTGGACAACACGTTAAAGCCTTACTTGCTCAGACATTATTCGGAGATCCTGATGTTTTGCTACTAGATGAGCCTACCAACGGTTTAGACGCACAGTCAATCAAGTGGTTAGAAGAATTCCTGATTAATTTTGATAATACTGTTATCGTTGTTTCCCATGACCGTCACTTCCTAAATAAAGTTTGTACGCACATGGTTGATGTCGATTTTGGTAAAATCAAATTATTTGTTGGTAATTATGACTTCTGGTTAGAGTCTAGTCAGTTAGCTTCAAAACTTGCTGCAGATTCTAATAGCAAAAAAGAAGAAAAAATAAAAGAACTTCAAGACTTTATTGCTCGATTTAGTGCAAATGCTTCTAAATCAAAACAAGCGACTTCACGTAAAAAAATGCTAGATAAAATCACTCTAGATGATATTCAACCTTCTTCTAGACGTTATCCATTTGTTGGATTTAGTCCAGAGCGCGAAATTGGAAATGACCTTCTGCGTGTAGAAAACCTTTCTAAAACGATTGATGGTAAAAAAGTTTTGGATAATATTTCCTTTAACCTTGGCAGAGACGACAAAGTTGCCTTCACAAGTCTAAACGACGTGGCTATCACGACCCTTTTCAGAATCATTATGGGAGAAATGGAACCTGATACCGGATCATTCCAGTGGGGTGTAACTACTTCTCAATCTTATTTACCAAAAGATACCTCTTCTGAGTTCAATAACAGTAGTTCAACAGTCTTAGACTGGCTTCGTCAATATGCTTCCAAAGAAGAGAATGACAATACTTTCTTGCGCAGTTTCTTAGGCAGAATGTTATTCTCGGGAGAAGAAGTATTAAAACAAGTATCTGTCCTTTCCGGGGGAGAAAAAGTTCGTTGTATGCTGTCTAAAATGATGTTAAGTAAGTCAAATGTACTCGTAATGGACGATCCGACAAACCACTTGGATTTAGAGTCTATTACGGCACTGAATAATGGATTGATCGACTTTAAAGGTGCTATTCTCTTTGGATCGCATGACCACCAATTTATTCAAACATTAGCTAACCGCATCATTGAAATTACACCTAACGGGGTCGTTGACCGTTCAGAAACAACTTATGATGAATTCCTAGAAAACAAAACTGTACAAGACCAAATCAAAGCGTTATACGCTCAATAAACAACGAAAAAGCCAAGTGCCGATTAGCACTTGGCTTTTTTTATAGGATAAGTACGTTCACTTTTGAAGGAACATCAGGTAATCATTTCTACTTTTCTAACTTTTTTAAAACAATTAAAACATCCAATTTTTATTTTGTTATTTTTCAGTTATATTATTTTTGCATTTTATCTAATATTGAAGCAAGTGATTGAGCAGGAGAAAACACATATTCTCCTGCAACGAATATACGATCACTCGTAAACCGTGCATAATAATTGAAGACAAAGGCACTTTGGATCACACCTTCTCTCTCTAACTTTCTCGCAATATCAGCGCGAGACTGACCTCTATCAATCTGTACAACAATTTGTTCTGTACTCGTTTCGTCTAATGGTTCAATCGCACCAACCCAATATCGATAACCTGACACCCCTAACAAAACGACTAAGAAGAACAAGAGATACTTGATCCTCCGGTAAAGCAAGTGCACTGATACAGTTTCTTTTGCACCTGATTTTAGATATTCAGCGCCTTTATTCATAACTATCTGAACCAGCTAGTGCTGATCCACTCCGCTTCTTCAAGTCAGTTTGTGGGTAATCTTTACTATATCGACCATCATCTTCCGATTCGTCTAACACGTCTTGGGCTTCAACGCCATCAGTAATATCATTAATGGTTTGCTCTTCCAATTCTAATGACTCAGATAAAGACTGTTGAATGTCTTCAAAACTACTTGGTTCAATTTTCACCAGGTCTCTTCCAGCATTTTTAAAGCTTGTCCATTCGAACACATGAGATTCTGTATCAAACGACTCATTCAAACCTGTCTGCAAGACACTTTTGATCTCGTTCATTTTCATGTTGGTTCTCATATTCGAACCGATACCTCTTAGAATATCATTGTACTTTGTAATAGAACCTAAATCAGTTGCTTTGTTAATAACGGATTTAATGACCAATTGCTGTCTTTGACCACGAGCAATGTCATCATCGATTTTTCGCGTACGTGCCAAAGCTAATGCTTGTTCACCATCTAATGTCTGCAGGCCTTTTTCAAGTGTAACGGCCTTGCTATTATCTTTAGAATCCATTTCTACAATATCGACCGGGACATCAACATCTATCCCTCCAAGTGCATCAATCACATCTAAAAACGAATGGAAATTAAAGGTAGCATAATAATTAACAGGTAAACCTAAAAAAGTCTCCACTGTTTCCACCACTGCATTTTCTTCTCCAATAGCATAGGCCGTATTAATCCGGTCCATCTTCACTTCTTGACCCTTATTCATAATCGGAACATAAGTATCTCTAGGAATTGAAACCATATCCAATTGATGCGTTTCGGGATTTACTGTCGCATAGATAATCGAATCCGCTCTTGCAGAACCAAGCCCTCTTTCATCATCGTCGTCAATCCCCATTAGTAAAATCGATATCGGCTCTTCAATCGGATTCACTTTTTCAACTGGTTCAGAACGCTCAATTTCTTGATAAGACGATTCGAGTATGTTCTCGGTTGTTTTGAAAAGATTCGCTGCATACGCAGCCCCACCTGCCAAAAGCATAACGAGCGGAACCACGAACAATAATATAAAACCTGTTCTTTTCTTATTCAATTTACGACTGCTCCGATTATGAGCATTTCTTTTTTTAGACATTTATAAAACTCCTTAAACCCATTTTAATAGAACGATGCGTGTTAAGTTTAGCTTTGAATGTAACAACCGTCACCGTACTTCAATCATTTAATAGCTTATCAGATGAAGATAAAGATTCTATGAAGATTGTTTGTGTTTAATTTTTCAACTAAAAATATAACTAATATCGAAATAAATATAACTATTCAAAATGTTTATATAGTCATATTAATATAGAATCAATGGAAAATTTTGGAGGAAATGGAAAGGAAATCGGAAAAAACAATGTAGAAAAACAAGTATCTGTCAAAAGAGAAAACAAGCACGTCGCACATAAAATCAATAGTAGAATTCTAAAAATCATCTAGTTATTCCAATTTTATGTCTCATCAGAAGGTACAAATGATTATAAAAAATGTAATAATGGAGGTGCAACAAATTGTAGCAGCCCGTCAAATCAACCTTCTTGATAAAAATAGTAAAACTAACCTAGCATTCCTTAGCTGTCTAGTTTTATAATGATGAAAAGGCAAATAGGAGAGTGGATAATGGAAATCGGTGAGCGTTTAAAAGAAAAAAGGTTATCAGCTTCACTGTCTCAAAAAGAATTGGGTGATATTTTACATGTGTCTAGACAGACCATATCTAGTTGGGAGGTTGGAAGAACCTATCCGGATCTTGAAATGTTAGTAGCAATCAGTGAATATTATCAAGTTCCACTGGATGAATTATTGAAAGAAGATTCAAATATCATAGAAGAAATTTCACGGAAGGTAAAAAAAAGTGAACGAAGAAAAGTATTAAATGTCGTACTCAGCGCACTATTATTGATCGTCATAGGTTTCAGTACAGCCTACTATTTAAATACGCGTCAACATACTCAAGTCAATGAAGAAGGATTAAGTCCGAATGACCTCATTGAATCTTCTTGGGAGTTGAATTATTCTCTTTCAAGAGAACTAGATCAGTCCTTCTTATCATTTGATCAAAATAGTGTAGCAATATATAGCTCTCATGGTTTCAATGGTACTTTGAGAAGTGATCAAGCGGAAGATGACTTACCCCTTGGAGCAAAGGAGTTACTTGAGAAAGGCATCGAAGACGGCACAAAAGAATATCTAAATATGACAATTAAATTGGATAAAAATTACTACGTCGTAGCAGCGAATGGTTATTCGCAACGGTTCAAAAAATTAAGTGACAGTATGATTCAAGACTTAGAAGGTAATGAATATCATAGAGTCGCTTCTGAGAATATCCATGATAGTTTACGTTGGATGGATGAGGTCATGCAGGAAGAAATGGCAAATGACTAGTTCAAATGGCCTCAAGAAATATTTATGATTTTTCAGCAGAAAAAGCTAGACATCGTTGAGTTGTTAAATCAGCGGTGTCTAGCTTTCTCTATATCCTTTAAGTACTGTTCACACTCTTTTGGGTGCTTGAACACAATTAACTTACAATCAATCGGTAATCCCGATTGAACAAGCTTGAATAACCTTTCCCGTCTCTGTGTTTTGAAATTCCAGACATATTTTAAAAATGGTAAATCGATTCTTTCTGGACAGCCCGGTGCCATATCCTCTCGGACTTTCCCGTAAGTACGAATTAATCGCTTCAAAACTCTATGAGCATAGATTCTACGCGGGTAATCAAGAAAAAATACATGGGTGCTTTTGGATAGTCTAGAAGGTAGCGTTATTCCGTAATTACCTTCTATAATCCAGCACTCATTCTCATCGAGAATACCATTTACCTCTCCCATTAACTTTTCTTTTGACTTCTCAACCCAGCCTGGATCAAAAAACAACTGATCTATATGGAAAACAGGTAATTCAAAAGCTTCCCCTAATTGTTTAGCTAACGTAGATTTTCCAGAACCTGAAGGTCCTACAATCGTGACTCGTTCCATCAGTTTCCCCCCTTAAAAAGCTTTAGGGTACTATTCTATAATTTTATTAAACGAAACGTCAACGGTTTCTAGATGGAATCACCTCCTAATATACCTGATTTATAGAAATACTCTTAAAGGAAAAGCTAAATATACTAACGCTGTTATTCTCTCACTCCAATATTTTCCATTCCTTCTTGCGCTTCAAATATTGGAATATCAAAGATTTGCTCGTTTGAGTAGTCTCCTTGAATAGAAAAACGAAAAACTGATTTATGGGTTAAATCATATGGACTGAGATTAATGGTAAAGAACCCTTCTGTATCTATATCCGGAGAAAACTCTAACTTTTCATATTCCGGTGGTGTATCCGCAGTAGCAAGAGAAAGTTCCACAGTATCTCCAGCATTTATCCTACCTTCATAAAACGTAGTATTCTTATGCACACCTGGAAGCATCAACTGTTCTAAGACGCTTTCATCTATACTTTCTCCTTCGGCAACCAGTTCTCGGTGATGTGCTTTTCTTTCTTCCTCACTCATGGAGGCAATTTCACTGGTGGCTGTATTCAGATCGTAAGGTCCTACCTCAATTTTTTTTACTTCACCTGTGGTTTTATTGATTTCATGCATTGAAATGATTGGCGCCCCTTTTGTTTCATCTGTAGATACAGAGGTATACATTGAAGCCGTATAAACCTCCCCCTCATCCACTATATTGAAATTATAAGACTCGGCTTCTGTAGGTCCACTTTGTTCGTTTATATAAGCGATCACTTTCTCTTTAGCCTCTTCTTCCGTCATCTCCGTATCTTCTTGGTTTGATTCATCTGATAAATCACTATCTGAGTTTTCTGAAGAATCTTCCTCAGCTTCTGTTTCCTCAACATCAGCGTCTTCTTGAGTCTGATTTGAGTCCGTTATTTCAGAAGTTTGTTCACTCTTTAATTCGTTTGTTTCATCGGTTTCAGCTGTTTCGTTATTCCCGCAAGCTGATAATAATAGTATCAATGTACTGAACAAAAACACTTTTTTCACCTAGTAATCTTCCTTTCGTCTAAATAGAATGTCTCTACAAAAAAAATTAGTACAAATCATAGTGGTTCTCATACTCTCTTACAAAAAACATAACAATGATACGCTACATTAACAACTCATATGATCTGCATTTATTTCACCTATTAAAGTTAGGATTTTTAAAAACCAGTATGCTATAGTTACATTACATAATACCCAGTTAACAGTCTGTAAACTGATGATTTCGCACCGCTTGATGATTTCAAATAATTGAAGGGAGATACATACTATGAAGATTAAATGGTTATTTTCTACACTATCACTCGCTGTTTTTCTAGCGGTCGGTGGCTGTTCCGATACAAATGGAGAAGTTAATGGAATCGAAAACACAGAGCAAGTTAATGAGACTAGTTCATCCTTTGTTTCTTTAGATTCCTCAGATATTAAGCCTCCAGAGTTAACCATTCATGCTGGAGACGAAGTTATTGAACCGATACTTGGTACATACAGTTGGAGTATAGAAAATGGTCAGGGAATAGAGGCCGATAGCGATAGCCCGCCAGAACTCGTCAAACTGATCCAACCTACATCTATAGATGCTCCTACACCGCTTGAACTAGACTTTGAAGAACAACCAAACACTATACATTAAACATCTGGAATGAAGATGGAACGGTTGAAAGTGTTCGGGATGGCGATATTTCTTCGATAGAAGGAGAAGCTGTCTTTGAGGTTTTGGCACAATGGGACGCTGGTTCAGCGAGATATGTATTTTTACTAGACATCGATTAATTTTTCTTATAAAAAATGTTTATACATCAAAAGGCAGTAACGTTTTCTCCATGAGAACGTTACTGCCTTTTTTGAATCGTTACTTATAATAGTACTTACCAGGATCGAACCAATGGTGCCTCCCTTTAAATAGCTTAAGAGCAAAAAAGTA
Source organism: Marinilactibacillus sp. Marseille-P9653 (assembly GCF_916618885.1). Lineage (NCBI taxonomy): Bacteria > Bacillati > Bacillota > Bacilli > Lactobacillales > Carnobacteriaceae > Marinilactibacillus > Marinilactibacillus sp. Marseille-P9653. The sequence continues at coordinate 258,273 of NZ_CAKAKH010000001.1, read as the reverse complement.
CCTCCATCAATGTCGAGATGCGATAATGAGCAGACTTAAAAACAGTAAGCAAAAAAATAAGCTTATTATTATACTGCTCCAACCATCTTTTTAGTTATCTTGGCTTCTTTTTAGTTCTAGTTTGATGGTCTTCTTCACGCGCCTCTACCCAAGTATGATTATCTTCAGGTACTTCTGCCTTGGTTTCCTTCACTGGAACAGCTCTATTGCTACTTTGGTCTTGAGATAACTTTGCATTTAGTCGTTGTATTTCAGCTTCTTTTTTCTGCAATTCGATCTGAGTTTCTGCATCTTGTTTCACTTTATCAACGGATTCTTTTCTTTCTGCCTCAGCTCGGTCCATCTCTTCTTCTTTATCTTTTAAAACTTTTTTGTTACGTGCAATCACAGAACTTGCTAACAACCCGGCTATGACCATACCTATTAAAAGCGTACCGACAATAAGCAACCATACTGGGATATTAAAACTAGTAAAATAAAGATCGATCATGACCATTTCTGCTATATTTAAATATGCAACGACACCCACTAATAGTAATAAAACGATTGCTAATACGATCATTTCTAATTCCTCCTATAACATAATGAATTGCAAACTCTTTATATGTTCATTTTAATTCTAAACGATAAAAAAACATAATCATACGCATGCAATGTACAGGGTAACTACTAAATATATTCTTTTATATAAGAAAATAACTAGTCTTAAGGAAATAAAAAAAGCCTTATAATCTTGTAAACCAACAATTGGTCAACGATTATAAGACTTTTTCAAATATGATGGTCCCTACTGGGCTCGAACCAGCGACCCCTACCTTGTCGATATGACTTGAAGCTTATATAAGAATTATAGTTTATTAACTCAAAATACACTGCTTTAACTTCTATCTATCTTGTGTCATTTTAATGAAACGTTTTGCTCCAAAATAACCCATTACGAGTATACTTACGCTTATACCTATTAAGCTATATAATAGTGGCATATGATTAAACTCTGGCGTTAAGACTGCTCTTAACGCTTCATTAACGTATAGAAGAGGGTTTATTAATACTATTTTCTGAAAGATGGGTGTTGCACTCAATGTATCCCATGAGAAGAAAATTGCTCCAGTAAATACTAAAGGCATTAAGAACCCTGGAAACATTGCGGCTACTTGTGTTGGCTTAATGATTGTCCCTACTAAAAGCCCTAAAGTGGCAGAACAGATACCTGCTAATATTAAAACAGGAAGTAGTAAAACTGCTTCTCTAAGTGACATTGTTATATTTAGAAATTCTGACATAAAGAGTAAAGAAATTGGTAATACAATCAGTCCACCAATCCAAGACTCAAGAAATCCTACAAACATTTTTACTAACGCAACTGTCCTTACATTTACAGGTGCTTGTAAACGATCTTCAATTTCTCTTGACATATTAAAATCCATTGTTAACGGCACTGCAGTTCCATGAATACCAGTTACTAAAATACTCATTCCTACCATTCCAGGGAACATTTGGTTAGGAAAATCTTCTTGCAAAATTCCTACCTTTGGAAGTACATATCCATAAATAAGAATAAGAATAAAGGGTAACATTGCTACTCGGAATACAAATTCCCACTTATCTCTTAGTTGAATTACTAAATCTCGTTTAATCATCGCTTTAATAGTTATATACTTTGAAGACTGACTGTTTTCCATATTAAATTTCATCCTTTCCAGTTAGATGAATAAAGACATCATCAAGAGAACTTGTCGTTAAACTAATTGTATTTAATTCCGCATCTAGTTGATTAATCCATTCTAAAATTTTATTAAAATCTGGATGGCTACTATCCATATACAAACGTAGTTGTTCATCATGAATATCCGCATTTTTTACTTCGGACATTTCTTTTGCTTGATCAACCCATTCAGGTTTTATATCGCTCATTTCTATATTGATTATACTATTACTTGGAATTAACTCTTTTAATTCACTTAATGTTCCAATTGCTTTGAGTTCACCTTCATTAACAATAGCAATACGATCACAAAGTTGCTCTGGTTCTTCCATGTAATGAGTTGTTAGAAAAATGGTAGCCCCATTCTTATTCAAATCTAAAATTTGCTCCCATAAAATCGAACGATATCCTGGATCTAATCCAGTAGTGGGTTCATCTAAAAAGATGATTTCTGGTTCATGCATAAGTGCTCTAGCAATTTTTAATCGTTGAGCCATTCCACCTGAATAAGTCTTAACATAGTCATGCTGTCTATCAGTTAAACCAAATTTTTCAAGATAAATATCTGCTCGTTTATTAGCAGTTTCTTTATCTACACCAAAATAATTTGCATGATAAATTAAATTTTCTCTAGCAGTTAGTCCTCTATCTAAATTGTTATGTTGAGCAACTAGACCAATTTTACTTCTTGCTGAGACTGGATCTTTTATAATAGATTTTCCATCAATATATATGTCTCCTTTTGTTGCACTCAATTGTGTAGTAATCATATTAATTGAGGTGCTTTTACCAGCACCATTAGGTCCTAAAAACCCAAATATTTCACCTCTATTAACTTCAAAACTAATCCCTTTAACAGCTTTAACCCCTTTGTCCTTTGAATTTCCAAAAGTTTTTGTCAAATTTTCTACTTTCAAAATTGGTTCAGACATTTTCTTCCTCCTATTTTATATAAATTTAATTAATTTATTATTCTATTTACTATTCCTATCTTCACTTGATTTATGATTGTTTCGATAAGTTTAATTTACTTGGAGTGAAGCCCTTTAGTCTCAAAGCATTCAACAAGACTGATATTGAGCTGAATGTCATGGCGAATGCTGCAAACATTGGGCTCATCAAAGGACCACCAAATATATACAATAACCCCATCGCAATCGGAATACCTACTACGTTATAGATGAATGCCCAAAACAGATTTTGCTTAATATTTTTAAGGGTCGCTTTACTTAATTCAATCGTTGTATTTACTTCTTGTACGTCGCTTCTCATTAAAACAACATCTGCAGACTCAACAGCTACGTCTGTTCCTGAACCAATGGCAATTCCAACATCCGCTTGAGCTAGTGCAGGTGCGTCATTAATTCCATCTCCAACCATCGCTACTTTTTGACCTTTTTCTTGTAGTTTTTTCACTTCATTGGATTTATCTTCTGGAAGTACTTCACTTAGAACTCGATCAATATTTGCTAGTTTGGCTACTGCATTTGCTGTTCGTTCATTATCACCAGTAATCATGATAACTTCAATATTTTTATTATGAAGTTCTTTGATTGCTGCGACACTTGTATCCTTTAATGTATCTGCTACAGCAATAATCGCTAACACACTGTCTTCATAAGCTAGATACATTGGTGTTTTTCCTTCATCTGCTAACTGATTTGACTTAGATAATAAGTCTCCTATTTCAAGTCCTATTTCTTCCATTAACTTTTTATTCCCAAAATAAACGAGTTTGCCTTCTACGCTGGCTTTTATACCACGTCCAGGAATAGCTTCGAAGTCTTCTGAGTCTATGATTGATATATTTTGTTCTTTAGCAGCACCTACAATTGCTTTAGCTAGTGAATGCTCACTCCCCTTTTCTGCAGAAGCAGCAATTTTTAAAATTTCACTTTCTGTTAGTTCACTATTGTTATTTAAAACAATATCTGTTAATTCAGGTTCTCCTTTTGTTAAAGTACCTGTCTTATCAAAGATAACCGTATCAACATCATGAACCGTTTCTAAAGCTTCTCCACTTTTAATTAAAACACCGTGTTCAGCCCCTTTACCAGTCCCGACCATAATTGCTGTCGGTGTGGCTAAACCTAATGCACATGGACAGGCAATAACTAGAACAGAAATTGCAATTGAAAGTGAAAATATAAAGGATTGCCCGAATATAAACCAAAGTATACTACTGACTAAAGCTAAAGCAATAACTGTCGGAACGAAGTATCTTGTAACAATATCCGCTAATTTAGCAATTGGCGCTTTTGATCCTTGAGCATCTTCAACAAGTTTAATGATTTGCGCTAAGGCTGTATCGCTACCTACTTTTGTTGCTCGATAATCAATTGACCCATTTTGATTAATACTAGCACCAACAACTTCATCCCCCTCCCCTTTTTCAACAGGGATACTTTCACCAGTTAACATAGACTCGTCCACAGCTGTTCTACCACTAATTACTTGCCCATCTACGGGCATTTTCTCTCCCGGACGTACGCGTATAATATCTCCAGCTACTACTTCCTCAATGTCTACTTCTCGCTCCTCTCCGTTATAAACAACACGAGCTTTTTTAGCTGCTAAACTCATCAACGTTTTGATTGCTTCTGACATTTGTCCTTTAGAACGCTCTTCAAGATATTGACCTAGAGAGTGCATCGTAATTAGCATAGCTGTTAATTCAAAGTAAAGCATCATTGCCAAATCATGTGAAGGATTTAGAATTATTCCGATCGTTACACCAATACTGTATACAAAGGCTGCTCCAGTACCTAACCCGATTAAAGAGTTCATATTAGGATGCCCCTTAATTAGGGTTCTAAAACCTTGTTGGAAATATTCTTTCCCAGTAACAATCACTGGAATGGTTAATGCTAATTGTACAATTGCAAATCCAATTGGATTTAAATGAGGGTCTATAGGTCTTGATAAGGTTATCCCGAATACCATTGGTCCCATTGCTAGTACCATTAGGGGGATCATAAAAATAAGTTCTATCCAAAATATTCTTTTATAGTGTTCTTCCTTCGACTCTTTATTATCATCTTGTTTACTTTGATCAGGATTTTGTATCTCAGATTTGAGACGTGCTTGGTATCCGGCATCAGAAACTTCTGCCTCAATATCTCTAACAGATACTTCAAGAGGATTATAGCCAACTGTCATTTTTTCACTCGCAAGATTAACATTAACTTCTTGTACGCCATCCATCTTATAAACAGTTTTCTCAATAGTTGATGCACAGCTTGCACACGTCATTCCTTCTAAAGCAAACACTTTTTTCTCCATTTCAGGAAGAACTAGTGTATAACCAGACAGATAAACGTCTTTCTTAAGCTGCTGGGGATCAAAGCCCTCCTCAGCCTTAATATTTAATTTTTCAGAAGCTAAGTTTACATTGGCAGAAATTACTCCAACTGTCTTCTGAGCTGTTCTTTCAACCGTGGATGCACATGTGGCACACGTCATTCCCTCAACAGGGTATACATTTGAACTCATCTTAATATCTCCTTTTAGTTTTTTATTGAAAATTTATAATACTTAAGACTAAAAATTATTTTAATGAAACTTCAACATTTTCCAGAAGAGTATATTCTTCTGGGTGATGGCATGAACACTGACCCTTGATACACTCACAAGTGATCTCTTTCGGAGCAAGTTTTCTTTTAGTGTATAAAATGTCTTCAATTACTTTAATATCTTCTTGTCCAATTTCTGCATCTTCAACCATCATTGCTATTACACTACCAGCTTTTTTATTACATACTTGAGAAAGTAAAGCTCTCCCTTCATTTTCTACACTTTCCTTTTCCGTTACAGCAGGAGTGTATATATAATGTCTACCTTGTAAATCAGTATTTAACATGCCTTTTTTTACTAATCTACCAATAACAGTTTTTGTTGTTCCTAATTTCCAGTCCATTTCTTTTCTCAATACAGAATGAATTTCATTACTTGTAGTCTCCTTCATCGCCCAAACAACACGCATCACTTCCCATTCCGATGGACTAATATTCGAACCTATCATAAGAACACCTCTTCATTTGGTTTACATTTGTAATCGTATATTTGAGTTAAAGTTTACAGTTGTAATCTTAAAATGTCAAGTACTTTTCTCTGGAAAATGTTATTAGGCTATTTGTTTACAGTCGTAATCCTATATGCTATGTTTTAAGTAGGATTACGACTGTAAACTTTTGTGATGTTTTTCAGGAGGAGAGGAATGATGTTAATTTTATTTTTTTCTCTATATAACCTTACTAAGTAAAAAGACAGTTCCTTCTTTAATAAATACTCTTAATATATTTGTATTGCCTAATTGCAAGATTGCAATTAGGTTTTTTTATGTTTTAAAACTTTTTGAAAATTATGCAACATTTTACTCTTTTGTGTCGGGCTATTGTATGAAGGGGGTGAAATGTGATGAAACCTTCCACTTTTAAAAGAGGGATTGAAAAGGAATTCGATTATATCTGTAAGCAACCCATTCGTGATGAACAAAAGGATTATCGAAAGTATCTAAGACGTCTTTCAAAGAAAGAAACCACTTTCTCCATGTTTGATGAACACTTCATCAATCAATTTTCGACAACTGACCATAAACCTTCTGACTATCATACTTTTTCCATTAATCAACTTCCTATCCATATAGAAAATGATTTATTAGCGAATGCACTCAAACAATTATCAAGCAAAAAACGAGAAATTCTCTTACTCTATTACTTTTTAGAACTAGACACCCAACAAATCGCAGATATTCTAAAACTCCATCGTTCAACCGTCTATCGCAATCGAAAGGATGCATTAAAGAGTATCAAACAATTTATGGAGGAGAACGCTAATGAAAACTTACCCTAAAATTTCCTTTGAGATTATTGTTCCCGCAACAGATGGTGATTCAAAATCTATTCATCAAATCCTAAAACATTATGAAGGCTATATCGCAAAACTTTCCTTACGTCCAATGACGGATGAATATGGTAACCAACGGATGATGGTAGATGAAGAATTACATGGATTACTCACCACACGTTTAATCAAGAAAATACTCGACTTCGAAATTGACTAAATAAAAAGTTTGCTTTCAATAATAGGAGTGATCATTCATATCTTACTCAATTATCTATGCTGATCCGCCTTGGAAATACAGACAAAACAAAGGAAAAGGAGTCGCTGAAAACCATTATCCTACTATGACGACTACTGACATCTGTAACTTAGACATTCACTCTATTTCAGATAAACATGCGACATGCTTTTTGTGGACAACTTTTCCTAAGCTGAAAGAAGGTCTCAAAGTACTGGAGGCTTGGGGCTTCTCTTACAAAACGGTTGCTTTTGTCTGGGTGAAACAAAACAAAGTAAAAAAGACCTTCTTTTTTGGACTCGGTTACTGGACACGATCAAATGTTGAAATCTGTTTGCTTGGAGTCAAAGGCAAACCTAAACGAGTTTCAAACAAAGTGCATCAGCTAATTATTAGTCCCCTTGAACAACACAGTAAAAAACCAGATGAAGCCAGAGAGAAAATCGTGGAACTGATGGGCGATTTACCACGAGTAGAATTATTTGCCAGAAATCAAACAGATGGATGGGATGTTTGGGGAAATGAAGTCCATTCCTCCCTACAACTCAATACACAAATAAAAAGAAAAGAGGAATAAATATGGAACTAAAATTTGTTGTACCCAATATGGAAAAAACATTCGGACAGTTGGAATTTGCTGGGGAAGGCGAGATTAATCAGCGAAGAATGAATGGCGAAATGATCGTTCTCTCCCGCACTTACAATCTCTACTCAACCGTTCAACGAGCCGATGATATTGCGGTCACTCTACCTGCACGAGCTGGGGAAAAACTGTACGAATTCGAAGAAAGGGTTGCGCTAATCAATCCACGTATTACCGCAGAGGGCTATAAAATTGGTGAACGAGGGTTTACCCGTTATATCCTACAAGCAGACGATATTGTGAAAGCTTAAAAACAAAAAAACTATAAAGGAGATTTTTTATATGAGACTTGCGAATGGAATTGTATTAGATAAAGATGCCACGTTCGATACCTTAAAATTTTCAGCCTTACGCCGTGAAGTACGGGTTCAAAATGACGACGGTACGGTATCCGAGAAAATTAAAGAACGCACTTATGACCTAAAGTCCAAAGGACAGGGATGCATGATTCAAGTCAGTATTCCTGCCAATGTCCCTTTAAAAGAATTTGATTACAATACAGAAGTGGAATTAATCAATCCTGTTGCGGATACCGTTGCGAATGCGACGTTCTTTGGCGCTGAGGTCGATTGGTTTTTAAAAGCCGATGATCTTGTCTTGAAGAAAAATAAAGGCAATACCCCACCAAAACCGCAACCGAAGAAAGACTAACATTACTCACTTGAAAGGAGCACCTCTGCCATGATCCATTTCTTTACTCGTGGAAAACGTATCAAGCCAAAAGATAAACACCTTGTGTTAAACACGAGTTTATCCATTCTATTTCCACTCTTTTTAACGATTGTACTTCTCTTTCATGGCAGAGAGTTGGCTCAAATCGAGTGGAAAACCCTCCCCGAAACCCTACAAAGAGGAAATCTCCCCCCCTACCTTTCTTCTCTCCTCTTTTCTGTGGGGATCGCTTTATTCTTTTGTTTACTCGTTACGTTACTGTTTATTTATTTTCAAAGAGACCGAGTCAAACAACTCTATCATCGTCAAAAACTGGCTCGCATGTTACTGGAAAACAAATGGTACGAGTCTGAACAAGTGAAAAAAGAAACCTTGTTTGATAAAAGCAGTCAAAAGACCAAAGAAAAGATTACGCACTTTCCAAAACTTTACTACAAATTAAAAGATGGACTCATTCATATTCGAGTAGAAATTATCTTAGGAAAATACCAAGACCAACTACTTCATTTAGAAAAGAAATTAGAAAGTGGGCTTTACTGTGAATTGGTCGAAAAAGAACTGAAAGATTCCTATTTGGTGACAGCGTTTCTCAAGGGCAACGGATTGGCACCATGGGAACAACAGGAACCTCTACAGGAGTGCATTTAGATTTTAAAATTATGCTTAATGGGGAACATGTCGACCCCGCTCCATATATCGGACTCTAACTTAAATCACGGAAGAAGGGATAAATGATTATGTTCTTTAAGAAGAATAAGAAAAATAAAAAAGTAAAAGTAAAAGAGAAAAAGGCAAAACAACTGACTATCAATCCTAGAAAGAAACTCGTACTTTCATTGTGGATTTTATTAGGGATAAGTTTTTCCTTTGCGATTTATAAGCATTTTACAGCAATCGATACCCATACCATTCATGAAAACACAATAGTGGAGCGTGAACTTAGAGATACCAACAGTATTGAAAATTTCGTCTGTGAATTTGTGAAAGTGTATTATGCATGGAATGGAAATGAAGACGAGTTGGAAGAAAGACAGGAAGCATTGGAAAACTATTTACCGGAAGACTTGCTTTCTCTTAATAGTATTATGTTAGACAGTGACATCACAACTACTTCCTCCATCCGAAATGTTCAAATTTGGTCAATTGACCAACAAACAGATAATGACTTTGACGTGACGTTTTCAGTCACACAACGAATTACAGAAGAAACAGAAGAGGACGAAGAAGAAACCATTCATACCGCTTTTGAAATCAGAGTGCATGTCGATGAACAAGGAGATCTAGTGATTGTTAATAACCCAACTCTCACTACTATTCCTTCAAAATCTCTATATCAACCCACTCCCTTAGAAAATGATAATTCGATCGACTCTGACACACGAGAAGAAATTGACGAGTTCCTCTCGTCCTTCTTCACCCTGTACCCAACTGCGAGTCAAAGCGAATTGTCTTACTATATTGAGGACAATATTTTACCCGCAATAGATAGAGAGTATATATTCTTAGAATTAATTGATCCTGTTTATGTACAAGAAGATGAAAATGTTCGAGCTACGGTCACAGTACGGTATCAAGATGATATTACACAATCTAATCAGCTATCTCAATACGACTTTCTATTAATAAAGAATAGTACATGGAAAATTATCGAGTAAATACTGGTTTTTATAAAATAGAAAATTGATACTCTGACTACAACGTTTTTACTCTCCCACATTATATATTCCCTTCTTAAAATAATTCCACGAAAGGACAGATTATATTATGTCTATAGAAGAAAAACCCTTTCTCCAAATCAAAATTGACGACAGGATTATAGAAAATCATGTTAAAGATCAAATTCAGAAAAAACTAGAAGCAATTGGTACTGAAAAAGTCTTTTATACGTTTAATGACTTACAACAAATTACTGGTATGAGCAAAGGATTTATTGATAAAACATTCTTCCATGACTCTCGGTTCGAAAAAATACGTAGGAAAATTGGTAGGAAGTGGTTGTTCCCTGTCAAAGAGACACAATCTTTCTTGTTAGAGTGGATAAAAGAGCAGCCTCATCATTGAAATTACAAAGAACAGCTTATATACTTACAGTATGTAGGTTGTTCTTCTTTCATTCTTGAAAGGAGAAACAATTATGGCAATTGAACAGAAGAAATTAAAAAATGGAGAGAAAAGATACAGAGCAAGTGTTTACCATCTAGGAGATAGAATAAAGGGGGATTGGCACAAGCTTAATAATCAAGCTAAATATGATGAGGCAGTTTTGACTAAGGAACTGTCCGAAGGTCTCTTTGTTAAGAAGACATCTAAATTATTTAGTGAGATAACAGAGGATTACTTTTCTCTAATTGCTCCCAGAAATATGAATGAAACAAATTTGTATAATGAATGGTCTTTATATCAAAAACATATTGCGCCTACTTTTGGCTCAAGAAAAATTACTTCAATTAAGCCAATTGAGATACAAAAATGGCTTGCTACAAAAGAAAAAACATATGCCAATAGTTATGTCGTGCGTATGTGTCTGATTATGAATAAAGTGTTCAAACAAGCTCAATCATGGGAGTTTATGAAATTTAATCCTATGGATAGAGTAGATAAACCTAAGATTAAGTATAAGCGCTTTGATACTTGGACTAAAAAGGAAATCACGAAATTTCTTAACCAAGCAGAAGGCTACCATTCATATATAGTCTTTTGGTTAGCTATAAATACTGGGATGCGATTAGGAGAAATTCTTGGCCTTCATTGGTCAGATATTAATTTTCACGAAAAATATATTGACCTTACCGAAGGATTAGATCGACGGACAGGAAAAAGAACGTCTTTAAAAACAAAAGCTTCAGAGCGATATATTTACCTGTCAAAAAGTCAGATAAATATATTAAAAGAGCACAAAGTTTCTCAGACAATAGATACAGAAATTGTGTGTGCATCTAAAGTTGGGAGCTATATGATGCATCGTAATGTTCGTCGAGCAATGGAAACTATATGTAAAAAATCCGGGGTAAAGAAAATCAGGTTTCATGATTTGCGACATACCCATGCCACTCTCTTATCTCAAATTGAAAAAAATCCGCGAATTGTTCAAGAGAGATTGGGGCACGCTGATGTCCGTATGACTTTGGACGTGTACACCCATGTTCAAGATACCTCTCATAAACAATCGGCGAATTCTTTTTCTGATTTTTTGACGAAAAAATAAATCGTACCCTATGTCGTACCCGCGAGGTACTTTTTAAACAAAGGACTCTTACAAATGCTGTTATATCTAGTGGTCCCTACTGGGCTCGAACCAGTGACCCCTACCTTGTCGAGGTAGTGCTCTCCCAACTGAGCTAAGGAACCTTTTTTTCGTACTTTATTAGTATACTTCTTTTTATGATGCTTGTAAAGATTCACTTAAGTTAAAAAGATTCAATCCTTTTCTTTTTCTGCTTTGTACCTCATAATGAGAGTAACGAAATTCAGAAGGGACAGAACCAGATGGATACGAGCAAGTTAACGAAATTCTATAAAAAAATACATGAAGAAAAAGTTGTGGCACTTAAAGAGGCAGGTGTGATTTCTTTAGAGGAAGCCACTCTATTAACTGAAGAAGGTCTGGATTTAGATCCCTCAGTTGGCGAGCATATGATTGAAAACTATATTGGAAATTACTCTCTTCCTTTAGGAGTTTCAACTAATTTTGTAATCGATGACGAAGAGGTTCTTGTGCCGATGGCAATCGAAGAACCATCGGTCATCGCAGCGGCTAGTTTTGCGGCGAAGATGATTGGATCTGCTGGTGGCTTTACCACTGCAGTGACCGATCGTTTAATGATTGGTCAAGTGACTTTGAAGAACGTTCAGCATATAGAAAATGCTATTTCTGAAATCAAGAAAGCTGAACAAACGATTTTGGAACGTGCTAACGAAGCGCATCCTTCTATTGTCAAGCGTGGTGGTGGGGCAAAATCAATTGAAACACGCGTACTTGAAGCGGATCCTGAAGAAGGAACGCCAAGCTTTTTAGTCGTTCACCTTCACATCGATACACAAGAAGCAATGGGTGCCAACATCGTCAACACGATAATGGAAGGTATTGCGCCTTACATCGAAGAGCTAACTGGTGGCAAAGCATTATTACGCATTCTTTCCAACTATGCGACTGAGTGCTTGGCAACAGCAACTTGTACCATTCCGGCTCACAAATTAAAAACCGGTACGTATTCTGGAGAAGACGTGCGTGATCGGATTATTGAGGCGGCTCAAGTATCCTGGGCGGATCCTTACCGAGCGGTCACACATAATAAAGGCATCATGAATGGCGTCGATGCAGTCGTCATCGCGTCTGGAAATGACTGGAGAGCTATCGAAGCCGGTAGTCACGCCTATGCCGCTCGTTCTGGACAATATCGTGCACTTTCTAAGTGGCATGCCAACGATCAAGGAGATTTAGTTGGGACACTGACTTTACCGCTTGCGGTTGGAACCGTTGGTGGTTCGATCAGTATTCATCCTGGTGCTAAATTAGCTCGAAAAATCATGATGGATCCCGATGCTAAAAGATTAGAAAGCATTTTAGTATCCGTAGGTCTTGCTCAGAACTTCGCTGCCGTTAGAGCACTGGTTACGGATGGTATTCAAAAAGGACATATGGGATTACATGCTCGTTCACTTGCAATCAGTGCTGGCGCTAAAGGTCCACAGGTCGAAAAGGTTGCGGAACAACTGAAGCAAGCACCGCACATGAATTTACAAACAGCAAGAGACTTTTTAAAAGAGTTAACGTAAACAGGATGCACTAAAAAACGACCGAACCGCAGATCACGTTTCTGCTATTTGGTCGTTTTTTATTTGTTGTATCAACTAATTTTCGTCCCATTGGGTACTGCTTCATCCAGATTCAATAAGACGACTTGTTCGTTTGCGAGTACCCCTCCGAGAATCAATACTTCAGATTTATAGCCCGCAATCCGCATAGGCGGGAAATTGGTGACCGCTACGACTTGTTTTCCCACAAGCTGTTCGGATTCGTACCGATCTGTAATTTGTGCAGAACTCTGTTTAACGCCTAACTCATCGCCGAAATCAATGCGTACTTTATAAGCAGGTTTTCTGGCTTCTTCAAAAAACGTCGCTTCTAGTATCGTTCCGACTCTGATATCCAATGATTGAAAGTCGTCAATGTTTGCCATAAAAATCGCTCCCTACTGTTATTTACACTTTATGGTAGAGAACTGTCCAGACTTTTTCAATGATCTTTTTTATCGCTTTTCAACAAAAAGACGCTAGGAGATTTTTCTCACAGCGTCTTTCGCTTTATTTTCTTTTTTTATTCCAGAAAAACATACCTAAGCCACTACTTAAAAATAGGGATCCGACTAATCCGGTAATCGGGACCGCCATTCCTGTTTTAGGTAGCATCTGTGCTTTAGTCACATCCTCTTTTCCGTGAGAACGTGTGGGTTCCTCCGTTAATCGTACATGATGAGCTCCTTCGCTACTAGAAATAGCTTCACTCCTGCCTTCAGTTGCTTCTTCATTTAAATCCTCTGAAGTGTCTTCATCGACAGCTTCCGGACTTGTTTCCGGTTCCGTTACCGTTGGACTTTCCGTTTCAGGTACGGTAACCTCTTCGTCTGGTTGTGTCGCTGGTTCTTCTTCAACGGGCACTTCTGGGTCAATCCCTTCTCCAGGTACTGCTTCAACCGGTGCTTCAGGCACTTCCTCTACTGGAAGCTCTGTCTCTGGTTCCGGTTCTATCTCTGGATCTGGCACGACTTCCGGTTCTTCTTCCGGTACATCCACTGCCGTTATAGCTTGGCCACTGATCACACCATCTTGAACGGTCAATTGATACTCAATCACTGTTCCATCATAATAAGTAAAAGTTAAAGTATACAGGTCATCTGACAGAATTGACGTATATCTTGCCAGCATATCCACTGTATTTTCCTCTTCATTGGGTAAAAATTCACTACTGTGTTCTAGGAATCCCCACCAGTTGTTATTTGAAACAATGGCTCCTGCTTCATTTTGAGAAACCACTGACTTCAGTTGGCTTCCATTGAATGCTGTTGGGATACGGATGCCTTCGCTGACCGTGCCTTGTGCTTCAGACATCACCGGTGCTTCGCTATAAACGAGCGTTTGATACCAGTCTGCGCCACCGTTGAATTGCATTCTAAGGCTTGTTTCGCTTCCTGTCACACCACTGGTTCTTTCTAGCAATTGATTTAGATAAGCTTCTGTTAGTTGAAGCGTCGTTCCTTGAATCGTGTAATCCACACCTTCTGTTAAGGCAGTATCGCCTTCACTAATCACTTCCAGTGCTCGTCCATTCAATGTCAGCGGAATACTCACACCGCTTTCAAGGTCTGTAGGATTCAAGAATATTGTATCCAATCCTTCTGAATAAGCAGAACGCCCCTCCATTGAAGCTTCAATCATATTCCCAAATAACGCATTTTTCCATTCGTACGTATATCGATCGATATGCTGACCATTATCCCAAAGAATCAGGTTGAATCCTTTTTCCTCAGCATAGAAATTGATAAACTCCAAGAATTTCAGCGTTTCACCTAACTGGTTTACCTCGTCACCTTTATCATAACCTAGTAAACCGTACTCTCCGACCACTACACCAATTCCATTTTCCGTAAAGGTCGCAGCAATGCGGTCAAACACACTGATCAAACTGGTTCTGGCAGTGACACCATCCCACAATTCTTCGTCAAACTCCGTTGTTCCCAAGTTTGCACTGAATACCCACTCACTATAATAATGAATCGTCGCAATAATATTCTCATCTTCAAATTCAATGATTTGTTGGTACAAAGCATCCAATCTATTTTGCGCTGCATCAGTCACTAATGTGGGTAAAACGAGCATTCTTTCTGCATTTTGTCCACCTGAGTTTCGAACGATCGTATGGAACGAATCGTTGATTGTTTCAAGATGACTTAAAGCAGTCGCTTCATCATCTGTATAGAATTGTGGTTCGTTAATCGATTCAAACATGACACGTTCGTCATAGTCTTTAAAATGATCTGCCAACTGTTCCCAGATTCGAACGTATTTCGTATAGTCTTCTGATTCTGTACTACCATCCCAATCTGCTAGCCAAATCCACGAATCATGGTGCACATTGACCATGACATACAGATCCTCTTCCAATGCCCAGTTGACAACTTCTTCATAGCGATCAAGGAAGGCTTCGTCTAGTTGATAATCAGACTCCGCTCCTCCAACGCGCATATGGGCCGTGAACGGCAGTCGAATACTGTCGTAACCTTTGTCTTTCACGCTGCTAATCAGTTCTCTTGTCACAACTGGGTTAGACCAAGATGTTTCGCCGGTATCCCCCGCTTCATCAAAGCCATCAAACGTATTTCCTAGATTCCATCCACTACCCATCGCCTCTACATAACGCTGAGACGGCGTATCTTCTGCTGCATGAACTTTCTTCGTTGAAGCCCAAGGTATCACGACCATTAAAGTAGCGAGTATTGCCATCAATCTTTTCATCATTGACTGTCCTCCCGGTTTTTTAGCAGTAAAAACATCGGATGTCGTTCTAAATGATTCGTCTGATTATGGTGCGATAAGCAAGTTTACCGCAAAAGGTTCAAGCGTTACCGTCTTCTCCACGGTCTCATCATTCAGCAGGTTCTTGTATCCTTCGAATGGAAGATCGATCTCGTGACGTGTTTCAGTATGATTCATCACAAAGTAATAGTGTTTCTCTTCTTTTACGCGACAAGCAATTTCTACCCCTTCTGGTAGATCATCAAAACCTTCAATGGCTTTCTCATTTAGTATATGTCCAATCAATTCATTCAGCAAACCTTGTTCCGGTACGGTCGCAACATACCAAGCTTCACCTTTGCCAAATACATTTTTCGTTACAGCCGGCATTCCTTTGTAGAAATCGGAGCCGTATTCCGCCACGACCTCTGCAGCTTCTGGATGAATGAGAACACATAACATCCGACACGTATAAGTCGATTGTTTGAAAAATTCTGATTGTGTATGCACAGCATTCGTTTGGTCAGGTGCTAAAGCATCGATTTCTTCTGCCCAGATACCTAGTACATTTCTTAGTGGACCTGGATATCCGCCTAAATGAACATTGTCACTTTGATCCACAATTCCACTCATAAAGGTCGTAACAAAAGTCCCGCCTGCTTCAACAAACTGCTCAAATTTTTCTGTCAGTCCTTCTTTTACCATATATAAAACAGGCGCAAGAACGACGTCGTACTGACTAAAATCGGACCCTTCATGAAGCATATCGACCGCTACTTGTTTAGCGTAGCATGCGTCGTAATAGTGCTGGATTTGTTCAACATAACGCAGATCAACCGTCGGACCACTTGTATACTCTAAAGCCCAGTAGGTATCCCAGTCAAAATAGATCCCTACTTTGGCTTTCGTTTCTGCACCAATCAACTGATCACCCAGTTGTTCCAATTCTTTTCCAAGCGCCGTGACTTCTCTAAAGACACGCGTATTTTCATATCCCGCATGTTCAATAACAGCGCCATGGAATTTTTCTACGGCACCTTTTGAGCGGCGAAGCTGGAAGAATTGAATCGTATCAGCGCCATGAGCAATTGTCTGGTAACTTTGCGCACGCATCTTACCAGGACGTTTTAATGAATTATAAGGTTGCCAGTTTTGTTGGCTTGGCGTTTGTTCCATCAACATGAAACTTTGTCCATCTTTCAGTCCACGCATTAAATCATGATTCATCGCTACATGACTAAGGGGGGTATTGTGACTTGGATAATTATCCCAAGAAACAATGTCCAACTCTTTTGCCCACTTAAAGTAATCAAGCCCCTTGTAGCTTCCCATCAGATTCGTTGTTGCGGGTGTTTCCTCGTCAAACAAGCGAATAATATCTCGTTCCATCTTGTAATTATCCAGCAGACCATCCGAATTGAATCGACGATAATCAATCGACAATCCTGCAAAGGCTGCGGCTGTATCGCTGATCCCATCACCTAAATAGTTTGGAGGAATAATGTCGTCAAAACTATAGAGTGTGTGGCCCCAAAAATGCATGTTCCATGCTTCATTAACTGCTTCGATAGAACCGTATTTGTTTTTTACCCAAACACGGAAAGCTTTTGCACAGTTGTCACAGTAACATTCGCCACCATATTCATTGGAAATGTGCCAAAGTTTGATACTTGGATGCTCTCCATACCGCTTAGCGAGTTTATAGACCAGTTCACTAGCGAATCGCTTGAAGTTTGGGCTGTTCGGACAATGATTGTGTCGATGTCCGAATCCATGTTTTCTACCTTCGAAATCTACTCGAGTAACGTCAGGATATTTTCTACACATCCAAGCTGGCAAAGCCGCTGTAGAAGTCGCTAATACAATATCCACGCCATCATTTGAGAGTCTTTCAACGATTTCATCCAGCTCTTCAAAATGATATTCTTCTTCAGATGGCTGTAGTTTCGCCCATGAAAAGACGTTGATCGTCGCTGAATTGATATGGGCTTTTTTAAACATACGGAGGTCTTCGTCCCAAATTTCTTTTGGCCATTGTTCTGGATTATAGTCTCCTCCGTATAGCATGCGGTCAAACAATTGTTTACTCATTGATGCCCTCCTGAAATATCTTATTTCGTTAACTGAATCTTACATTCTGATCCATCTAGATAAACCATTGTACCCAAATCAGTCGCTTCCATCTTGCCACTTTCAACTGAATCTACATCATGAACATTATGGAATAAAACAGCTTTTACATCTATGTTTTCAGCATTAACTGTATAAGCACCTTCAGAAAATTGAACGTGTGCTGTTCCGATGACTTTACCTGAACGGTCTACAATACGCGTTTTGGCTATTGCACCAACAGACAATTCAAAGACATGCAAAGTAACGGCTTCGGCATAGTTATATTCTGCTTGTGTATTTTGATTTCCTTCAACAATAATACTATTCGGTCTAGCGAGTAGTGGCAATCTATCATAGCCGTGTGTTTCGTTATGCCATTTTCCACCTTCGATTTTCTCATTCGTCAAATAGTTCGTCCATGTGCCTTCAGGTACGTAATAACTAACCGTTCCCTTATCATTAAAAATTGGCGCTACTAATAAAGAATCACCCAACATAAATTGTCTATCGAGCGTATGGCTCGTCATGTCTTCTGGGAATTCAAGAACCATCGAGCGCATCATTGGTATTCCTTCAGTCGCTACAACGGCTTGATTCATCAAGTACGGCATCAAGCTCAATTTCAGTTTTGTAAAGCTACGTGTGACATCTACTGCTTCTTCATCGTAGATCCAAGGCACTTTGTATTCTTTACTACCATGGTACCGACTATGAGAAGAAAGTAGGCCAAATTGTGTCCAGCGCTTGTACAAGTCAGGTGTACACCCTTCTTCAAATCCACCAATGTCATGACTCCAATAACCAAATCCGCTCATACCAAAGGATAAGCCCGCTCTTAATGACTCTGCCATGGATGGATAATCTGACGTACTATCTCCGCCCCAGTGGACTGGGAATTTCTGTCCCCCTACTGTCGCAGAGCGAGCAAAGACAACCGCTTCGTTGTTTTCGTTTTTAGATTTTGATAAGTCAAAAACAATTTGATTGTACAATTGTGTGTAATAGTTGTGCATCCGTTCAGGATCTGATCCATCATAGTAGACAGCATCTACTGGAATCCGTTCACCAAAATCGGTTTTAAACGAATCGACACCCATATCCATCAATTTCGCTAGGTGATTTTGATACCACGTAACGGCTTCTGGATTGGTAAAATCAATAATCGCTAGTCCTGCTTGCCATTTATCCCACTGCCAAACGTCTCCATTAGGTCGTTTGATAAAGTAGCCTTTTTCCATTCCTTCGTCAAATAATGGTGATTTTTGCCCAACATACGGATTGATCCAGACACAAATTTTAAGCCCTTTTTCCTTAAGTCTTGTCAGCATTTTCTGTGGTTCTGGGAATGTACGCTTGTCCCATTCAAAGTTGACCCATTCATATTCTTCCATCCACAGGCAGTCGAAATGGAAAACTTCCAAAGGAATGTCTCGGTCAATCATGCCATCGACAAAGTGATTGACCGTTGCTTCATCGTAATCCGTCAAGAAAGAGGTACTCATCCATAACCCAAATGACCAAGCTGGTGGAAGTGCCGGCTTACCGGTCAAATTCGTGTAATTTTCAAGCACTTCTTTCATCGAGTCACCTGCAATGATAAAGTACTCCATTTCTTCTCCAGGCACGCTGAATTGCACGCGAGATACTTTTTCACTCCCGATTTCGTAACTGACTTTTTTAGGACTGTTGACGAATATGCCGTAGCCTCTATTTGTCATATAAAAAGGAATATTTTTATAGGCTTGTTCTGTTCCTGTTCCACCATCTGCATTCCAGATATCGACTGTCTGGCCATTTTTAACGAAAGAAGTAAAACGTTCGCCTAGTCCATAAACCAGTTCACCTACGTCGATGGTTAGTTGTTCACTGATATAAGATTGATTTTCAAGTGGCTTGCGAATATACGCTTGCCCTCTAGATTTACTGGAGGTTAACACTTCTCCGTCTTTTTCAAAACTAATTTCAAATTGATTGCCTTTTTTAACGTGAGCAGAAAGTGCGCCACTTTTCAGTGAAGCTTCTGTTTCTCCATCCGTAATTTCAACAGAAGGATTTTGTTTATTCAGTTCAAATGATGGGCCTACTGCAACAGATCCTTTGTGATGATAAACTTTGACACCTATAATATTTTCGTGTGGTGAACTCAGTTCTACCGTCATCATGCCTCCATCCAACGTACCACCTTTATCTGCGATATGTCTGAATGGTGCATACACGGTTAGTTTTTTATCTGTTTTTCTTGTTGCATATACATGGGCTGGGTAATCAACTTCGTATCCTTCTTTAACCAGCCATCCTCCGTCTAGAAACTTCATCCTGTCACTCCTATTTTATATTTTCGCCATTTTGTTCGATGACATCTTTGTACCAGAAATAGCTTTTCTTCGGTATTCTCTTCAAATCTTTTTCATCTTGTTCTGTTCGGTTGACGAAAACAAAACCATAGCGTTTCTTGTAGCCATTCAACCAGCTTAGTAGATCCGTGAACGACCAAGCACAATAGCCAATCATTTCTACGCCATCTGTAATGGCTTTTTTCATCTCGACAACGTGTTGATTAAGGTAATCAATGCGGTAATCGTCATTGATCTCGCCTTCTTCTGTCAGCATATCCTTTGCACCTAAGCCGTTCTCTGTTACGAAAATCGGAAGGCCATATCTTGCGTAAACTTGTCTAAGTGCTAAACGGAAACCAACTGGATCGATTTCCCAGCCCCATTCTGTTTTTTCAAGATATGGATTATCAAGTGATTGATACATTGGAATCTCAGGACTTTGCGATTGTTCTTCTTTTGGTTGCATCAAGTAAGGATCCGTTGACGAGAATTTCTTATCCTGTTCATTATCCTGCGCAGGCTTTTCAATCTTATTCTGCTTAACCGTTCCACCGTGATAATAATTGATTCCAAGAAAGTCTGGTTTTGCTTTTTTTAGTAGTTCCTTGTCTTCTGGTGTTACAGTCGGTGCGATACCTTTGCGCTCCAGCTGTTTGAAGACCGCTACTGGATATCTCCCTTTACAATAAACATCTAGCCACCAACTATTGCTAAATTCATGCGCATTTTCTGCTGCTAGCACATCACTTGGATCTGCAGTCAGTGGATAAACCGGGCCGTAACCGAAGCTTGGACCAATCTTTCCATTAGAAACCATTTCTTTGAATAAAACAATAGCTTCTGCATTCGCCAGATTGATAATGTGATTGGCTTCAAACATCCGCTTCGTATCCGTTACATTTGGCGGATGTGTTGCCCATCTATAGCCCATGCTTGTAAAGACATTCTGTTCATTAAAAGTAACCCAATAACGCACCTTTTCTCCTAATCGTTCATAAAGCACTTTACAATATTCTTTGAAAGCCGAAATCGTCTCTCTAGATTCCCAGCCATTATATTTTTCTTGAAGTGCAAGCGGTAAATCCCAGTGATATAAAGTCAACACCGGTTCAATTCCGTATTTGTTCAGTTCATCTACTAGATTTTCGTAGAAAGCTAATCCTTCTTCGTTAACCTGACCTTCTCCATCCGGCAATATTCTAGCCCATGACACGGAGAAACGGTAAGCTTTTAATCCCATATCCGTCATCAGTTTGACGTCTTCTTTGTAGCGGTTGTAGTGATCGATTGCCACATCTCCATTGGTACCTTCGTACGTCTTGCCTTCTATTTTAGTGAATTCATCCCAGATAGACGGTCCCTTTCCATCTGTATCATACGCCCCTTCTATCTGGTAAGCCGCCGAAGCTGCTCCCCATAAAAAAGATGACGGGAATGCATCTAGTTTCTCTTGATACATGTTAGGCTCCTTTTTCTTCGCTTATTTTTGTATTGATTTTATCTATTAAAAAGATCCACGCTCCAATAATACCCGCATCGTTTCTATAAACTGCTGTTTCGATTTCTGTGCGGTGGTCATCCCAGTGAATATTTTTTTCCAATTGCTTTTTGAGGATTGGAAGCAGTTTAGGATTCGCACTAATCCCACCGCCGATAACGATTCTTTGTGGATTAAACGAGACTGAAACATTGAATAGGCCTGTCGCTAGGTAATACGTCCAGCGATCAACGAGCGCGTTAACTTCATTATCCGTATTCATCTCTTCTAAAATCGTTCGAGCATCCACCAATGTTTCTTGTGAAACATTTTTCAGTGCTTTATATTCTCGAATCAAAGCGGCAGTAGAAGCGTATTCATGCATCGTTTTGTCGGGGTGTTGGTCAATCCCCATACGCATCATGCCAAACTCTCCGATTTTGTACTCATTTCCATACAAAATATTTTGGTCATAAGCAACGGCGCCTCCGATTCCTGTCCCTACGGTCATCAAGACAACATCTCTCAGTCCTTCGGCTGCACCAAATGTTAGCTCAGCCATTAATGCACATTTTGCATCGTTCTCCACAAAAATTGGATACGATATGTACTGAAGCAACAATTCTTGTATGTTTTTTCCATACAAATGTAAAATTGCTCCAGCTGTAATCAGTTTCCCTGTACCTCTTTCCACTACGCCAGGAATACTCACGCCTACTCCTTGAATGGTCTTTGTTTTTTCATACAAGAGGATCTGATTAACCATCGATGCGACAAAATTTTCTGTATTAGTATGAATTGTTGGAAAAAATCCTTGTTTTAAAATATCGCCCTTATCATTGATTAAAGCGTGCTTACAGTTGGTACCACCGATGTCAAAACAAATATAGGCCATCGTTCATGCTCCTTCACAGTCTGATAAAAAAAGAGATGAAAAGTATATGTTCCTATAAAAGGAGGATATATACTTTTCATCTGGTTGAACAAGTTATTCAGTTTCTCCCCATAGTTCTAGTCTACCTCTAATGATTTCCGTCATTTCAGCATTTGCATCTTCAATACCCATTGATTCCAATTCAGCTTGCATTTCTTCCCAGATACCATCAAAATCTGCTGGATTTGCTAGGATAGCTTCTGTGATTTTTTGAGTTGTGTAGTCATCTGCTCTTTGTTGAATCACATTAACGTTACTTCCTGTCGGTAAAGCGATCTCCCAAGCACGACCATGTTTCGGTGTTTCAAGGTCTTCAGTTGCTGGGAATAAATCTACCCAAAGATCAACCCCATATCCTTCCAGTGCTTCTTTTTCAGGTTCAGAATACTGTGCGATAATGTCATCTGCGCCCATTCTACCGATTGTTTGTCCGTTAGAATCTTCTGCTGCAGAACCCCATTGTGGGAACGGGTGGATATAAGCTCCAACTCCTGATTCGATTGAATAGTTTGGATTCGTTTGAGCATTTTTAAGGTCTTCTTCTAATTGAACGCGTTTGCCGTCTACGATTTCATAATGGACGCCTTCAACACCCCAGTTCATTAAGATCTGAGCTTCTTCTGTTGCAAACCAATCTAAGAACTCAAAAGCTTCTTCTTGATGTTCTGATCCAGATGTAATAGACACACCTGTCATCCCTGTGAAGCCATAATCTTTCAATGTTTGAACTTCAGTATCTTCGTCCAAACCTACAGGTAGTGGTGCCCATAAAGACCACTCATCTTCATCTGCTCTGAGTGCTGCTTCTGCTTCTGTGAAGTTCCAGTCCTGATCGGCAATACCAAGTACATTACCAGAAGAAAGTTTAGATACGTATGTGTCATTTGTATGTGTGAATGACTCTTCATCCAACATGCCCTTCGCATTCATGCCGTTCAACCATTCAAAGTATTGTTTTAACTCTGGACGCTGGAATTTATACGTTGCTTCTCCGTCATCTGCTACATACCATTGACCATCACCTTCAATACCGCCTACTGCACTTGCTGGATCTCCAACTGTAATCAACCAACGCCAGTCACTACCAGAAAGAGACAGTGGAATCCATGGTTCGCCTTCTTCATTAGTTGGATGCATTTCTATATATTCTGTTAAGGCATTTTCGTAATCTTCAAGCGTATTGATTTCTGGATAACCAAGCTCCTTTAAAACTTCCATTTGAAGTCTCAAAGTACCACTTGTTTCTAGATACATATTTTCAACACCAGCAGTTCCTACATGGTAAATACTTGGATCATCTGAACTACGTCTTAAACGATCTAACTGATCGCCGTACATGGCTTTAATATTGTCTCCCTTTTCTTCGATCATATCTTCTAAAGGAATCACACCACCAGAATCAATTAGTTGATTGATTCCCCCTTTTCCATAAATCAAGTCTGGATAATCCCCACTGGCAATCATCAGTGCAACAGCTTCTTGGTCATCTCCCCCAACTGGATAAGAAAATTCGAGTTTCACACCTGTTTTTTCAAGAATTTCTTGTGCCACAGCATTATCGAATGGGTCATTTTGACTCATATCTGCACTGAACATAGTGAGTGTCAGTACGTCATCATCACCATCAGCTGATCCTGAATTGCCTTCACCATCACTGTTACCATTACCACAAGCTGCTAACAAGAATAAACTGGACAACATAATTGTGCTTTTTAACGTAAGTGCTTTCATTATTTTCTCCTCTTTTCCTCTTCTTTTTTAAAACTGCTCAAGCTCATTGATTATTTTACTGCGCCAAGCGTTAGTCCAGATACGAAGTATTTCTGGAGGAATGGATATACACAGACAATCGGGAAGGTTACGATGATCGTGATGGCCATTCTAATGGATTCAGGATTGACTCGTATGGCGGTTCCTCCTGTTTGACTTAGACCACTAACATCCGCGGCTCTCATAGAAGAGGCATTGTTCAGAATCTGCATCAATTCATACTGCAAGGTTGTCAAATTGACATTGGCCCCTGCATAAAGATAAGTATCGAACCAGTTATTCCACTGCCCAACAGCTACGAACAAGGCAACGGTCGCAAGTACTGGTACACAAAGCGGCATGATGATTTTAGAGAAAATTGTAATCTCGTTTGCGCCATCCATTTTAGCGGATTCTTCCAGTGCTTCTGGTAAGCCATCAATAAAGGATCTTATCACTATGACATTGAAAGCATTAATTAGTCCTGGGATAATGTATACAGAAAATGTATTGACCAGCCCTAAACCTCTAATAACCAAGTAAGTTGGAATCAAGCCTCCACTTACATACATCGTTAAAACAAGTAGAATACCCAGTGGTCTTCTTAATACATAGCTTTTTCTACTTAAAATATAGGCTAATACCGCACAACAAAATGTTGCTGAAATCGTTCCAAGAACGGTTCTTAATACGGAATTCCTAAACGCAATCAATAGATTATTATTAGAACCAAATACCTCCCGATAATTCTGTAAAGTGAATTCTCTCGGGAAAATCGTTAGCCCCCCTCTTGCTGTATCTACAGAACTATTGAAAGAAATTGCAAGTACGTGTAGGAAAGGATAAAGTGTCACGATGACAACGATAACCATCAGTACTGCAATCGCATAATCTAGTGGGGTTGCGCGGTCGCTCCATTTTTTCTTCTTTTTCTTTGTCACAACTTTTTTCATTGGTGTATCCATATTGACCCTCCTTTCTACATAATTGAAATGTCGCTGGTTTTCTTAGCAATTGAATTAAAGGTGAAAATCAAGGCAATAGAGATAACAGATTTGAAGATCCCAATCGCTGTACCGTAAGAGTACCTAAACATTCCGATACCGTAATCTAACGCATATTTTTCGATAACAATCGCTGCATCTGCTACAATGTTATTTCCTAAAAGCATTTGTCGTTCAAATCCGATATTGATAACATTTCCGATATTCATAATCATCAGAATCACGATAATCCCTTTTATTGATGGTAACGTGATGTGCCACATTTTCTGGAGACGACTTGCCCCATCCACATGAGCGGCTTCGTACATTTCCTGATCAATACTTGTCATCGCTGATAAGTAAATGATGGCATTCCAGCCTGTTGACTTCCAAACATCTGCACCTGTTACAATTCCCCAGAACATATTCGGTTTAGCCATAAAGTTAATGGGCGAACTTGTAATGTTTAAGAATTGTAATAGCTCATTGACGACACCTGTATTGGCTAGAACGGTTGTGACTAAGTTTGCTACAACAACCCAAGATACGAAATGTGGTAAATAGGAAATTGTTTGTGTGAACTTTTTGAACCTTGAAAATCTTAATTCATTCAGTAATAGAGAAAACGAGATAGCTGTACCTGTTCCGAATATGAGTCCTAATCCACCCATGCCTAATGTGTTTTTTAATGCTGTGTAAAATAGTGAGTCATTGAATAGTGCCGTGAATTGCTTGAGCCCTACCCAATCAGATCCGAAAAATCCGTTTTGCGGTCTGTATTCCTGAAAGGCTACCAACCACCCAATCAGTGGTGTATAAGCGAAAATCAATAACCAGATAACAAATGGTAAGGTCATTAAGATTAATAGTTTTTGTCGTTTAATAGCTGCCCATGTAATTCTTTTTTTCGGTATTTTTCTTGGCCTAGATTTGACCAATCCCTGCTTCTCCACGTCCATTACTTTGGAAGATTCCATCTATACCACCCTCTTTGTTTTATTTCTTATCCTTATAATAATTGATAACGCTTACAATTAATATAGTACTATTCAGCCCTCAACATAGTAAAAAATGGACACTTTATCAAAAAGTAACCATTTTTTACGGATAACCTATTCAACTCATTGAAAATCATGCATCAGCTTTTCCAGTACTTTATGATTGCTTCGCATAAAGTAATAGCTGGCGATCGCAAACAAGCACAATAGCGCATAGCCAGCGAATCCATAAAGGATCACTATAAAAGCGACAAGTAAAAACAATAAAGACAGTGAGTTTAGTTTATTTCTGAAGAGTAGTAGGATGGAAAAAATCATAAGATTTTTAGTGGTCACTTCAAAGCGCGCTAGAATTGAGAAAGCATAAATCATGGTCACCATCATAATCGCTAATACAATCAAGCTAACGACCGTTAAAAAAATCCACCCGCGTTCTAGTACGTATAAGATATCTACGCTTAAAACGATAAGTAAAGCAATCATAATCAACCAATACTTCGTGCTTTCCTTGAAGTTATCTAGGTAGGCTTTCCAGTAGTCCTTTGTGGGCTGAATCGTCTTTTCTCTGTAGAGTTTCCCCATCGCATAAAAAAGCGCAGTCAAGCTCGCACCAGTTGGAATCAGTGCCACCCCGTAAATGAGTACATTAGAAATACTCAGCGGTAATAGAATAAGCGCCAGTAGGATCAGTGTATTGCTGACTAGAAAATAGGCATTCGTTAATAAAAAGTAGTAGATGTGCTGAGTAACCTTATAAAAAAGTGTGTCTGTGGAACTTTTCTCTTTCATTCAACTTCCTCCTGCTGGTTTTTCTGGTAGCCTTTTGGACTAACCCCAAACTGTTTTTTGAATTTCTTATGGAAATAATCATAATTGGAATACCCAACCATCTTGGCAATTTCGTAAACGTACAGTGAACCTTCTTCTAGAAACTGCTTCGCTTTATTAAGTCTGATTGTATCCAGATAGTCATGGTAACTGACTTTCATATCTGCTTTGAATTTCTTCCCTAAATAAGATTGACTGTAGTTAAAATATTGTGCCAATTCTTTTAAATTCAAATTTAAATGATAATTTTTCCTTGTATATCGTTTGATCTCTTCTACGATATCTTGTTTTTCGAAAGCTTCGTAGAAAAATCTGCCAAAATCGTAGAAAGTGAATTTCAAGAAGTGAGCTGTCTGGTCAATAGAAGACTCTTTCCAGATAATAGATAAGATTTTATCTTTTTCAATTTCCTTGACTGGTTTATGCATACTTTCTTCTAGAAATTCAACACATTCAATAAAAATATATGACCAATCTCTTTTAACTTCTTCAACTGATTTGTTTGAATGTTGAAAGAACGCGACACATTCATCTAATACGCTCTCGATTTGTTTTTTATTGTTATCTTTGATCGCTTTTTTGAGTTTTGTCAGTAACTGATTGACCGAGAGTGGATAAGCCGCTTTCTTTTTTAAAAGAGAGCTGAGTAGTATTTGTTCATTCGGAAAAATATAAGATA
Source organism: Marinilactibacillus sp. Marseille-P9653 (assembly GCF_916618885.1). Taxonomy (NCBI): domain Bacteria; kingdom Bacillati; phylum Bacillota; class Bacilli; order Lactobacillales; family Carnobacteriaceae; genus Marinilactibacillus; species Marinilactibacillus sp. Marseille-P9653. The sequence continues at coordinate 230,565 of NZ_CAKAKH010000001.1, read as the reverse complement.
AGTTATCCAGTCCTCTGATTTCGTCATAAAGGACCGGCAGTTCTTCACTTTTTTCGGTCACTGAGCTGATCTTCAACTGAACACTTTCTACTTCGCTGAAACGTCTCACGACACGCTCGAATTGATGCTGTTCTTCGCTACAGATCAGCAATAAGATTGTTCTGCCATCAGTATACGTATAAAAGTGTTCTTCTCCAATCAATGTTTTTTCAAAATCCAACAGCACCTGCAGATCGACACGGGCTTCACTACTAGAAATTTTCATCAATCGAAATGTCTGATATCGATTTAAGAGACTTAGATCAAATGCTTTTTCTCTATACATGATGTAAGAGAATAATTGATTTGCAAACAAGTATTTCTCTACATGTGTACGTTCTGTCTTTCTCGTTTGCTCTTCTTCAATTTGCGATTTGATTTTTCTCAAAATTTCTGTGAGCTGCACATCATCGATTGGCTTCAGTAAATAATGGAGCGCCCCTAAGGACACAGATTTTTGTGCATACTCAAAATCTGAATAGCCCGATAATACAATGAATTTCGAATGTAGTTGACGCTTTTTTGCTGCTTCGACCATCTCTAGACCATTTAATCCTGGCATTCTAATATCTGTGATCACTAGATCTGGCTTTTTTTCTTCAATAACATCCAGTCCTGCTACACCATTATCTACAGAATCGATAATTTGAAACCCTTCTTTTTTCCAATCAATAATATACGCCATGCCTTCTCTTACAATCGGTTCATCGTCCACTAAAACAACCGTGTACATGTTATTCCTCCTGTCGATTAAGGTGTTCTTGTATAGGTAATCTGATCTTCGCTACTGTGCCTTCTCCTTCAACGCTATCGATAGATAATCCAGAACTTGGACCATAGGTGAACCGTATACGCTGGTGTACATTGTAAACCCCTAGATGACTACTATCCCCATTAGAGGCCAATAGCGCTCGAATCTGTTCCAACTGATCTAACTTCATTCCAATTCCATTATCTTTTACTGTGATCTCAAGGTAACCGTCTACTTCTACTACTTTAATCTTAATATTCCCTTTATCAATCTTTGGTTCAATCCCATGAATAAAGGAATTTTCCACAAGTGGCTGAATGATCAATGGTACGATCGTGTAGTCGTGTTGGGTAGTATTTTCGATTTCGTAATCAATATGTTCACCGAATCTCAGTTTTTGAATTTGTAAATACAGTTCAGTGAATTCGAGCTCTTCACTCAATTTCGTTTCTTTCTGTTTTCTTTCCAATGATTTTCGCATCAGTTTACTGAGAATCATGACAATTTCCGCGACTTCTCGGTCCTGATTTCTTAGTGCTTTCATTCGAATCATTTCGAGTGTGTTATACAAGAAATGGGGATTGATCTGACTTGCGAGCATTTTGAACTGTGCGTCTTTTACTTGCAGCTCCCAGTCTTTCTCATTCACAATATGTTCCGCATTCAGTTTCATCAGGTCTTCGATACTTCTCGTTGTCATCACCAAATGTTTGTATACATCAGATAACTCGTCATTACCTTTGATGGAAGGCGGAATCGTAAATTGTCCGGCAGCCACCATTGTCATTGCGTTTTTCAATTTGATGATCCGTTTGTTAAAGGTTCGAATGAAAATCGCCAGCATCAATATGCTCATACTTAAAACCGCTAAAATGATCATGTAGGCTAATCGTAAATTTCTATTCACATCCTGCAATATACTATCCGTAGGTACGACACCCACGACCTGCATTTGAGAATCTAAGGTTTTAGGAATGTGAACGTCTCGAATGTTCAAGGTAAATTCTCGGTCATACCGCTGAGAGTCGAGTGCTTCATAATTGCCTTCTGTGTCTTCAACGGCGTCTAGAACGGGTCTATATTGGTTATACGTATCCTGAATATTGTCATATTCAGGATAGCTGTAAAGCGGGGTTTGGTTGTTCAATGTGATAAAGACGGTACTCGCTGAATCAGCTAGCAGACTTTTGACCATGTTCTCATTTACTGCAATCGTCAGCACACCGACTAGCTCGTAGTTTCGATAGACCGAACGAATCAGGTTCAAATGCTGATCTTTTGTAATCCCGTCTTCCAAAACGAGCCATTCGATGCCACCATTTCCACTTACACTGCTTTGGTACCAATCGGTATTTTTGATGGTTTCGTTAGCGTTATAAATGCCTGTCGTACTTGTCAGTGTGTCATTATCAACGTAAAAGCGAATGTGCTCAATTTCATCATAGTATCGCAAATAATCTTCAAACATCTGGTAGCGCTGGTAAGCTTCGTATACATCAAAAGGATTTGCGTATTGCGTTTGAACAAGATCAGCTAAGTCTCCATCCTGATAAATCCAGTCAGAAACATTCGTGACGGACGACAAAAGCGTTACATAGTCCATTTGGATCCGCTCGTTGTTATTTTCAATCTCCGCCATTTTATTGTTGATCAGATTGGTTCGGATACTAGCTGTCAAATAAATGCCAACAAGCAAAATTGGAATAATCAGCATGATGAAATAAGAACCAAGTAATTTTTGCTTGATCGAAATGTAACGTCCTTGTTTAGTTGGTTTCTCCATCAGACACATCCTCTAGCGTGGTGAACTGTAAGTCAATCGTTTGCGCTTTTTGATTGGTCAAAACGACTTGTATGTCATCTATATTTGTTTTTCTCTGAGTATATTGCTGCTGCAACTGAACTGAAACCGTCTGGTCTAGGTCCGACTGTAAGGTTAAACGGCAGGTTTTTTCTTTCCCTACTAAATCCCAATCCAGTTTTTCCACGCGTATATTTTTGGGCAAGCGAATCCCTTTTAAAGATCCCTTATTCAACCAACTCGGTGTTGCTTTAAATAATGTCAAAACGTCATCTGCCTCTGAATAGATCAGAGCATCATGAAGGACTTTAGGGAAAGAGCCATTTGCATCCACATTGAACACATGAGCTTGGTTATAGTGAGCTGTCGCAAGCGACGGGAAAAAAGATTCATTGATAACGAGTTCGCGCAACGCAGCTTCCACTTCATTGGGTCTTTCAAGCGCAATTCCACACATTGCTGCATGAATTCTACCGTGAGAAGAACTTGTATCGCCATCTTCACTCAACAACCAAGCTTCGATTCGTTTATCGAATGCTTTATTCGCTGCTTCCCATAAAATAGGTGATTTACGGTCAATTTCTTTGCTTTGAAATACAGGATACAAATTAGAAAAATGACGATGATTAAAGTGCTCGGCCTTGGTTTCATCAATCCATTCTTTTAAAATACCATCCGAATCCATCATGTAATCCGGTAGCTGGGTCAATAATACCTCATATTTTTCAGGGACTGGTTCATCAAGTAGCTGATAAGCTTTTTGTAGATTCCAAATCGTTTCTTTGATGACGGCGATATCCATTGTCGCCGTATCCCCCATTCCATTCTCAGCGGAGTAGCTTGGTCGCAAATGGACTTTTCCCTTTTGAATCGTTAAGAAATCCTCGTAGAACAAGAGTGTTTCAATATAAAAAGGTATCGTAACTTCTTTTAGAAAAATCTTGTCTTGTGTATATTCAAAATACTCATCGTAAAAGTGACTCATCCAACCCGCCCCGGCAGTCCATAGAACCATCGGCCATTCGCTATTCCAATGCACATGGAGCGCACGTGTACTTGCATGAACAGGCATTAGGTATCCGCGACATCCATAATAACGAGCAGCATTCTCTTTGAAATCCTCGTCATAGTCTGCCATTTTGTTGAACAAGCCATCAAACTGTTCAAACAATCCAAGACTAGCTAAAGAAGCAATAGCAAGCTGAACGTTGGTGTCCAAGGTGTAATCCCCACTCCAGGCAGGCGAAAAGTCTCCGCCCCAAATCCCTTGAAGGTTTGGCAGAGCTTCCCCAGTCATAGATTGGATGACATAACGACTTGCATCGTACAGTTTCTCATACAGCACCAAAGGAACAGTATGCGTTTCGCGCATCTCTTCAACAATTTCTTTCAAAGACTTTCTTCTCTCTTCATCATTAACAAGCGTTAATGAAACTTGATTGTAAGTTGCTTGGAATTCCTGAAGGTGCACTCGCTGAATCTGGTCAAAATCATCCACACTATTGGTTATAGCTTCCGGATGGATAGATAAAGCAAAACAGACGGATCTTGTCTGATTGATTTCAACTTGATTTTGATGAACAGCAACGGTTCCTTCTGAAATGGTCCAGTCCAAGCTAGAGACGTAACTAGTTTGATCAAGATAGGTCGATTTTTGAACGAGTCTACATTCTGTCATTTGAACGATTTCCTGATTCAGCTCAGGGTTCTGATAATCTTTCAGCGAAAAAGATACATCGAAAGGATCATTCGATTCAATTTTTAAATACAACGCTCCGTTTGCTTTGGAACAAAAGAGTGTCTTTTTGAATCGTTGCTTTTTTGCCTCAAAAGTCTCAATCGCTAGACCTTTTTCATAGTCTAGTTGTCGCTGAAAGTCAGTAACAAATTTTCCGTCTACTTCTATCTCTAACTGAATCTCACTGCCCGGATGGTAAGGATCACTCATCGTTAACCCTTGATAGCCTTTTTCTAAAGCGACTTTTTCAAAGTATTCGACACCTTTTTGATAACCTTCTGCTTCAATGACCGCTCTAAGCGAGTCCAAGTGATCTGACATATCTGGAATGTTGTTCATCTTATTTTGTTTTAGAAATAATGTGTGGTGGTTTGCGACTAAGCTGAATACATTTGGCGAACCAAATAATATGCCGCCCAAAGCACCATTCCCAACGATATAACCGTCTTCCCACTTCTCAGCTGGCTTCGTACTCCAAACACCTTTAGTTAAAAAATCCGTCAATCTAACCGCCCCTTATATGTAACCGCTTAATTTTTATAGAATTATAACATACAATTTCAGGCGTTTATAGATAATTTCATTATCCCCTTTATCTTGATGGATACAATTCGTCACAGTGATTGTCAATTTTTTTTAAAAATTTATGTAATTATCGTCATTTTATGTAAAAGAAGAGTGAAATCTTATAGCAGATTTCACTCTTTTTATTTTAACCAAATATTGCCTATTTTATCCCGTTTTTCTTTCCATGTTCATCTTAAAATTGTTTCATCAAGTTAGCCATTTCAATCGCTCCTGTAGCTACTTCAAAGCCTTTATTTCCTGCTTTGGTTCCCGCTCTTTCAATCGCTTGTTCGATTGTATACGTTGTGAGTACGCCGAATAACACGGGTACGCCTGTACTGTCAGAAGCTGAAGCCACGCCTTTTGATACTTCAGCACAAACATGATCATAGTGTGAAGTTGATCCTTTAATAACCGCACCAAGTGTAATGACTGCATCATACTGACCTGTAGCCGCCATCTTTTTAGCCACCAAAGGAATTTCATACGCCCCCGGTACCCATGCAACATCAATGTCCGTTTCTTTCATACCATGTCTAATGAGTGCATCTACTGCCCCGTCCAATAATTTGGACCCGATAAATTCATTAAATCGAGCAATGACAATTCCAATTTTCAAATCTTCTGCAATCAAATTTCCTTCTAATACTTTCATATTTTTTCCTCCATAAAAGGTATCATTATAAGTAATGACCCATTTCTTCTTTTTTTGTTCGTAGATAAGCCTGGTCATAGATATTTGATTCTATACTGATAGGTACTCTATTTTCAATCGTTAATCCATAGGCTTTTAAACTAGATACTTTTAAAGGATTATTTGTCATCAAATTTAGTCGATTGACTCTCAAATCATCGAAAATTTGTTTACACTCATGATACTCTCTAGCATCGACTGGTAATCCTAATAGTATATTGGCTTGAATCGTATCGTGACCTTGATCTTGTAGAGCATATGCTCTAATTTTATTGATCAAGCCTATGCCTCTACCCTCTTGTCTCATATATAGTAGAATCCCTCTACCTTCATCTGCAATCTTCTTCATGGCTAATTCTAGTTGTTCTCCACAATCACACTTTTTCGATGCAAAAACATCTCCTGTCAGACATTCCGAGTGCACTCTACACAACACCGGCTCTCCGTCACTGACATCTCCCATTACAAGCGCGATATGATGCTCATTCGTATAAGCATGCTGATAAGAGTGTATCGTAAATTCTCCGTACTTCGTTGGCAATTTCGCAACAGAATCCTTACTCATTACTTGTTCCGTTTTCTTTCGATACTCCACTAAATCTTTGATCGTACCAATTTTCAACCCATGCTCAGACGCGAAACTGATTAGGTCATCCCTTCTTGCCATTGTTCCATCCTCATTCATGATTTCACAACACAATCCAACTGGCTTTAAGCCGGCAAGACGAGCGAGGTCGACTGTCGCTTCTGTATGCCCAATTCTTTTTAGAACACCTCCTTTTACTGCTTCAAGTGGAAACATATGACCCGGATGCTTGAAATCTTTAGCTTCTGTTTTTTCTTCCACAAGCTTCAATGCTGTGATCGATCTTTCATAAGCTGATATTCCTGTAGTTGTATCTTTAAAATCGATTGAAACGGTAAAGGCAGTACCATGGTCATCCGTGTTTCGATTAACCATTTGAGATAAGTCGAACTTATTTGTATATTCTCGTGTCATAGGAATACAGATGAGTCCTCTAGCATATTTAGCCATAAAGTTAACATTTTCTGGCGTTGCAAATTCTGCTGCACAAATAATATCTCCTTCATTTTCTCTATTTTCGTCATCTACGATAATGACGTTTTTTCCGTTTTTGATATCTTCAATTAGTTCTTCTATATCATTAAACATACGTGTACCTCCGTCTAAATAAATCCAGCATTCAATAAAACACTCTCTGTTATTGAAGACTGATTTGTTGCTTTTTCACTTGATACTTTCAGCAGTTTTTCTACGTATTTCCCAATAAGGTCACATTCTAAATTAACCAAATCACCAACGCTATGTTTAAGCAATGTAGTTTCTTCAGCAGTATGTGGAATGATGGATACAGAAAAGGCCGTGTTTGTTACTGAAACGACAGTCAAGCTAATGCCGTCTAGAGCAATTGACCCTTTTTCGATTATATACTTGAGAATTTCGAGTCCAGTTTCTATGGTTACCCAAACTGCATTTTCTTCCTGGCGATAGCTTTTAATGATGCCCGTTCCGTCAATGTGTCCACTGACCATATGACCACCTAACCTTGTTTCTAAAGTTAATGCACGTTCTAAATTTACAGGAGATAGATTCATTAACTGTTGAAAATTTGTTCTAGTTATTGTTTCAGCCATGACATCTGCTTCAAAGGCTTGCGCAGTCATCTTTTCTACGGTCAAACAAACGCCTTGAACCATAATGCTGTCCCCGATTTTTGTTCCTTGTAAGGTTTTACTCGCACTAATGGTTATTCGGCTAGATTTTTGAGACTTTCTGATGTTTGTCACTGTTCCAATTTCTTCAACTATTCCTGTGAACACCTCAATTCCTCCTCTTACAAATATCCTTCTACCAAAATATCTTCTCCTAGTTGGCTTAGCTCATACGTTTTAAGTTCCAAAGCTGCGCTGATTTTCTGAATACCTTTCCCTCCAATAGGCGATAAGGCGTTTTGACCTCCAAATATTTTAGGTGCAATGTACACGGCAACTTTATCTACCACACCAGCTTCAAATGCTGCTGCATGAGTTGAAGCCCCGCCTTCAATTAGTAGACTATCGATACCAGCTTCCACTAAAAGCGTCATTAGTTTTTTGAAGTCGAATGTTCCGTCATCTAACTGCATTAATAAAACCTGCACACCCTTCTGCTTCAGTCGATCTATTTTCTCAGCACAAGCTGACTCGGATGTAACAATAATCGTAGGCGCTAGATCTAAAGTCCGAAGAATATTTGATGACTCTGGTATATTCAAGTTCTTATCTAACACAACCCTTATAGGATTCGACAATCCTTCAATGCGACAGGTTAGTAGCGGATTATCTTTAAGTACTGTTCCAATCCCTATTAATATTGCAGCTACCTTTCCTCTAATTTTATGCGTATGATTTCTAGATTTTTCAGATGAAATCCATTTGGATTCTCCTGATTCAGTAGCAATTTTCCCATCCAACGTCATTGCATACTTCATAATGACAAAGGGTTTTTTAGTTGTAATAAATTTATTGAATACCTCGTTTAACTTTTCACTTTCTTCTCGAAGTACGCCTTCTCTTACTTCAATACCTGCTTCTTGGAGAAGTTGAATGCCTTTACCGGCTACCAATGGATTGGGATCCTTTGCAGCTACGACAACTTTTTTTATCTTGCTTTCAATAATTAAATCCGTACAGGGCGGCGTTTTCCCGAAATGTACGCAAGGTTCAAGTGTGACGTAAATGGTTGCACCTTCCACCGGTTCAGTTGCGTTTTTAATAGCGTTAACTTCAGCGTGCGGTCTCCCGTATTGTTCATGATATCCATGACCTATGACTCTTCCTTCTTTAACAATAACCGCCCCAACGAGCGGATTTGGTGAGGTTTGTCCCCTACCTTTTTCTGCTAACATCAATGCGATTCTCATATAGAATCTGTCCATATAGATTCTCCTTCCATCAAAAAAAGCCCCAAATCTTTATGAGATTCAGGGCTTGGCTTTTGAAATTAATGGTATTCAAATAAACAGACTCCTAGTATACGATTGCTCCTATACAGTAGAGAACGCTAAAAACCCTGGAAAAAAAATTTCCCAGGGCATTCTGAATACAACTAGCTCTTATCCTAAAAGTCAAAAATTACAGACTCTCAGAATATTCACTATATCATTCAATGTCTTCTTTCATCCAGACTATACTGTCGGCTTCGGAATTTAACCGAATCTGCCTTGCGGCTCGTGGGCTTTACCACCGGTAGGGACTTTCACCCTGCCCTGAAGACTATTCACTTTTGTAAGTCTAAGAATAAAGAGTCAAAAATCTTTTGTCAATAATTTTTTTCTTTGTATAAACATCTCCACTTTTAAAAAAGCTAATTATTTATTAATCATTTCCACCATTACAGTCCATAATACGAATGTTTGATGTCTACCAAGTCTTTTTGAATAGATACTTAGAAATGCATTTAAATTCCAAAATTGATATTCAATGATTAGGATCGATTCGTGTATTTAACCTATTTAAGTTTTAGAAAGATTTGTAAATTTCCACATATCATAATAAATTTGAAAATCACTCAATTCTCTACTAAAAGTTACCGATTATATGATAGCTTTTATTATACGCTTATTTTTCTTAATGCGTTTGGTTAACATAACAAGTCTCTAAGAACCGTTACCCTATAAAAATAACCATTAATTTGTTCCATTACAGAACAAACTAGCGGTTATCATTAAGCAAAAAAGTTTATTGCTTTTTTAAATTTCTTTTTGCGGAACCTTTTTTTGCTTAATCCGTTTTTTCGGATTCATTTTGATCATGATACAGCCAATAACTACGGCTTCCGCCACTACATAAGAGGACCATACACCGGTCATCCCGTAAAGATGGCTTAATAATAATACAGCTGGAATAATAATAAACCCACCTCTAAGCAAGGAAAAGAATAATGCTAGCCTTGGTTGATCTGTTGCACTGAAATACGTCGTCAAAATTGTATTGGCTCCTGCGAAGAAAAATCCGATAAAGTATATCAAAAGACCCACAATCGCCATCTCTTTTACGTGGAGATTCTGGTCACTATTAAAAGCAGAAATAATACCGTCTCTAAATATAAAAGTCGAGACATAAATCAGTGTGCTAATAGAGAGTGCTGTGGCTATTGAGAGTGTTAATACGTGTTTCATCTTGTCCAAGTCTTTGAGCCCGTAGCTATCACTTAAAAGCGGCTGTGCTCCTTGTGCGACCCCTGTAAACAACGATAATACAACAAAGGAGATGTTGGCAACAATCCCGTAAGCGGCTAACCCTAGATTTCCTTCAAGCATAAAAATAATGGTATTAAAGGAAAACATAACAACCGCTGCCGCAATTTCATTGATAAATCCAGCTGCACCTAAGTAACAGATATCTTTCATTACTTTTAGTTGAATCCCTTGGAAAACAAATTTCAGCTGATTCGTCGGACGTCTAAAGTGAATGCTTAAGATAGCCAAACTACTAATTGGTGCAATACTCGTTGCTAGAGCTGCTCCAAACATTCCCATATCTAATGGGAAAATAAAAATATAGTCCAAAACAATATTCAAGAAACTGCCCAGTAACATGCCGTACATTGCTAGTGACGGGTCTCCATCATTTCTAACAAAAGATTGCATGGCATTATTCAAAATAAAAAATGGAGAAAAGAATAGTAGTGTTCTCAGGTAGATAGATGTATTCGCGAATGTTTCGTTGTTAGCACCAAGCATATGTGCAATATTGTCCGCTCCTATGACACCTATAACAGAAAACACAATTCCCACAATCACACCAAATAGAAGAGATTGTGTGTAAACACTTTGGGCTTCTTTGGTCTTTCGCTGTGCATTCAGTATACTAAAGCGCGAAGCACCACCTAGTCCCAGCATCAGCCCGATACCGTGAATCACGCCATAAGCCGGTATACTTAAATTCAAAGAAGCGATCCCGTTGGAGCCCAGAGCTTGTGCGATAAAAAAAGTATCCGCTAGAATATATAAAGAAATTCCGATCATACCTAAAACATTTAAGCTGACATATTTGAAAAATAATTTATTGGTATTCATTTAAACCCTCCGCAGCACGGTTTAATTATTCTCAACCGGCGCTTTCCACTTATAATAAAAAGCTGCATCTTTTCCAAGATGCAACTTCTCGAGTATACTATATTTTATTTTGTTCCGCTAACTAATCTAGATCTTAGTTTGTTTGAGAATAGTTCCACTAAAAGAATGAGTACGACTAACCCAATCAGAATAGATCCAACTTGGTTCCAACGGTAAGATCTCATGGCAAAAATCAATGGTGCACCGATACCACCGGCACCAACCAACCCTAAAATCGTCGCATCACGCAAGTTCATATCGAAACGATAAATGGTTGTTGATAGGAAGCTTGAGAATAGTTGAGGTAAAATACCATAACGAATTTTCTGATACGTAGTACAACCCATTGAAGTCATCGCTTCTAGTACACCGCGGTCTAGATTTTCAATAACGTCGACGTACAGTCTAGAAATCATACCAATCGAAGTGATCGACATTGTGAGTACCCCTGCGTAAGCACCTGGACCTGTTACACGGATAAACATAATCCCGTAAACCAGCGAAGGAATCGTACGAATAAAGATCACAACCAGTCTTGTGATATAAGCCACTGGTCCACTAACTACACTTGGCGCCATCAAAAATGAAATTGGAATAGCTAGTAAAGAACCAAATACTGTTCCCAGTAAAGCGATCGCAATTGTCTCATACAATAGATAAGGTACACCTTGCGTTGAAAAGTCGAATAAAAATTCTAAATCCGGCGTTACAATCCCTCTGACAATGTTGACTGCAAGGCCTGTTCCTTTTTGATCTAAGCCTGTAATATCGACCCCTATAAATGACCAGATTAGAAGAGCCAATATAATGATGGATATTGTCACAAAGTACAATTTACGGTTTGGAGCTTTGTTATATTGTGTTTGAATTGCTTCGTTCATTTAACTCTTCCTCTCTAAGACAATTTACGTCTGAAGTATTCACTGATACGTTCAATAATGAACACTACAATCATTAAGACTAAAAGAACCATTCCTACACTAGGATAGTCTCTCCAGCCCAGACGCTCATTAAGAACTAGACCGATACCACCAGCACCTACATATCCTAAAATTGCCGCGTATCTAACGTTTCCTTCAAATGCATACAGTGATACTGACAAGTATGTCGGCAATACTTCTGGAATAATCGCATATCTGAAAGCTTCTACCTTCGATAATCCCATCGATTCGTTTGCTTCAAAAGCGCCCATGTCGACATTTTCAATATGTTCATACATTAGTTTTCCGACATAAGAAGAGGTAAAGATGAAAATGGATAACATCCCTGCCATTGTCCCTAATCCGAATAAAAAGGTGAAAATTAATGCCAGAACCAATGTTGGTAAAGTTCTTAAAATACTTAAGAAGAATTTGAAAAATCCATTAACGAATGCATTCTTAATAATGTTGCTAGATGAAAGTAAGGCTAGTGGTACAGCTACTAGAGCACCAGCAAGCGATCCTAATAAAGACATTTGAATGGTATCGAATAAGGGTCCCCAAATGTTTGAAAGAAACTCAAAGTTAGGTGGGAACATTCCAATAATAATAACAAAAAACTGGTTACCACGTTTTAATAGTAAAGATAAGTCTGCACCGGTCGTTCTAAATGAAGCATACGTAGCAATCAGCACAAGCAAGAGAATCAGTGGCGTTCTAGAAGCTCTTTGTTTGACTGTTTTACCATTTTCCAATGTGTAAGTTTTCGGCTTGAAAATCTTATCGTAAACTGTTTCTTCCAATGTTTCTCCTCCTTACACTTTTGCTTCTTCAGGATCATCCATGTGCGGAACTTCAGTCAAACTACCATAGATGTTGTTCAACACATCTTGTGTCACATCTTCTGATTTCCCGTCATAAACGACTTCACCTTTACGAACGCCGATAACGCGGTCTGCGTATTCCAAAGCTAATTCAACGTGGTGAATATTGATCAAAATAGACATTTCCATTTCCTGATTGATACGTTTGAAATCGTCCATAACAACTTTTGCCGTTACCGGATCTAAAGAAGCTACAGGCTCATCTGCTAAGATGATTGAAGGGTTCTGAGCTAATGTACGCGCGAGCGCTACACGTTGTTGTTGTCCACCAGATAATTGATCTACACGGTTGTAAGCTTTATCTAAGATACCGACTTTATCCAATGCTTCAAGAGCTGCAATCTTTTTATCTTTAGGAAATAATCCTAATGTTTTTCTCCAAAAAGACAATTCTGGAACAGAAGAAACCAGCACATTATTTAATACAGTCGTTCTCGTTACAAGGTTGAAAGATTGGAAAATCATACCGATTTTACGGCGGAAGTCCCTAACTTGTTTTCCTCTTAAATTACTTACATTTACTCCGTCTACATTTAATGTACCTTCATTGATTTCATGCATACGATTAATACAACGGATCAAAGTAGATTTACCTGCTCCAGACAAGCCGATAATCGCTACAAATTCTCCTTGTTCAATCTTCAGGTTTACGTCTTTTAATGCAGTAACCCCATTTGGATAGGTTTTATTTACATTAATAAATTCAATCATAATTCACGTTGTCCTTTCTAAGACATACTCAAAAAGAAAGCCAGGAGATTGAGTCTCCTAGCTTGATCTTTGGGTATTGAGTATTAAGTTTAATGACTTCTATTGATTAGTTTGTTAGATCTCTAAGGATTTGTTGTGCTTCACGCTCAACATCATAATCTGAACTCTCAGATTTTTCGTATCCTTCGTGAGAGTAGATAGCGATAATTTCTTTACCTTCATCTGTGTTTGCAATGTTGATGAATGCATCTTGTAATGCTGCTTTTAAATCATCTGTCATAATATCAGAGTTTTTACTTACACTAATTGTATCGTTATAGATACCAGGTGTTACGCCAATTACGTCTGTAGAATCCCAAATTGTGTCTTCTCCACCGAAAGTACCTTCCCAGTCTTCAACATAGTCACGACGAGCATCTGCATACATTACTGCAACGTCTGCTTGTTCAGTCGCAAGACGAGATACTGAAGTTCCATATGAATCTGCTTGAGAGATTTGGCTCAAGTCAGATAGAGACTGTTCGTAATTTTCTTGCATCCAAATTGTTGGATAAATGTATCCAGCTGAAGAAGAAGAACTCATAACACTCCAAGAAGCAGAGTCTAAATCTTCCCACGTTAATTCTTCGCCATTATTTACTTTGTCTGCTAATTCACGGCCTTTTGCAGAAGGGCCTGCTACTAGGATTGAACGGTAGTAAGTTACTTGTTCATCCGTTGGGTCAGTTGGTTTATTTGCATTCCATTCAGCAGGGTCTTCAGAATCATTGCTTAAGCCTGCACGAGTTGAGGTTAAGATAACATCTGCTCCGTCATCGTAAAGGACATAAGTTCCACCAGGTAAGAATCCTACATCTACAGAACCTGCAGACATTGCTTCTCCAACAGCTTCATAGTCAGTTCCGACATCGATTTTAACGTTGCCAATTTCGTATCCTAAGTCAGCCATCTCGTCTTTAAGGATGTCTTCTAAGGGTGCAGTTGCAGCTACGATTTCTTCTGGATCACGTGAAGGTACGAATTGAACAGAAAGCTCTTCAATTGCTACGTTTCCATCTTCGTTTGTTTCTTCAGAAGCTGAGTTGTCGTCGCCACCATTTCCACATGCTGCTAGTACTAAAGTTGAAGCAAAAGTAATTCCTAAACCTTTTAACCATTTATTAGACAAAATTTTTTCCTCCTAGTTTTAACTAAGTACAACTTTACAATTATTTCAAATATGCATATTTCTTGTCCCTTTAGAATAGTAACATTCGATATTACAAAAGTCTACTCAATTTTGTGAATATTTTTCTATAAACGCATATTAAAACACGAACAATCGAGCCTGCTTTTATGACAAACTACTGCAATTTGTACAAATTCCCTTTTCTGGAGATTTAGTATACCCTTTTTTTAAAGAACCTTTCTATCAATTTTATGTAAAAATCGCGTAAAGAAAAATAGTGAAATTTGAAAATCTGCTCATTCTTCAGTAGAATGAAAAGGCGTATTTGCAATTTTATTTATAGAAAGGATTTTAATTACCTATGATCAAAGAATTCAAAGAATTTATTGCTAGAGGAAATGTACTAGATCTCGCTGTTGGTCTTGTAATGGGGTCTGCCTTTACTGCTATTGTTAATTCACTCGTAGAGTTCATTATTACACCTATCATAGTTGCTTTGACAGGTGAGGCAAAAATCGAAGATTTATCTATGGATATTGGTAAAGCGAGTTTACAATATGGAGAGTTCATACAAGCCGTTATCAATTTTTTCTTGGTGGCCCTCGTACTCTTTTTTATAATCAAATTTGTTAACACACTATCACGTAGAATCAAACCGGAACCAGAAGAGACACCTGTAGAAGCACCTACGGTAGAAGAGTTATTGGAAGATATTAGAGATTTACTAGCTAAAAAAGATACAGACTAATTAAAATAGAAGGTCCTCTAATCTAGTTTTAGAGGACCTTCTATTTTTGTTTTTTACTTTATCAGTTCTTTAAACTGACGAGCAGACTCTCCTTCGAGCCTGAAGACCGTATGTGTATCTACCCAATTCATTAAAGAGAGCTGAGTTGGATCTTCTTGCCACCAAATAGAATAGGTTTCAGATTCATCATCTTCCCATTCAACAACCATCTTATAGTTCGGATCTATCATGTCTACAATTCCATCCATCTGAGTTGCAGTAGACAACATCGAGTTTACGATTTCTAGTTCACTTTCATTTGAAGAACCATATAAGTACTTTTGATCAATATCGTCTGTTTCTGTTATGACTACACTAATAATTTCATTCGTTTCTTCTACTGGTTCGACTGTCTCATTTGTTTCTGGACTACTACATCCCATTAAAAACAAGGACAAGATCATCCATTTACCTATTCTCATGGTTTTCTCCTCATCAAAGCTTATTTTGGAATCTATTCGATACCTTGATTATATTGAAACCATTGATAAACGTCACCATAAAAATCCATTTAAAAACAAAAAAAGAAAAACCTTCATTTTTGAAAGTTTTCCTTTATCTGTTTAATCAACATCTGTGTTTCTAATGATTACAGCAGCACCCATTCCGCCACCGATACAAAGTGAAGCGATCCCGTATTTTAGTCCTTTGCGCTTCAATGTATATAACAAAGTCACTAAGATGCGGTTGCCGCTTGCACCAATTGGATGGCCTAAAGCAATTGCGCCACCATGGAGATTGGTTTTTCGTTTTAACGCTTCTTTATCTACTTCAAAAGCTTCAGACAATTCCTGAATCACGGCTAGACTCTGTGAGGCAAAAGCTTCATTCAACTCTAGCAGATCGATATCTTCAAAAGACAGACCCGATTTCTTCAACGCTTGTTTTACTGCAGGTACTGGTCCCATCCCCATAATAGAAGGATCGACGCCACCTTGACCGATTGCTACAATTTCAGCTAGCGGCTGGATGTCGTGCTGCGCCAAATAGTCTTCGCTCACGATGACCGTCGCGCTTGCGCCATCGTTTAAACCAGAAGCATTTGCTGCGGTTACTGTACCGTCTTTCTTGAATGCTGGTCTCAAAGACTGCATCTTTTCAAGATTCGCATTGCGATTTGGATATTCATCTGTATCTACAGTGATTTCTTTCTTGCGTCTTGAAGTCCAACTGACGGGTACAACTTCATCATTAAATGTGCCTTCATCCAGTGCAGTCAATGCTCTTTGTTGAGAATCATATGCGAAAGCATCTTGATCTTCACGAGATATTTCGTATTGTTCTGCAATATTTTCAGCTGTTATACCCATGTGATAACCTTCAAATGCGTCTGTTAGGCCGTCATGAACCATGTGATCAATAGTCTGGAAGTTCCCCATCTTGATTCCGTCACGTGTACGCCCTGGCAGCAAATAAGGTGCTTGACTCATCGATTCGGTTCCACCTGCTACAACCACATCATATTCTTCTGCGCGAATACCTGTGAAAGCATTCATGACCGTTTTGAGTCCACTACCGCAGACCATATTCGTACTGTAAGCAGGAGTCGTTTCCGGTATTCCAGCTTTAATCGACGCTTGTCTCGCTACACCTTGACCTTGACCGGCGGACAAAACGTTTCCTAAAGACACTTCATTGACCTCTGAAGGATTGATGCCACTTTGACTTAATACACCTTCAATAGCCGTTTTTCCTAAATCTGAAGCAGATACGTCTTTTAAAGCACCCAAAAATGAACCGATTGGTGTACGTTTAGCACCTGCTATATATACTTTTTGCATAAAAGAAACGTCTCCTTTATTTAAAGTTAACTTTTAAGTTCACACTGTTCAGCCGCCTGGTTAGTTTTTACCATAATGACGAATGTTCGCTTGAACACCTTTCAGTACAACCGTACCAGAAGTTGTTTCTAGAACGTCTAATTCGATGTCTGTTTCATCTTTTGGTAAGGCTTGTTGTAAAATATTTTCGTACTCTTCTATAGATAATTCACGACGATTACTCAGTAACGCTTCGTGTTCATCTTTCAACATGTGTTCTTTGTATCCAGTTTTAACTTTTCCACTAAAGAATTCTCCAACCCCACCAGAACCATAGCTGAATAAACCGATACGTGCGTTTTCTGGAAGTTGAGGTCCTTGTTCTAGTAAAGATAACAAGCTTAAATAAAGAGATCCTGTATAAATGTTTCCTACTGCTTTGTTGTAAGAAATGCTTGGCTCATAATATCCCATCAGACGAGCAGCATCTTCTTCGGAAGCGTTTTCCGTTAAAGCTTTTAATGCCTTTTTGCCCATTTTAGTGTACGGTACATGGAAGCATAATGCTTCAAAATCACTAAGGTCGCGGTTGTTTCTTTCTTTGTACTCACCCCAAACATCTGTTAAGAAGTTTAGGTAAGCTTGATTCGAGAATTTACCATCTACTATGGCATAGTCCGAGTGTAATGGACGCCAGAAATCCGAAATATCTTCTGACATAGATACACTATCCGTATCCAGTGCTAAAATGCGAGGATTAGCAGATAAGACCATTGCGACAGCACCTGCACCTTGTGTTGGTTCTCCGCCAGTATTTAAACCATATTTTGCAATATCTGTTCCTAATACAAGCACTTTGCGTTCAGGATGCAATGAAATGTGTCCCATGGCCATAGTAATCGCAGCTGTTGCGCTATAACAAGCTTGTTTCAATTCAACTGAACGTGCATACTTTTGAATGTCAGTTAAACGGTGTACCCACACAGCCCCAGATTTTGAATGATCCACGCCAGATTCTGTTCCTAATAAGACAAAATCAATAGCTTCTCTATCTTCTTCATCCAAAACTTCAAGTGCTGCATTCGCAGCCATGGTTACCGCATCTTGAGACAATGGCGCTACAGCCATTTTTTCTTGACCAATTCCGATCGTATACTTAGCCGGTTCGACACCTCTAACCTCAGCCAGCTTTTCCATATCTATAAAAAATTCAGGGGTATAAAACCCGATTTTATCTATTCCGATTTCCAAACGATCGTCCTCCTACGTTTCCTTTTTTATGCATCGTATTTATCATCTTGCCTCTATTATAAAGGAGCTTCTTAAAAAAAGAGTTAAGAATTATAAAAGCGCATTACTTGTTATGTGGTCAACTTCTATCAGATGAATTTTCTCAATTATATCGTAACATAGGAAATACCTCTAATTAGTATTATATGCTCAAAAACTATAAATTATCCTGCTGGTTAAAGAAGCGTACAAGATTAAACTCTATTTTCTAAGCTCGTTATCTACTGATCATAGGCAGCAAGACGTGATTGATGATTCCCATAAAAAATGAAATCCAGGTTGCCATCATAAAAATCGACCAGACATCCCGTTTTTCTTTAGGTGTTTTAACTCATTTCCACGTAATCATTAACGCTGCAATGAAGACTAAACTGGTTACTAATACGTACGGAAACTGAATCAGAAATAAATTTGTTTTAAAGAAAAACTCTAATAGTATAATCGGTAAAAGGATTAGCCCTATAAGCATTTTAGAAAGTAGGCGGTCTTTTCTGGAAGTCTGTTTTGCATAGATGCCTTTTGTAAAATATTGAATATCATTCCTACAGCAACCGCAATCCCCACAATCCGAACCACAAAACTGACAACATCAACACTTGAATTTCCTACTGCGAAAGTGAAGAAAAAGTAGAAGCTAAATACAACCCCAAGCATTTTCAAGACTCCTAGCCAATCAAATCTTAAGGTAGCTAACAATTCATCTGCCGATAACTTTGGATCTTTGCCAAAGTAACTTTCTGCTGATACACCTTCTTTTTGAGCTTTAAGTGTATCCTCTAGTACTTGCAGTAAGAATTCTTCTATTTCTTTTTCATTTTTGAAATAACTACCGTATCTAACGTAATCTGCTAATTTTTGATAATATTTTTGATTTTCTATGTACAAAGTTTTACTAATCTCTTCATTGCGTTCAACTAACGCTTTGACACTTTCTGTCTTTTTCATGGTTCGCCTCTTTCTATTCGACCGTCATTCATGAGTTTTACTACAGGTAATTCAGTGTTCCGATTATTAAAGAACCCCATAATAGAACCATGGCCACAAGCCAGTCTACTTTGCTCTCATTTTTGTAAACAAACATCAAAATCGTCACTCCTAAAGCAACCACAAATACTATACCCGCAAAAATAGCAAAAGGAATTTCAATTGTCCATGTTAAAAATTCTATCTGATCTCTTAAAATCCCTACTAGTGCGAATGCTATACCAGCTAACGCACCTCCAGCAAGGAGTCTCAACAATGTATCCATTTCACTAAAAACGTCCCACTGAAGCAACTTTTTCATGATCCCCCAGAAGACAGCTGTTTGCACGGTTAGCGTAATAAGATCAACGATATCTATTGAAAATCTGTTTAAAGCAAAATTGATTAAGAATACAACATACAAATAAACACCAACTGTTTTTAGAAGTTCTTGCGGTCTATTTTTTAGCTTGGATAAAAAGTTAATTGCAAATTCTTTGGGCTGATTGTTTACATATTCGTTAACAGTCTCTCCATCTTTTTGTGCTTCAATCAATTCGTGAAGAAAGCCATTCAGTTTAGTCTCTAATTCCATCGGGTTTTTAAATGTATTTCCGAATTGAATATAGCTTTCAATCTTAGCAAATTGTTTTTTGTTTTCTTCTGTGAGTCTTTTCTTGAATTGCTCATTTTTTTCATGTATTTCTGTATGTTTCACTGAATCTCCTCCTAAGAGTATTTAGACAACTTTTTCGTACTAACATTTAGAGAAATTTAATTAAACCGATAATTGAAGATGCCACTAAAAATAAAAGAGGTAACACCCACGCTTTACGTTCTTCTCTGGGTAACATAAAAAATTTCCATATAGTGCCTATTAAACATATAATCAAAATCCCCCAAGATACCGTAAGAGGTACGTTAAGAAGCAACTGATAAGGTAGCATCGTTTCAGCAATCATGCCCAGAGCAAATATGCTGAGAATGATTACCATAAATAGACCGTCTTTCCATTTTGAGGAGGTCTTCGTAAAGCTATCCATTTCAATCCACTTAAAGACTGCAAAAACAGCTACATAAATGAGGAATGATCTAGATAGTACCGTAACCAGATTTAAACGTGTAGCCATAGTGATAATATTATTTAATATATTGAGGACTAGTGTAAAACCAACGATCCAAGAGCCTAACTGCAAATGATCTACCCAATTTCGTTCTAAGTTAGTGAGTATCTGATTTGCATGAGATCTTGGGTCTTTTCCGAAGTATGCCTCAGCCGTGACACCTTCTCCTTGGGCACTGATTAGGTCTTGAAGAACCTGCATCAATATTTCTTCTACTTTTTCTTCATCCTTAAGCCAGCTTCTAACCCTCATATAAACAAGCATTTCTTCGTAATATGCTTTGTTTTCTTCAGTCAGTTCTTCTCTAAGTTCATTATTTTGCTGGATCACTAATTTAGTATCATTCATATTATCTCCTCCTTTAATCTATCAAATGATGAACGCTGCTTTCCAGCTCTTTCCAGCTCTGAACGAAGTCGTCACAATAGTCTCTGCCTTTCTCGGTTATCTGATAGTATTTTCGGTCTGGTCCATCTGATGACGGTTTTTTGACACTTGTCGTCAATTGATTTTTTTCGAGTTTTTGTAAAATTGGATAAACTGTCCCACCAACAATGTCTTCAAATCCAGATTTTTCAAGTTGCTGTACCAGTTCGTATCCATAGACTTCTTTTTCTTTAATAATCAATAAAACGCATCCTTCTAGGACACCTTTTAATAATTGAGTCTTCTTCATTCCATCACCTTAATCTTCACTAGGTTGTATTGCTTAGTAGTTAACATCATCTTACTTTATCTAATCTAAGTTGTAAAGCATAGTAGTAAAATGATAAAAACTCGAGCAAAGGAATATCCTCTTTTGCTCGAGTTTTTACTGTTACTCTATCGGTACTTCACTATCTTGATTTTTGAACTGCACTACACAATTTAAGAGATAACTTATAGGGTAAATTACAGTGTAAGTGATTAAGAAAAGATCTAGACGATCTCTTAATAAGAACAAAAGAATCAAGAAAATCACTAAGAATACGAGTTGCTTTTGCTGATTACACTTATCTTCAAAAAATTTATGTTTGGTGAATGTAACATATCGATTCATCTAGTCTAACGTCCCCTCAGTCTTAAAGAATCTCGATGATTTCCTTTTTGCTTGCAGCATTCGCTGGTGCATAACTGAAAATCAGACCGACCAGAGCGGAAACGCCGATACAGATAACAATCGTCAATACATCTATTCCCGTTGAAAAAGGTAAGAAAACTGAGGCGATGCCGGAGAAAAACCATCCTAGCAAATAGCCCACAATGCCACCAATACTCGTCATCATCACGCCTTCTAGAACGAATTGTGCTCGAATACTTTTCTGAGAAGCACCTAGTGCACGTCGAATCCCGATTTCTTTTGTGCGTTCAGATACAGAAATATACATCATATTCATAACGCCGATTCCAGCTATAAATAGTGAAATACCAGCCACACTTGCAACAAACAAGGTGATACCTCTCAATACTTGAGAAAGACCATCATCCAAAGCAGACATATCGAAATACTCGTAACTTCCCATATTACGCATCGTTCCATCTTCTTCTAAAAGGAACACTGTCTCATCCGCTATTTCTGAAGGAAGGTAGCCTCGGTCGACTGTAATACTGATTTCATTTCCTACAGAAAACTGATCATGATAACGTTTATAGGTGTTTAAAGGAATTTCGATTTCTTCAGACATAAAGCCACCTAAAAAACCTGATGTATCAATTTCATCTCCGTGCACACCAACAATCGTGTACAATTGACCGCCTAGCGTTAATCCTTTTCCAATCGCATCTTCTTCTGTACTATATACGTCTTGAATTAGTGAAAAAGGTACAACGGTCACTCTTTTTTCTCGATCATTATCAATAGAATCCAGCGATCTACCTGCTATTACTGGTCTTCCTTGCTCTTCTGTCAGCGTAGCATCTGCATAACCTTCTTCTCCATCAATCATTGTATCTAAAGAGGCATACATATAATCCGTGTTCACGACTTCTACATCATTCACCCCTGGAAGATAGCGAATGGATTGCAAATCCATATCAGAATATAAAGGTTCATTTGTCTCGTACATCCATTCTGGATCAGTTGACTGAAATTGAATATTGACAGTTAACAGTTCTCCTTCGTCAGGATTTAAAGAGTCCAGAACATAATTCTCAAATCCTCTACCGATAGACATGATTGTACTAACCGCCGCAATCCCGATGACAATTCCGATCATCGTTAAAAAACTACGTTTCTTATTTCTAAGTAGCGCGTTCCACGCGCCTTTAAAAAATACAATAGGCTTCATTTTCTTACCTCACTTCTTCGGTCAATACGCCATCCTGCATATGAACGACTCTGTTACAGTACTCGACCGTAGAAGGATCATGCGTGACTAAAATAATGGTCACGCCTTCTTCTTCATTTAATGTTTTGAATACGTTCATAATGTCACTGGATGTCTGTGTATCTAACGCACCTGTTGGTTCATCTGCTAATATGAAATCCGGATCATTGATGATTGCACGCGCGATTGCAGCTCTTTGTTGCTGGCCACCGGACAATTGTTTTGGATATTTCTTACCCTTGTCTCCTATTCCTAATTTCTCAAGGAGTTCTTGAACTTTACTTTTAGTCTGAGAATAATTCCAGCCATCATAAAGTAACGGTAATTCAACATTTTCTTCAATCGTTAAGGTCTCAATTAAATTAAATTGTTGAAAAACAAATCCTACCCGCTGATTTCGTAAGTGAGATAGATCTGCGTCTCCTTTAGACGTCACAATTTCTCCTTCAAGGTTGTAATTCCCTAAATAATGACGGTCCACAAAACCAATCAAATTGAGTAAAGTTGATTTCCCAGAACCAGAAGGTCCCATGATCGCTAGAAAGTCTTTTTCCCTCACTTCAAGATCCACATCTTTTAATACCGGAATCCAGTCGTTATCTGCTTTGTACGCTTTACGAATTTTTTCCAGCTTAATCATAAAACACACCGACTTCGTCTCCATCAGCCAGTTCCATATCCGGATCCATAATCACTTCTTCATCCATTTCAAGACCGGATTCTAGGATATACAAGCTTCCATCCTCAGTGACTTGAACCTCGCGGCGTTCTACAATACCTTCATTATGAACAAAGACAATAGTCCCTTCTTCTTCTTCGATTACGACCGACTGCGGTAAGTAAACGATCCCTTCATCCACTCCGATTTGAACAGAAAAGCCGTATTGAATAGATTCTTCTGGAATAACAGTAAAAGGATATCTGGAAGAAGAAGAACCTCCTTCACTACTTGCTTGCATGGGCAACGTACTCAGTTTTGTAACGGTACCGCCTAAAACTCTATCTGAAGTGATCAAACTGATTTCCACTGTATCCTCTAAAGTGATTTTGTCGTAATCATACTCAGAAACAGATGCATCGATTTTCTGTTCTTTTGACATCAAACGAATAACTGGTTCCTCACTTGCTTGAATACTTGAAATGTTCGGTTGATTCAACTCGATAATCCCATCAAAATTCGCTTGAACCGTTGTTGTAATATCTCCACGTAACCGCTCGATTTCAAATTCTATATCTTCCATCTGTTCGTTCAAATCTCTTATAGACATTTGAGCAGAATCAACTGTAGCGTCTGCTTCCGCTTTATCCGACTCGTAACGCAAAAGATCATTTTGAGCTGTGTCTAGTTCTGTATTCACCGTAAACTGTTCACTTTCTTCGTCTACCTGGTCTAATTGACTTTGTCCGGCAGATTCAATTGTACGGTTACTTTTAGTGATATTTGCGTCCGCTGTTTCGGATGCTTTACGCGCGTTAGCCAGTTCGGTTTCAGCTTCAGAACGCCTTTTTTCTAATCGACTATACTGACGATTTTGTTCATTTAATAATTGCTGATTTTCTTCATTTGTATATGTAAATAAGTCTGTGCCTTCTTCTACTTCTTGACCGTTTTCGACGAGTAGTTCACCAATAACTCCGTTTGACGCATCGTAATATTCTTCTTGAACTTCGGATGCTTGAACGATCCCATCAAATAATACTGGATCTTCTTCTCTAACGGTATAAATAGAATAAAACTGTTCTGTTTCAGTCCCAATAGCAGAACCCTGAAAAGCTTGAACGATAAAAAAGATGGCAATCAATACAGCAATGATGCCTACTGTAATTAACCCCTTTTTATCACCAACCCGCTTAGAAAAAGAGCGAGTAGGTGTTGGTTTAGTAGATTTTTTCAATTTTTCTGTCCTTCTTTCAATTAAAGTAAAATATTGTTTCCGATGGTTTGAATGGCAATCGCCAAGACAATTCCAATAACCAACCATGCTACTCGAACAATTATGATGGCACGTTTGATGTGACTTTCTTTTTCTTCACCTGAGAAATAAAATAGTAAAAATACCACAGTCGTTATTACACTGACTACAGACCCCAAAATTAAGTTTTCTGCATATCCAAGCTGTCCGACTATAAAGTTGATGACCGCTCCAATTGCACCTGAATAAAATAGCGCAGACCAGATGTCATATTTATAAACATATTCTTCTTTTGAGACCCATTGAGTTGGAAATTTTATAAAGGCGTATTGAATTGCTGTAGCAATGACCAAGAAAATTACACCAACTATTGCGCCAATGACTCCAAAAGCAGCCAGAGATTCTGTATCAATACCTTCTGGAATCATTGAATCTGTCAGAAACACTTCATATACTGCTATTCCAAGTACAACGACTACGTATATTGCTAGCGCCCCCCATGGAAAGGTCTTGCTTTGATTAACGGTTACTTCTTCATTCATTAAGTATGCTCCTTTAAATTTAATGATCTATTTTTTCCACAACTTATCCATAAATCGTCATTCGTCTCCCAATCAACACTCCTTTTTGACTTTTATTGTACAGCTGATTCTCGATGAGAAAATATGCTTAAAATAATTGAATAAAACGATCATCATGTGTTTCAACGTACAAAGTCTCGAACTATTAAAATTGTACCAAAACCTCAATAACATAACAATGTTCTTCTAAATAGAAACCGAACATATTTAACAGGTAAATCATACCTATCATTGAACATCACTAAATAATGTTTTTCTTGTATCTTATGTAAACACTATACGCTATTTAACTCAAAACAATGAGCAACGATTCGTTGCCCCCTTGTCAAATCAACTCAATCGTAACGAATTCTTATCTTGTCCTCTATTTTTACCCATTTTAGAAACAAGCTTTTAGATTTCGGCTAGTTTTTTTAGACGGATGTTATTTAGTTTAGAGTAGTATAAATTAGAAGATTTCATCTTCTTACCTTTTGTATTTTTGAATTTGTAAGTGCTTCTTGTTTGAAAGTTCGATAACATTCGCTATAATGAGGAGAAAGAACTATTAATGCAATTAGATATTAGGAGGAAATGACTATGAAATTTATCAAAGGCGCACTATTTGGTGCAGTAGTAGCTTTATTATTCGCACCTAAAAGCGGTAAAGAAACACGTGGAGACATTTCTAAAATGATGAACGAGAAAAAAGACATGGCAAATGACTATGCAAGCATGGCTAAAGGAAAATCAGAAGAAGTTTCTCATGCAGCAAGTGAAGCAACAGAAAACATCAAGATTACTTTAGCTAAAACAGCACAAGATCTTAAAGAACAATTGCATTCTGCATCTGAAGATATCAAATCTGAAGCTGTAAGTGCTTCTGAAGATGTAAAATCAACAACAAAACAAGCTGCAAACGACGTTTCAAAAGAAGTCGATAAAGCATCTAACAACTCTAACAACAACTAATCTTTTTAGTCTGAAATTAAAACCATCCAACTGGGTTGCCCCCATTTGGATGGTTTTTTTATACTACTATAGAAATATGCTTGAATATAAAAAGGAGCGTTCATAATGAAACAGAAAATCGTTGGCATTCTTTTGTTTAATGAAGTTGAAGTGCTAGATTTCGCAGGACCTTTTGAAGTCTTCTCCGTTACAGAAGATCATTCTGAAAAAGATAAACCTTTTAAGGTTGTTACGATTTCTCAAGATGGCCAGATGATTAAAGCTAGAAACGGCCTTCGCGTACTACCTGATTACAGCTTTGAGAGTCATCCAGATTTGGATATTCTTGTCGTCCCCGGTGGATATGGAGCACGTGAAATTGAACTACATAATCAAGACTTACATCAATGGCTAAAAGAACAAGATCAAAAAACGGACTATACGACTTCTGTCTGTACCGGTGCATTCCTACTAGCGAAAGCGGGGCTACTTGAAAATAAAACAGTAACGACGCATTTTAGTGCTTTAGACAGGCTAGCGGATAACTTCCCCTCGCTTAACGTAAAACGAAACACAAAATTTGTAGATGAAGGTCACATCCTAACATCTGCAGGCATTAGTGCGGGCATTGAATTATCCCTTTACCTTGTCGGTAAAATTTTAGGTGCTTCTACAGCCAAAGAAACCGCCAAACAAATGGAGTATGATAGTCAATATACAAATTAACGTTGGCAATTTCTCTATTTTTTCGAGGTAACCTGTGTTCCAGCCAAAAGATCTCCTAAATGACGTCGGTCTTTCCGAAAAAATCCCATCCCGAATAATATCAATCCTAGAAGAATACCCGCATTGGTCAACAGAATTGAACCAATCGTTTCAAATTCTGTGTAGATTCCTTCAATGACACCTAAGTGTGCAAGTTGCCAAGGAAGAAACTTAACAACATTTCGAATTAAGCTTCTCCAGAACGATCGGTTCATATACACCACTTCAAGCTTTGCTTTTCGCTTACCAAATGTTCCAAAAGGCTTCTTATAGTCCATGACCGTAAACCAAATAACAATCGGAATAACTGACTCTACCGTCGCAACGATTTTTGCTTGATCCATTGTAAAGTTAGGTACACCATCTAGTACGAAAAAATAAATAATCAAATTTACGATCAATAATCCTATTAGATAGACTAGGATTGCTACATAATCTACTACCAATTCTTTCAATCTAATACTCCAGTTTATCGAATTATACTTTTTCACAACAATCCCTCCAGTTTGTCGTAACGAATAGAACAAATACAAAAAAGCCAACCGTTCACGTCAGATTTCAATCCACTGTAAGTAAGTTGGCTTATTGTGCGTTATTTGAATTGTTTTACGGTTTCACACGACGTAAAAAATTTACGAACTATAATGCTCGATTTGCTCTCTTGAATATTTTATTTGATCAATAATTTTATCATAGTTTTTTGAAGCATACGCATAGAATAAGATATCTACTAAAATAAACTGAGCGTGTAAAGAACTGGTCGCGGCACTTCTGACGGCTCCTTCTTGTGCTCTAACGTGTTGTAGTGAGATGTCTGCCTTTTTCGTTAAACTATTTTTACCAAACTGGGTTAGTGCAATCGTTTGACTCCCATTTTCTTTAGCCAATTCCATGATTTTGACAATTTCCTTTGTCTCTCCTGAATTGGAAATCCCAATAAAAACCTGCCCTTTTTTTGTAGAAGACATTGCTGCAAGCAAGGCATGTGGATCTTTGAAACTGATACATGTTTTTCCGATTCTACTCCATTTGTGCGCAATATTTTCTGCTACCAAGCTCGAAGCACCGATTCCAAATAGATAGATGATGGAAGAAGCTTTCATAACTTCTACCGCTTCCAGTAAAGGTTGCTCTTGAATAACAGAAACCGTATCTTGCATCGTTTGAAACGCGTTTCCAAGCAACTTATCCATAATATCTTCCAGCGGTTCGTCTGGCGTGATATCTGAATAACCGACCGGATTGCTTTGTGTGACTTCTCTTGAAATCAGCACCTTGAGCTGAGTGAAACTTGAGATATCTACTCGCTTACACAACCTGATAACGGTAGCAGCACTCGAATCAGAAGCTTTTCCTAACTTGGAAGCCGTCATGTTCACGACTTCTTCTGGCTTATCTAAAATAAACTGAGCAATTTTCTTTTCCGCTTTGGGTAGTTGGTCTGCAATACTATTGATTCTTCCTAAAATGTTTTTCTCCGTCATATGATCCGTCCTTTGATGCTTCTAGTGAACTAGCTTTTATTGTGTTGATTGAATGGACTGACGTACGCGACCATTATGTTTTTCTAGCAGCGCATTTGCATTTTCCACGGTTGTGTTGGCTAGAATCTGAACGATGGCTGTTTTGACAGAACCGGATTCTTGGTAGTACTTTTCAGCTTCTTCAAATGAGCACTCTGTCGCTTCCATAATGATTCTTTTGGAACGATCAACCAATTTTTCATTTGTCGCCTGAACATCGACCATCAAATTCTCGTAAGCTTTACCCAATTTTACCATAGTCACTGTAGAGATCATATTCAGCACAAGTTTCTGAGCCGTCCCAGCTTTTAGTCTCGTAGATCCAGTTAATACTTCTGGGCCAGTTGCGACTTCTACAGGGAAGTTTGCCAGCTCACTGATGGCTGCATCTGCGTTATTGGAAATGGAACCAGTTTGAGCACCAACGGAATGCGCATAACGAAGTGCCCCTTTTACGTAAGGCGTTCTTCCACTTGCGGCAATACCGATCACGACATCTTTTTCGCTCAATCTGACACGTTTCAAATCTTCTTCGGCCAATTCTGAAGAATCTTCTGCTCCTTCTACCGCTTCTACGACTGCTTTTTCTCCACCGGCTATGATGCCTTGCACCCATTCAGGTGAAATACCAAAAGTCGGAACACATTCTGCTGCATCTAGTATCCCTAAACGCCCACTTGTTCCAGCGCCAATATAAAATAAGCGTCCACCTTTTTCCATACGTTCGAATACCGCTTCAATCAATTGGTTGATTGCATCAAGATTCTCCTGGATGACAGTTGGAACAGTCGCATCTTCTTCATTCATCAATTGCGTCATTTCTTTTATAGATAAGCGGTCCAATTCCATTGACTTTTGATTTCTATTTTCTGTACTCATTTACTCTGATTCCTCCATAAATTGAAATTTTACGCCTTCAGTAATGTACTCAAGTAATCCCACTGAGTTCTCTTGAATTCTTGCGAGTACATTGACTTTATCATCTGTAGGTAGCGCTCTTTTTGTGATCTGTAGTTCGCCCTTATATCTTCCATATAAATCGTTATCCAGTGTTACAGTTCCAATTGGTCGATCCTTCACAACACTTGGTTGAATGCTCTTTGTTTTCAGTACAATGCGAGAATCTTCTGAGCGAATCACATCTCTAGCCACGTCTTGTCTATTTTGATGGATAGCATAAAAGTTTTCTGGAAGCTCCTTCGACAATAATTGAACAGGAAGAATCATTAAACCTTCTTTTTCCCATTTAACGATTCTATCCAGAGCATTTTCGGTCATCATGATGTCTCCAATCAAAACTTCATCTACAAGGTAATGTTCCTTTAGTTCTAGATAAGCAAGTAAAGGATCCGTTTCTCTATGTGCTTCCAATGTTGGTAGTCCAGCATAAATCGGACCTCTTTTCTTTAAATCACCTGGAATAAAAGCTTGAATAGTGAATCCTTTTTCTTTTAAAAACTGATTTCTTCTGAGAAAAAAGGCCAAGTCCAATCCTGTGTTTTCTCTAGGATAGTAATTGTGGCATACCGTAATATTGGTGAGATCCAAACCAGCTTCTATTAAGGACTGGCACGTTTCTTCAGTAATTGTACTGGCGTTCAATACAATCTCAAAAGTGTCACTGAGTTGTTTGATTTCTTTGTGAGAAAAACCATAATCCATTCTCAAACTTGTCACGCCAAGATCTGTAAAAAAAGCTGTTGCTTCTTCTTTAGATAGACCGTACTGCTCAAGTGTTCCTGCTGAAACATCGACCGTAAGCGTCATATGATTCAATTGGATTTTGGATAGAATCTTTTTAAGTCCAATTAAGGTTTGTTTAGGATTCTCTTCTGGTATATGAAGAGAGGTGAATAGCTTTTTGATGCCTCTCATGTGTAAAATATCTATTATTTTAAGATTCATTTCTTCGCTCTCTGACAAATAAATCGATGCTCCCAGCATAATCGAACATCCTCTCTGCTTCGCAATAGTTCATTTCCACTTTATTATGTATGAAATGAAATAATATTTCAATTTTTACACTACTATTTTAGTGATTTGTTTTAATTTTAAATGTACTTGATGATCTGTTGACATTGTTATCCGATAGGAATAGAATACATTTATGAATATTATTACGAATTAGAGATAAATTTATATGAGGTAAATATTAGGAGGGTAAAAAATGAAAAAAACAACGAGTATTCATCACGTCTCCGCAATTGTTGGTAATCCTAAAGAGACTGTCGCCTTCTATTCATCCGTTCTTGGATTACGATTGATCAAAAAAACGGTAAACTTTGACGATCCAGGAACGTATCACTTATATTTCGGAGATGAAACAGGAAGCCCTGGAACGATCATGACCTTTTTCCCATGGCCAAATGCTTATAAAGGAACTGTTGGGACTGGACAGGTTGGTACGACCTTCTTTCAAGTGGATACAAGAGCGTTGGATTTCTGGTTAGAGAGACTCCAATCTTTTAATATTGAAGTTGCTCGCGAAACAGTATTTGATGAAGAAACACTTTACTTCAGTGATCCGCACGGCTTGAGTTTAGGTTTAATTGCACGTTCCGGATCCCTCGCTCATCCATGGGCATCTTCAGACATTCCCGATGATAAAAAGATTTTAGGATTCGCAGGCGCTCAATTATTATCAACGCATGTAGACAAAACATCAGAATTGGTCGAACAATTTTTTGGGTTTGAACAAGTAGCAGAGTCTGCCACCTATACTAGATTCAAAGCTAGCGAACAAGTTGGGCATACGTTGGATATCAAAAAAGTAGAACCCGTTACTGGAAGTTTCGGAGTCGGTACTGTTCACCATATTGCTTTTCGCGCAAAAGATGAGGCGGATCAATTAGAATGGCAAAACTTCTTAATGGATAATGGTTACCCAACGACCGAAATCAAAGATCGTGATTATTTCAAAGCAATGTACTTCAAAGAACATGGAGATATCATTATGGAAATCGCTACAGATACACCTGGATTTTCTGTCGATGAACCTATAGAGCAGTTAGGCGAAATGCTTCAGCTTCCTGAATGGTTAGAGTCAAAAAGAATACTGATTGAACATCACTTACCACCATTAAGCTAACGTAATAAAAAAGTATTTGCTTCTCTTTTAGTTAGATGTCTCATTTGCTTCTCTACAAAAAAAGGCACAGAATCGATCCTCCTGGGACAGATACTGTGCCTTTTTTGTGTTATCCATTCTGTTCTACTTCCGTTTCTGCCAATTCATCGATTGCTAGATTTGCCATTGTAACGAATCGTTCATTTTGTTGAATATCGAATATAAATGCAGCTTTCTTATACGATTCGACCGCTTGGCGAACTTGATCCAAATGTTCTAAACAATACCCTTTTTGATAAAAGAAATCCCCCAGTAAAAAGAGTGTATTGTTTTGGATCAGCAACTCAAGTCCCTGCAATACTTTCTCCAGTGACTCTCGATTTTTTTCTTGCTTGGAAAGGCATAAAGAATAGTTTAATAATAATTTTGCTTTTTTCTCGTGTCCCATCCATTCTGAGAAAGACTCGAATCCTTTTTGATAGTATTCTTCCGCTTTCTTGTATTCGTGAATTCTTTGATACTGGTTTCCGATACTATCAATGATTTCGACACGTAATTCCCCTTTTTTCGTGCCTTCTTCGATTGAGATCAGATGATTGAGCGCCTTTTTGTAATCTCCATCTCTGTGAGTATACAACAGCCCTTTAATCCACTCGAAAAATAGCTTATCATCCCCTACAGATATCGCTATTAACTCGTGGTTCGTCTCCACTAAGTACGCAACCGAATCATACTCTCTACGGTCAAGGTGTTGTCGAATCATTTTACCTAACTGACTCACTTGAGAATGTCTGATTTCCAAGGAATCTTCTCCATAAAAGAAGCTCATAGGTGTATCCATTCTATCCGCAAGTTTTTCCATCAGATCTCGACTAGGTCGGACTTTTTGTTTCTCAAGTCGACTAACCATAGCTTGCGTACAGATACCCTCAGCGAGATCGATTTGTGTCATGCCAATTTCTTTTCTTCTTCTTTTGATTTTCTCCCCTAATCTCATGTCATGATGCCTCGTTCCCTGTGTAATATAAATATAATTATAATAATCTCATTATACCTAAGCTCATCTGACATTTCTATACTTTTTTTTGGAAATATATAAGAGATATTGAATAGTATAGTTGGTTTCCTTGTATGAATCTTACAAAGTAATTGACTGATTATTTTTTTCACTGACTTTTTTTATAACTCATGATTTTTGAAAATAAAAAACCTGACCCACCAATTGAGTCAGATTTTTAGAAACTTTTTTATCTTTTAGATGGTTCAATCATGTGAAGATCTCTCTGTGGGAAAGGAATTTCGATGTCATGTTCATTGAATTTTTCAAATATCTTGAACCTCAAATCACTTGGCACACGGAATTCTCTTTCGTCCGTCTGCTGGTCGATCCAGAACCAAACCTTGAAATCCAAAGAGGAATCTCCAAAATCTTCGAAGAACACTCTTGGTTTTGGGTCGTTTAATATATTGTGCCATTTCTCTTCTCTTAATTCTACAACAGATTCTTCTAGCAATCTTTTTACTAGTTTAACGTCACTATCATAAGATACGCCCACCTGTATGGAAATTCTTAAACGAGTATCCGCATAGGAACGGTTGATAAATTTTTCTTCTAAGAAAAATGAATTTGGAATGATCATACGCTCGTTCGCTCTTGTCCGTACAATCGTTGCACGCATTTTAATTTCTTCAATGTCCGCAATCGTATCATCGATAATGATGCGGTCGCCCACTTTTACTGGACGCTCAAACAAAATAATCAGACCTGAAATAAAGTTAGACATAATATTTTGAAGTCCAAACCCAATCCCAACTCCTAATACACTGACGACCACGGTCAGGCTTGTTAGATTAAATCCTAAAGAAGAAAGAGCTACTAGAATCGCAATCGCTACGACCACATATTGAAATAATGTATTGAATGTTGCCTGCATGCCTCTATCTAACTCGTATTTAGAATATAGAGTAGGGAGAACGTAGCGTTTAACTGCATTTGAAAACCGGACAGCAATCACAACAACAAACAAAACAGCTAAAATCAAGAAAATTGAGACGTTCGTCTCTCCGAAAACAAACAGCGTATCGTAGAGCCAAGGCGTATTCGATAAGTAACTCAATAGGAAAATGATGAGTAGAAAAAGCGTACTCCAGTTGAGAAATGTTTTCCATAAGGCGACCAATCTTTCAGATTGAATCAATCGTTCTCCAATTTGCTTTAAAACAAGCCTGATAATAAATATTCCAATAACGCCAAAGATTCCACCTAGCCAGTACGATAATCCTACGTCATTTAAATATTCGATCCAATTCTCAAACACTGACACACACTCGCCCCTTTAACTTTATTTATTTACCATTGTATCAAATTATGCGCTAAACCTCTAAGAACTCGCTGGTATCTAATCTTTTAGAGGTCTGTTTACGCAAACGCATCATCTTGTTGTATTGCACTTTGAACAAGAAAAACGCACTATAAACACTGGCAACAGGTGCTGCTAATACAAAGATAAATAAACTCATTTCAAAGGTAGCATAGAGAATCAGTAAAACCACTAAAAGAGAACTGATAGAATAAAGGATTTTTGCAAAAACTAGCTGATGCATTCGTTTGAATTTCCACCAAACGGGCATATTAAAATGTGCTTGAAAAGAGAATAACTGGATTATCATGGTCAAGACATAAAAAAGTAAAACCAGAAAGATCGTGAACATCATAAAACTGATAGACCAGCTATAAAATAACCCTACTCCTACACCAACAAGTGCACCTGTAAGCATAATGCCCGTCAAGAAACTTTCTTTGTAATTTGTTATAAAGTAGGTCCAGAAAGATTTCAACGTTAAACTTCCTTTGTCTAAGATAAGATCTCTGACAACGCAGAACAAGGCTTGCGTACTAGGATAGAAAAATACCGGGAGTGTCCATATCAATAATGGTCCTAAAATATAATAGCTACCCAACTGAGTAACGACCAATATTTGCATAGTCAATAGAATCACTGGAATATTCAACATTAACCAGAATAAATTGAATAAAAAAAGTGTCGTCAGCTTATCTGAAAGCTCATATAATGTGAAATAGAATTTTCCTTTTGCCATTCGTTTACTCCTTTACTGGCGCTGCTCTATTTAACCGCACCTTCTGCTACACCTTCAACAATCTGTTTTTGAGAAGTGAAGTAAAAAATAATTACAGGGATGATTGCAATGGTTAATCCCGCTAAGGCCAAATGCCACTGTCTTGTATATTGTCCGAAGAAATAAAACATTCGAATCGGAATGGTTTGACTACTGTTTCCTAGTACTAGTGAGGGAAGCAAGTAGTCATTCCAGATCCAGATAACATTTAAAATCGCAACTGTTACGGATATTGGTTTAAGTAACGGGAAAATAATCCGCCAAAAAATCTGTAGCTTATTAGCACCATCCATTCTAGCTGCTTCATCTAGGGTAACGGAAATTCCTGTCATCGCTCCGTGATATAAAAAGATCGATAAACTACAACCGAAACCAAGATACATATGGATTAGTCCAACGCGATTCAACATGCCAATTTGACCAAAGTTTGAGGTCAACGGAATCATAACGGATTGAAAAGGAATTAGCATAGCCGCAACGAATAGCAGTAGAATCATGCTACTCAACTTACTTTTATTTCTCGCTAGTGCATATCCAGCCATTGAAGAAAAGAGAATGATAATGACCACACTCGCTACGGTAATCATCAACGAGTTGAAAAATGAACGCACAAACTGTAAATCTTCAAAAGCTTGCTGGTAATTCGCAAAATTCAATTCTGAAGGAGGGGTCAACACATTTGAAAAAATTCCTCTTGGGTCTTTGAAACTATTCACGATCATCAAATAAAATGGAGAAACCCAAACGAATCCCAGTAAAAGACCGAAAACTTCTAGTACATAAATCGACCATTTTTTCTTTTTCATTATAGGTCCACCTCTCTTTTCTTATTGTAGTAAACTTGACTCAGAGAAATGATTGCTACAATGACAAAAAACACAATGGCTTTTGATTGACCGTAAGCCATTTGATTTCCAGAAAAAGCAGTATCTACAATATTCATGGCAACCATTTGAGTGGAATTATAAGGTCCTCCACCTGTTAAAGATAAATTCTGATCATAAATTTTAAACGAATTGGACAACGTTAAAAACATGGTTACGGTAAATGCTGGTGCAATCAAAGGAAAAATAACGTGTCTGAATTTCTGACCTGGTGTCGCCCCATCAATTTCTGCAGACTCCATTAATTCTTTGGGCACGCCTTGTAAGTAGGCAATGTAAATGATCATAATATAACCTGCCATTTGCCATACCGTCAGAATCACGAGTCCCCAAAATCCCGTTGCCGGCGTCGACAACCAACCTTTCAGAACTTCGGCACCTATGACATCTCCTATTGTAGAAAAAACGCGGATAAAGATAAATTGCCAAATAAATCCCAGAATCAATCCACCAATTAGATTCGGCATAAAAAAGATGGTTCTTAAAAGATTGCGGCTTTTCAGCTTACTCGTTACTAGTAATGCCAGTCCCAAGCCAATAACGTTCAGTAAAATAATACTTGTTAAAGCGAATCGAACTGTAAACCAGAGAGATTGCAAAAATTGCTCATCGCCAATCAATCTACGGTAATGATCTATTCCTACGAATGCTGTGAAATTTAATCCGTCCCAATTCGTAAAAGAATAGAAAACGCCCATAAGGACAGGTACAATAACGACTAGTGATAAACTAAGTAGAACAGGGGTTATAAATAACCAGAATGTCATTTCTTTGTTTTTCATCTTAGGACTTCCTTTCTAACAATCATACATTCAGCTGATGATTAAATTGAAAAGAGCCATTTTTTAATGTACCAAACGACTCTCTTTCAATATCCTATTATTGTCTCATCGACTCCCAAGCTTCTTTTGAGGATTCAATAGCTTCTTCCCACGTCATTTCTCCGCCGATATAGGCTTGGAGGTTCGGTCCAAATTCATTTAACTGATACCCAGTCGGGAAGCCAGTAAAGACCCAACCTAACGTATCTCCACTCTGAGAATAGTCATAAACAATTTGAGAAAGTGGATCACTAATTTCCAGATCTTCGTATCCTTCATAAGCTGGAACGAAATTAAATTCTGATACGACAAAGTCTTTTCCTACATCGGATAAATACATCCAGTCTAAAAAGTCTTTTGCAGCTTGAACAGTTGCATCATCATTATTATCATTCACTGCCCAGTAATTTGGAACACCTACCGGTAAACGGTCTTCGTACCCTTCTAACGGAATCGGAATCATCCCTACATTAGACTCCGCAAATTCAGGATCCATTTGTTCTAACGTCGGATAAATCCAGTTTCCTTGTTGAATCATTGCAACTTGTCCCAATGAAAAATACTCTTCAACTTGTTGAGAATAATCCAGACTCAATACGGGTTCGATTGAATAATCCACCTGTAAATCTAGCATTTGCTGAAACTCGTCTGCTCTTTCAAAAGCCAGCGTTTCTGCATTGTAAGCTTCGAGTGGACTTTCGTTCAGTTCTGGAGATAAATAAACATTCGCCAAATGATCTCCCATAACCCAGCTTTCAGCTCCCGGTAAAGCAAATACGGCTTCGATTCCCAGCGTCTCTTTTTGACTGTCAATTGTCTCTACAGCATCTCTCAACTCTTCATAAGTCGACAGTGCTTCCGGGTCAATTCCTGCTTGTTCAAACACTTCCATATTGTAGACGAATCCGTATCCCTCAAGGTTATACGGAATCGCATCGATTCTTCCGTCATCATGGGTAACATTTTCGATCGTTCCTTCTAAGGCTGCCGCTGCTGTATCTGTGTCAGACATATCGGCCATCGTATCCTGGAATTGCTCAATTTCATTGGGACCCGCAACACTAAAGATATCCGGTTCGTCCCCTGATGAAAACCTTGTCGTGAGTTGTGTGAAATAATCCGTTCCTCCACCTACAGAAGTGATCTCGATTTGAACGTTATCATTTTCTGCCATATATTGATCTGCTAATTCATTGAACTGCGTGTTAAATTCAACTTTCCCTTGCATGATATTCAGTTGAATCGTCTCGCCACTTGAATCGTCGTTTGACCCCATACCACCTGGTCCAGCGCCATCCTCATTTCCACAAGCCCCTAAAAGTAATGCACAAGTTCCTACAAAAAACACTTTGCTACCGTTAGTCAAATTATCCTGTATTAACATATTATTCTCCTTTCTTATTACCCTAACGTCCCTTATCTGCCGATTAATCTTATGTGCTCAGTAAGATTCTATTTCTTAATAATTTAACTTTAATACAACCGCTTCCACTTTTGCAATTCAAACGATCATACTTTCTCTAGCTTCTATGAGTTTTGATTTCAAAAAAATAAATAAGTGGAGCCCGCATCCGTCTTCATTCTTATACCTAGCATAGCTTTGGAGTGATAATTTTAATTTTATTACGATTTTATTTATCTGACTGTTTGTAAACCCTTTCCATTAGTGACATAATAGGTTATCATGTAAAGTTTTTCCGTATATTTTTATTAAAAACAGGAGGTTGCAAATATGCTAAAAGAAACCGTTAGAACCATTGGATTTGTGAACAGTCATAAATCCGGCGAAAAGCGCATTGCCCTATTACCTAAAGACATTGTGCAACTCAAGCATACAAAAGCCTTATTTTTTGAAGAAGGTTATGGAAGCGATTTAAATATAACTGACTCGGAGTACTCTGAATTGGGTTGTCAAATCGTACCTAGAGAAATTGCTTTAGCTCAAGATATCGTCTGTGATCCTAAAATTGGAGATTCGACTTTTATTAAAGACTTACTTCCAGGTCAAACCTTATTTGGATGGGTTCATGCTGTTCAAAGTGAAGAAGTAACCGATACTTTAATTGATAATAAGCTCTCTGCTTATGCCTGGGAAGATATGTATGAGGACAATCGTCATTCTTATTGGCGGAATAATGAACTTGCAGGAGAAG
Organism: Marinilactibacillus sp. Marseille-P9653; assembly: GCF_916618885.1. NCBI lineage: Bacteria > Bacillati > Bacillota > Bacilli > Lactobacillales > Carnobacteriaceae > Marinilactibacillus > Marinilactibacillus sp. Marseille-P9653. The sequence goes on along the minus strand of NZ_CAKAKH010000001.1, from coordinate 192,167 downwards.
CTGCGGTCATGCATGCTTACCAGTCCAATGGTGTTATGCCGTATGATACAAAAGTCGCTATTTTAGGACGCGGTAATACAGCTCGCGGAGCACAAAGGATCCTGACTAGCCTTGGCGCAGATATCAAAGTATATAATCGTAATCAAGAAAAACTGTTCCAGAAAGAAATGACAGAATTCGATGTGATCGTCAATGCCATACTGTGGGATACGTCACGCGAAGATCATTTGATTTATCAATCTGATTTAAATCGATTCAAGCCCGGCACGATGTTGATTGACGTTAGTTGCGACGAGCACGGTGCCATTGAAACCACTGTCCCTACTTCTCTTGAAGATCCCATCTATGAAATAGATAATGTCATCCATTATGCAGTCGACCATACACCCACTATTTTTTATCGTTCTTCATCAAGTGCTATCTCCACTGAAACAGTCAAGTATATAGATGATTTAGTCGAAAATCGTCCCAATGAAATTTTAGATAATGCCCTGATTGTCGACAACGGATTAATCATAGACGAACGCATCAATCAATACCAGAACAGAACGCTCTCTGAAGAAATGAATGTACTGGATACAGAAGATTCTACCTCACTTAGCTAAAATTAACTTTCAATAGAATCGTACAAAGTATAAAGGCCATTGTTATTAGGTGCCTATTCCCAGTAGTTATATCCATCTGACTACCTGGAATAGGCACTTGGTGATGGTAGTGAATACTATAAAAAACCACTGAACGTTAGATCATCACTCTAACATTCGGTGGTCTTTTTATCGTATACATTTTTGCTTTGTTTAATATAACTCTCCTTACTGTAACTTTACCAAACTAAACTCACTCCTCAGTGCTCTCGCTTGACTGAGCAAAATACACGTAGCATAATTAACAAAACGTATGTTACCAATGATGTACGGAATGGAGAGTGGATTATGGGTAAGAAAAAGAATAAAGCCAAAAAGAAAGAAGAAAAGAAAGCTAGAAAAAAAGAAAAAGAAAAAAGTGATTTACCCTTAGAAAAGAATCCAATAGAAGCAAAGAGCCTTTCAGAAGTAACAAAACTCTCAAGTTTACCCGAATTGGAAAAAGAAAAAAAGGGCTCCATGAACCTTTCAATTACTCCTACTAATAAAAAGAAATTAAAGGATATGGCTCAATCAGTCAATATGAGCGCTTCCGAATTGATTGCTTACTGGATCAATAACCAAAAAGAATAAACTTTACACTTAGAATCTGAAGAAGGCTTTAAGTTAGACTTTCATCCTTTTATCTTTATACTTTAAATTATATTAAAGAAGGAGGTGTTGATATGAAAACATTAGACAATATTGCTTTAGCTCTTTTAATTGTTGGCGGTTTGAACTGGCTCTTAGTAGGTCTTTTTGAATTTGATTTAGTAGCTACGATTTTTGGTGGAGAGACAGCGCTCTTATCTAAAATAGTTTATATTGTTGTTGGGGTATGTGCTCTTTATTCATTAAAATTCTTCCCTCTAATCAATTCTGATACAACCTCTACACGTAATGAGCGTTAATAAGAATATTAATTTTCTAAACATGAAAAAAGAGTAGAATCATACTCTTTTTTCGTGTTTTTTATGTTTCAAAATCCAATGATCATAATCAGATAAAAAGTACATTATCCTTGCTAAAAAAGGTAAGATGAAAATCATTTAGTTAAAGAATATTTCATTGTAATAGTAATCAATATTACCAGCGTCTTCATAAGTAAACTGTTTATAGAATGTTCCTCTTACAAAATCACATCCTTCTCTCACTTTTTTTATACATCAAAACATTAACTAATTTTCTTTACCTAAAGTAACAATAGGGTATACGATTGAACTACAATACTTTGAGACGAGTGACAACCTAATTACTATTTTTTATATGAGAAAAGTACAAAAAAGAGCAAAATCCAGAGTGAGATTTTGCTCTTTTTATTGTTCATACAGATTAAAGTAATAGCATTTATCAATTACATAATACCGTCATATTTTTTAATTTACATGTTTGACTAATATATAAGTGTTACTAGAGCTTCGCCATCTTTAAAGATATCTGCAACGCTTTTACCTTCTATATATAATTTGCTTAAATTTTCTTCAGTAACATCTGTAAATTCTTCACCTATCTGAGTTGTTTCTTTCCATAATACATGTTTATCTCCGTGAGCACTATCAAGGAAGTATTCTTTTCCAAGGTAATCGAATTGTACTTCTCTTCCCCATGTCAAACAAAATATCAAGGTTTCTAAATTCATTATACCCGTTGAATGTTCAATATCTTCGAGATTCACTGATCCTCCTCCTATCTTTGTTAATGTCCAGTCCTATTGCCGCCTGGAAAAGTATGTCTGTGGGGAAATTTATGCTTTCCAGGATGGAAATAGTCAATGTCTAAGTCGGCCTTACCATTTTTATCATAATACCTTCTTTGTTTAAGTTTACCATCTTGGAGTAAATCCTTAGAAGATAAACCACTACCAGTATACGGTAATGCGTTGTCTCTTTGTCCTACTTTTGTGCGCTTAGAAGAGTGATTGTTAGTTTTTGTTCCGTTTTTCTTATGATTGTTATATGCTCTTTCAGTGAAATAAACGCGTATTTTTGTGTACGCCCAAAATCCTACACCTATAGCAACTCCAGCCACAATAATAGTGCCTGCTTGAGTTATAACAACTGCACCAACTCCTGCAATAGCCCATTTACCAGCAACCACCGCTGTATACTTTATCCCCGGTGCAAGCGCAGCTCTAGTAAACATTTGTCCAGGTTCTGACTCCACACTTTCTTTTTCAAAATCTTGCAAGTCAGATTCATCTACTTCTACTTCTACAGCCGTTTCAAGTAAATCGCCAAATTCTTCTTGCGTATAATAAGTACCATTTATGCTTATTCCATATTCTGATAATATAACATCAGCTTGTTCATTTTCAATATCGCTATCTGTTATATCTTCTTCGTAAGTGTTTTCTTCATAAGTATCATTTACCATTTCATCTTCCGTAGTACTATCTGCTGAATCAATTTCAGCAGCGTAAACATATAATCCTGTAGTTCCGAAAATCTGAAACATCATAATAATTGTTAGCAGTGAGATTAAGCATTTTTTTAAAATCTTCATAAATCACCTCTTCATTTTATTATATGACGATATTACAAGGTGATTGTAGCATTGTATTACATATATATTTCAATATCATTAAAATAAAGTCAAAAAAATGAACAAAATGTGTCTAAACTCTTTTAGCTTAAATTTATTGTCTGCACATTCATTTGTAACAATAGGGTATAGTCTATTGTTACATACTCTAATAGTCGACCTATCAGCATTTTTTTCCGTAACAATAAAGTTGATTGGTTTAGAGATACTGAGAATCATAGTATTCAAATACGTAGAATTGAGTTTGATATTTTTGAGAACATAGAAGAGGAATATATTCTTGACTTGGGTCAATACGGTAGATAAATAAGTAATGACTTTTATCTAGTCAATGATACACAAATAACCAATTGAACTTAATAAAAACTTTTCTAAAGATTATAAGGGGCTGGGAAAAAACTCCCCTAAAATGAATACATCCCTCGACCAATTTTGAGAAAAAATGGTCGAGGGATGTTTCTTTTATAAAGACAAAATGAGCCCCACCGGCTATAATTGAAGTACCAACAGCAATTAAAGGAGGGGCTCACTTTGTATCAAGAGTATAACACAATGGAAACTGCTTTAACACTACAACTAGACTTCACTATTCCCGAGGATCACGAAGCACGTCTTATCAGTCGTTTCGTTGATTCTATTCCTGCGGAATTTCTTCTGGAAGAAACATCTCATACGGGACGTCCTGCGTTTCACCCTGCCATGTTACTTAAAATGTGCTTATTTGCCTGTAGTCGTTCTACTTTTTCAGGTCGTACGATTGAACGCATGAATGACGAGTCCATTCCAATGAAATGGCTGACCGGCGACACATCCGTTACCTATAAAACAATCAATAATTTTCGTTCGAGTGAACATGCCAAGCGCCTGATCAAATACGCTTTCGTCCTGTTCACGTCACTACTCCAAGAGAACGGCCTGCTTCAAGAAGAGGCCTTGTTTATTGACGGCACAAAACTTCAAGCCGATGCCAATATTTACTCCTTCACTTGGAAGAAAGCCATCGATCGTTATGAAGCAAAGCTGAACGAGAATGTCGAAGCATTGTATGAAACCATGATTCAGTCACAAGTGAATATCTGCCTTTCAAAAGAGCAGTTAGACACATCAGAAGGCATTGAAACGCTGATTGATGCGATTGACACCTCACTAGAAGCGGTTGAAGAATCTATCCAAGAAGAAACACAGATTCCCAAAGGTGGTTCTATACACAAACGACGTCGTCGTCTGTTAACAAAGCACCGCAACAAGTGTGTCAAAGATTACCTGCCGCGAAAACAGTCATACGAAGAAGCCCGAGCAACCTTTGATGGACGAAACAGTTATTCCAAAACGGATAAAGACGCTACGTTCATGTGTATGAAAGAAGATCCCATGAAAAACCGCGAATTGAAACCCGGGTATAACCTTCAAGTCGCTTCTAATAATCAATATGTTATTGACTATGATATTTTTTCAAATCCTACGGATACGCGAACGCTGCTTCCTTTTTTATCAACCATTTCCACACTGGACTTGTTCAAGTATATTGTCGCAGATGCCGGATATGGCAGCGAAGAGAACTATGAAACGATCATCGATGATTATGAAAAGGTTCCTTTAATCCCTTACGGCATGTATCACGCAGAACAAAAGAAAAAATATAAACGAGATCCGAAACGACGGGATAATTGGTCCTATGACGAAAAAGAAGATGCTTATACCGATCTAGACGGCGTGCGGTTTAGCTTTACCCACTACAGCACACGTGTGGACAAGCAAGGGTATACACGTCAGTTTAAAGTATACACAGCAGACAAAGAACAAATGGATGACCGGCTGAATGCTCTAGCCAAAACCCCGAAGGGGAACCAGAGACAAACATCGGTGAATTACAATTGGGAATACTTTAAACATCAAGCGAAAGAACACCTGGAAAGTGACTACGGAAGACGTATCTACGCCCAACGAAAGATTGACGTAGAAACCATTTTTGGTCGGATGAAAGGTGTCTTTGGCATGCGACGCGTTCATGTCAGAGGGAAACAAGCCGTTCATAATGACATTGGCTTGATGTTTATGAGCATGAATTTAACGAAACTGATCCTTGAACTCCGAAGAAAAGGAGGGCATACTTTTACTCCTTCAGAAAAAAGACAAAAGAACAATGAAGACCATCTAAAACCGACGGTTTTCATTGTTCTTTTTATTTGTCAGAAGCTGGTTTTTTCCCAGCCCCTTATAAGATAAAATAGCATAGTTTCCTTCTATAAGCACCAAACCAACCTCTGCAGTCAAATCGTATTCTTCATCTTTATCAAAACTCCAGAAAGTCTTGTCCAAGAGTACAGAACGAGGGATCTCTTCCTGTACTGATTCCACTTCGTCTTGAGATATTTGGTTTGGCTCTGCAGTTTCTTCTGACGTCTCTTGAAGATTGCTTTCTTCAGTCGCTGTTTTAAAAGCATCCTCTACCTCAGTGTCCGTTGAGCTACAGCCTGCTAGTAATCCTAAACCGATCATGCAAACATATCGCTGCTCTCCCTCATTGGTTTGATGGTCCTTCTATTCAAACTATAGCACAATAAGAATTCAAGAAACCACAGTTATCCTTAATCATTAATCTTTATCTCTATTTTGAAAAAATGAAGCGATAGTATCTTTTTACAATAAAAAAGATCACTGCCTTATTAAAACAGGCTAAAGCCTCGGAACTATCACTTGACTGAGTAATATGTACGTAGCATAATTGACAAAACATACGTTACCGCTTATACATAATAAAAAAATGGAGAGTGAATTATGGGTAAGAAAAAAAATAAAGCCAAAAAGAAAGAAGAAAAGAAAGCTAAAAAGGCTAAGAAAAAAGAAATAGAAAAAAGTAGTTCGCAATTAAAAAATAGTCCAAAAGAAGCAAAGAGCCCTTCCGAAATAACGAAACCCTCAAGTTTACCTGAATTGGAAAAAGAAAAAAAGGCTCCATGAACCTTTCAATCACGCCTACTAATAAAAAGAAATTAAAAGATATGGCTCAGTCCGTCAATATGAGCGCTTCAGAATTGATTGCTTATTGGATTGAAAATCAAGAACGATAATAGTTAAATTTAGAATCTGAAGGTAGTGTTTAACAAGTTTATCATAATTATTAAATAGTCATCCAAAATAAACACTATTCTTTTAAAGTATCTTAGACCACAATTAAAATGCAACATTCTATATAATGTTGTATGCAAAAGAACCTAACCATACTTTTTTAATTTAATAACGATTCTATCAATTTGTATACACCAATACAAAATACACTTTCCTGTAGGAAAGTCAGTTAATGATTATGGCTCATTTCCGTATATTATAATCCGATGTCTACTCTAATGTTATTGATAAGTATTAAAAAAACCGTTTGAAAATTTTTCTCAAACGGTTTAGTTAAAAGTAAAGTCAAAGATACGGAAACCTTACCTTGTTTTTATTGTTTTTATTGTTTTTATTGTTTTTATTGTTCGCGTAATCCATTTTTCAGTTTCTACAACCAAGAAAACAATCAAGCCAATCAGGACTGGGTACAGCCAATATTGTCCCTCAATAGAGACCGTTCCTAAAACAGACTGCATAAAGGGTAAATAAGTTACACCAATTTGAATGGCAATTAATAAAGCTGAAACAATAAAGGCACTTCTATTAGCAAAGAACCCTTTACCAAAGGCAAATTCAATTTCTTTTCTACAGTTAAACAAGTAGAAAATCTGAGAAATAACAATAGATTGGAAAGTGATGGTATTGATGATTTCTTGATTATAACCACTATCAATCATGGTCGTGTTCATAAATAAAACACTCCCACCAACCAAGACAGAAACATAGAAAATTCTGAAAATATAATACGGACTCAAAATTCTAGTTTTCTTAGGTCTAGGTGGTTTATCCATTGTACTAGGGTCCAATTTCTCAAACGCTAAAGCAAGAGAAATGGTTACGGATGTCATCATATTGATCCACAAGATTTGAATAGGCGTAAGTGGCATTGATAAACCGAGCATAATAGCTGCAAAGGTCAAAAGTGCTTCTGCTCCGTTTGTTGGTAAAATAAACAAGATAGATTTCTTGAGATTATCATATACAAGTCGACCTTCTCTAACCGCTTCAAAAATTGTTTGAAAATTATCGTCAACTAGAATCATTTCAGAGGCATCTTTTGCAACTTCTGTGCCTTTTATACCCATTGCGACACCAATATCTGCTCGTTTCAAAGCAGGTGCATCATTTACACCATCACCTGTCATAGCGACTGTAAGATCATTAGCTTGTAAGGCTCTCACTAATGCAACTTTATTTTCAGGACTAGTCCGTGCATAAATATCATATTCTAAAACAGCTTTTTTTAGTTCTTCATCAGACAGGTCGTCGAGCTCATTACCCTCAAGAGCCTTTTTACCGTCCCCGATACCCATTTGTTTTCCAATTGCCATTGCAGTATCGCGGTGATCGCCAGTAATCATTTTGACTTTGATTCCTGCTTTTTGAGCGCTTTTAATGGCTTTAATTGCATCTTCTCTAGGAGGATCAATGATTCCAGCCAGACCAACCACTTCTAATCCTTCTACTAAATCATCGTGATCAATAGTTTCTTTATCGCTGCTGACTTTTTTATAAGCAACACCGATTACTCTCTCTCCCTCTTGGGCCCTTTCAGACATCTTGTTGTTCCAGAAATCGATAGAGTCTTGCTCTGCATTAGAGAAAGCAAGATCGAAGAGTCTATCTGGAGCACCTTTGACCCAGATCATTTTTTGATTATCTACTTCAACTAGCGCAGCCATATATTTGTATGACGAATCGAATGGTATTTTTTCAATAATATCATGACGGGGAATTTCTTCGGTAGCCTTTTCAGATAGGGTAATTAAACACCCTTCAGTAGGGTCTCCAGATACAATCCATTGCCCATCATCATCTTGACGGATATGTGAAGTGTTAACTGTCTTGACCATACTTAAAAATTGTTTTAGTAAGTCGTTTTGTGAAGGCAACACAACTTGTCCATCCTGTTTAATATCGCCTTCTGGTGCGTAACCAGTTCCGGTTACGTTAAAGGATTCATTTTCTAGATGAACGGTCGTAACTGTCATTTCGTTTTTAGTTAATGTTCCAGTTTTATCGGAAGCAATAACGGAAACAGCACCTAACGTTTCTACAGAGGGTAAACTTTTCACAATTGCGTTTTGATCAGCCATCGATCTTACGCCGATAGAAAGAATGATAGAAAGGATAGCGGGTAAGCCCTCAGGGATCGCACCCACTGCCATACCAATAACATAAAGGATCAATTCATAAGAATCATAGTTTCCAATGAAATAACCATAAGCGAAGGTTAAGAGCGAGATTACGAGGATTGCGATGGAAATCATTTTACCTAGACTATCTGTTTGTTTGAGTAAGGGTGTTTTTACTGATTCCACTTCGGAAATGGATGTATTGATTTTACCTAGTTCGGTACTTTGAGCTGTTTCAACAACGATACCAGTTGCATAACCTGAAGCAACTGCAGTTCCTGAAAAGACCATATTCAATCTATCTCCAAGAGTTGTTTCTTTTGGAAGGGATTCAGCTGATTTTTCAACCGAAGAGGATTCTCCAGTTAGTGCAGATTCTTCTACATTGAAGTTCGAGGTATAGTCTAATCTTATATCGGCTGGAACTTTGTCTCCTGCTTTCAAGATCACAATATCCCCAGGGGCTAATTCTTTCGCGTCAATATCGTAGCGTTGACCATCTCTTAGAACCGTTGCTTGGGATGAAAGTAAATTTCTAATGTTGTTCAGTTCTTTTTCTGCTCGGCTTTCTTGGAAATAACCGATGGTGGCATTTACGATTACTACAGCAATGATGACAACTGTATCTAATCGGTGATTTAATAGGAAGGTAATGATTGCTGCGAGAAAGAGGACGTAAATCAATATGTCGTTAAAATGACTTATAAATTTTTTCCATTCAGGAATCGTTTCTTTCTCAGGTAGTTCGTTTCGACCGTGGGTCTCTATTCGTGCTCTTGCTTCTTTTTCTGTTAACCCTGATTCTAAATCGGTTTCCAGCGTACTAACGACTTCCGATGACTCTAGGTGATACCACTTTCTATTTTCAGGCATTGCTCATCTCCCTTTCACATAATACAAACCATTTATAAATTGTTATATACTTTATTTAGATGGTATGTATTAATAGTATAACAAAAAAGATAGGTCATTGAAACCTGTTACAAAAAGTAAGTGTTTTTATTTAAGCTGGAAAGTATACTTTAAAAATTTTTTTATAAAGAAAAAAATTCTCGTCTACCAACTTATTAACGGCGTATCGTAAACCAATATTTTTATATATGATTTTAATATTTTTATTTATAGTTTTTTTCGCAAATTTCAAGTCTAAGTTAGTCACTTAGTTAAAAAAGATATTTGACCTTAATTGTTAGTAGGTTGTTGAAGGATATAGTCGTCATTTCTTTAGCACTAACGTGCTTAGACCATTTGGGGCAACAAGCGTAGAGCATTGGCAAAACAATCAAGAGGGGTTTTATAGCCAAGTATTTTCCGAGGATAGTCATTCATCCATTGTTGTATTCTCAAGCATTGAGTTTCACTAAAATGGCTGATAGCTTTACCTTTTGGAATAAATCGGCGGATAAATTTATTCTGGTTCTCGCTTGTGCCTCTTTCCCACGAAGCATACGGATGACTAAAATACACTTCAAGCGTCTCTTTCAGCGCTTCGTGAAGCCCTACAAACTCAGATCCATTATCCGAGGTGATGGTCTTAAATACTTTAGAAAATGTATCACCGGCTTTAAGCCGTAATTGTTGGATTGCCTGATCAACGGATTCTTTATCTTTACCTCTGAGCTTAAGGATGATTTCAAAGCGTGTTTGACGTTCAACTAACGTCAATAAAACCGAATCGGTTTTCACTTTATTTCCGACAACTGTATCGATTTCCCAGTGTCCAAAAGTCTGTCTATTATCAATTTCTGGAGGTCTTTGTTCAATAGATTGGCCTAAAATTCGTTTGTTTGTTCGTCCTCTATAAGAAGTGTCTTTTGGTTTTCGTGATAGTTTTTCAAGTAGATCTATATTCTTGGTTCTCATGATCCCTTTGTCAATCCATCCATAAAGAGTCGTCGTACAGGGAATAATAGAAGAATCAAACAAGTCATGTGTTTTAGCAAACCCAACGACTACATCTGGAGACCACTTTTCCCGTAACAGTTTATCATCTGCCCACTCAATAAACGCATCCGAATCAGCCCATTTTGGCCGACGGCCGCAGTTCAATTGAAGCCTATCATAAGCAGCTTGTCCGGCATTAGGATCGTAGTTAGTCGAATAGTAGTCATATAATTTACCGTTTTGCTTTTGACGTTTAAGTTGAGTAATGGTTCCACGATGAATCTCGCTATTAATCGTTTGTGGGACACGTCCCAGAGCTTTTGCAATCCCGCGATTTGAGTAGTTCTCGTTCTTTAAAATAGCGATTTGAGATCGTTCTGAATAAGATAAGTGTTTTCCCTTACGTGCTGTTGTGTTATTGTTAGAGTGCGTCATGTGAATTCATCCTGTCTATTGAGAGTTAGTGGTATAACTTCAATATAACATGAAATTCGCATGGCGTTTTTTTATGGGTTAGCCTAAGTGGCTAACTTCATTATAAAATCCAGCTTTTTTATAGTTTTAAATTAAAAACGAAAAAAACTTATAAAGTAGTTAACTGCTGTTTATGGTTATCCCATGAGCGGTGGAAGTAGAAAAATTTTGTACTACATTTATCCTAAAACATTACAAACTCAAGAAGCTTGGGCAGCGAAACAATAATATTCTATATAGCGTCATAAATACTAACCTAAGGAAATCCATTTAATAGAGCATAATCTATTAAATGGGTTTCCTTTTTTTAAAACTATTTTCAAAACGCAACATTCTACAAGATTGTTGCGTCCCAAACCTTGCTAGAACAGAGTATTTATTTTGTTTTTTTTCTAACGGAATAACTCATCAAAATGAAAAGCATTGTTGCATTATTATGAAGCTGAATACAAATACTTCTACCACAGAAAAATATCTATAAACTTCTTGGAGATAATATCTGAAATATGGATAAGTTATCTTTTCTCGTAAAAACTCCGCCAAATAAACCTTGAACGGGTTTCTTCAGCGGAATTTTGTTTTTATATGAAGTAGCTACTTAACTTACTGATCATGGTATTCTTTACAAGCTTTTTCGCATTCGCGACAAGCTGCTGCACACTCTTGGCAGTGTTGCATTTCATGATTTTCGCATTCTTCCGCACAGATACCGCAGGCTTTTGCACATGAGGCTACTAGGTCAATGAATATTTCGCTTTCTCTATGGGCAAAGTCTGCTACGATTCCGCACATATCTGCACATACGCGGTCTGTTCGGATACAGTTCGCCATCATATTTACATCGTCTTCTTTTAAACAGGCATCAAAACACTCGTTACACGCTTTTGCACATGCAGCTACTTTACTGACTAACGTTCCAACGGCTTGGCTCATTATACTTCACTCCTATTGTATTTTTATTTTCTATCTTTAGTCTACGCCCTGTTCAATCTCATGGCAAAAATAACGCTTAAGCATAAAAAAAGAAGCCATGCATCAAGTCCGCGGCTCCTTGCTTTAAATGAATCAATTTATTATATTTTCGCTACACTGCCTTGTTCCATGTAGACCATTAAGGTCGAAATATCTGATGGCTTGACACCACTGATTAGGCCTGCTTATGCGGATTCCCATGTTTAATATTGGTAGTTTACTGGTAGTCTATTTTTCTAAGACTCTTGGTCTATAATTTGGCTACCCCAAAAGAAAATCAATAAACGTAAATAAACCTAGTAAAAGGATAACATAAATAACAAAACGTCTAAATTTATCGACCTTGATTTTCGAATAGAAATAATTTCCTAATACAATAGCAATTACAACTGCTGGAATAGAAGCCAGATAGTACAATCCTACTTCTTTAGTCCAAAACCCACTCAAATAGTGGCTAAAAATAATTAGTATACTCGAGATCAAAAAATGAGCTTGTACATTTTCTTTAAATTGCTTGGGAGACCAGTCTTTCATTGTACTATAGAGTACAATAGGAATTCCATTCATATTATATGCACTTCCAAGCATACCCGAGGCGAAACCAAATGGAATAGTATAATTAAGGTGTTGATGATCATTACCTATCTGTATTTGTTTTTTACTCGAACTTAGTATTGAATAAATAGAATATACAATTAGTAAAGAGCCTAGTATCAAATTTATCCAACGCTTTTCTACAAAATGGACTAATAGCAGCCCAAAAGGAATACCCATAATTGTGGAGATAGCCAACCATTTTAAAATAATAATATCTAATTGTTTCCAGCTATTGAATAAAGAAAATAAGGCTACAGTAAATCCTACTAAACCGACCAAAGCTACCGCTGACGAAAAAGGAATCGGTAGTAATGCAAGCAGTGGCATACTGATGACAGAATCTCCAAATCCAAATGTCGCACGCATTAGAGATCCTAAAAATACTGATCCCACAACCAAAAAAATTAACTGTATTTCCATACGTCCTCCAAGTTATTCAAATTAATCTTTATAAACCAAAATAATATTTTCTAAAAATAGATTAAAGGTAACATATTTTAAATGAAAGATTCAAGATTGTTTAGCATCTTTAAAGTTTGTGCAAAATAAAAAGTTGCAGAAAACTGCAACTTTTTTTACCAATCTCTATAAAATTGATTATACTTTCGCTACACTGCCTTGTTCCACGTAGACCATTAAAATTGAAATATCTGATGGATTCACGCCACTGATTCGGCTTGCTTGTGCGATTGTTTCTGGTTGGATTTTTGTTAATTTTTCGATAGCTTCCGTTGCGATTCCATTGATCGAGCTATAATCGATGCCTTCTGGAATTCGTTTGTTTTCCATCCGTTTCACTTTATCCGCTTTGCGGAATGCTTTCTCAATATAGCCTTCATACTTGATGAAGATTTCAACTTGTTCCATCACTTCTTTAGATAAAGGTTCTTCTGTTGGCGCAAATTGAATGATATCTGAATACTTGACATAAGGACGACGAATGAAGTCATAAACCAAAATACCATCTTTTAATTGTGGCTCACCTTTTTCTTCAAGATAAGCAGCAACATCTGTCGGTTTCAGGCGAACTTTTTTCAGACGAGCCAGTTCTTGTTCTACTTGCGCTTTTTTGTCTAGGAATAACTGATACCTTTCTTCTGAAAGGAGTCCTAGTTCACGACCAATTTTACTTAATCTGAAATCTGCATTGTCGTGACGCAATAGTAGACGGTATTCTGCACGTGAAGTTAGTAAACGATAAGGTTCATTCGTTCCTTTTGTAACTAAGTCATCGATCATAACGCCGATATAGCCTTCGTTACGTTTCATTACGAATGGTTCTTCTCCTTGAACAAGACGCGCTGCATTGATTCCAGCCATTAGACCTTGTCCGCCCGCTTCTTCGTAACCAGAAGTTCCGTTCATCTGACCGGCAGTAAATAATCCACTGATCATTTTTGTCTCAAGTGAAGGACGTAATTGGTATGGTTTAACCACATCGTACTCGATAGCATAACCTGTACGCATCATTTTCGCATTTTCTAGACCTTCTACTGAATGTAAAACAGCTAGTTGAACATCTTCAGGAAGTGAAGATGATAAGCCTTGTACATAAACTTCATCTGTTGTTTCACCTTCTGGTTCTAAAAACAATTGGTGACGCGGTTTGTCAGAGAAGCGCACAACTTTGTCCTCGATCGAAGGGCAATAACGAGCGCCAACACCTTCAACGATTCCTGTAAACATCGGTGCACGGTGCAGATTTTCACGAATGATATCGTGAGAAGTTGTACTTGTATACGTTAACCAACAAGACGTTTGGTTTTGCAGATATTTTTCATCTGGCGTTTCAAAACTAAAGTGATGAGGCTCTAAATCTCCTGGTTGTTCTTCTGTTACAGAATAGTCGATAGAATCTTTGTGAATTCTTGGTGGTGTTCCTGTTTTGAAACGGTCCAAGTCAAAGCCAAGTTCTAGTAGATTCTCAGATAATTTGATGGAAGGTTGGGTGTTATTCGGACCAGAAGAATATTTCAATTCCCCGATCACAATTTCTCCACGAGAAGACGTACCCGCTGTTAAAACAACGGCTTGAGCACGGTAAATCGCACCTGTATTTGTAATAACGCCTTGAATGACATTGTCTTCAACGACCAATTCATCAACGATTCCTTGTTTCATATCCAAGTTTTCGGTTCTTTCAATCGTACGTTTCATTTCAATGGAATACAGATGTTTATCTGCTTGCGCGCGTAAAGCACGTACAGCAGGTCCTTTAGCCGTATTGAGCATACGCATTTGAATATAAGTCTTGTCGATATTGCGCCCCATTTCGCCACCTAGAGCATCCATTTCACGTACGACGATCCCTTTAGCAGGTCCGCCAATCGATGGGTTACATGGCATATGAGCAACCATATCCAAGTTGATCGTAATCAGTAAAGTCTTTGAACCCATTCTTGCGGCTGCAAGTGCTGCTTCTGATCCAGCATGACCAGCACCGACAACGATAACATCGTATCTTCCAGCTTCATAAGTTTGCATCGAGTTGTTCCTTTCTAATATAAAGTCCGTTTATAAGGTTAATGGTTTATTTTCCTAAGCAGAATTGACTGAATAGTTGCGTGATCAATTCATCTTGTACACTATCTCCAGTGATTTCACCTAATAAGTCCCAGGCTCTAGTCATATCAATCTGCACTAAATCGACTGGCATACCCGTTTCAATACCTTCTATGACGTCATTGAAAGCATCAACTGTCTCATTCAACAAGGCAATATGGCGTACATTTGATACATAGGTCGCATCACGCTCGCCTGTTTTTCCTGAAAAGAATAAGTCAGCGATTTTTGCTTCCAGATCGTTCATACCAGCGCGTGTCACAATAGAGGTTTGGATAATACTTGCTGGATCAACAAGCTGCTTCAACTCGTCCATATCCAACTTTGTTTCAAGATCCATTTTATTTAAAATCACGATTCTATGGTGTTCTTCTGTTGCTTCGATCAGTAATTTGTCTTCTGGTGTCAACGCTTCGTTCTGATTGAATACTAGTAAGACTAAGTCTGCTTCTTTTAAAGCTTTACGACTACGTTCAACACCGATTCGTTCGACGATATCTTCCGTTTCACGAATACCTGCTGTATCAATGAGTCTAAGCGGTACCCCTTTAACACTGACATATTCTTCCACAACGTCACGCGTTGTTCCGGCAATTTCTGTCACGATTGCTTTATCTTCTTTGATCAAGACATTCAGCAAACTGGACTTCCCAACATTCGGTCGACCAATAATTGCCGTTGCGAGTCCTTCACGCAAGATTTTCCCTTGGCTTGCTGTATCGAGTAAAGATTCTACTTGTGCTTTTACTTTTTCTGCTTTTTCGACGAGTAGTTTCGCTGTCATTTCTTCTACATCATCGTACTCTGGATAGTCAATATTCACTTCTACCTGAGCTAGCGTGCTCAAGATATCCTGACGTAGGTTTCTGATCAAGCGTGAGAGATCTCCATCAAGCTGTGTGACCGCCATATGCATCGCTCTGTCCGTTTTCGCACGAATCACGTCCATTACCGCTTCTGCTTGAGATAAATCGATTCTACCGTTCAAGAAAGCCCGTTTTGTGAATTCACCAGGTTCCGCTAGACGTGCGCCATTATGCAAAACCGTCTGCAATACGCGGTTAACGGCTAGTACACCACCGTGCGTATTGATCTCAATCACATCTTCACGCGTATAGGTCTTTGGTGCTTTCATCACAGAGACCATGACTTCATCGATCTGTTCTTCAGTTTTCGGATTCACGATATGACCATAATGAATCGTATGCGTTGGTTGATTTTTTAAAGTTTTCTTTCCTAATTGGTAGACACGGTCTGCGATTTCCAGCGCTTCGTCTCCACTGATTCGAACAATCCCAATACCGCCTTCACCAGGAGGGGTAGAAATTGCTGCAATAGTATCAAATTCGATTGCCATTTTAAGGTATTCCTCCTATTTTTCTTCACAAAAAAAGTGCCTGGTCCACCCCAATAATGCCTAATTAAATAGACCTGAGGTGGAAAAGCACTTTCACTACTTTACCACTATTTAACTTGCTCATATTCTGTCTTGCTCAACACTGTAAATGATATAAGGAATGAATAAAAAAGTCAACCACTTAACTTATTTTTTATTAGTAAATTGTGAACAGAAATTTTCAAAATGTTCACCGATTTCTCGCTTAAACCAGCTCTTCTTCTACATCTTTCATCGCAGTACGGTTAACACGTTCTTGTGTGACTTTTTGTTCCACGAAATCGAGTAACTTTTTATTTAAGGCCCTATCTGCATAGGTTGGTGCTTGATCCAATGATTTTTCAGCTTTCTCAAGCCAGTTTTCTGCTTGATTCAGATCTTTGTCGATCCAGAAAGCCATTGCTGCTTTGATTCTATAGGTTTCCAGCTGATTTGTTTTTAGATATTGTTGGAATAATGGATCTTCTTTGATTTCATCTTGAATCATTGTATCTTCCGTTTCCATTGTAAGGTGGCAGAATAAATAATCTCTTGAGATCTCCATCTGATAAGGTTTGACCATTTGCAATCGTTGATTCCATAACGGTTCGATTAATTCCAATGCATGTCCAAAATTCTCTGCTTCTAATTCTCGATTGATCTGAACGAGTACTGTATAAGCATTGAATTGTTCTGTCATGGGTTCGTTAGGATTTTCAATCAATTCATGATCTTTGATCTCTCCATACATTTTTCCATTGATAAAGTCTCCACTGAGTCTTAACTGCTGAAAGAGTTGAGGTCGCTTATTAGGATCCATCTTTAGTCGTTTCAAGGTATTTCCATCTGTAATACTAAAAGGAATCAAGTTTAGGATACCAGTGAATAGCCCCGTCAAAATAAAGCTATAAAGATATACAGATCGAAACCCTATTAAAACAAAGACTAACCCGATGGCAGCCGTAATAAAATTGGCCAAAGCTCCTCCAAACAAGTAAAGGCGGTACGGTGGATTGTCGTCTCGTTCTGCTGGAATCATTAAACATTGTCCACCCGTTCCAGCTATCGAAAATTTTGCTATTCTGTATTGATGTTGCTCTTTTACGAGGGCCCAGTTTGCGATTCTGAAGAATGAAAATTGATATCCTGAAACTTTACCCGCAATCAAGTGACCCATTTCATGAATGATAATATGAAGGAAACCGAAAACTGCGATACTGATTAAAATAAGCCCTGCTCGAATCAGTAACCATCCTATGTCTAAGTCTGTCATGGTTGCATGATACCCAATCCAGAAACCGATAACAGCAAAAATTGCGATATATAATGTAATTAAAACCTTTTTCACTTGAACACCTCTCAACTAAACCGTATTTTCTCAATTATAGATCAAAGTTCTACTATACACTACGATTTATTTTTTTACTAAAAAAGTGATGATTTATGGTAGAATCCTATAGAGAATGAATAAAGGAATGGATCACTTGA
Organism: Marinilactibacillus sp. Marseille-P9653; assembly: GCF_916618885.1. Lineage (NCBI taxonomy): Bacteria > Bacillati > Bacillota > Bacilli > Lactobacillales > Carnobacteriaceae > Marinilactibacillus > Marinilactibacillus sp. Marseille-P9653. The sequence continues at coordinate 174,405 of NZ_CAKAKH010000001.1, read as the reverse complement.
GTAAATTTCATGAAATATTCGTCGATATTGAATCCGCAATTTTAAACCAAACGTATAAATCTGGAGATCTACTCCCGAGCGAAAATGATTTGACAAAACAATACAATGTTTCGCGTGAAACAATCAGAAAAGCCTTAACGCTGTTACTAGAAAGTGGCTATATTCAAAAGAAGCAGGGAAAAGGTTCTATCGTTTTGGACGTTAAACGGTTTGATTTTCCGATCTCTGGCTTAACCAGTTATCAAGAACTTCAAAACGCTCAAAATATTTCTAGCCAGACCCTACTAATCGAAAACAAGATCACTAAAATTCCTAAGCACATTGCTGAGTTTTTAAAAGTTCCTGAAAGTACGGAAGTCCATACGGTGATTCGTGCTCGAAAAGTTAATCAGGAAGTTGTGATACTAGACAAAGACTATTTACTGACTTCGATTATAGAAGAACTACCAGATGAAGAAGCAGAAAATTCTCTTTACCATTATATCGAACACAAATTAGGCCTGAAAATCGGATACGCTAGAAAAGAATTCACCGTTGAACCGGTTACCGATGAAGACCGATCCATCATGTCTCTTCATGATGACCATCATATTGTGGTAACCAGAAGCGATGTTCATCTCGAAGACACGAGACTGTTTCAATACACAGAGTCTCGTCATAGACTGGATAAATTTCGCTTTGTCGATTTTGCTAGAAGACGCGGACCACAAACTTACTAAAACACAAAAAGAGTGACTCGATGCCTATTAGGGCAGCAAGTCACTCTTTTTTAACGATCCATTAGTGAGTGGTTCCACCAATCGCTTTTAAATCTTCTTTTCCATCAAAAGCAACGATGGCTTCGATGGCTTTTGTAATACCCGAAGCGATATCTTCAAGATTCATGGCTGGTTTACCGGGTTTATCCAACACTTGTGAAGGAATAAATGGCACGTGCATAAATCCTGCTTTAATTTCTGGATATTTTTTATCGATCATATATTGTACTTGATACATAATATGGTTACATACGAATGTTCCTGCAGAGTTAGAAACGGATGCCGGAACACCTGCTTTTTTCATCTCTGTCACCATTGCTTTAACGGGTAATTGAGTAAAATAAGCAGCTTCTCCATCTTCTTTGATGGCTACGTCAATTGGCTGATTCTCTTCATTATCAGGAATTCTAGCATCATCTACATTGATGGCTACACGTTCAGGAGTCAATTCAAATCGTCCCCCAGCTTGACCAATGTTCAGGACATAGTCAGGTTTGAACGCTTCAATGGCCTCATCTGTTACTTCTGCACTTTTTCCAAATACAGTAGGAATCATAACTTTTTTAATTTCTGCTCCATTAATGGTATCAGGGATTTTCTTTACTGCTTCCCATGCCGGATTTAAATTTTCTCCGCCGAATGGATCAAATCCTGTAACTAAAATTTTCATATTCATCGCTACCCTTCTTTTATCATTATATCAGAAATACTCGATTCAATAGAAGTTCTCTGTCTTAAAACGCCCAGAAGTACATTAAAATGACATGGAACACAATCATAATTAAAGCCATAGGAATCTGTTCTTTGATGACGCCATTTTCATTTTTCATTTCAAGTAAGGCTACTGGCAAAGCATTAAAGTTTGCTGCCATTGGTGTCATAAGCGTTCCACAAAATCCGACCGTCATCGCTAAAGCTCCAGCTACTGCTGGATCTCCACCTTGTGAGATTACAAAAGGAATACCAATTCCTGCTGTGATGACCGTAAAGGCTGCGAAGGCATTCCCCATAATCATGGTAAAGATAACCATTCCAGTTGAGTAAGCAATAACGCCGACCAAAGGATTTCCTTGTGGTAAGAAACTAGAAATTCCGTTGGCAATCACGTCGCCGACTCCAGCTTGAGTAAAGATCACACCTAATGCAGCTAATAACTGCGGTAAGAAGCCGACTGGACCAACTTGCTGAACCATTCTGTTTCCATCTTCTAATGCACTGTTAGGAGAAGATTTCGTAATGATCATTGCTACGATCAAAGAAGTCACCGCTCCAATACCAATTCCCGCTTGTCCCCCAAGTGGTGTAAACTGAGCCACTCCAACAGCGACTACAGCCAGTACAACTACAGGAAGAAAAACCCAATTCCCAAGTTTTTTACTAGATGCTTGTGCTTCTTCTTCTGTTACTTGTTTTATATGTCCAATTTTCACTTGTTTTAGTAGTGTCAATACACCAACAATCAGTAAAATCGCTCCAGTGATTTCAAAAGGAATATAATTCCCCAAAGCGAATGTAATCCCAAGCAGTAACCAGAACAATGCAGTTCCAATTTTAGCTGGGTGCGTTTTGTCTGTTGCGACTTTAAAAGCTACATAGGCAAGCAATAAACCAACAAGAATGAAAAAGAACTCCAATAAATTATTTACAAATGCTTCCATTATGATTTACCTGCCTTTTTCTCTTGATTTGCTTGATTGTATTTGCGGTTCATTTTACGGTCAAATAGAATATTAGATACCACGACTATTACAAGTGCAAAAAGCGCTACTGGGATAGTCGCAATAACAATATCTATAGGAGAAATCACGTATCCTAAAGAGTCCATCGTACTGGTAATCAACAAGACACCCGAAGCTGCAATAAACGTATTCTGCGCAAAGAAGTTCCCAAAATTCTCTGTAGCTGCGGAACGCGCTTTGATTTTTTCTGTATCTTCTTCACTGATTTCCCCATATTTTGTCTTAGCGGCTGCTTGAGACATTGGTTCGATCAATGGACGAACGAATTGTGTTTGTCCTTGCATCCGAATAGAAAATGTACCCGCTAGTTCTCTGAAGACCATGTAGATTGAGAAGAGTTTTCCCGCTGTGATTCCATTGATGTTCTCAAGAATTCTAACAGCTTGCTGACGCAATCCCGCTCTTTCTGCGATCCCAATCATCGGTAGCGTTAGTAAGAATAACGTCACTAATCGATTATTAACAAAAGCTTCCCCCATAATAAAAAGAAACTCGAAAAATGAAATGCCTGATACTAGTGCTGTAACAAGTGCTGCAATCAAAACAACTGCAATCGTGTCGAATTTAAAAATGAACCCAACAACGATAATTAAAATACCAACTAACCGTATAATTTCCATACCTATCCTTCTCCCAACTAATTATATAAATGCCTCAATTTTTAAAATCATAGCACCTAAAAACAAACGAGTCAAAATTTGAGAGCGTTAAAAATACAACTAGCGTTTTCTCATTGTTAAGATACTTTCTACCTATAAAAAAGCAATCTATGATAGTAAAGGCACTTACTGTCATAGACTGCTTCAAGTTATCATTCAATTAATTTAATAAAAAAGCGATGGTTTCGTACGGTTGCATCACTAATGTTGATTCTAACGGTCTCTCTTCTTTATTTCCCAATACATATTGTGCATCCATTTCTAATAAAGGACGAGGTATATCGATTATCGCTTCATCTGCATAAAAGTGATTCAACACAAGTAGTTTTTGATTTTCATACGTTCTAACGTAAGCAAAAACACTTTGATGACCCAGTTCAACGGGTTCATAAGAACCTTCTTGAATGATTTTGTGTTCTTTACGTAATTGGATCAATTGTTTATAGTAAGCGCGAATGTTCTTGCTGACGCCTTCGCTCTCTGCATTACGTTCTTTGTAATTCTCAGGAATCTTCAACCATGGTTTTCCTTCTGTAAAACCAGCGTTTTCAGAAGCATTCCACTGCATCGGTGTTCGTGCATTGTCTCTAGATTTAAACTGGATGATATCCATAATTTGATCTTCTGGCAGTCCATCTTCTTTTAATTTCTGATACGCATTATGTGTTTCTATATCTAAATAGTCATCAATATGCTTATAATTCGGGTTCGTCATTCCAATTTCTTCACCTTGATAGATAAATGGCGTCCCTCTTAGGAAATGGATGGTCTGAGCCAACATCGTCGCTGTTTCGAAAGGATACTTCTCGACATCTCCAAACCGACTATTCGCCCGTGGCTGATCATGATTGTTCCAGAAGACTGCATTCCAGCCTCCGCCTTCATCCATTCCTCTCTGCCATTCATCCAACAGTTTTTTTAATTCTAGGAAATCAAACGGTTGCGTTGTCCATTTTTCGCCATCTTTATAATCCACTTTCAAGTGGTGAAAGCTAAAGATCATCGACAATTCGTCCCGTTCAGGATTAGAATACTGTACGCCATTTGCTACAGTTGTTGAGCTCATTTCTCCAACTGTAATCACGTCTTCATACTTGCCGTATGTTTCTCTATTCAATTCGTGAATATACTCGTGGACGATGGGTGTATCTGTGTAATGAGATTTTCCAACACCATCATCTGCATCTTTTAATTCTTCGTCTTTTCCAATCACATTCAGAACGTCAAAGCGAAGTCCTTTCACACCTTTTTCCAACCAGAAGTTGACGGCATTGTAAAGTTCCTGACGAACTTCTGGGTTTCGCCAATCTAAATCTGCTTGGGTTTTATCGTATAGATGTAAGTAATACTGATCTGTATCTCCAAATTTAGACCACGCCTCTCCGCCAAATTTAGATTCCCAGTTTGTTGGAAGACTACCGTCCGCTTTTCCTTCTCTTAGAATATAATAGTCTTGGTATTTCTTTTCTCCCTTTAAAGCTTTTTGAAACCACTCGTGTGCTGTAGACGTATGATTCAATACCATGTCTAACATTAGGGAAATACCTCGTTTTTTGGCTTCTTCTACAAGTGTATCGAAATCTTCAAAAGTGCCGAACATCGGATCAATAGATGTATAATCTGCTACGTCATAACCATTGTCGTTTTGAGGTGACTTGTAAAAAGGATTCAGCCACAACATATCTACACCTAAATCTTCTAGATAAGGTAGCTTTTCAATAAGGCCTTTCAAATCACCCATTCCGCTTCCATCCGTATCTTTAAAGGATTTTGGATAGGCCTGATAAATTACTTTGTCGTGAAAATGTGTCATCGAATTCTTCCCTTCTCTATTTATAGAAAAAGGACCGATTCTTAAGTACCGGATATTCGTCTAAATAAATGCTCTAGACAGCTTCGGTCTTATAGAACCAATCCTTTTCTAACGATTAATGATTCTTTCTTTAGAATTTAAACTTACCACTGTTAGGTGGCGATTACGAATCTTTTGCTCGATTATTGACCTAACTTAGGAATTGGTAAGTTTGTATTTTCCCATTTAGTCAAGATGCCTCTTTTTTCAAAGAAAATTGTTAAGATAATGGGAACTACAAATGCAACGGCCATCGCAATCAAGAATCCTACCATAGAATCTGGCTGAATACTCAAGAATCCTGGAAGTCCTCCAACTCCAATAGAATTCGCTGTTACATTCATCGCTACAGAAATCATACCCGCAAAGGCTGAACCAATCATTCCTGCCACAAATGGATAAACAAATTTAATATTGATACCAAATAGTGCCGGTTCCGTTACCCCTAGATAAGCGGAAATAGCAGCTGGAATAGATACCTGCTCTTCTTTTTTGTTACCCCAGTGCATAATGATCATACCTAGAACGGCAGATCCTTGAGCGATATTTGATAATGCAATCATCGGCCACAAGTTTGTTCCACCGTAGTCTGCAACTAATTGTAAATCGATTGCGTTAGACATATGGTGTAGACCTGTAATAACTAGTGGTGCATACAAGCCACCAAAGACGAATCCAAAGATCCAACTAAAGGTTCCTGAAAGTCCCCAGTTTACTACTTGAGAAAGACCTGTTCCGAGTGTCCAACCAATCGGTCCAATAACAGCGTGTGCAATAAAAATTGTCGGAAGTAATGCAAACAGTGGAACGAAAATCATAGAGATGGCTTCTGGAATAAACTTACGTAACCATTTTTCAAGGTATGCTAGCAAGAACCCAGCCATCATCGCTGGAATAACTTGTGCTTGGTATCCGATTTTATCTAACTGGAAGAAACCAAAGTCCCATTGTGAAATGTCTCCAGCAAGGATATCTTCTACCCCGTATGCATTCGCTAATTGTGGAGAGACTAATGTAAGACCTAAAACGATACCTAATATTTGAGTGGTGCCCATTTTTCTTGTAACACTCCACGTAATCCCTACAGGTAGGAAATGGAAAATCGCTTCACCAGGAAGCCACAAGAAGTCGTTAACGCCTGCCCAGAATTGAGAAACATCGACGATCTTATTGAAAACGGGAGCACCAGCATCGGTTACTTGGGGTACGCCATCTACGATTAATCGTCCTAAAGACTCAAATTCTATTCCTTCTAATACATTACGAAATCCTAATATTAAACCACCAATAATAATTGCGGGAATAAGTGGCGTAAAAATTTCAGCTAAAGCACCCATGAGTCTTTGTAGCCAGTTCATGTTTTGTGTGCTTGCTTTTTTTACATCATCTTTAGAAACACCTTCAAGACCGGAAACATCTGAAAATTCATTATAAAAATCTGCTACTCTGTTACCAATAATGACTTGAAACTGTCCAGCTTGAGTGAACGTTCCTTTTACTGATGGAATCTCTTCTATCCTCTTGACGTCTGCACCAGATGGATCGTCTAGAACAAATCGCATTCGGGTCGCACAATGCGTTACAGCGTTAACATTTTCTTTCCCGCCAATAGCATCCAGCAACTCTTTAGCATCATTCTTAAAGTCTGCCATGTTGTTTCCTCCTAAATATGGTTTTAACTTGTATATACAAGTTGTCTGTTAACGTTACTATACTCCAAAAACTTTTTGGATGCAACCGTTTTTATATTTTATCTCCCCTCTCTTACGTGTCGGTGTGTTCTGTCTATTCTCTCCTTGTTCTCTTCAGGACAATTTTATCATTTCGATTTCGATTTCGGTTAATAAAAAGCCCTTCAAGCGACTGTATGAATACTCAGTACTTGAAGGACGATCTATTTAATTTTATAAATGAAGCAACTTTCTTAAATCACCGACTAAATAAAGGGATCCAAATACAACGATAATTTCTTCTTTTTCGGCTTCCTTTTCGATGTATTGCTGGATATCTTCCACTGATTTTACAAATCTTGCAGATTGTCCTCTATTATTCAGTACAGTAGCGACTTCTTCTGCATCAAATCCTCTCCAGGGATCTGGTGACACCGTTAAAAATCGTCTCGCTATATCTGAGACAACTTCGATCATATCTATATAGGCTTTATCTTTCATCATACCTACTATAAATGTAACTTTTTGATCAGGAAATAAACTTCGGATGTTCTGACTCAATAGCGCGACACCTTGTTCATTATGTGCACCATCTACTAAAACGAGTGGTTCTTCCCGTAACACTTCCATCCTGCCAGCCCAGAATGCTTTTTCCAGTCCTTTTCTAATGGCTTCATCTGTAATCATTTCATACGTTGCTTTTAAATGTAAGGCTGTCTCTATGGCTAGCGTAGCATTTGAAAGTTGGTGGACACCCACCATCTTGATTTTCAGATTCTTGTACTGCTTGTAGTTGAATTCCTGTCCTTTGACAGACGCAGATAACTGTTCAATATCAGACTGGTTCAATACCTTAAGCTCTGCTTGTTTTTCCTGTGCATGTTCTTCAAAAACCATTTGCAACTCGTTTCCACAATCATAAACAACTACAGAACCGTTCCTTTTAATGATTCCAGCTTTTTCCTGAGCGATTTCTTTTAAAGTATGTCCGAGCATATTCATATGATCTAGGCCAATCGATGTAATGACCGCCACTTCAGGTGTTTCAATAATATTCGTTGAATCTAGTCTTCCGCCAATTCCCGTTTCCAGCACAACTAGATCGCAATTTTGACGACTAAAATAAACAAACGCAACAGCTGTCAGTATTTCAAATGAATACAGTTTTTCAGACAATTCTGCTTCAACTTCTTCTACATAAGCTGCTACTTTTTCAGTACAGTCAATAAAGTCCTGATCGGAAATGAATGTCTGATCCACTTGAATGCGTTCGTTTACGACTTCAAGATGTGGAGACGTAAAGAGCCCTACCTGCATACCGGCTTCTCTTAGAATCGAAGAAATAAAAGAAGCTGTAGTCCCTTTGCCATTTGTTCCTGCTATATGAACAAATTTTATCTGATTTTGCGGATTACCTAGTTTTTGCATCAAGCTCGCCATGCGGTCTAGATTTTCTTTTTTTCCATTTCCGCGATTTGTATTTACAAGTGCTGTAACTTCTTCCATATTCATAAACCACGCCTACATTTCTAAGTTTTTCTTTATTATACAATCGAGTAGCCAGATTGTCGAAAACGACTACAATCTATTGCATCATTTCATCTTATTTATACTCATAATAGTCTTGTGCATGGACAACTTCAAACCCAACCGACTCATATAATCCTAAAGCGCGGTCATTTTTTGTTTCCACATCCAGATGAACAGAATACCCCTTTTCGCTTTCTTGTATAACGATCGATTGTAGCACCTTGCGACCGATTCCTTTCTTTTGATACTTTGGCAAGATTGAAAATCCATAAATCCAAGCCTCCGTTTTTTCTCTTGTGACACGAATTTTACCGACTGACTCATTGTAAACTTCAATCATGAACACATCTGTATCTTCTTCGCCATTGATTCTACTTTCCATCTCTACTGCATCTTCTCTTAAAATATCAAAGGATTCTACATCAAGCTGAACCCGTCTATCTAAATCCGAAAGAGTCGCTTTGCGCAACACGAAACCGGTTGTCACCTCAAGAGGCTTTGGCTTCCATTTCATTTGGTGTTCCGTAAAAGCATAACTTGCTCTTCGTTTTTTCAAAAATTGTTTAGCTGATTGAGAACTAGCTGGTGCATTTAATAGAATTCTTTTATAGCCTTTCTCTCTCACGACCCGCATCGCTTCCGCAAATAACTGCGTGAAATAAGCCTTCTGGCGCTCACGAGGCTTCACCATCCCCGTCACTTCAACGGTTGACCCGAATGCGTACAAGCCTATAAAAGCAATCAGTTCATTCTCTTTATAATAAAGAAAATCGTTTTGGTCATCTTCGCGTGCACGCAGCATTTCCCAGTTTAGCTTGAGCTCTAACTCGTCGAAAGCCTCTACTTCTTTTTGAAGCTTTTCAATATCTAAAAGTTGCTGGTTTGTAAGCATATGTATCTCCTTAAAAAAATTTTTTATTTTTATCTAAAGCCTTAATGTCCACTTTTAACGATTGATAATATAAATCTAATTAACCAAAAAATAGTCATGCATAACCGAAGTTAGACATGACTATCTTAAATAAAGAACGATTATTCTTCAGGTTCCACTACTAGATAACGATGAGGTTCTTTGCCTTCAGAGTGTGTTTGGATACCTTGATGATGATTCAAAAAACGATGAATTAACTTTCTTTCGTGCGCAGGCATTGGTTCAAGAACAACTGGGCGTTTGGTGTGTTTCACTTTATCTGCTGTTCTTTTAGCTAACTGCTCAACGGTTTTTTGACGACGATCTCTATACGCTTCTGCATCCACTTTAGCGAAAAATTTCGAATCAGCAAGTTGATGTAATTGAATCTGAGCAAGCGTCTGTAAGCTGTTCAAAACCTTACCATGACGGCCAATGACTAAGCCAGCATCTTCTGTTTCTATATTGTACTGAACTTTTTTCCCTTGTCTTTGTACATGAACAGAAACATCTTCAATACCCATCTTATTTGTAACATCTTTCAAGTACTCCGCTACTTGCTGAATACCTTCAGCATCTTTTTGTTCAATTTCTCTTTGTTGTTCTTCAGAAATCGCCGGCTTCACTTCTTCAGAATCTTCTGTAGAAGCCATTACAAGTGGCTTCTCATCTGAGGATTGATTCCTAGTTTCTTCGACTTCTTCGGGACTTTCTGCAACGGGTTCTACAATTTCTTGGTCAGAAGATGGTTCTGTTCCTGTCTCACTTTCAACAAATAGAGGTTTTTCAGGAGCTGGTTTGTCCTTCGGCAAAATGTCTTCTGCAGAAAAAGAAGATTCAAATACACTTTTGATTCCACTTGTTGCTTGCTTTCTCTTAACAACGACGACCGCATCTTTTTGCCCAATTCCCAAAAACCCTTTTTTACCAGGTTCTGTTACTTCAATATCTGCTTGCTCTATTTTTAACCCCAAAGCTTTTAATCCTTTTTCGATTGCAGCTTCTGTTGTAGGTGCCTGTGCTGTATATTTATCAATCACGAATAATGCCCTCCGTTCAACGATAGGTATGTTTATTCAATCAAATCATATCAAACATGTACCTTAATTATTTTCTTACGTTACGCCCCAATTTTTGCGCTTTCTTCATAGCTCTTCTACGTTCACGTTCAGCTTCTCGCTCTTGTTCTTCCTTCAGTTCACGCTCTCGACGCGCTTTGAATGGATTTTGTAAAAGTACAGTCTGTAGTGCTGCAAATCCATTGGATGCTGCAAAGTAAAGTGCTAGCGCACTAGATAATCTGAATGTGATCAACACAATGAACAATGGCATAATGTATGTCATGACTTTTCCGCCAGCTTGCGGTCTTCCCATGCTCATCAAGTAGGAGTTTGCTAGTGTGAAGATACCGGCTAAAATCGGCAAGATCAAGTAAGGATCCGGTGCACCTAAGTTGACCCATAAGAAGTCGCCTGTTCTAAGAATCGGCGTTCTATTCACTGATTGATACAATGCGATAAAGACGGGCATCTGAATCAGCAATGGTAAGAATCCTAAATACGGATTAACGCCTGCATCTTTATAAAGTCTTTGTTGCTCTTCTCTTAATTTCTGTTGTGTTTCAGTATCTCTTGAAGAATATTGTTCTCTTAATTCTGTCATCTGCGGATTAATTTCGTTCATCTGTTGCATATTTTTCTGCTGGAAATGCGTGATTGGAATCAGCAAAGCACGAATAAATACTGTTACGAGGATAATCCCCATACCGTAACTATTATTGAATAGTCCAGATACCCAAATAATTAACTGAGCAAAATTATAAATTACGACGCCCTCCCAAAATCCTTCACTTTGAGCAGTAACATCGCTTGTACCACAAGCAGCTAAAACAAATACGACTGCAAGCATGCTGAACATCAATAGCAATCGCTTACGTTTTTTTACTATAGTAGACATTTCTTTCCTCTTTTCCAAAGTCTTGTGCGCTAGATTAATTATAAATCAAAACCAGCTTTTAGAACATCCTTATTTTAAAAATGATACACGTTCATTTACTCACTGATCGTCATTTTAGCCAGTTTCAAAACATGTAATAAGCTTTTTTTTACTTCAACATAAGACATACTAGTTGCTGGATTTCTTGCTATAACGAGAAAATCTCTCTCTTGTTTCAATAAATTTTCTTGATCGAACTCTGTCAGTGCGTGTCTGATTTTTCTTTTTACGGCATTACGAGTTGGTGCGTGACCTAATTTTTTACTAACAGAAATCCCTACTCTAAAATGGGCTTGATCTGGCTTTTCTAATACATAGACGACAAACTGGCGATTCGCCACAGACTTTCCTTTATGGAAGACTTTTTGAAAATCGGCTTCTTTTTTAACCCGGTAAGCTTTTCTCATGACCAGTCACCACCTGCCTTTACTTGATCCTTTTTCTCTATGATTCTTATCTCTACACTTTGACAACAAAAAAAGGCGACGCGCTCTTATTTTAATAAGAAGCTATCGTCGCCTTTTATTTCTTATGCTGAAATGCGTTTTCTACCTTTACGACGTCTTGCTTTCAATACTCTACGTCCGTTTTTTGTACTCATACGTTTACGGAAACCGTGTACTTTTTGACGCTTACGTTTTTTAGGTTGATATGTTAATCCTTGTTGTGACATTGATCATACACCTCCTGAATCATTGCTATATCTCTGTTTACTATTTAAAGGTTACAAAATGCTATCTAAATTTTGCATCATAACATAGACAGACTATATCAGTTTAAGAAAATAGATACCATTTGTCAAGTCTTCCTTTGTAATTTAACTGTTTGCTTTTAAATTTAGACACATTTTCAAATAATAAATAAGCTGATTTCATGCACATTTTTATCCACAGGACAGTTAGTAACTATATCTTTATTTTTAACTGTTAACAACTTTATACATGATTCACCCACAATTTCAGCCTGTGTATATAAAGTTATCCACAGGGTTTTCCGGAATGTTAACAACTCATTTGCAGATTGTTGTTATAGTGTTTATGAGTGTTAAGTTATCCACAATTCTTGTTGAGTATTTCTGCAAAACTTGAAACTATACACAAACCCTGTTCCCGTGTGGATAACTATTTTCAACAGGTTCTGAATTATTTATCAACAATTTCACTCAGTTGTGGAAAACTTATCTCATCCATGATAAAATAAAAAAACATTCATTGAGACGAGGAGGAACAGAATGAATAACCCGCATCCCTTGTGGATACATTTACAAGATAAATTTAAACAATCTCTATCTAAAGTTAGTTTTGATACATGGATCCAAAGCGCAAACCTCGTCCGAGTTACGGATAACTCCGTTACTATAGAAGTTCCGTCTACTTTGCATAAAGAATATTGGCAGAATAATCTGACTACCAGAATGGTAGAGTACCTTTATGAATATTTCGGCCGCGAAATTTCTCCACTTTTTGTAACCTCTGAAGAACAGGCTACACATGAAGAGAATGAAGAACCGCAGCAGAGAGAACCTTTTGATCAGATGAATATGGTTTCCAGTACTTTGAACAGCAAATATTCTTTTGACACTTTTGTTATCGGAAAAGGTAATCAAATGGCTCACGCAGCTGCATTAGTTGTCGCGGAAGAACCAGGAACGATCTATAATCCACTTTTTTTCTACGGTGGCGTAGGACTCGGAAAAACTCATTTGATGCACGCGATTGGGCATCAGTATTTACAGATCAATCCAAATGCTAAAATCAAATATGTATCAAGTGAAAATTTTGCAAATGACTTCATTAATTCTATTCAAAATAGAACGCAAGAAAAATTTAGAAGACAGTATAGAAATGTAGATCTTCTATTAGTAGATGATATCCAGTTTTTTGCTGACAAAGAAGGTACTCAGGAAGAGTTTTTCCACACCTTTAACGCACTTTACGATGATCGTAAGCAAATCGTATTGACTAGTGACCGACTACCAAATGAAATACCAAAACTTCAAGAAAGACTGGTTTCTAGATTTGCTTGGGGACTATCCGTTGATATTACACCTCCGGATCTTGAAACAAGAATCGCAATTCTTAGAAAAAAAGCCAATGCAGAAGGACTTGAAATTCCAAATGATACATTGAGCTACATCGCCGGACAAATTGATTCAAATATTCGTGAATTAGAAGGTGCTTTGGTTAGAGTACAAGCTTATTCAGCTATCCAAAGAAATGATATTACGACGAGTCTAGCCGCAGATGCACTCAAGAGTATGGTCAAGAAAGACAAGAATCAAGATATTTCAATCGCAACGATTCAGCAAACAGTCAGTAAGTTTTATCAGATTTCACTTGTTGATTTAAAAGGCAAAAAGCGCGTTCGTCAAATCGTTCTTCCAAGACAGATTGCAATGTATCTATCTAGAGAAATGACAAATAACTCTTTACCTAAAATCGGAAAAGAGTTTGGTGGTAAAGATCATACTACGGTTATTCACGCGTACGAAAAAATCGAGCAGGCAATCAAAAAAGATGCCGACTTGAAACATGAAATTGAACAGATCAAAAAGAGTCTGCAATAATTTTTTTATTATACCTAGGATTTCCACCTGTGTATAACCTGATACTTTCTACACAAAGTTACCCACAGGTTATCCACAAGTGGAAAACTTTTGTCTCTAAGGGTTTTTTAGCTTTTCCACAGTATACACAGGCCCTACTACTATTACTATATTATTTATATAAATATATATAGGCATTCTGCCAGAATTAAAGATGATTCAAAAACATGAAACAACAGCACATTATGCTATACTTACAATAAGAAAAATGCACGGAGGGATTCTATGAAATTTTCTATCAAACGAACGGCTTTTCTAAAAAAATTGAGAGATGTTCAACTTGCAGTATCTTCAAGAACGACAATTCCGATATTAACAGGAATCAAATTGGTTGCAGATGCAGAAGGCGTTAAACTGACCGGTAGTAACTCTGATATCTCAATTGAAACCATTATTTCAGTTCATGATGAAAAAGCTGAATTGAAAATTGAAGAAGAAGGTAGTATTGTTTTACAACCTGCTCGTTTCTTCAGTGACATTGTAAACAAGTTGCCAGATGAAACATTCTCTATTGAGGTAATGGATCGCGTTCAAACGGCCATCACTTCAGCTTCCTCTTCTTTTATTATCAATGGACTGGATGCAGCTAATTATCCACACCTACCAGAAATCGATACGGACCAAGCATTTACTTTACCCGTTCAGTTGTTGAAAACTATTGTTAAACAAACCGTTATTGCGGTATCTTCACATGAAAGTCGTCCGATATTAACAGGCGTGAATCTTTCTTTAAAAGAAGGCAGACTAAAAGCCGTTGCTACAGATAGTCACCGCTTAAGTCAAAGAGTCATTCCTTTAGAATCTGCTGGAGATTTCTCTTACAACATTGTAATCCCTGGAAAGAGTCTTCAAGAATTATCAAGATTACTAGATGATTCTCTTGATGAAATTACAGTTGCGATTGCAGAAAACCAGATTTTATTCAAAACAGAAGATACACATTTCTATTCAAGACTTTTAGAAGGGAACTATCCGGATACAGATCGCCTGATTCCTGATGCTTCTTCTACACAGATCACACTAGACGCACAAGTTCTTCTAGGTGCTGTAGAGCGTGCTTCTCTTTTATCACATGAAGGTAAAAACAATGTGGTTAAATTATCAGTGAAGCAAAATGAATTGGAAATAACCGGAAACTCCCCAGAAGTCGGAAGAGTGAATGAAGATGTGTCCTTCAAACAGATCGAAGGAGAAGAAATGGAAATCTCATTCAATCCTGATTATCTGAAAGCTGCGCTGAATACATTTGGTGCTGTTGAAATTACGATAAAACTCATTTCAACTTTGAGACCTTTTGTATTGGTTCCAAGTGATGATAACAGAGAATTTATCCAGTTAATTACACCAATTCGTACATCTTAAGATCCTAAACAAAAATCCTACTGAGTCGATCTGGTCTATATGGACCCGATACTCAGTAGGATTTTTTTGTCTGACAGATTTTTTTAAGACGAAAACAGATAAAAATACACAAATTTACATTCTGAGCGTATTTCGAGTAAAAATATCATTTTTCTTTTTATCTATCAAAAATCTATCAGAGGCCATTATTTTCCGTCAAAATTTGTATTAGCCTCTTTTTTGGGGTATAATAGAGAAAGAATAGTATGAAAAAAATCGTAGAGTTTTGTGACGTATTTTTTACTTTAAGGAGCCGATAAAAGGTGCATACCCCAATTCAAATAGAAGAAGTGTATATTACATTAGGCCAATTTCTGAAACACGCGAATGTGATCTCAAGTGGAGGAATGGCTAAGCCGTTTCTAGAGCAGTTTGAAGTCTTTGTTAACGGAGAACCTGAAAACAGACGAGGAAAGAAACTTTATGACGGTACAGTAGTAGATATTCCAGAAGTAGGTAGTTTTGTAGTTGAATCTTTAAAACATGAGGACGCCTGATGTATTTAAAAGACCTCCAACTAAGAGGTTACCGCAACTACGATAAAGCCGAAGCTGTATTTTCTCAGAATATCAATGTGTTTCTGGGAGAAAATGCTCAGGGCAAAACGAATATGATGGAAAGTATCTATGTACTCGCGATGGCCAGAAGCCACCGTACAGCAAACGATAAGGAATTGATCGGTTGGGATCAGGAATTTGCAAAAGTAACGGGTCGAATCGAAAAATCGCAAGGTGGCTTCCCACTGGAGATTATTCTCTCCAAAAAAGGAAAGAAAGCAAAACTGAATCATCTAGAACAAAAAAAGCTCAGTGCCTATATTGGTCATCTGAACGTTATTTTGTTTGCGCCAGAAGACTTGTCTCTTGTCAAAGGATCGCCTTCTGTTAGAAGAAAGTTTCTGGATATGGAGATGGGGCAGATGAGCCCGATTTATCTTCACCATCTTGTTGAGTATCAAAAGATGCTCAAGCAGCGTAACCAGTATCTGAAACAAGCGAGATTCAAAAATAAAATCGATCAGACCTATTTAGATGTCTTAACAGATCAGCTAGCTGCAGAAGGTGCAGAAGTTCTTACTGAGCGATTTAAATTCACCAAGCGCCTGCAGGAATGGGCTGAACCGATACACAAATCTATTTCTCAGGAAAAAGAACAGTTACGTATCGAATACGCATCCTCTATACCGGTTAATTCTGAACAAGATAAAAACCAACTGATGCAAGACTTGTTGGAGCAATTCAGCAAGAATCAGCAAAGAGAGCTAGATCAAGGAACCACAGTAAGTGGCCCCCACAGAGATGACCTCCGTTTTTACATCAACGACAAAAATGTCCAGACTTATGGATCTCAAGGACAGCAGCGAACGACTGCACTTAGCGTGAAACTTGCAGAAATTGAATTAATGTTCGAAATGACGGGAGAATATCCTGTCTTATTACTCGACGACGTATTAAGTGAGCTAGACGATGATCGACAAACGCACTTGCTTAAATCCATTCAAGACAAGGTTCAGACATTTTTGACAACGACGAGTTTGGACGGAGTAAAAAAAGAATTATTGAATGACCCGCGGATTTTTAATGTATCAGATGGGCAGATTAAAATGGAGAGTGAATAAACTTGGCAGATGAACAATTGACTCCAAAAGAAGTCGTAGAAATACGCGAAGAATACGATGCAAGTCAGATTCAAGTACTGGAAGGTCTAGAAGCTGTTAGAAAAAGACCCGGAATGTATATCGGATCGACAGGTGAAGCAGGACTACATCACCTAGTATGGGAAATTGTAGATAACTCAATAGATGAAGCTATGGCAGGTCACGCTGATAAGATTGAGATTGTCATTGAACCCGACAACATCGTAACCGTTACAGATGACGGACGAGGTATCCCAATCGATATCCAGCAAAAAACAGGTCGTCCAGCAGTAGAAACGGTCTTTACGATCTTGCATGCTGGTGGTAAATTCGGCGGCGGCGGATATAAAGTATCTGGAGGATTGCACGGTGTAGGTTCATCTGTAGTAAATGCTTTGTCGGAGTACCTTGAAGTGAACGTCCATAAAAATGGAAAAGTCTACAATCAGCGCTATGAACGTGGTGCAGTGATGTATGACCTTAAAGAAACGGGTACAACGGACAAACGTGGAACAGAAGTAGTCTTCAAAGCAGATGCAGAAATTTTCAAAGAGACAACTGTTTATGATTTCCATAAATTATCGACTCGTGTAAGAGAATTGGCTTTCTTGAATAAAGGATTAAATATCTCGATTGAAGATCGCAGAGGAGAAGAGCCTGTACGCTTGGATTACCGTTATGAAGGCGGAATTCAAAGCTACGTAAGCTATTTGAATCAGACAAAAACCAATTTATACGAAGAGCCGATTTTCCTTGAAGGAGAACAAGAAGGTATCGTTGTAGAAGTAGCCTTACAACATACAGATGGCTTCCATATGAATATTATGAGCTTTGCAAATAATATCCACACCTATGAAGGTGGGATGCATGAGTCAGGATTCAAAACTGCTTTAACGCGAATCATCAACGACTATGCTCGCAGAAACAAGATTTTAAAAGAAAATGACGATAATCTGACTGGTGAAGATGTTCGAGAGGGCTTGACTGTCGTACTCAGTATCAAACATCCAGATCCACAGTTTGAAGGACAGACAAAAACAAAACTGGGTAACTCAGAAGTGCGTACAATTACGGACCGACTATTCAGTGAGCATTTTGATCGCTTCTTAATGGAAAATCCGACTGTTGGTAGACAGATTATTGAAAAAG
Organism: Marinilactibacillus sp. Marseille-P9653; assembly: GCF_916618885.1. Taxonomy (NCBI): domain Bacteria; kingdom Bacillati; phylum Bacillota; class Bacilli; order Lactobacillales; family Carnobacteriaceae; genus Marinilactibacillus; species Marinilactibacillus sp. Marseille-P9653. The sequence continues at coordinate 156,501 of NZ_CAKAKH010000001.1, read as the reverse complement.
CCTTGTTGGCAGCACGTGCGCGCTTGGCAGCTAAACGTGCCAGAGAAGTTACGCGTAAGAAAAATGGTTTGGAAATCAGCAACCTTCCAGGAAAACTGGCTGACTGTTCTTCTAAAGATCCTGAAAAATCAGAAATTTTCATTGTTGAGGGAGACTCCGCTGGAGGTTCTGCAAAACAAGGAAGATCAAGACTATTTCAGGCGATTTTACCCATCAGGGGTAAGATTTTGAACGTAGAAAAAGCTTCTATTGACCGTATTTTAGCCAATGAAGAAATCCGTTCGTTGTTTACAGCGATGGGTACAGGATTCGGCGAAGAATTTGAAATCGATAAAACAAGATATCATAAACTGATTATCATGACAGATGCGGATGTAGATGGTGCGCATATTCGTACACTGCTACTCACACTGATTTTCAGATATATGAGACCCGTTATCGAAGCAGGATTCGTATATATCGCTCAGCCACCTTTGTATCAAGTCAAACAAGGTAAAAAAGAAGTTTACTTGGATACAGATAAACAATTAGAAGCATACTTGAAAGAAATTCCACCAACACCAAAACCAGACATTCAGCGTTACAAAGGTCTAGGGGAGATGGATGCGGAACAACTTTGGGATACAACAATGAATCCTGAGAACCGTCGCTTACTCCAAGTAACCGTTGAAGATGCCATTGAAGCGGATATGGTATTTGATATGTTGATGGGTGAAAAAGTAGAGCCTCGTCGCGTGTTCATTGAAGATAACGCTCAATATGTTCAAAATATTGATATTTAAGTTAGGATCACTAAATAATCTATCAAAACAACTATACCGTGTGCAAAATTCTCTGTCTTGACGTTGACACACGGTATTTAAGTTGTAAAAAGCTCGATGAAAACAAGGAGGAACAAATACTTGGCTGAAAATAGAGAAGCACGCATGGAATCGATCAATCTTGCTAGTGAAATGAAAAATTCATTTCTAGATTATGCAATGAGTGTTATTGTTTCCCGTGCCTTACCTGATGTTCGAGATGGTCTGAAACCTGTTCACCGCCGTATTCTTTACGGAATGAATGAATTAGGTATGACACCCGACAAAGCTTACAAAAAATCTGCTCGTATCGTTGGAGACGTAATGGGTAAGTATCACCCCCACGGTGACTCTGCGATTTATGAATCCATGGTGCGTATGGCACAAGACTTCAGTTATCGTAACCCTCTAGTTGACGGACACGGAAACTTTGGTTCAATAGATGGCGATAGTGCAGCAGCAATGCGTTATACAGAAGCGAAAATGAGTAAGATCGCTATGGAAATGCTTAGAGATATCAATAAAGATACGATTGACTATCACGATAACTATGATGGTTCTGAAAGAGAACCAGATGTCTTGCCTGCAAGATTTCCGAATTTACTGGTAAACGGTGCTTCTGGAATTGCGGTAGGAATGGCTACAAATATTCCTCCACATAACTTAAGAGAAGTGATTGCTGCTTGTCGTATGTTGATGGACAACAGTGAAGCAACAGTGGCTGAATTGATGGAAGTATTACCTGGACCGGATTTCCCGACAGGTGCGATGGTGTTAGGTAAGTCTGGTATTCGAAAAGCATACGAGACTGGTCGTGGATCAATCAAAGTTCGTGCAAAAGCACATATTGACATACTTAAAAATGGTCGTGAACGCATTATCGTTGATGAACTGCCTTATTTAGTCAATAAAGCAAAACTAGTAGAACGTATAGCTGAATTAGCTCGAGATAAGCGCATTGAGGGCATTACAGACTTAACAGATGAATCAGATAGAGATGGTATGCGCGTGGTCATAGAAGTCCGTAGAGACGTCTCAGCGAGCGTTATACTGAACAATTTGTATAAGTTGACACCGATGCAAACCTCTTTTGGATTCAATATGCTTGCAATTGTAAATGGTATCCCTAAAACGCTTGGAATAGTAGAGATACTAACAGAGTATTTAAAACACCAAAGAATCGTTATCCGTAGAAGAACAGAATACGATAAGCGCAAAGCAGAAGCGCGCGCACATATTCTAGAAGGCCTGCGTATTGCACTGGATCACATCGATGAAATCATCTCAATCATTAGAGGTTCTCAAACTGGCCAAATTGCTAAAGAGACTTTGATGGAAAGATTCGACCTTTCTGAACGTCAATCACAAGCAATACTTGATATGCGTATGGTCCGTTTAACAGGACTAGAAAGAGAGAAAATCGAAGGCGAATATCAAGAACTGATTTCTACAATTGATGATTTAACAGATATTCTGGCTCGTCCAGAACGTGTAAATGAAATCATCGAAGTAGAGCTGGAAGAAATTTCTGAAAAGCATGGCGATGATCGCCGTACAGAACTTCTAGTTGGTGAATTATTAAGCCTTGAAGATGAAGATTTGATTGAAGAAGAAGAGATTGCGATTACCTTATCTCACAATGGATATATGAAACGCATGGCCATTTCAGAGTTTAAAGCTCAAAACCGAGGCGGTAGAGGCGTGAAAGGTATGGGGACGAATACAGATGACTTTGTAGAGACCTTATTAACCTGTTCGACGCATGATTTACTCTTATTCTTTACGAATACTGGTAAAGTATACAAAGCTAAAGGATATGAGATTCCAGAATACGGCCGTACAGCTAAAGGTATTCCGGCAATTAACTTCCTGGGTATAGATAATAGCGAGAAAATTCAAGCCATTATCAATATGCGTGGAGAAGCGAAAGAAAATGAACACTTATTCTTTACAACTCGTAAAGGGACTGTCAAACGTACAGCCTTAAGTGAATTCATGAATATTCGTACAAGCGGATTAAGAGCCATCGTCTTAAGAGAAGAAGATGAATTGATCGATGTGTCCATGACTAATGGAGATCAAAACATTATTATCGGTACACGAGATGGTTATGCTGTTAGCTTCCATGAAACAAAAGTAAGAAGTATGGGTAGAGCAGCTGCAGGTGTCCGAGGAATCAACTTAAGAGCTGACGATGATGTAGTCGGAATGGATCTCTTAAACGAAGATTCAGAGGTATTGATCATCACAGAAAATGGATACGGTAAGAGAACGGCTGCTAGCGAGTATGCTATTCGTGGTCGAGGCGGTAAAGGTGTTAAAACAGCCAACGTTACTGAGAAGAACGGTCCTCTAATCGGTCTTAAAACAGTAGATGGACATGAAGATATCATGTTGATTACAAACGGTGGAGTCGTTATTCGATTCCACGCTACAAATATTTCTCAGACAGGCCGAGCAACTCAAGGTGTTCGATTGATGCGTCTGGAAGAAGGCAATAAAGTATCCACACTCGCTAAAGTAGAACCTCAAGAAGAGGAAGAACTTGAAGTGAGCGAAGTGGAAGATCCGACAGTAGAAATACTAGAAGATAACCTTGAAACTGAAACAGAAGATCATACTGAAGAGTAGTATGATTTCTAAAAATTAAATGATCGTCGTTCTATTCGGTTTGATCAAGCTGAATAGAATGATGGTTTTTTTATTTAAAATCATACAAATTACTAAAATAATGTTGCTTAAGATATCCCGTTATGCTATAATTGTTCGGAGTGAGTACTCTTTAGAGAATACTCTCCTTGCTCTTTCAAATGAGAGGGCCAAAGTCCATAAGGAGGTGACAGTCAACGATGAGTCAATCAGCGAAATATGAAATTTTATATATTATCCGTCCAAATATCGAAGAAGATAACAAAAAAGCGTTAGTAGAACGTTTCGAAACAATCTTAAAAGATAATGGTGCTGAAGTTACTGAATCAAAAGACTGGGCGAAACGTCGTTTTGCATATGAGATCAAAGGATACCGAGAAGGTACTTACCGCTTGGTAAATATTGTATCTGAAGATGCAGCAGCAATTAACGAATTCGAACGTCTAGCTCGTATTAACGAAGATATTCTTCGTCATATGATCGTACGTTTGGAAGACTAATATGTTTCACGTGAAACATATAGGTGTTGCAAAGTAATGATGTAGAAAGGAGCCCAACCAATGATTAATAATGTCGTACTAGTTGGAAGATTAACTCGTGACGCTGAATTACGTTATACAGGTAGTGGTACAGCTGTAGCTTCTTTTTCTATAGCGGTTGAACGTACTTTTACAAACGCTCAAGGAGAAAGAGAAACAGATTTCATTAACTGTGTAGCTTGGAGAAAAACTGCAGAAATTATTTCTAATTTCACTCGCAAAGGTTCTCTGGTCGGTGTAACGGGACGTATTCAAACACGTAATTACACAAACAATGAAGGTCGTAAAGTATATATTACCGAAGTTGTCTGTGAAAATTTCCAAATGTTGGAACCTAAGTCTGTAACAGATAAACGTAGTCAAAATGACAACGATTCTTCTGGATCAGGGTCAAGTTACTCTAACAATAATGCAAATTATTCAAATCAGAACAATTATTCTCAACAGAATAATAGTCAAGCTCCTGGAAATAATCAGAACAAAAACAATTTTGCAAACTTCGATGAGGATCCATTTGAAAAAAATGACGATCCAATTGATATTTCAGATGACGATTTACCGTTTTGATTCATAACTAAAGAAGGAGGAGTATAAAATGGCAGGACGCAGAGGCGGCAAGAAGCGCCGGAAAGTTGATTTCTTTGCAGCAAACCATATCGAATATATTGATTATAAAGATACTGATTTGTTGAAACGTTTCATTTCTGAACGCGGTAAAATTTTACCACGTCGTGTAACTGGAACTTATGCAAAGAACCAACGTAAATTAACTAAAGCAATCAAACGTTCACGTATCATGGGATTACTTCCATTCGTAACTGAAGATTAAATAGATATTTAAAATCGTAGCAGATTATCTGTTGCGATTTTTTTATTTCGAATGTTTCACGTGAAACAATCAGGTAGTAACCTTTTCTGTCAGTCTAGAATAAAAAGACAAAAAATGTTAAGATATAGTAGTCTAAATATTGAAACAGAGGAGACAATATGAAAAGAGTCAATGAAGAAGAATCTCTTCCAAGGTTCCTAGATCGACCATTCATGCGCATGATGATTCTATTTGCCATTTTAGCTATCGTAGTATTAACGATACTTAGTTTTATTGCTAATGTGTGGGTAGGCATGCTCATGCTTTTAATCGCAGTGACAATCTTTTTGGTAGCCTGGAGATTCGGAAAAGAATACGTAGAAGAACTGAATTCTTATATATTAAATCTATCTTATAGAATTAAGCGTGGAGAACAAGAAGCCTTAATTAAGATGCCTATTGGAATAATACTAATCAATCAGAATGAAGAGGTCGATTGGGTTAATCCTAACATGCAAACTCAGTTGTTTAGTGAAGAGAGCGTGCTAGGGAAACATATTAGTGAAGTCAACGAAGACATCTATAAACAAATTAAGAACTCGGGTGAAACAAAGACTGAGTTACTTGAATGGAATAATAAGATATTCCAGATAATTGTACAGGAAGACATCCATGCAATTTATTTAATGGATATTACGGAATATGCTCAAGTGAAAGTGAAATATGAAGAAGCGAGACCCGTTGTAGGCTGGCTCTTTCTTGATAATTACGATGAAGTCGTTCAAGGGCTTGATGACCGTGGAGTATCAGGATTTAATAGTTTGCTGACAACCTATTTATCAAATTGGGGTAAGCAACATAGTATTTTTTACAAAAAAACTTCTGAAGATAAATACTTCCTTTTATTAAATAGAAGTGAGCTAGAAAGAATAGAAAATGAAAAATTCAATATCATAGACAATATTAGAGATAGAACGTCAAAACGTAATTTACCGCTTACAATCAGTATAGGCATTGCTTATGGAGATGATGACTTTGATAAACTTGCTGAACTGGCACAAAGCAATCTGGACTTAGCCCTAGGTCGTGGTGGAGATCAAGCTATCGTTAAAGAGGTTGATCAAGAACCAAGATACTATGGTGGTAAAACGAATCCGATGGAAAAACGTACAAGAGTACGTTCGAGAATGATTAGTCAAGCTATGCAAGAATTAATCAAAGGAAGCGATCAAGTGTTCGTTATGGGCCATAAGAACCCAGATATGGATGCTATCGGATCTTCGCTAGGTATAGCCCGTATTTCCATGATGCTTAAAAAGAAATGCTGGGTCGTTATTGATCAAGATGACTTAAGTAATGATGTAGGCAAGCTGATGAATGAAATTGAGAAACAAAACCAAGTGAATCAGAATATCATTTCTCCTGCCGAAGCTCAAAATATCATTACAGAAAATGATTTAGTTGTTTTAGTAGATCATCATAAACCTTTGCTATCCATTGCACCAAACTTGCTTAAGAAAACGAAGAAAAATATTGTTATCGATCATCATAGACGTGGAGAAGAGTTTACCGAAAATCCATTACTTGTCTATATTGAACCATACGCTTCTTCAACAGCCGAACTGATTACAGAGTTGTTCGAATATGTATCGTCGGATGGTGAACCAATCAACCGTATTGAAGCGACTGCCATGCTAGGTGGTATTATTGTAGACACGAATAACTTTAGCTTACGTACCGGTTCAAGGACATTTGATGCTGCTAGCTACTTGCAGTCAGTCGGAGCAAATTCTACAATGATTCAGAGATTACTGAAAGAAGATCCAGAAACTTATCTGAGACGTAGTAAGTTAATTGAAACAATTGAGTTTGTTCATGAAGGTGTGGCGGTTGCACATGGAAAGGATCAACAGATTTATCCGCCTGTTACATCAGCACAAACTGCGGATACGATGTTGAGTATATCAGGTGTTGAAGCAGCCTTTGTTATTACAAAACGTTCAGATGATATGGTTGGAATCAGTGCAAGAAGTCTAGGTAAGATCAATGTACAGATCATCATGGAAAGAATGGGTGGAGGCGGACACTTGTCCAATGCAGCTACTCAAATAGATGGAAAATCAGTACAAGAAGTAAGAGAAGAATTAATAGCACAAATTAAAACAGCATTTGAATAATTTAAATAAGAGGAGCGTTTAACTATGGAAGTAGTTTTATTGAAAGATGTCAAAGGTACTGGAAAAAAAGGCGAAATCAAAAATGTATCAGACGGATACGCTAATAACTTTTTATTGAAAAAAGGATTGGCAAAAGAAGCTACAAATTCAGCAGTAAAAGAATTATCTGCTAAGAAAAATGCTATGAAGCGTGAAGAAAATGAAATTTTAGAAGCAGCTAAACAAGATAAGAAAAAAATAGAAGATAATGCAATCGAACTTCATGAAAAAGCGGCAGAAGATGGCCGACTATTTGGATCGGTTACGACTAAACAGATTGCTAAAGAGCTAGAAAAACAACTAGGTATTAAAGTTGATAAACGCAAACTGAATCAACCAATACCAATGAGAGCGGTAGGGTCTCAAAATGTAGAAGTGAAATTACACAAAGAAGTTACTGCAGAATTAACAGTTCGTGTAACAGCAATAGACTAATCAGCAAAAGGGAGAGGCTTTAGAGGCTTCTCCTTTTTCTCTGCTGTTAAAGAGAAGATGAATAAAGTAATCAGAACAGTAAACGATTGTTCCCTTATATACTTTTAGAATGAGATATTGTACAATTAAGAATGAATTTGTAACCTATAAGGTGCGAAAGGAAGAATACACATTGGCTATGGAACCATTAGGCGATCGTCTACCACCACAAAATATTGAAGCCGAGCAATCTGTACTGGGATCTATTTTGCTAAACCCAGAAGCACTGATTCCGGCGATGGAATACATTGAGTCGACAGATTTCTATCGTCGCGGACACCAACTGATTTTTCAGACGATGATTGATTTAAGTGAGCGGAACGAAGCAATAGATGTTGTGACGATTGCGGATATGCTGGAATCAAGAAATCAGCTTGAAGATATTGGTGGGACACCTTATTTGGCTGATATAGCGACTACAGTGCCGACAGCTGCAAACGTAGAATATTACTCCAAGATCGTTGAAGAGCGTTCTATACTGCGTCGTTTGATCCAGACAGCGACAGAAATTGCCTCAAGAGGATATGACGAAGCAAGTGATCTTCCTAACCTTCTAGATGATGCGGAAAGAAAGATACTTGAAGTGTCCGAAAAGAGAAGTCGTAGTGGATTTGTCAATATCGAGACAGTTTTAAGAGAAACCATCAATAATATTGATGAACTATTTCAAAATGATGAAGAAATCACAGGAATTTCTACCGGATATAAAGCTTTAGACCAGATGACTGCTGGATTACATGAAGATGAGCTGATTATACTAGCAGCGAGACCGGGTGTGGGAAAAACAGCATTTGCTTTAAATGTAGCTCAAAATATTGGAACGAAAACAGATGAAACGGTTGCGATTTTTAGTTTAGAGATGGGTGCTGAGCAACTAGTCAACCGTATGTTATGCGCGGAAGGCACCATAAATGCTTCGAATTTAAGAACAGGAAAGCTGACTGAAGAAGAGTTCACTAAGTTATTTGTTGCAATGGGTAGTCTTTCTAAGGCAAATATTTATATTGATGATACTCCAGGTATCCGTACAGCAGAAATTAGAGCAAAATGTCGTCGCTTGAAGCAAGAAAGAGGTAGCTTAGGTTTAGTCGTAATTGATTATCTTCAACTGATTGAAGGTTCGGGTAAAGAAAGTCGTCAGCAGGAAGTATCGGATATTTCTAGGCAGTTAAAAAAATTAGCTAAAGAGTTATCGGTTCCTGTTGTTGCCTTGTCACAGCTTTCTCGTAGTGTAGAGCAAAGACAAGATAAACGACCGATTTTGAGTGACTTGAGAGAGTCAGGATCGATTGAGCAAGATGCGGATATCGTTGCCTTTCTATACCGAGAAGATTATTACCGTAATGAAGATGAGGAAGATGAAGAAGAGTCAGGTGAAGATAATGTAGTCGAAATTATCTTGGAAAAAAACCGTTCTGGAGCGCGCGGGACGGCAAAACTTTTATTTATCAAAGAATACAACAAATTTTCTTCACTAACCTATTATCCGGAAGATCAAATACCGGAATACTAAGGTCATATTGATGAGTAAATCCGTATTAAATTAAGTTGAAATAATATAACTTGATCTAGTACGGATTTTTGTATAGGTTGAAGAAGAAGAGGCATTAGATTTTGATATTACGATGTAAAGAAGAACCTTTACCTTCTTATAAGATGAAATCACAAATAAGGTGTTTCATTGCAAAGGATATATGGTAGAATAGAAGTGTTATTGAAGATAACAATTGATGCAAAAATAGATTAGGGGGACACCTCCATTTAAAGACAGATAACAAGGATAAAGCGAATAGGACAATTCTATTCTTATATCAGTGTATCGTTTGTCTGGATAATGGAGTACTGTCTCCTTTTATAATTTCAAGCATTAAATATTTTTAGATGAGGTGGACAAATGTCGTCGGTCGTAGTTGTTGGAACACAATGGGGAGACGAAGGTAAAGGTAAAATTACCGATTTTTTAAGTGAGAACGCAGAAGTTATTGCGCGTTATCAAGGAGGAGACAATGCAGGTCACACAATCATATTTGATGGTGTAACATACAAACTACATTTAATTCCTTCAGGTATCTTTGCAAGCAGCAAAATCAGCGTGATCGGTAATGGTGTGGTCATTAACCCTAAATCTTTGGTCAATGAATTACAATACTTGCATGATAGAAATATTACTACAGATAATTTACGTATTTCAGATCGTGCACACGTTATCTTACCGTACCATATTAAAATGGATCAATTGCAAGAAGATTCTAAAGGAGACCAAAAGATTGGTACGACCATTCGTGGTATCGGACCAGCTTATATGGACAAAGCTTCTCGAATCGGAATTAGAATTGCAGATCTATTAGATAAAGACATTTTTGAAGAGCGGTTAAGAAGTGTACTGGAAGAAAAAAACCGTTACTTTACTCAAATTTATAACTCTGAACCAATTGAATTTGATGAAATTTTTGAACCTTATTATGCATTCGGACAGCAATTCAAACAATACGTCTGTGATACTTCAGTTGTATTGAACGACGCGTTGGATGCCGGCAAACGAGTATTATTTGAAGGTGCACAAGGTGTGATGCTGGATATTGATCAAGGAACATATCCTTTTGTAACGTCTTCTAATCCTGTTGCCGGTGGTGTAACAATCGGAAGTGGCGTGGGCCCTTCTAAAATCGATAAAGTCGTTGGTGTATGTAAAGCTTATACATCACGAGTTGGAGATGGACCTTTCCCAACAGAATTAAACAATGAAACAGGACAGTTTATACGTGATGCCGGTAAAGAATACGGAACAACAACTGGACGTCCGCGTCGTATTGGTTGGTTTGATAGTGTCGTTATGCGTCATGCTAAGAGAGTTTCTGGTATTACGAACCTTTCTCTGAACTCTATTGATGTATTGTCAGGTTTAGATACCTTGAAGATCTGTACAGCTTACGAGCGCAATGGTGAACACATTCTTCATTATCCAGCTAGTTTAAAAGAGTTAGCTGAGTGTAAACCAATCTATGAAGAGCTTCCAGGTTGGAGCGAAGATATTACAGCATGTAGAACACTGGAAGAGTTGCCAGAAAACGCACGTAACTATATTCGTCGTGTATCTGAACTTACTGGTGTTCATATCTCAACATTCTCAGTTGGACCAGATCGTGATCAGACAAACGTACTAGAAAACGTATGGTCACCAGTATCTTAAACTAAATGCAATTAAAAAAAGCATCCCGCTACCCTGTTCCAGTCCTTACAGACTGAAACAGGGTAGATCGGGATGCTTTTTACTTATTTAAGTTGATTTGTATAATCTAAATGCTCAAAAGTATGCGGTTCTCCGATAGCAACGAGTATACTTTTGGGTGAAATCTTTTCGTCGGGTGAAATATTTACTTGCAGTTTTTCACCTTCAGCATTTTTCATTCCAATGACGTTGATACCGTATTTGTTTCGCAGATCTAATTGTACAAGAGATTTTCCAACCCATTCTTTTGGTGTCAGGAATTCAATAATCGCATTATCTTCATCTAATTCGATAACGTCTAATATTTTGTTTCTCATAAGATTACGAGCAACACGGTCACCCATTTCTTTTTCTGGACGAATAATTTCGTGGGCACCGACTTCCAGAAGGATTTCTTTGTGCACTTTGTTTTTTGCTTTTGCAATAATTTGTTTGATGCCTAGCTTTTTGCAGTTGAGTACAGCTAGTACACTGGCTTCCAAGTTAGATCCTGTACCGATAACCACAGTATCACATTTTTCAAATCCGATACTTTTCAATAAATCCAGATCAGTAATGTCTCCTTGGACACCTTGGACAACGTATTCTTCTACACGGTTTACATCCATCAAATCTTTATCAACGGCAATCACATCAAAGTAGTGTTCGCCTAGTTCTTTTGCAATAGTCGATCCAAATACTCCAAGACCTAATACGCCAATTATCTTATTCAATTTGTTCTCTCCTATCTTACCCTATAATGATGTTTCCAGACGCATATACTTTTGGTTTCTGCTTGCGTTCGAATTGGCCAAGTGCTGTGAAGATTGTGATGGGGCCTAGACGACCAATAAACATCATAAACATAATCACTGTCTGACTTCCACGAGATAAATCAGGTGTCAGATCAGCAGATAAACCAACTGTTCCTAAAGCAGAAACAGCTTCAAAAAATAGATATTGAAGGGGAACTGTTTCATCAAAAATCGACATCAAAGACATCCCAACAAAATTCAAAATCACAAACATTACGACAATCACTAGGGCTCTTTTCACAATCTCGTTATCCAATGTTCTTTTCTGATAATGCACATGTTGCTGACCGGTAACCTCAGCCCAGATCAATTTCACGACGAGGGCAACTGTAGAAGTTTTTGCACCCCCGGCTGTACCACCTGGTGATCCACCGATGAACATAAAGACGGTCATAAAGATAATCGTAAACAAATGTAGATTCGTATAGCCTACAGTTGCGAAACCAGCCGTACGCAATGTGACGGCCTGGAAGAAGGTTGCCTGGATTTTACCAGAGAAACTAAGGCTGCCAAGTGTTGTCGGATTATGCCACTCGGAAAGCATGAATAATATCATTGCTGCAGCAATCAAAAACAGTGTCCAGTTCAGAACTAGTCGAGTGTGCAGTTTCAGTCTTCTGTAACGACCTCTCAAGTCAATCCAACTTCTAACAGCGATAAAACTCTTGAAATTTTGAGCGAGATCAAACCAGATAGAAAATCCAATTCCTCCGACAATAATGAGTAACGGAATCACAATATTAACGATGGGAACATCTACAAAGCCTTGTAAACTGTTCGTACCAAGGTTATCGAATCCCGCATTATTGAAAGCTGAAATAGAGAGAAAGATAGATGTAAATAATCCTCTGGCCCATCCAAACAGGGGTACGAAATGGAAGGTGAGTAAAAAAGCACCGATTCCTTCTATAAGGAAAGTGTATTTCACTACGGATAAAAGGAAATTCCTGAAATTTATCATACTCCCACTATTTAAAGCTTGTCTTAGTGTTACTTCGTCTTTCATACTGACACGGCGTCCTAGCTGCATCACGATTGTTGCAACCAACGTGATCAGACCAAGTCCTCCGAGCTTGATTAGGACTAAACCGACGATTTGTCCAAAGATGTTATACGTATGCGCAAGAGGCTCAGTGAAAAGTCCAGTCACACAAACCATTGAGACGGCAGTAAACAGGTGATCAAAGTAAGTCGCTTGAGACCCAATCTGCTGACTAAAGGGCATAGATAATAAAATCGATCCCACAAGAATAACAAACGCAAAACTTAAAACGATTTTAAAGGGGATGGGTAAATTTGAAAAGCGATTCAACAATCGTCTCATACAATCATTTTTCCTTTCTGGTACTAAAAATCAATATCTAGATTGTATCTCTAGAATCGTTAAAATACAAGGAGATTCCAGTAAAAACTAGCGGACTTGTGAATAGAGAAGCGCTGTTTTGTCACCAAGAGATCTTATTAAAGTGAAAAGATCCTAAATAAGCCTGTCGTCTAAGGTTTACGAGACGTTCCAGTTGTTTCTTTTTAAAGATAAAGATAAAATTATATCGTTAGGGTGTTTACTTTATAACACTGATTGTAGGAGGAGAGAACATGGAATATAACGGTACTATGATGCAATATTTTGAATGGGATCTGCCAAACGATGGTACGCACTGGAGAAAATTGAAAGACGAAGCAGCTCATTTAAGAAATATCGGCATTACAGCAGTATGGATTCCACCTTGTTTCAAAGCATTGAATCAAGAAGATGTAGGATACGGTATCTATGATCTCTATGACCTAGGTGAGTTCGATCAGAAAGGAACCGTTAGAACAAAGTACGGCACAAAAGAAGAACTATTAGAGGCTATCCATACGTTACACGAGCATGGGATTCAAGTTTATGCGGATGTTGTTTTAAACCATAAAGCAGGAGCAGATTCTACAGAAACCTTTGGAGCTGTTCCAGTAAATGAGGAAAATCGTCATGAAGAAATTGGGGAACCAAGAGATATTGAATCTTGGACATACTTCAATTTTCCAGGCAGACAAGGAAAGTATTCTGACTTTGAATGGCATTGGTATCACTTCTCAGGTGTCTCAGATGATGAAATTTCAGGAGAGCAAGGAATTTATAGAATAGAAGGCGAAGGAAAAGGTTGGGCACCAGATGATACGGTGTCAACAGAATTTGGAAACTTCGACTACTTAATGTTTGCAGATATTGATTATAGTCATCCAGAAGTGATTGAAGAAACAAAAAATTGGATCCGATGGTTTATAAAAGAAACAGGGATCGATGGGATTCGACTGGATGCTGTTAAACATATTGATAATAGCTTCATGAAAGATTTGATTGACGGTGTTCGTGCTGAATTTGGAGAAGACTTCTTTTTCGTGGCAGAATACTGGCACCAGAAATATAAAGCGTTAGAAGAGTATATGGAAGATCTTGACTACAACACTTCCATGATGGATGTAAGATTCCATTATGCACTACACGAGGCTTCTCAGTTGAAAACAGATTTTGACTTACGAAGATTATTTGATGGAACGCTTTATAAGAGAAACGCTGAACAAGCAGTAACGTTCGTTGAGAATCATGATTCTCAGCCTGGACAATCTTTGGAATCTTATGTCGAACCATGGTTTAAGCCACTAGCATACGGAATTGTATTGTTAAGCACTTATGGCTATCCGTGTGTGTTCTACAGTGATTATTACGGGTATAGTGGAGACGTTGACTATGATGGATGTCCAAGTGATATTGAAAAGCTGATGCGCGTAAGAACGGAATATGCTTACGGTGAACAGTATAATTATCTAGACCATGCTACTTGTATAGGATTTACGCGTACAGGTGATAAAGAGCATCCCCACGGGTGTGCAGTCGTTATTTCTAGTGGAGATGAAGGATTCAAGGAAATGACTGTTGGAGACTTGCATGCAGGTGAAACTTATATAGATATTTTGGAACATCGAGAAGAAGAAATCCTTATAAATGAGGATGGTTCCGCAATTTTTCCAGTAAACGCTGAATCGATCTCTGTCTGGGTTCTTAAACAACAATAAAGAAAAGACAGTTAGAATGCGAAGATCATAAATCTCCGCGGTTCTAACTGTCTTTTTTATAGACTATTTTTGCAATTAGTTATTCGGGTTCATTTTTTGTGAAGCTTCTTTTTCATCTGCAAGATGGTCTTTGTCTAACTTGAAATCTTCATTGTTAGATAAGTGGTTATCGTGTAAAGCTTCGTCTACTTTGTCTTTAGGAATTGCTTGGTCTGTTGAAGGTTCAAGTGGTGTACCTTTTACATCACCAAGACGTTCGTCATCATACATTGCATGAGAAGCCGTTGCAGGATCAATCACTTTATCTGATTTTGGTTCGATTGAAGCATTTCTTTGCGCAAGATCTCTTTCGATTTCTTCAATTGTTTCATTTAACTGGGCTTGTCGAGCATCCATCTCCGCTTGTTCAGACTGTAATTCCATATCTGCTTCAGCATAAGATTCTCTGAAATCTTCAACAAGTTGCTGCGCTTTTTCACCGCTAGAGTCTTTCAGTTTTGTCGCTTCAGATTTTAATTCTTTGCGGAACTGATCTCCTGTTTTTGGAGCAAATAATAAAGCTGCAAATGCAGAAGCAGCACTCATCATCAATGCTTTTGCTAAACTTACTTTTGGCATAATGTGGATCTCCTCTCAAATTGGGTTATTCATTTGTGTAACGAGCTTTTTGTTTATGGAAAGTACGTTTGAATGCTCG
Source organism: Marinilactibacillus sp. Marseille-P9653 (assembly GCF_916618885.1). NCBI lineage: Bacteria > Bacillati > Bacillota > Bacilli > Lactobacillales > Carnobacteriaceae > Marinilactibacillus > Marinilactibacillus sp. Marseille-P9653. Next base: position 141,238 of record NZ_CAKAKH010000001.1, on the reverse strand, counting down.
AGTGAATGTTTTAGCAACCATTGGACCATCCGTTTTCAATTCATCAGTAGTGTTTTTGGCAATACCTTTTGAATAGTCACTACTATGATCTTTCAAGTAAGTGAGTGAATCGCTCAAACTAGAAGCGTGGGTAGAGAGTTCATCAAATCGCTGCATCTTGATTGTTGCAACTTTCTGAAGATCTTTAACGCGTCCTTTGACTTGATTAACTTTGGTTTGAACAGCATCGGCTTCCACTGTAAAGTGTTCGATATGGTCATTTACAGTCGACTGCGTTTCTTTTATATTGTTGAACGTTGGTTTCATCTTCTTAAATGTAGTTAAACCGATTGCGACGAGTGCAATCAAAGCTACACCTAAAATGACTAGAGCAATAATATATGCTATTGACATCATAATGCCTCCTTTACGTAAGCTAGTTTTTATTTGTAGTTTCTATAAATAGAATACCACGAACAGTCTCATAGCAACAAACAGAAGCTACGACTAAAAGATATTGCTTGAAACAGCTTTAGTTGTTAGAATAGTAGCAACATACAGAGTTACAGATTTAATCGTAACTTACAAAAAGGAGAAAAGCATGACAGACGAGAGAGTGAAGGATTCTGAGATTGAAATGAATGATACAAAGGATTCTCGGCATAAGCTATCTTTACGTGCAGTTTCAGACGGAGAAGTCTTATCGATAGAAGAAGTACCAGATGAAATTTTTGCTCAGAAAATGATTGGTGAAGGGTACGCCATCAAACCAACTTCTCAACTGGTCGTTGCGCCTATTGATGGAAAGTTGATAGAAGTTGCAGATGCGAAACATGCCTATTATATCGAAACAAAAGAAGGCTTGAAAATTCTGATCCATGTGGGAATCGACACATTGCTGTTGAATGGAGAAGGGTTCAAGACTAAATTGAAGAAAGATGACCAAGTCAAAGCCGGAGATGCATTGGTAGAGTTTGATGAAGAACTGATTACCAAAAAAGGCTTTAATACAATTATTTCGGTTATCGTACTGGATGACCTGGCTTTTGAAATGACTCAGGTACTGAATCTGACGAAACAAGCTAAAGCAGGAGAAACGGTGGCAGTGGAAATTGATTTGCAGAAGTAAGGATCTGTCGTATTTCTTTGAAAAATTGAACCGTGCTCATAGGTGCTGTATACTTGGTCTAGATTACAAGAATTGAAAAGAGAACATAAGAATATGTTTCTGAGGAGGAGCATCACTTGAAAAAAATATTAGTCGTAGATGACGAAAGACCAATTTCAGATATTGTTAAATTTAACCTTGAAAAAGAAGGATTCGAAGTTTTTACTGCATATGATGGAGAAGAAGCTGTAGAGAAAGTAGAAGAACACTCCCCAGATTTGATCGTACTAGATCTGATGCTGCCGAAAATGGATGGACTTGAAGTTTGTCGTGAAGTCAGAAGAACACATGATATTCCAATCATCATGGTTACCGCTAAAGATCAGGAAATTGATAAAGTTTTAGGGCTAGAACTTGGAGCCGATGACTATGTAACGAAACCATTCTCTAACAGAGAATTAGTCGCCCGTGTTAAAGCAAACCTGAGACGTCAATCTTCTGTACAAACAGCTGAACCAGAAGTACCAGAAAGCAATGATATTGAAGTGGGCGATTTAGTCGTTCATCCAGATGCGTACATTGTTTCTAAGCGTGGAAGTACAATCGAATTGACCCATAGAGAATTTGAGTTACTACACTACCTTGCTAGACATATCGGTCAGGTCATGACCAGAGAGCATTTACTTGAAACGGTATGGGGATATGATTACTTCGGAGATGTCAGAACGGTTGATGTTACTGTAAGACGTTTGAGAGAAAAAATCGAAGATAATCCGAGTCATCCAAACTTCTTAGTAACTAGACGAGGGGTAGGATACTATCTGAGGAATCCTGAACAACAGGAGAAATAAACTTATATGAAAAAGAAGATTCATTTTTATCAGTCAATCAATACCAAAATCGTATTTATTATTGTTATGCTACTTGTATTCGCCCTGCAGATTATCGGGGCGAATTTTGTTACGACAATGGAACAAAAGTTGGTCGGGAACTTTAGAAGTGACCGTCAGACACAGATGACGTTTCTTAAAAGTACTATTTTACCATTACTAGAAAGCCATCAGAGCGAAGAAGAAACGGAAACCAATCCAAGAGAAGAAATTAACCGCCTCTTGATGGAATTTTCAGGGAATAATATCACGGAATTACAAGTGGTTAGTCCGAGTATGGTCATCATAGGAATTAGTGATAGTACCCAACAGAGTATGATTGGACAAATTTCAAATGATGCAGACGTCAGACAAGCACAATTAACAAGTACGTCTGTCACAAAGCAAGATCTTGATCCAACTTCTCAAGCTAGAAGGTGGAAAATTGTCGAGCCCATTTATTCGAGTACAGATTCAGAGGAATTTTTAGGTGTCATCGTACTCGAAAGTAACATCGAAACTGTCTATACGCAAGTTTCAGAAATTACCATGACCTTCTTGCAATCTTCTTCTGTCGCGATTATTTTATCGCTGATTTTAGCGAATTTAGTGGCTAGAGCGTTGACCAAACCCATCAAAGAAATGCAGATCCAAACACGTGCTATCGCAGAAGGCGACTATTCGGGTATGTTGACGGTATATGGAGATGATGAATTAGGAGAATTGGCCTTTTTGATCAATGAATTGTCAGACGAAGTAGCAGAGGCACAAGAGTCTATCGATTCAGAGCGTCGACGCTTAGATAGCGTACTGACCCATATGACCGATGGCGTTATTGCTACAGATCGACGAGGAAAAATCGTCATCGTAAACAATATGGCCGAAAAAATGCTTGAAGTGTCGGGAGAAGAAGTGAACGGCAACAATCTTCTAAAAATCTTAGGTGTAGAAAAAGAACTGACGCTAAGACGCTTATTAGAGGAGCAAGAAGACATTTTGATTAATGCTTATAGCGATGGTCTACCTACAATTCTTAGAGCCTCTTTCTCGCTTATTCAAAGAGAAACTGGCTTTATCAGCGGAATTGTTTGTGTGCTCCACGATGTAACCGAGCAAGAAAAGATCGAAGAAGAACGGAAACAATTCGTTTCCAACGTATCTCACGAATTAAGAACACCATTAACCAGTATGCGTAGCTACATTGAAGCTTTGGCAGATGGTGCTTGGCAGGATCCGGAGCTAGCGCCGAGGTTCCTTGAAGTGACACAAAGTGAAACAGACCGAATGATTCGTATGATTCAAGATCTTCTACACTTGTCTAGAATTGACTCAGGTAAAAGTGAGCTGGAAGTAGAACTCGTTGATTTAACAGAATTACTGGATCATGTACTGAACCGATTTGATATGTTGATTCATTCCACAGAATATGAAGGAAAACATTACCGAATTAATCGAAATTTACTAGATGAGCCCGTATTTGTTGAAATGGACACGGATAGAATGATCCAAGTATTGGATAATATTATGAATAATGCACTAAAATACTCACCAGATGGCGGTGTGATCACAGGAAGTATGCGTCAGACAGCACAATCTGTGATTATCAGTATCACTGACCAAGGAATGGGTATACCTAAGAATGATCTTGTTAAAATATTCTCTAGATTTTACCGAGTGGATCGTGCTCGCTCACGTGCGATGGGTGGTAGTGGTTTAGGATTGGCGATTTCTAAAGAAGTGGTTGAACAACATGGCGGAAGAATCTGGGCAGAAAGTGCGGAAGGAAAAGGTACAACGTTCTACTTATCCCTTCCTTACATCCCATTTGAGGAGGATGAGTGGGCATGACATGGACACATATAAAGCACGTACTACTCGGCTTTTTGATTGGATTGAGTCTATTCCTTAGTTATAACTTGATTGTTACCGGAACACAACTCAACTCACCATCGTCTTCTGGAAACAATCAGACACCCGTATTGATTGACCGAACATTATCAGAAGTCTTTTCACCCAATCAAGTTATTTTACATGAAATCTCTGAGGGACCAAAGATGGCATCCATGCAAGAGGCAGAAGGCTTGATCAATACAAGCTACGAAAATATGACGTTTAGAGGCGTAGAAGCGCCTGAAACATTAACGAAGGCGGATTATCTGCAATTAACTCAAGGCAGTTCTTGGATAGAATTTGTATTTAATGCACAGATTCCTTTTGGACTATTTGAAAAGGGCTTTGAAAACTTACCTTCAGACTATGAAGATCGAACCTTTAATCGCGTGCTCTTCAACTTAAATGAAACAGATCGAGTATTGTTTTATGACATGAGTGAAGAACGCGTTTATGGAATAGAAGAGGCTGTGATTACCAACAATGTAATTGAGGCTTTTAGAGCGTCCGAAGACATTGTCTATACAGAAGCTGAGGCTTTGAATTTAAATCAAATCGTCTATGCTCCAAAAGAGAACTTGACGGTACCTTACCGTAATTACCTTGTTGAAAGTCTGCCGAACAGCTTATATGTCAGTATGCTGATTGATACATCACAAGCTGAAACACAGACACTTGATGAAGGGCTAAGAATTTACGACTTACAACAAGAAGTCATGATCAATGATAATTTGCATGTATTGTCCTATCAAAGGCAGAGAACAAGCTTTGACGAGCTTTCTTTAGATGAACGGTTAACGAGAAGTTTTGAGGAACTGAACAGAGTTGAAAACTGGACAGAAAAGTCACAGTATCAGTCTTACAATATGCAGACAAATGAAGTGACATTCCAGAGATATCTTGAGGGACTTCCCGTATTCAGCCCACAACAGAAAGAAGCCACGACAGTCGTTACGTATGTCGAATCTGGTTTGAAAAACTTAAGTGTGCCGATGCGGATTATCCAAACGCCGATTACGCCGGATGAATTTGTAGACAAAGAGTTACCAAGTGGACAAGAAATTGTTACAAGACTAGAATCTGTAGAAGTAGAAGCTTCAGGAATAGAGGATTTGGAGATTGGACTCACTTGGGTTGAAAGTGAAGAAGAATCTCGTCTGATCCATTTTGAGCCAAACTGGTATGTCAAACTTGAAGGCGACAATAACTGGTACGAAGTTGAACGATATATAGAATTGCAGGGGGAACAAATTAATGGACTTTAAAAAAATTGAAAATATTTTTCTATTGGCCTTTGTCTTCCTGAATGTCTACCTCCTAGTGAGTTATATTAATCGAACGGGGATGCAATATGCAAACTCTCCATCTGAACAAATCAACATCATTAGAGAAATGCGGGAGATGGGTATACAGATACCGGGGAACTTGTCTGATGATAATCTTGATGTCCACTATATGCAAGCGAACAGCAATAGTTTGATTCAAGACAATGTCAATTCACTTGAAAATCAAGCTGGATCTGTTACATCAGATGGAACGCTGTATACAAGTATCTTGTCTGAACCAATAGAAATAGAAGGAGATCCAAGCGAGGGAGTCACTGATCAGCAACTAGAAAAGCTACAATCATTCGTCAATAGTCCTTCCATTTTATTCGGAGATCAGTACGCTTTCTTGAGATACGATAATGAAGAAAATCGATTTATTTTTAGTCAGATGGTCAATGGAGCACCTGTTGGAGACGGTACGTCGGAAATTTCGTTTTACTATGGTAGAAGTGATGGAGATATTATCTCTTATCAACAAACGTATGCTGGACCCATGCAGCAACAAGGTGATTCTGTAGAAGTGATTTCTGCAAAAGAAGCTGTGGAGTTTCTATTCCAGAGTAATGAATTAAGTTCGAATGCAGTCATTTCCCAACCCATTCTTACCTACCAGCGTACGCTCGCGCTAGAAGATTTGAGTATATATGGGCCAGTATGGCTCGTACCTGTAACGGAAAGTAGTGAGAGCAGGGTTTTAAGGGTTAATGCAAAAGATCGAACGATTATTTCGGATCCTACTGAGTCAAATGACGCAATCCCAGAACCGGTTATAGATGCAGAAGATGAACCAGACGAAGAGGAAGATACTGAACCTGATCAAGATTAAAAAACAAACAAATTTGTTTTAAAAGAAAGACTGCCCCTTTAGTTGAAACTGTCTGATATTGTTTAGATGGCTTCTTGTTTAGGGGCGTTTTTTATTGTAAGATAGACAATGATCAAGTACCGGAGAGGATTTTTGAAATGTTAGAATCTGAACAGTCTGGACTGAAAATAAGCGTATTAGCCAGTGGGAGTACTGGAAACATCACTTATATCGAATCAGATAAAGTTAAACTATTAGTCGATTGTGGGTTCAGTGGAAAAAAAGCCACTGAATTATTGAAACAGATTGACCGTCGACCAGAAGACTTGGATGCCATCCTCGTCACACACGAACACAGTGATCATATAAAAGGTGTCGGAATCATGGCCCGTAAGTATGATTTGGACGTCTACGCAAATAAAAACACATGGACAGCTATGGAACCTAAATTAGGTAAAATCAAGCTGGAACAAAAACATCATTTTGATTTGGAAAAGACAATGACGATTGGCGATATTGATGTCTCAAGTTTTGGCGTATCGCATGACGCTGTCGATCCGCAGTTTTATACATTCCAAAAAGATAATAAACGGTTTGTTATGCTGACAGATACAGGATACGTGAATGACCGGACGCGAGATTTTGTAAAAAATGCGAACGCCTATCTATTTGAAAGCAATCATGATTTGAGTATGCTGAGAATGGGACGTTACCCGTGGTCTTTGAAACAAAGAATACTAGGGGACAAAGGACACCTTTCAAACGAAGATGGTGCATTGGCACTAGCTGAAATCGTTGGAGATAACACAGAAAGAGTCTATCTTGGGCATTTAAGTAAAGAAAACAATTTAAAAGAGATTGCCTATTCTACGGTGGAAGAAATTCTGATGCAAAAAGGAACAGGGGTTAATCATAAGTACACCCTTTTTGACACAGATCCTGTTGAATCTTCCCCATTATTTACTTTATAAATAACTTTTAAAACGAAGATAGGAACGATTCCAAACGGAGTTGTTCCTATCTTTTTTTGAATATGAGTATTTGATTAAGGAATATCTTCTTAGAATCGGATAATTATGATAGAATGATGAAAAGCATTTTAAAACCGTAAAGGGACGTGAATCCGTTGACTGCAAAAGCATACATTGATCAAGTACTAGCTGAAACAAAAGAAAAGCACGCCGGAAAAGAAGAATTTATTCAGGCTGTGGAAGAGTTTCTCCCAACACTTGAACCGTATTTGAATGATCACACTGAGATTGTTGAAAAAAATCTCCTTTCTCTTATCGTTGAACCAGAAAGACTGATTCAGTTCCGTGTACCGTGGCAAGATGATGAAGGTAAATGGCAAGTGAATCGTGCTTACCGAGTACAATATAACTCCGCAATTGGACCGTATAAAGGCGGATTGAGATTCCACCCAACAACTAACGAAAGTATTGTAAGATTTTTAGGATTTGAACAAATTTTCAAAAATAGTCTGACAGGACTCCCAATCGGTGGCGGTAAAGGGGGAAGTGATTTCGATCCTAAAGGAAAAACGGATGCGGAAGTCATGAGATTCTGCCAGAGCTTTATGACGGAATTCCAGAAACATATTGGACCAGACATCGATGTTCCAGCTGGAGATATCGGTGTAGGTGGAAGAGAAATCGGCTTCTTATTTGGTCAGTATAAACGGTTGAATGGATTTTCTGCTGGTGTGTTAACAGGAAAACCAGTTAGCTCATGGGGAAGTCTGGCAAGAACAGAAGCAACTGGATATGGTCTTGTATATTTTGTCCAAAATGCGCTAGAAGACAGAAATGATTCTTTCAAAGGCAAAAAAGTCGTGGTTTCTGGTAGTGGAAATGTTTCGATCTATGCGATTCAAAAAGCACAGGAATTAGGCGCAACCGTATTAACGTGTTCTGATTCTTCGGGATATATCTATGATCCAGAAGGCATTGATTTAGAACTCGTAAAAGATATCAAAGAAGTTCGTCGCGGACGTATAAAAGAGTATCTAGAACAACATCCTGACGCAACTTACGTGGAAGGTTCTGTCTGGTCACTTAAAGAATCCTATGATATCGCCTTACCCTGTGCGACACAAAATGAGATCGATGCAGAACTGGCACAAAAAATGGCGGATGCAGGTGTTAAAATCGTTGCTGAAGGCGCAAATATGCCTTCAAGTAAAGAGGCAATTGATTTGTATCAAGACCAAAACATTCTTTATTGTCCAGGAAAAGCAGCAAATGCGGGTGGTGTAGCTGTTTCAGCACTTGAAATGGCACAAAACTCTGCAAGACTGGCTTGGTCCTTTGAGCGAGTAGATGACGAACTGAAATCTATTATGAAAAACATCTATACAGCTTGTAGTGAAACAGCTATTAAATATGCTGAAAAAGATAACTTGATGGCTGGAGCGAATATTGCTGGATTCGACCGTGTTGTTCAAACCATGTTATCGCAAGGACTCGTTTAGACCAACTTTAAAAAGCATCAGCTTATCTCTCTTGTATTCAATGAGGAGATGAGTTGATGTTTTTTTGATAAAAAAATCCTTAAAGTCAAAAAAATATAGATTCTTCACAAGATATGATAAAATACGGTTGATATAGAGCGATTTAGTCTACATTTGTTCAAATAAAATTCAAAAGAAGATTGTACAATCATATCGAAAGCAAGTAGTGGTGAAGAGAGGAAGGATCACATGTCTAAATTAAATATAAAATCATTAATGGTGGTTGGATTGACATCGACTTTACTAGTTGGTTGTGATGCAATGAACCAAGGTCAAGACAACGGTGTTACCGAAAATCAGACTGGAAACGTCAATGAAGAAGGCGACGTAGCCGTTTCAGAAATGAGAGTAGATGTTTCTTCAGGTGTTACAGATGCAGTGAGTACAATAGATGATGCAGTTGTTTCGGTTATCAACTTGCAACAAGCCGCACAGAATCCTTATGGTTGGTACGGAGGAACGCAAGATGACACGGTAGAGGGAGAAGAAGATCTTCAAACAGTCGGAACCGGTAGTGGAGCCATTTACAAAGTAGACGGAGACACAGCGTATGTCTTTACCAATAATCATGTTATTGACGGATCAGACGCCGTAGACGTTCTTTTGAAAGATGGTACACGAGTACAAGCAGAAGTCATCGGAGCGGATGTATGGACAGATTTGGCCGTATTATCGATTAGTTCAGAAGACATTAGTTCAGTAGCGGAATTTGGAGATTCCAATAACCTTAAAGTCGGTGAACCAGCCGTGGCGATTGGTTCTCCATTAGGAACAGACTTTGCTTCATCTGTAACGTCAGGAATCGTTTCAGCTGTTGAAAGATCTGTACCGGTGGATACAGACGGAGACGGAACGTATGACTGGGAAATGACAGCGATCCAGACGGATGCAGCAATTAACCCAGGGAACTCAGGTGGTCCACTTGTTAATATAGCGGGACAAGTTATCGGAATCAACTCAATGAAAATTTCGACTTCAACAGTAGAAGGAATGGGATTTGCGATTCCAAGTAACGATGCAGTCGATATCATCAATCAACTAGAAAATTCAGGTGAGATTACACGCCCTGTACTTGGTATTGGCATGGTCGATCTTGCGATGATCTCTCAACAACAAAGAGAAGCTGTGCTCAATGTGCCAGAAGATATAACAGGCGGAGTTGTGATAGCTGAAGTAACAGGTGGAAGTGCCGCAGAAGAAGCGGGTCTAGCTCAAAATGATATCGTCGTGAAATTCAATGGAGTCGACGTAACAAATGGGGTAGAATTAAGACAACAAATCTATGACACAACAGTTGGAGACGACGTTGAAGTAGAGTACTACAGAGACGGTACATTAGAAACCACAACCATCAATATGAGAGCATCAAACGAAGTATTATAAAATATAAAAGAGACCTGCAGAGATCAATCTGCAGGTCTTTTTGTACACAGTGTGTATAACGTTGTGCGTAACTATTTGGAATTGTGGATAACTATAAGAAGTAGATTGAGAAGACAGTAAAATAAATAGAAATAAAGTTATCCACAGAATTCTGAAAGGCTGTGCGTAACTTATTGAAACAGATGTGTATCTAGTACACAAACGTTTCTTTAACAAGGTATAAGTTCTTTTAAAGAACGAGTTAGAACATAATAAACGCTGTGCATAACTACTGATTTTGAACGAGCAAAAAATTTAAAAGAAAGCACTTAAAAAAGGTGATTAGGCGAAAATATGGGGAACAAACCTGTGTATATGTGGATAACTTTTGTGCATAAGTGTGAATTACGGTGGAAAAAAGACCTGATCTTGTTGAGGAAACAAGGTCAGGTCTTGGATAGTTGGGTCATATAATTTATTTTGCGATTGCAGTTTTCTTAACTTCTACGTTACCATCGATTGCTCTTGAATAAGGACAAACTTGGTGTGCTTTTTCAACTAATTCTTCTGCTTCTTCTTGCGTTACGTTTTCGATTTCTACTGTTAATTCAACAGCTAATCCAAAGCCTTGGCCTACTTTTGCAATACTTACATCAGCAGTTACAGTTGAATTGATTCTTTTCTTAGCTTGTCCAGCGACTAATTGAAGTGCGCTATCGAAACATGCTGAATATCCAGCAGAAAATAATTGTTCAGGATTGGTTTTGCCTTCTTCGCCGCGTCCACCTAGTCCTTTAGGTACAGTTAGCTCTAAATCTAAAACGTTATCTGAAGATTTGACATGTCCTTGACGTCCACCAGTTGCTGTTGAGGTTGCAGTGTATAATGCGTTTGACATTTGAATCACCTATCCTTATTAATTATTTGCTTACAATTAGATTGTACACAACCTAATTAAAGAAGTCAAACTATATAAACTTACTTTATAAATTGATATAATTAAAGTTAGGAGTGATGAGCATGTCAAATGAATTATTAAAATTAGAAAATCAGTTGTGCTTTTCTTTGTATGCCACAACAAGACAAATGACAAAAATTTACCGTCCTTTATTAAAGGAATTAGATATTACGTATCCCCAATATCTAGTCTTACTTGTTTTATGGGAAGTAGATAAAATCTCGGTAAAAGCAATGGGAGAGCGCCTGTTTCTTGATTCAGGTACGTTAACACCCATGCTGAAACGAATGGAAGAACACGGTTTGATTAAACGGGTGCGTTCAGCTGCAGATGAGCGTGTTGTTGAGGTCAGCTTAACAGAAAAAGGAAAAGAAGCAGAAGAAAAAGCAGGCTCTATTCCGATTAATTTTTATAAGCATCTCAATTTGGAAGAAGAAGAATTTTTCCAGTTGAAAAAAATCTTATCTAAAATGATGGGCCGATTTGGCGAGTAAGGTGGCATAAAATGGATATTACGATTATTTCTGTAGGTAAGTTAAAAGAAAAATATTTGATTGAAGGCATCAAAGAATACGTGAAGCGACTAGGTGCTTACACAAAATTTAAAATCGTTGAAGTACCCGACGAAAAAGCGCCAGAAGAATTAAGCGCGGCAGAAATGATACAAGTCAAAGACAAAGAAGGCGAAAGAATACTTGCAAAAATTCCAAGCCAGGCTTATGTTTTTTCGCTTGCGATCAAATCAAAAGAACGCTCATCTGAATCGTTCTCCAAAGAAATCCAACAACTGATGCTGCATGGAAACAGCAGCATCGTCTTTGTGATCGGTGGATCGCTCGGATTAAGCGAAGCCGTCATGAACCGCAGCGACGAAACTATCTCCTTCGGTAAAATGACGTACCCACATCAGCTAATGAGACTGATTTTGATAGAGCAGATTTACCGTGCATTTAGGATTATGCGGAATGAACCGTACCATAAGTAAATGAGGTTTTTTTAAGGTCATTAAAATTATTATTGTATTAGGTATGCTGTGAATTTAAATTAGATGGGATAGAAATATAGTTAATACTGAGTGAACATGGTGCATAGGAACTAGCATTCCATCGTATAATTTAACAGAACAATTCTAGAAAGAGCCTAAATCTTAATCAAAATGGGTTAGGCTCTTCGTTTACGAATCAGTACCACTTAGAAAGTATTACCACTGACTTTCCGCATGTCAAAAACATACAATTTTGATTTTTTGTTTTTTGAAACATAGGCATTAGAAACAAGTCATTTTCACGTGATTTTCCCCAAAATAAAGGCGATAAATCTGTTCTCACCACTCTTTTTACTCGGAAAAAAAGTGGTAGGAAGCCAAAAATCCCCTCTGTTTTTTAAAAAATAGTCTTTTAGCGAATATGCTGTTCCATCTCGATGATCGGCGTGATCAAAATCGCTAAATCAAAGCCGGCCCAGTCTACGGCATGGTGAATTTGCGGACGTGTGGGTTCTGCAATATAACGATCGTTGCCGATTGCCATGGTCATCAGGCGGTCCAATGTTTCGACAATTGCTTTGACGGACGGTGTTTTCGTTTTTTTATTGCCGGGCGCAATCCAATCTTCTTGGCGCTCTGCTAATGAGCGCCGAACACGGTACTCCAAATACGATAAAAGCAGGAGCACAAGGTAAAATACGTAGCTCAACGCCATCACACGCGTCGGATTTTTCAAGTAGACGCGATGAAAGACCATCGGATCTTTTAAGAGACGAAACCGCGTTTCCACCCGACTTTGCTTCTTGTAAAGAAGCAGCTTTTCTTCGGCTGAGTGCGTCATATCGGGGCTGCTGATTAACACAAAACAAGAAGCCATGTGACGTTCTCTTTCTGCGAAAGCAGGGTGAATCGCCAGGTCGCTAAAGGACAAAGCGTATGTCGTCATTTCTTCTGCGACACGGTCTTTTTTTGGACGGCCTGGTCCAGTGTGAGAAAATGTTTTGACAGATGTGACAGTGCCTTTCACATCAAATCCTTGCTCGTAGATGGCACGAATACTTTCATCTAAAGCCGTACGTGCATCTGCTCCGCAACTAAATAGCGGCTTTTCTTTCTTTTTCAGTTCTTTCATGAGCTTTTTTTGCATCTTTGCCCAGTTTTTTTGCAACGTACCTTCTTTTTTCGTTGCTAATTCCTTGGACCATACAACGGTGAGTGGATACATCGTTTTTCGTTGAGCACATGGTACTCCGAAAGTTGTGTACAAGCGGTATTCCTTTTCATTTGGTGTTTGAAACGCGCTCCATTCCGTTGACCGCATGGCTTCTTCTTTGGCCGACTCTGTTACACTGAATGTATCAGGTATCCGGGAAAGAAATTGGATCTGCTTCTGTTCCATAGCCGCAAGATTGTCTTTTGTAATCAAGCTGCTGTCGAGCACAAAAGGTGCTCGTTGTCCGTTTTCTTCGAAAACCTGACTCATCTTTTGAATCGCTTGTATGCTCCATTTTTGATCAGAAACATTGCCGGAAAAGACTTGTGCAAACAATGGAAGTCCCTTTTGCTGGACACCTAATCCGATTTTCAGTTGTTTCAGATCCGGCCGGTGATCTTTGCTGTACCCATGGGCAAGCACAAAGGAATCGTCTGCAGGCTGATCATACACGCCCTGAACAGATTTTGACGTGGTATCCGCGTGGATCACTTGAATGTCTTCTTTGTGCTTCAGAAGAAGTTGCACGGAGATGTCCATGCACAATTGTTCTAAATCAAGATCCGCCAACTTGTCTAAGGCACGTCCGTAGGCGTCATCATTCAAGTGATCCGGCGTGATCGATGTGTGGCGAAAAAGCAATTCCCAGTCCTGGTCCCGCCAGTATTCCTGTAAGCGCACAAGCGGAATTGTGCCGTGTGTAGACATGATGGCGGCAACTAAGCTTTCGATTAAAAAACCGGGAGACACCTTGGTATTGTCTTCCCTCCACTGCACTCTTTGATCAATGGTTTCTTGAATATGAGCAAGCCGGGCCATGGCGAAGCTGATTGGTAGCGCACCGGCATGGATAGGTTTGATCATCTTGTTGTGGATTCATAGAAGTCGTCCTTTCTCGAAAACGTATCATGATTTATCATTTGTATTCGAGAAAAGAAAATGGACTCCTTCTTAAATTCCTAATTGTAAGAATTAGACATGCGGAAAGTCAGTTACCAATATTCAAATTCCATTAAAGAATCTTAAAGTGAGTTTATGTGTACATGCTATTGTAAGTGAAAAGAAATAATTAAATATAATGATAGTGAACAATACATGCTAGAAAGAGTTACCGATAATAATCATGAAATTTAAATGAATATGTCAGTACATTACATCTTAAAAAGAGAACAGGGATATATTTGTGAATTCCAATATAATTTAGTCTGTTATGTTAGATTTTCTCAACAATATCGAGATGGTTACAGATGTTTAATTTCATTCTGATAAAACAATGATATGGAATCTCTGCCAATTTGTTTTGAACGATAAAGAGCGTCGTCAGCTTTACTAATTAGTTGATCTTTTTCTACTAGATTTGCAGAAGTAGAATGGGCAATTCCGATACTAATTGTTACTGTATCTGTAACCGTTGAAGTTTTATGTTGGATTTTTAATTTATGAATGACATCATTCATATCTTTAGCTATATCAACAGCTTCTTCAACGGATTTCCCATCTAATAAAGCAAAGAATTCTTCTCCGCCATACCTTGCAAAGAACCCTCCAACCATATCCAATCTATTTTTCAATGATTGAGCGACTAATTTTAGTACCTCATCCCCTTTTTGATGACCATATGTATCATTAAAAAGCTTAAAACAATCTATATCGATCATAAATACTGTAATTGGCCTCAATAAATCCTTGTTTATCTCCCAAACCTCTTCATAATTTTGGTTGAGTGACCGTCTATTCGGAACATTTGTTAGAGTATCAATGTTTGAAAGAATTTCGAGCTTCTGATTCAGTTGTTTTAGTTCATTTTGTGATCGCTCCAGTTGAGAAGTTCTTATTTGCACTTTTTCCTCAAGGGTGTTATTTAGTTCTCCTAAACGAATAGACAGGGTTTCAACTTTTTGAAAGGTAGATGCATATTTAATAGCAAGAACGATGGACTGAGCAAAGATAAAGATATATAATCCAACACTTGTAAAATCACCTGTATGAATCAATTCATTGTAATAAAGGACATCATTTAAGGCTGTACAAGTAAAAATGACGGTTGAGATTAATAAAACCCTTACACCTGGAACATTTCGCTTCCACGCTTTGGTCAATTCAAAAAGTACATACAACATTATCGCTGTCATGATCAGTTGATAAAAGTTAATCGTATACGAAAAAACTTTAGCAGGTGTAAATAAGACAAATAAAGAATAAAGTAAACTTATAAAAAAGAACATTTGTAAAACGGATTTTTTAATATAGTTAAGAAACATTGCATTGAGAAACAATAAAAATACTGGAAACGCGATTGAAATCGTCCAATATTCGATTTTTCTATGCCATTCCCAAGAGAAATTAGGGAGTAGATCGGTTAAAACTACCTCGCCGACTATCAGCGAGCGAAGAGCAATTAGTAAACAAAGAATCCCAAAATAGAGAGCAGCTCGATCTGTTCTACGTAGAATATAAATAACAAAATGGTAAAATCCGAAAATAGTTAAACCACCAATAATAAACATTTCTTTAAGCATTCGTTTCTCAGCCATACTTATTAACTCTTCTGCATTTCCGAACAAAAACTCTCCCCAAATTCCACCGTTTCGTTCAGAGTAATTGGAAACCTGTAAAACTAGATCAAATTCTGGCTTATCTAAATCAAGAGCGATGACTTGTGGATTAGAGGTTGGGCGTTCATCTTTTGACCTCATACCAATTTCACCAATTTGACTCACTAATTTCCCATTGATCCATAGTTTCGATGCATTCGAAATAAGCGGTACATAAAGTCCCTTAGGAGTTGATAAGCTCTCCTCATTTACTTTTATTTTAAGCGTATATGTGGCGTGTCCCTCACCTGGTAATGTCTCATTGTTTATTTCAGAACCCCTCCAAATATGAGGAAATGAAACAAAAGTTGAAGGATTATCCGGTACCTTTTCCGGTTTGAGGAATTTATGCCAATATAAACCCCACTCCCCACTCATCTCTACATAATTGTGCTCTTCAAAATTTATATCACGTAAATCAAGTACCCCATTTTTTGCTGTTATCTCATTACCATGAACTGCAAAATTAACAGTTGGAGCAACTGTCAAACAAGTAAACACCATCAGAAACAATAATAAAAGGAATTTTTTAATTCTTTCCACACTTATCTCTCCCCTCGTCTTTTGGTGCGACCATTCCTTAGATGTCAAAAACGAAGTATAAATATACAGTAGACACATGTATTTTAAACAGAACAAATGAAATGGATTTCATATAACAAAGTAATAAAGAAAACATAGCAAAAATAGATAGTTTTCAATTGATGAATAAATTGAAGTGTTAAGAATTCTTTTTGAACAACCTCTTTAATTACACTTATTCTACAACTATATCGAAACCTAAATATTTTATACAGAAGAATCCTTAAAACGAAGTTGACTTAGTCCCATTATGGCTTAAGTGCTAACCGGGGACAAGGACTTACTCACAAATGTCGATTCCCAAACGAAATAATATTTAGCGTCTCTTCATCCACAAGGAAGACTAGGAAAACCTGAAGAAATAGCGAAGGCAGTTTTTTTCTTAGCAAGCGATGATGCTAGTTCTGTGAACGGTGCAACACTTCTTGTTGATGGCGGCTATACTGCAAAGTAACAGGATTTTTGAAAGAAGTATTAAAAAACCTCATTTAGATACATCATGGTGAACCTTATCATAAGTAGTAGTTTATATACATTAAGTAATGGTAAGTAGAAAAAATGAACGCAAATTGGCAAATGCCAGTATGCGTTCATTTAAATATTCAAAAAATTATTTTGCGCGCTTGACTTCAATTCTATAACCATCAGGGTCTGTCACGAAGAAATAAGACGGTGTGCCGCCTGAAAGTCCTTTTAATTCACCTGTTTCGTAAGCAGAAGCTTTACAGATTTCGTGCATTTTTTCTAAGTCTCCAACAGTTACACCTAGATGACTGAAGCCATCTCCTACAGTGTATGGATCTGCATCGTAGTTGTAAGTAAGCTCAATTTGTACAGAAGAACCGGGAGAGTTTAGATAAACTAAATCAAATTTATTTTCAGGAAATTTTCTGTGGCTAGCCACTTCGAAATCAAATAGATTCGTATAGAAGTCTAAAGTAGCCTCAAGATCTCTAATACGTAGGCAAATTTCAACAAGTGCTTGTTCCATAATATCATCCTCCAATAATTTATTATCTTTATTCTAGCATGAATAGGTCATCTGCGCACATTTCACCAGTGAAACAATTGTTGGATTAAATGATTTGAGGACTCCAATGTATGGCAGAATAGCGCAGAAAAAAACATTATAAAAACTATAAAAAGATCTCTATTTATTTCTATACAATAAAATAGAGGTCTTAATTTTTGTTTTATCAAAAAAGTTTGTAAGATTTTGACAGTTAATGCGTCTTATACGTAGGAGGTGAGAAAGTGGTGGAACTTGAGGAGATATATTCATTATATTTTAAAGATGTCTATTTCTTTGCATATAGCTTAACCAAAGACAAGCATCTAGCAGAAGATATTACGTCTGAAACCTTTTTAAAAGCATTAAAATCCTTGGATAGTTTTAAAGGTGAGAGCGATATACGTGTATGGCTTTTTCAGATCGCTAAAAATACTTATTACTCCTACTTAAGGAAGTCTAAAAAGGAGACGGGACTTGATTCACTGGAAGAGATCAAAGCTGAAACAGATATTGAAAAAACTGTTTTTGCAAAAGAAGAATCGATGAATATACATAAAGTTCTACATCAGCTTTCTGAACCTTACAAGGAAGTTTTCACATTGAGATTGTTTGGAGGATTAAGTTTCAAACAGATAGCTGAACTATTTGACAAAACGGATAATTGGGCTTGTGTGACTTTCTATAGAGCGAAAACAAAAATAAGAGAAGAAATGAGGAAGAACGAATGAAGGTATCCTGCGATGTTATAAAAGATCTTATTCCATTGTACGCGGAAGGTATGCTGAGTGACGACACTATCCAACTGGTAGAGTCGCATCTGGAAGACTGTGAAGAATGTCGACATATGCTGAATGAATTAAAACAGCCCTATCAGGCTCCTTTAGATACTAACGCTATGCCTTTGCTAAAGGTGAAGGCTGCATTAAGAAAGAAAAAATTAGTAACAATCATTCTGACTTTTGTTTTTGCACTACTATTTTTTACCATTTTCTTTGCTTTTGTGACTGAACCAAAATACATTCCGTATAGCCAAGATATCATTCAAGTAGACGAACAATCAGATGGTTCCGTCGTTGTTGAATTCAGTGGGAAGGTATCGGACTATCAACTGGATCGATATTCGGTAGAAGGAGAATCTAATATGTCTTATCGTTTAACTACTTGGACAAATAGTTTAGATGAATTCTTCCAGTCGAACGAGGTCGATTCTATTTTGCTAAACACAGAAGATGAAATAGTCTCATCTGTTTATTATGATCAGAATGACGGGTCAGAATACCAATTAATATATGGGATTGATGAAAACCCAAATGGGGGAACAGTTACTTTGCCGCGATTGAATCTATCTTATTATCTTGGAGCAGTTATTATATTTAGTGGGTTATGTCTGGTCGTGGTCTTGTTGTTTAGGCAGCATAAACAAATTGTTGAGCTATCCTTTAAGGCATTTTTACTGCCTGTAGCGTATGTTATAGCCCACTTAATCATCATGGGGATGTCTTCCGCCTCTTATCATTCAACAAGAGATTTGCTAGCTATTATATTGATTACGATGCCACTATATGCCTTGATGTTACTTGGACTAAGCCTTTATTCTATAAGCAGAGAAAGAAACCGTATCGAGAAAATTAAATAAAGTAGAAGCCACTGCCAACTAATAGAATATAACGTAATTCTAATTTTTATATTTAATAGTAAAGGTAAAAAATAATCTTTATCTTTATAAAGTAATAGCTTTCCAACATAAATTAAACTAATATTACGGTAAATAGTACCAATAGAGGAGTCGTGAGATGAAAGGATTATCCTTTGAAATTCCCAATATGCAGGGAAAGTATTTACTTGATATTTTGGAAGAAACGAATCTAAAAGATATGAACTGGTGGATAGGCGGAGGAGAATCTTATAAAATTCAAAACAATACATTAGGAGATTCTCTTTTCTCTGAAGAGTGGGAGATGGATAAAATTGGCGGAGAAAAACTGCACAAATTGATATCACAACAAGAGTACTATCTTATCTTTTGTGACTTAAAAGGCTTTCCAAAGAATTCAGATGCAAAAGAAGTCTCAACATATGAAGAATTTTTGGAAAGTGACTGTCAGTTTGTATTGAATTTGGTAGATTCCTCGTATACAACAATCTACTCTAAGAACCAGATGACGATTGAGAACTTATATACAAAAGCAATCATTTTAGGATATGAAAATGTGAGTTACTTAGAAGACGAAATTGATGGAAATACTACGCTTATTGCATTTTAAATATCAAGCAGAATTACAAATGAATAATGGCTCGATAAATCTAATTTAAGAGGTATAAAGATGAGAAAAAACAAGCAATTACTATTCACAAAAGTTCTGTACGGTGTGTTTTTCATTGCAACGATTCTTTCACTTATTATAGTTTATATAGATTCAGATAGTGACCTGTTGTTCAAGTTTGTTTCAGCCTATGTCTTTCTGGCATTTTTTATGGTGCTGTATATTCCAATAGTAACGATTAAAAATTTGAAAGTGTTCAAATGGCGGGACATAAGAAAGAGTTTGGTTACGTTTATCATTCTTTTTTTGTCGTTTAGCGTTTTGAATTATGGATTCAACTATATGTTTAGGCCTGAATCACTAGACCTCATCAAAACACTTTCTGTAAGTTTTGGTCTATCTGCCGGTATTGCTTTTTTTGATTTCACATTCCTCAAAGAAAACTCCACAAAATATAAAGGTTAAGGATGCTCAATCTAAAAAAGTAGTTAACAAACAAGGGAATACAAAGAACTGAGCTTAAGTAGAAACCTTTTATAGAGTGGTTTCTGCTTTTTATTTTCATGAAAAATGTTTATTGATTCGAATGAGAGTGGTAAACTCTAGACTACAGAAGAATCTGTTATAATCATTCAGCGTAGAAAAAGAAAGCAGGAAAATATGAATAAGCAATCATTTGAAACATTTGAAATTAGCCCAGAAATATCAAAAGCATTAACGAGTTTACGTTACTTCCACCCGACAGCGGTACAGGAAGCGGTTATTCCATTGGCCTTAGAGAAACAGGATGTTATTGTCGAGTCTCAGACAGGTAGTGGAAAGACCGTTGCTTTTGGTATTCCACTTTGTGAACAAGTAGAGTGGGAAGAAAACAAACCGCAATCTTTGATCTTAGTTCCAACTAGGGAATTAGCGCTACAAATCAAAGACGATCTTATGAATGTAGGTCGATTGAAGCGGATAAAGGTTACTGCGGTGTTTGGTAAGTCGCCTTTTAAAATACAAAAATCTGAATTGAAACAAAAAAGTCACATTGTAGTTGGCACGCCGGGCCGTATTTTAGAACATCTAAAAGAAGGTACATTGGTAGTCGATAAAATCAGCAGCTTGGTTTTAGATGAAGCCGATGAAATGTTGAATATGGGCTTCATTGAACAGGTAGAAGAAATTATTGGCCATTTACCGACAGAACGCCAAACGATGCTATTTTCTGCGACAATGTCATCAGAAATCAATCGTTTAGCTAGCTTTTACATGAGAGATGACCGAGCTTCTGTGAAAATGGAAGCATCAGTGGAAAACACGCCTAAGATTTTACACTCTTATATTAACGTAGAAGAGTCTTCTAAGGAAAAACTGCTTTTAGACTTACTAACGATTGAGAACCCAGATGGCTGTATCATCTTTTGTAATACCAAAGACGCAGTAGACTCTGTTGTAAAATATTTGGACGAAGCCGATCTGCCAGTCGATAAGTTACACGGTGGTATGGATCAAGATGACCGCTTGGATGTAATGGATGAATTCCGTTCTGGAAAACTACGTTACTTGGTGGCGACAGATGTAGCTGCTCGTGGAATTGATATCGACAATGTGACACACGTTGTAAACTATGATGTTCCTGTTGAAAAAGAGAGCTATACGCACCGAACAGGCCGAACCGGTCGAGTAGGTAAAACAGGACTAGCCTTAACGATGGTCAGTAATACTGACAGAAGACGCTGGCAGGAAGTTCGTGACTATACATTTGATGGTAATCAAGAGCTTACGGAAATAACGGCTCCTAACGAACGTACAGTTACTCGTGCCAAGGCAGCTTTTGAAAAGAAAATAAACACACGTATTGCACCTAAAATCGCCCGTAATCAAGAGTTGAATAAGGACATCACTAGAGTTTACTTTAACGGTGGGAAAAAGAAAAAACTGCGCGCTATTGATTTCGTTGGGACATTAACGAGTATCAGAGATGTGTCAGCTGAAGATATAGGGATTATTACGATTCAGGAAAATGTTACCTATATCGAAATCATGAATGGTAAAGGGACTTATGTCATTTCCGAAATGCAAAACCGCACAATTAAAGGAAAAAATTTAAAAGTAAATAAAGCACGTAAGTAAATAGAAGCGTGCTTTGCGATAAACACATTATTTTTCAACTAATGAAAAATAATGTGTTTTATACTATCTTAATTTTTATCTACTAGTAAAAGCCGTATTACTCAGATAAAATAAGCATAAGATTGAATTTACATAAAAAGAGTTAACTGTACGGGGGACTGAAATGAGCAAAATAGTGAGCAGTATGTTATCGCTACTCAGTTTGACAACTCTTTCGGCTTGTTCAAGTTTAGAAGAAGTGACTGTAGTAGAAGAAACCCAGCAAGACGTTAATGATGCGGAAAGCATAGAACAATCTTTTATCCAAAATGACGAATTAGTCCCTGATTTGCGTACAGAAGCTCCTTCTGTAAAACGGATAAGTGCAGGCTACGATGTGCAAATGGACTTTGAATATATGTATGAAGAAGTCTTTTGGGGTGTTGAAGAAAATGAGGATTTACCGTACCAATTTCCTTTTGTCCATCCAGGTATTGTAAATGTTGGAGACAGTATTATAGTCGATTGGAGCGCAATAGATCCACAACCTTCTGATATTACTTTAATTGAAGCAAATCCAGATGATGATCCTGTAATAATCAGTGAAAAGAATGTTTCCGAGGGTAGAAATATAATGATTGAGATTGGTGAAGAAGAAATCGGAAAACAATATGCTCTTCAGTACTTATGGAAAGATGGAGAACTCGTTGCTGGAAAAACGATGCTGAATTTTAAAGTTGAATAAATAAATTTATACTGTAATAGACGTAAGTAAGCCTCGATTAAGTAGTCCTATATGATCTTTATCACTTATTTAAAGGAGACGACAATATGGAGCCATGGACATTTGAACCGCCGACAGAACATTATGATGAAAAGCTTGCAACGATAGATGATAAAATTTGTCAGTTAATGAAACAACGTAAAGTACTATCGAATGATAATCCAAGTTTTCCGACCAGAAAATACATTACGGACTGGTCAGAAAAATATGGCTTTAATGAAGAATTTTTAAATACGGTATTTTCAGACTTGTTAAATGAAAACTTATATAAACCTAAGGTAGAACCAAAGAATTTTCTTAAGAATATTCCTATTTTAAAAGCTTTTGAGAAAGAGGATATTTTTTATTTTGT
This sequence comes from Marinilactibacillus sp. Marseille-P9653, assembly GCF_916618885.1. Classification (NCBI taxonomy): domain Bacteria; kingdom Bacillati; phylum Bacillota; class Bacilli; order Lactobacillales; family Carnobacteriaceae; genus Marinilactibacillus; species Marinilactibacillus sp. Marseille-P9653. The sequence continues at coordinate 118,547 of NZ_CAKAKH010000001.1, read as the reverse complement.
TACTTTGATTCGTCAGTTTGAGAATGCCAGTGTGGTCGAATTAAATATCAGTGATAAGATCATCGGCGACACATCTGAATGGAATCACCCTGAGGAGCACTTAGAACTTTCAATTAAAGCAAAAGGTAAAGAGTTTGATTGTATAAACGATGGAGGCGGAGGTATCCCAGGAAGCATGACGAATACCTTTATAGTATCGCCTGCTTTACCTGATGATGTATCCGAATATGAGTTAATATTCCAAGCGTATAAAACAATTTTTGCTAAAGATGCAATCTTTGAATTTACTATTTGAGAATTGCAGATAAGGGAAAGGAATCATAGTGATAAAAAGATTTGAAATGAGTAAAGGAGCCACTGTATTTACTGTTACATTTGTAGTGTACTTCTTGATGCTGTCTTTAAGCTCGGGTGAAAGTATATCGACAATCATTTTTACATCAAGTTACGGAAGCTTTGTAGTCGCTTCTGTTGTTTCTGTTGTTTACAAATTATGTTCTCATATTAAGCGACTAATAAAAACGTAGGAATCTAAATAAAGTAGATAAGGAGTATACAATGAAACTACTACTATTAACAATCTGCAGTTTAGTTCTTTTTGCTTGTCAGTCAGAAGGTGCCACTGGAGAGTTTATAGCTAAGATTATATCTCTTAACGAAAATAGTGCAGTCGTTCTTGCAGAAGATCTTTCTGGATATCCTGGCGGAGCAGAAATTAGTGTATCCTTGTCAGAAGGAGAAGACTGGGAAATAGGAGACGTTGTACGGGTTGAATATAAAGGCGGATTTATGGAAAGCCACCCTATGCAGATTGATCAGAAAAATGTTGAGAAAATAGAATAAAATAAATTCTGATTGAACTTGATATAGTTTCAATTCAAAAGGGACTCCAAAGATTTACGGAGTTTCCTTTTTTTGTTCTATCCGCTAATCATTTTTGAGTAGAGATGTTGATTAGACTACATTTTGAAGCGCTTGTTGTATAATAAAAGTTAAGATCTTTGAATGCTATCAAAAGCACTCTTAAAAAAGTAAAAGACAATTATTTGAAAAAGGCATGTCAAAATTAGGGGTTGAGGAAGGGACAATGCTAAAAGAAAAACGATACATCATTGGATTTATATTGGTGAATGCATTCATACTAATAGGATGGAATATCCTATTTAGAAGCAATGAATGGTTGGCAAGCCTAGATATTCTTGTCCTTCAAACAATAGCAGTAGCATTTTGTTTTATCCAGTTCTATAAAGCATATAAAAAAACGCATAGTCAGCAGAAAATATTTTGGCATTTATTAAGTATAGGTACGGTGTTCTATCTTATTGGAAACTCACTTTGGCTATTTATGCAAATTATAAATGGAGGATTTTTATCTACGAGTGTCGAATTCTTTTTTTGGTTATTAGCCAGGATCATTTATCTAGTTGCTTTGTTTTATCGTATTAGGAGAATCAATACGACTAAATTCAAGAAAGTCTATTTTTTCAATATTCTGATTTTCATGATTACTACAGTTGCTATAACGATTTACTATCTGATAGAACCGACAGTGAATTATGCAGAACATTCAGTAGTAGCGATTATCATAACTTTGATGTACCCAACTATTAATTTGAGCATCCTATTAATGATTTTTATTCTTTCCTATCTGGTTCATAAAAAAATAGAAAGTAGCGTTATGTTGTTTCTTATAATGGGTTTTGTGATGACCTTTATTGGGGATACGTATTATTCTTATTTAGAGACCTACAATAGTTATTATCCAGGGAGCTTGGTTAATTATTTCTGGCTTATCGGGACATTCTTGCTTGGTCTTACAGGGTACTATGCAAAGAGGAATAGAGAAGTACGAGACTTATCTACTGAAGATTTTGATTTACAGAAAGTAGTTATTAATCCTTATATTAGTACATTGGTGCTAATCATTCTCGTCATCAATAGTTATGATTGGGCTGTGAATGCGCTTAGCTTCGGTGTACTGATTGTAATAGGGATGATTATTATCCGTCAATTATTTATCATAAAAGAAAATGGGGAGTTAATAGACGAATATAGTTATTTAGCTTATCATGATCCTCTGACCAATCTAAGCAATCGGGCTAAATTCACAGAAACACTTGAACTTGAAATGGAAAGAGTACAAGATAGAGAAATTTCATTGTTATTAATTGATCTCGATCGATTTAAAGTTGCCAATGATACACTCGGTCATCAAATTGGAGACGAAATTTTAGTAAAAGCTGCAAAACGTATAGAAGAAGTCCTTGAGCCTGATATGCAGGTCTTTAGATTGGGTGGGGATGAATTTGCAGTCATTATTCTTCAGAAAACAGATTCGAGATGTAAGGGAATGGCAGAGAAGATTCTTCAAAATATTCAAAAACCATTTAAGATTAATGATTATGAAGTTAGTCTTACAGCCAGTATAGGTATTAGTGTTTTTCCAAAAAACGGCAAATCCTACGAAGAACTATTCAAATTTGCGGATACGGCAATGTACTTGGCTAAAGATAGTGGAAAGAATGGCTTCAAATATTATGATGATGATTTAAGCGAGGTAATGGGGCGTCGGTTGAGAATCGAAAGTGATTTAAGAAAAGGGCTAGAAAAGAATCAATTCAAGTTGTATTATCAGCCGAAAGTAGACTTATTATCCAGAGAAATGATTGGGATGGAAGCTTTACTCCGTTGGAATCACCCAGAATTTGGATGGATTTCTCCTGAAGAGTTTATTCCTATTGCAGAAGAAACAGGGCAAGTTGTAGCCATTGGAGAATGGGTTCTAAGGAATGCCTGCAAGCAAAACAAAATTTGGCAAGAAAAAGGATTACCCGCGATAAAAGTCTGCGTCAATGTATCGGTTAAGCAATTTCAGCATGGTGGACTCTTGATGATTATTGAAAAGGCACTTGAAGAATCTGGTCTACAGCCGCATTATTTAGAAATAGAAGTTACTGAAAGCATTATGCAAAATACGAGCGAAACGAGTGAAGTGCTACATCAAATCAGAGAAATGGGTATAGAAATTGCCATCGATGACTTTGGAACAGGCTACTCTTCATTAACTGTCATTCAACAACTACCAATTGATACCATTAAACTAGATAAATCTTTTATAACCGGTATCAAAGATGACAACCAAAACAACAACCAAATAGATATGGTAAAGACTATCATCACATTAGGAGAGAATCTAAAATTAGATGTAGTGGCTGAAGGAGTAGAAACGGAATATCAGCTGATGAAGTTAATTGAAAGTAGATGCAAGATTGGTCAGGGTTATCTCTTCTCGAAACCTGTTGAACCCAGTCAGCTTGAAGAACTACTAAAAAGAAAACAGCTTTAAGCAACGGCTAAACTGTATTTAGTATTTGAATAAATTAAAAATGTCGATTCCCTATTCAATTAGAGAATCGACATTTTCTTTTATTTCTATCATGAATAAATAGAAGGTAAATCACTAGCAGGGGTTGGATAAGCAAAGATGTGGCTAGCAAGTTCACTAGCTGAAACCTTTTGCTCGATTAATTGACTGAAGTAATTGATCAATTCGTCTGCTTCGTTATTCAAGCAAGCTGCACCGACTAATAATCCGGATTGTTTGTCTTTCACGATTTTGATTGTTGAAATAGGTTCGTTGGTTCTGCGGTAATTGAACCACTGGGTAGCGTCAATTGTAGACAATTCGTAATCATCATTGGTTTCGTCTACCATCATGCCGATTTGAGCCATTTTAGGACCAGAGAATACCATTGTGGGAATACTTGGATAAGCTATCGGTTCTGTCGTTTTCCCAGTCATATAAGAGACGACGTAATTGGCCTCAAACGTACACACAGGCGTTAGTTTCGGTTGGCTCTTAGATAAGATGTCTCCGATGGCAAAAATAGCTGGATTGCTTGATTGAAGGTACTTATTGACCTTGATCCCTTTTTTGTCATACTCTACACCGGCATTTTCGAGTTTCAGCGTATCTGTGTTCGGAATTCTTCCGGTTGTACAGAAGACTAGGTCTGTGTTTAATTCAAAATCGGAATCATCTGTTAATGCATAACCAATAGAGGTTTTTTCAACTTTAGAAATATCTATGTTGAAGTGGAATTTAACACCTTTAGCTTCAAGTTGTTTAACTAACTGTTCGACAAGTTCTTGATTGAAGTCTTTAAGTGGTCTATCGTTATGTTGAATGACGTGAACTCTAGAGCCAGCTGCATTAGCAATTGCTGCAAACTCAAAAGCGATGTACCCTCCACCTACCAAAGTGATTGTCTCAGGCATTTCTGGAAGAGATAAGAAATCGTCGCTGGTCAAAAAATGCTCTTTTCCTTCAATGTCCAATATAGAAGGTCGTGCCCCAGCAGCGAGGATAAAGTGAGTTGCTTTCAATTCATCGCCATTTACCTCTAAATGGTTTTCGTCAATGAAGGTCGCTTTCCCAGTGAATGTTTCTACACCAGAAGATTCTAGACTACTCTTCATCTGTTCAGGAACGGGAGAAGTGAATGTTTCTTTAAATGCCATAAGTTCTGGCCAATTTACTTTAGGAGCTGAATTGAGTCCTTTTCCTTGTAGTTGGTTGACGTGAACTCTTGCTTCAACCGCTGATACGAGTACTTTTTTCGGATCACAGCCTCGATTCGGACAAGTCCCGCCCCATAAACTTTCCTCTATTATAGCAACGTTCTTACCTGCGGAGGCTAGACTAGAAGCTGTTCCCATTCCGGAAACCCCACTACCAATAACGACGACATCAAATTCTTTTACCATAGGTTTAATCTCCTTCACTACGTGTTTCCTTGAATGATCTGCATATTATTTTTAACACAGATAGTAAAATAGAGAAAATAAAAGAACTTAGAGACAGAATTACCAGGAAGGAAATTAAGCATTGAAAAGTAAAAAAAAGGATAATATTTTAAGATTTAGTGTTGATACAATATTAACCGAATAATCCACGTATGCGTTTTGAAAACGAATGAATGTTTTAATGAAAAAAGTCTTTTTAGAAAGATATATTGGAATTATAAGAATACCGGACAAACAGGGTTGCGGTAGTCAGGAAATATGTTAGTATATATTCTTATCAAATTCTACTTTGTAGTCTTAGTGAGGAATTTATAAATGAAACTTCCGATTGAAGATCCCGTTTTGATTTTTACCTCGGCAATGATTCTTTTTTTCATTGCTCCATTAATTATGAAAAAGTTTAAGATACCAGGAATAATCGGTCCAATATTAGCAGGAATTATAGTCGGCCCATATGGTTTACAAATCTTAGAAAGAGATCAGACGATTGAGCTACTAGGCAATATAGGGTTATTATTCATTATATTCATTGCCGGTCTAGAACTGGATATCGATGGATTCAAGAAATACCGAAATAGGAGTCTTTTATTTGGTTCCTTATCTTTTAACATCCCTTTAATACTAGGTACAGTTGTAGGAGTCGTTTTGGGATATAACTTAACAGGATCTATCCTACTTGGCTCCATAATAGGCTCCCATACATTACTGGCCTATCCGATTGCAAGTGCAATGGGTATCTCAAAGAACAAAGCTGTTACAACAGCGGTGGGAGGGACACTCTTAACTGATACATTTGCTTTGTTGATACTAGCCATTGTTACTGGCTCAACAGAAGGACAGTTAACCTTACAGTTTTGGTTAACTATGCTTTTATCACTGGTGGGATTTGCTTTATTAATTATGCTAGGCGTTCCAAAATTGTCAAAATGGTATTTCAGAAATTCAGAAAACGAAGGTATTACAACCTTCTCTTATGTAATGGTTATACTATTCTTTTCAAGTTCTCTAGCTATCTTGATTGGCATGCAGCCATTAATTGGGGCTTTTCTGGCGGGACTAGCACTTAATCGATTTGTACTTGATTATGGAACGTTGATGAATCGGATTCGCTTTTTAGGAAATGCCATATTTATTCCGTTCTTTTTGTTATCAGTCGGCATGCTGATGGATTTGAGTGTATTATTTAACAATCCGAAAGCATGGGTGGTTACAGCAGCTATTGTGGGTTCTGTATTCATAGGAAAAGCTGTGGCGCCATTTATTGTAAGTAAGGTTTATGGATATTCGCCTGAAGAACGCAACGTGATGATTGGTTTGACTACCCCACAAGCAGCGGCAACGCTTGCTTCTACGTTGGTGGGTTATAGGGTAGGTTTATTGGATCAGATGACTGTAAATGCCGTTATCATCATGATACTGTTAACTTGTTTCTTTGGATCGTATGTTGTAGAAAAATACGGTAGACAAGTTGCGCTCAACGAAGAAAGACAACCGAGTATAATAGGACAAGACATAAACCCAGAACGTATTCTTATTCCCATTGCGAACCTTAATACGATGGAGTCTCTAATTGATCTTGCAAGTATGATTAGGGAGTCTAATACGTATGAAGAGGCCTTGCATCCTTTAACCGTTGTTCAAAAAGATATCAATGCAGCACGTGATGAAGTAGCAAATGCAGAGAAAATGTTAGGACACGCGTTAATGTATGCCTCTGGTGCTGAAATTCCAATTCTTCCGATGACACGAGTAGATCAGAATGTCTCTAACGGTATTATAAGAGCGATGGCAGAAAGACGAATCGATACCGTAGTTATTGGATGGAACGCAGAAAGAAAGTTCAATCAAGTATTTGGAAATGTGATTGATCGTGTCGTTGAACAAACAACACAGTCCATACTGGTAACGAAGCTGGATCATCCTTTAGAGATTACCAGACGCATTGTTTTAATTATTCCTCGAGGCGCGGACCGTAAAGGAGGGTTCAGTAAGGCGATTGAAAAGGTTAAAACACTAGCAGTCCGCCTAAGTGCTTCTCTATTAGTATTGGTTATTGAAGATGCTAAAAGTATTTATGAGGATCATATGAACAAGATTAAGCCGGATCCGCCAGTCGAAACAAGAGAGATAGAAGATTGGAAAACCTTACAAGAGACATACGTGTATAATCTAAAAGATGATGATATTGTTGTAATCATGAGTGCACGAAAAGGAACCATTGCTTGGCATCCTCAACTTGAAGAATTACCAAAGAGTCTGGCTAAAGTAAAACCAAAAAGTTTTATTGTGTATTATCCTGAAGAAATGTAATAATGCTATAACTGATTATTAGATGATTGTATGCAATGAGCGAAGCGTAGACGTACCGCTATAAGATCCTTACGGGATTTTTTAGCGGTACGTTTTTTAAATAGGTTATATATAATCATTAGCAATTAAATCATACCAAAATACTTTGAACCTAGTATGCTATGATTAGAGTTGAGGTGTAAGAAAATGGGTCTAATTTTGAACAAAGAACTGATTTATGAGGTACTCTCGGTAGTCGATGAGATCCCTGAGGGAAAAGTTGCAACGTATGGTCAGATTGCCAGATTGATTGGTAGAGAAAAGAACGCTCGTCTTGTAGGTAGAGTGTTGAGTATGTCAGAGTTTTACGGTAGCTATCCGTGTCACAGAGTGGTCAATCATGCTGGTAGGTTGGCACCGGGATGGAAGGAACAAAGAGAACTACTGGAAGCCGAAGATGTACCGATGAAGAATGAGATACAGGTCGAGTTAAAATCCTGTCACTGGGAAGAATAAGTTGAACGAATAGAAACGAAAAGGGTTATGGCTTCAATCGCCATAACCCTTTTGATTTAATATTCTAGTGCTTTTAATTCTTCTAAAGTAACGTCTTGTTCTGTGTAATTGTCGACCATGAAACCACTTAAGTTTGAGAATTCTTTGTAAAATAAATCGTAAGCTGTTTTATCAGAATTGAAGTTATCTTCGTTTAACTCTAGGATCAATTCTTTTGTTTTTGCTTGTGTATCACTGTCTAGTTCCCAGCTATCAGGTCTTAGACGGCCCACTTCATCGTATTCAGGTTTGTTGCCGTAAATCATTTCACGGTAAATACGGTCTTGGTGCATAATTGGCGTTTCGTGGGTGCCTTTTTCTTCCATGATTTTATACAGACCAATGCAGTACACAGGGAAGAATGGAATTACAGAACTCGCTTTAGTGGTTACAGCCGTTGCGACAACAATCAGCGCTTTACCATTGATATCTGTTAATAATTCATTGATATTTTCTGCTTTTTCATCACAATCTGCTTTGGCACGGCCAAGTGTACCGCCACCGTAGTAAGGGTGATTTAATTCTGTTCCTAGATAAGAATAATTAGCCGTTAGAACACCGTCAGATAGAACGCCAGCTTCTTTTAAAGCTTTCATCCATAATTCCCAGTCTTCTCCGCCCATAACTTTAACAGTATCGGCAATTTCCTGGTCAGTTGCAGGATCCAGTGTTTCAGTGTAGAAAGTTTGTTCTTGCATGTTGATGTTTGGTCCAACGACTGGTTCACCAAGGGCCTTGATAGAAGACATATACGTTTCTCCTGTATCAGGATCGTTTCTACGACCACTTGCTAGACTATATACGACTAAGTCGACTTTGCCGCCGAATTCATTTTTAATATAATCAATGACTTCTTGTTTACTTTCATGGCTAAAGGCATCTTGTACGAAGTTTTTCGCCACAAGGCCTTCTTTTTCAGCAGCTTCTTTGAAAGCAATGTTATTATACCAGCCAGCTGTTCCTAATGAACGCGCACTTTTAGGTCCTTTTTCAAAAGAAACCCCAATTGTATCTGCGCCTGTACCGAATGCCAGACTGATCCTCGTTGCTAAGCCATAGCTTGATGATGCGCCAATGATCAATACTTTTTTAGGACCTTCAAATGATCCTTTATTTTTAACGTAATTGATTTGATTTTGTACTTCTTGTTTAAGTCCAACCGGATTGATACCCAAGGCAACGTTTCCTCGAATATTTTGTTTGAATTCCAACATGATTCATTTCCTCCATTAACTTGTTATAGTCATATCATATCAGAAAAAAGGATTACTGATATGACTTACTTGCGAAAAAACGCTTAACTTTTAGTATTTTATAAAATGATCTTTTGAAACTTGTCAGCAGAATGATTTAAGGATATGCTAAGCTTAAATTGCGATAGATAAATATAAGGAGTTGTTTCTTATTTGGAAAAAATTTCATCTGCTTTAAAAGGACTATTTTTAATTTTCGTTGCTTTTATTCTTACGATAATTGGTTACCTATTATTTGGTTATATTCAACGTATCGTACTGGTGCCCGATGACTTTTTACTGTGGACAGTTAATTTTTCTGTGAATACAGTGGTTGTGATTGTTGAATTAGCCTTGATTATCGGTTTATATTACTTATTCCACAAACCTTTCAGAGATCATATCAAGTCGGTTCTTTTGAAAATCACCTTTGTCGAAAAATTTAGAAAACCCATAATAAGGTCTATTATCGCCATAATTCTCTTTTGTTTTTATAGCATGATCACAGCGGTCACTGTGATAACCCCTGACAAAATCATTGATCACTCTTTTTTACATCCACTAGGACGCGAATTTACATACAAAGATGTCGTGAAGATCGATGCAAAAGTGAAAGGCGAAAGATTCTTAATACCCTTTTCGTATTCAGAAGGAGAATTTTTTTACGTAAATTTCAAGTTTAAGTTAGTCACCTAGTTAAAAAAGATATTTGACCTTAATTGTTAGTAGGTTGTTGAAGGATATAGTCGTCATTTCTTTAGCACTAACGTGCTTAGACCACTTGGGACAACAAGCGTAGAGCATTGGCAAAACAGTCATGAGGGGTTTTATAGCCAAGTATTTTCCGAGGATAGTCATTCATCCATTGTTGTATTCTCAAGCACTGAGTTTCACTAAAATGACTGATAGCTTTACCTTTTGGAATAAATCGGCGGATAAATTTATGCTGGTTCTCGCTTGTGCCTCTTTCCCACGAAGCATACGGATGACTAAAATACACTTCAAGTGTCTCTTTCAGCGCTTCGTGAAGCCCTGCAAACTCAGATCCATTATCCGAGGTGATGGTCTTAAATACTTTAGAAAAGGTATCGCCGGCTTTAAGCCGTAATTGTTGGATTGCCTGATCAACGGATTCTTTATCTTTACCTCTGAGCTTAAGGATGATTTCAAAGCGTGTTTGACGTTCAACTAACGTCAATAAAACCGAATCGGTTTTCACTTTATTTCCGACAACTGTATCGATTTCCCAGTGTCCAAAAGTCTGTCTATTATCAATTTCTGGAGGTCTTTGTTCAATAGATTGGCCTAAAATCCGTTTGTTTGTTCGTCCTCTATAAGAAGTGTCTTTTGGTTTTCGTGATAGTTTTTCAAGTAGATCCATATTCTTGGTTCTCATGATACCTTTGTCAATCCATCCATAAAGAGTCGTTGTACAAGGAATAATAGAAGAGTCAAACAAGTCATGTGTTTTAGCAAAACCAATGACCACGTCCGGAGACCACTTTTCTAGTATCAATTTATCATCTGCCCACTCAATAAATGCATCCGTGTCAGCCCATTTTGGCCGACGGCCACAGTTCAATCGAAGCCTATCGTAAGCTGCTTGTCCGGTATCGGGATCGTAGATAGTCGTATAGTAATCATAAACTTTGCCGTTTTGCTTTTGGCGTTTAAGTTGAGTGATAGTTCCACGATGGATTTCACTATTGATGGTTTGCGGGACACGTCCCAGTGCATTCGCAATTTGACGATTGGAGTAGTTCTCAGTTTTTAAAATAGCAATTTGAGACCGTTCTGAATAAGATAAGTGTTTTCCCTTACGTGCTGATGTGTTATCGTTAGAGTGCGTCATGTGAATTCATCCTGTCTATTGAGAGTTAGCGGTAACTTCAATATAACATGAAATTCACATGGCGTTTTTTGTAGGTTAGCCTAAGTGGCTAACTTCATTATAAAATCCAGCGAGAATTTTTTTATGTAATAGAGTTGAATGATGGGAAAAAAATTAATTTGAATAGTGTTGGAGGAACGGGATATTATGAGCACGAAGTTTTCGTAATCGAAAAGATTGACCAGGAGCTTGTACAAATAGGCATTCCTAAAAATTCCAGTATGGATCACTTCGAGTTAACGACTGAGAACTTAGGTAAGGTTTATACTGATGGAATACGGAGGATACTCGAGCACACGGAAGTAACAAATTGAAAGTAGTTTGGGCGTGTTCGTTGAAGTCTACCATTGGAAAAAGCTATACTTTAAAAGTAAGCAATGAGATAAAGGAGCGATAGATATGAATGTTCAACCAATAGAAGCCTTATCCGATAATTATATCTGGGTTATGGATGAAAGTAATCGAGCAGTGGTAGTCGATCCAGGTGAATCTGCGAAAGTTTTAGGCTATTTGAAAGAGAACCAGTTCAATTTAGAAGCCATTCTTTTAACACATGAGCACGATGATCATATTGGCGGGGTCAAAGAAGTCTTAGCGGATTATCCGGATACACCTGTTTATGGTCCAAAAGAAACAGAACAGTTGAACACACAGACTGTTAAAGATGGCGATACCTTTGAAGTATTGGATCAAACGGTTCAAGTATTTAAAACGGCAGGACATTCTAAGGAGCATATTAGCTTTCTGATAGGAACGGCGCTATTTTGTGGAGATGCTCTATTCTCTGGTGGGTGTGGACGTGTCTTTACTGGAGATTATCAAGCCCAGTATGATGCTTTGCAAGTGTTTAATCAGTTAGATGACGGTGTGTCTGTCTACGCTGGTCATGAATACACTCAAACCAATTTGCGATTCGCACAATCCATTGAATCTTCAAATGAATCGATCTCTGAAGAACTAGAGCAAGTAAATGCGTTGAGAGAACAAAATGATCCCACATTACCGTCGACGATTGGAAAAGAAAAACGAATCAACCTATTCTTGAAGGCAGATTCAGTCGAAGCCTTCACGGATCTAAGAAATGCACGTGACAGTTTTAGCTAGAGTAACTGAACGAACGTTACGAGAAGTTAGCATGTTGGAAAGTAGGTAGACTATGCAGAATGATACTGTGGTTCAATTATGGAGTAGGTTTAAAAAAGAGTATCCCGATGCTCCTGTGCACTATGAAGCTTGGGCGTTTGGAGATTCCAAAGAAATGGCGGATGAACTTGCAACGCTGGTTCTCGAGGGAACTAAGACAGCAACGGCATCCAATTATACAATGTACGAAGAGCATGAACCTTTGCCTTACGTAGGTTTATACAATGTCTTGCTAGATGGAAGTGATCAGGCTGTAGCTGTTCTGGAAACAACTTTTGTAGAAGTGATGCCTTTTGATGAAGTGTCAGAGGAACATGCTTTTCTGGAAGGTGAAGGAGACCGAACGCTGACGTACTGGCGTAGAGTCCACCAGGAGTTTTTTGAGAAAGAACTGAGAGAAATAAAACAGGATTTTCACGATAAGATTCCTGTTGTCTGTGAAAAGTTTGAGGTAATTTTCAAATAATCATAAAAAAGGACTAGCGATTTTTCGCTAGTCCTTCTTCTTTTCATCTAAATAGTTCTAAGAACCGTTGTCATGAACGTTGAAGTTCTTTTACAGACTTGACGGTTTGTTTCCTATAGATCATTATTTTTTACCGAGATTCCCTAAACCACCAAGGTCAATATTACCAAAGGATTGTTTTGCCGTATCCATTAATTCATCACGTTCGTTTTTATCGATTTTTCCATCTGAATGAGCTTCTTTAACTTCTTTAACCAATTGTCCGGCTTTATCTTTGTCTACATTTTTGATTTTTTGCTTTAATTCATCAAATTTCTGACTCATCTAATCCATCCTTTTTTGGGCTATTTAGTACAAGTTCACCTTAAGAGAAATCGTTAAAATATTCAAATAATAAGATTGTAAAGTAGGAGTCTAAACGATTCTTTTAAAAGATAAAGTAGCAAGTCTATTTAAATAGGTTCAGAAATTTTTGCCATAAACTTTCATGTTTTTCTGAATGATCAGTTGTTGTAGTATCGACTTCTTTTTCTGGTGCACGATATTGAATTACGAATTGAACATGTTCAGTTTGTTCATTTCGTTCATCCATATAAGACTGGATCTTGTAGTCTGAATTAGAAAATTCTTCAATCACTTCATCAATCTTTTCTTTTGTTTTATCCGGTAGACCGGTTGTTTCTTCTCGGAGCTCTGTCGTTCCGTCCGCTAGTTCACTGGCTCCCTCAGAAAGATCTGAAGAACCGGTTTTTGCAGAGCGTACACCATTAAATAAGTCATCTGCGCCGACATATAAAGCATGCGTACCATCTTTTAATTGAGCCGTTCCAGAATGAAGCTCGCCGATGCCGTCTTTGAAAGCTAGAGAACCTTTGTGTGCAGTGTTTATTCCCTGATTGAGTGTTGAAGCACCTTCTTGTATTTGAGTGGTTCCGCTAGAAAGATCTCTGATACCAGATTGAAGAGATTTTCCACCACTGACTAATGTACTTGAGCCATCATCAAGCTGTTCAGCGGCTATGGTGGCTTTATTGATTCCATCAGACAATTGGTGGACACCAGCTGTATAGTCAGTTACGCCTTGATCTAGTGTACGGTACTGATCGGTCAACTGGCTGATTGCACTTTGAAGCGGTGCGATTTCTTCAGGTATGGAAGACAGACCGTCGACAAGATTCGTTATAGCTTGATCAAATTCTTTGTAGCTCGACACAAGTTGGGTACTACCCGATCTTAATGCACCATCCTCTTTTACTTGGCTGTGAATACCATTAATCAATTGATCGCTACCAGAGATATATTGTGCATTAGCAGAAGTCAGTTCCTCAGTCTGTTCGATCGCTGTTTGTAACTGGACGAGTACACTTTCTTCGATTACACCTTCTTCAACTAGTGGTTGTAATACAGTGAGTTGTTGCTTCAATTGAGATAAACTGTCTGCTGCATTCTGATTTAGTCCAGCTAATTCTGAAGGGTTAACGCCACCATCAGCTAGGTTACCTTTATATTGAGAGATACTGCTGTCCATACCAGCTACACCATCACGAAGTGTCGTTAAACCGGTTTGAATCGAACGAGAGGCTTCTTTTAATTGCGAAACGTTATCCAAAGAAAGTTCGACTTCATTCACTTTACGTTGCATGGTTTCCAGCGCTTCAAGTACAGCAGCAGAGCCACTAGTTAAACTGTCTGACTTGCTATCAAGTTGGCTCAAACCTGTTTCAATCTCTTCAAGCCCTTCTGACAAACTGGAAACACCTTGATTCAAGTCTGTTAAACCAGTGAAAAAAGGTATTGAATCTTCCGATAAGGCTTGACCGCCAGCTTTTAGTTGTCCAGTAGCTTGATAGAGCTGAGTGCTACCTTGTGTTAAAGTGGACAACCCTTCTTCTAGCGTTTTTGACTTCGTAAAAGCTTGACTGGTTCCTTCAACCAATTGCTGACTGCTGCGGTCTAACTGAGAAGTTCCGTCAGTCAGTTGGTTACTTCCGTCAAGTAGGTCTTGCATACCATTTGTCAGGTCTAGACTACCATCGTAAAGTGTTTGAGATCCTTCATCTAAAGTTTGAATACCGGTCTCTAACTCTTTAAGCGGATCAGTGAATTCAGAAAGATCAAAGAGGTCATCTCCAATCGTTAAACTCAAAGGCGCACCATTAATGGACCAGTTTAGTTCCTCAAAATCAGTGGTTCTCACAGTGAAAGAAAGGTCTTCTTCCTGACCAGGCAAAACAGTCCACTGAACTTGCCGATTGTTACCAGCGGTACTTGTAATCCCATTTGGACTATTCAAATCAAAATGAGTATCTAGATCCATAGACGTACTGACTTGCAAAGCGTAGTGATCTACAAAATCCATTAACTGTTCATCTGTCGTGTCTGTTGGGTTGATTGCGATCTTCACTGTGAATGTACCTTCTGATCCTGTGATTGTTTGAGGATCCACTTCTTTTCCATCCATCAAATAAGTGAACTGGAAAGTCCAGGGAAGACGCTTGTCTGTGACTTTTCCTTGTGTGAATACACGTGCTTCGTCTGTTTTGATCGATGTTTGATCATTTTGAGAAGATAGCTCAGAGCGAGATGTGTTGAGCAGATGCAACGATTCGTATTGACCATAGTCTGTTAGATCTTCTGTTGATGATTCGGTTAGCTCAAATAGATTCGTTACATACATACTTTCTAGATTTCCTGACAAATCGATCGTTGAGTAAACAAGTTCTTCTTTGGAATAGGATGGTTCTTCTTGAGCCATAACCGGAAAAGACAAGGAGCTTGCGATGATTCCAGCGGTGCTTAGACTGATGAATGCTTTTTTCATGAGTTTGATCCTTTCTGATGTTTGAATGTCATGTTCAATGAGCCTTTTGCAATCCAGCGATCTGTTAAATAAAGTAGAATCGGTAATCCGAAAAAGACGACGAACATGGAAAGTAGGGTACCTTGAGCTAATAAATAACCGATTTGAGCAGGTACTTGGTTCGTTGAAAAGGTTCCAAATAAAAATCCTGCGGCGGTCATAATAACACCAGAGACGATAATACTTTCTCCAGATTTTTCGATTGCTGCAAGTAAGGCATCTTTTTTAGTTTGAAGATGTCGTTCCTCGATATAACGGTCGGTCAGCAAGACGGCATAGTCAACCGTTGCCCCTAGTTGAACAGAACTTAAGATGAGGAACGCGATATAAAATAGTGCACTTCCTCTAAAGTAGGGAAGTCCTAAATTGATCCAGATGGCAGATTGAATACTGATCACTAAAATCACTGGCAAAATAAGGGATTTGAAGGCAATCGCAATGACGATCAGAATGCCTAAAATAGAAGCGATATTCACAATGCGTTGATCAGAGCTTATGACATCCTTCAAGTCATACGTTGACACACTGTCGCCCGCTAACAGATAATCGTCTCCAAATAAGGAGACTGCTTTTTCGCGAATCTCTTCGATCATGTCAAAGGTCTCGCTACTTTCAGCCGGTAGCGCTGTTTTGAAAGCTACTCGGTTATAGTCATTTGAATGAAGCATTTCTCTGGAAGCCTCTGGAACGTATTGAATCGGGATGGCCCAGCCGACTTCATTTGAATAAGCTTGGACTTCTGTAATGGCTCCTAAGTCATCTAAATACTCGACCATTTCTTTTTCGAGTGCTTCATCTTCTGTTGGAATCATTAGTGCCATAAGGTTTTCATGACCAAAAGACTGTTCAATCGCTTGTTGTTCTTGCATGACCGTATTGTCTTCAGGCAGCCATCTTGAATTACCGTAGTAAAAATCGTTGTGCTTTTGAGCAAGGAAAAAGATGCCTGCAAAAATGATCAGTAACGGTACAGTGAAGTAGCGTACCTTGTAAACCAATTTAGCTAGAGGTCTTAACGACGGGATAAATGATCGATGGATCGTTTTCTCTAATAGGTTCGCACAAACGAGTGTCATAGCTGGGAGGAAGATAAAGACAGAAAGTAAACTGAAAATAACCCCTTTCGCTAAAACAATCCCCATATCCGCACCAATACCGAATTTCATTAAAATCAGCGCCGCAAATCCAATCACCGTAGTTAAACCACTAGACAGTACAGAGCCCAAAGAATTGTGCAGCGCCTTGACCATCGCTTCTTCTTGAATGAGGCCTTCTTTTCGATACTCCTCATACCGGTGGAGCAAGAAGATGGAGTAGTCGATTGAGACACCGAGCTGTAAAATAGGAAAAGCATTCTTTGTCACAAAAGAGATTTCGCCTAGAAAAATATTTGTTCCACTATTGATTAAAATAGCGAGACCGATCGTACCCAGGATTAATACGGGTTCAATCCAAGAAGAGGTTGAAACTAGTAGAACAAGAAAAGCAATGACAACAGCGAGACTAATCGTAGTAAACAAATCGCTACTTGTATGCTGATCCAATTCATAATCCTGAACGACGGGTCCTTCCATGTTTCCTTCTTCTCCGATAACGGTTCTGATTTCTTGAATCACCGCATCTCTTTGTTCGTCTTCCTCAATATCTGCTGAAACGATAAATAAATCTTTTCCATCCTTAAGGTAGTGCTGAACCGTTTCCTGATCCATCATTTCTAAGGGTTCTTCTATGTTTTCTTCATCATTGAGCCACTCTACTGAAGTGACCTGCTCAATTTGAGTGAGCTGTTCTTTCAATTCGAGTGCTGTCGTTGTTCCTTTGTCTTCTACAGCAATACGAATGGTAGAAGGTTGAGGAGGAAACTCATCTTCCATTAAATGAATCGCTTGTGTCGAAGGGGAGGAACTAGGCAGATAATCGACCATATCATTATTGATTCCAACAAATCTTGCTAGAAAAACGGAAAGGATTCCTAGAAAAATAAACACAAAAATAATGGATTTCCTAAATTTCACAATAGCTCTAAATAATCTTTCCTTCATCATACCGACTTCTTTCTTAAATTTTTGACAAATGTTCAAATTTAAACTAGTGTTAATTATAAGGACTAAGTTAGAAAGTACAACATACAGTCATTCTGCATATGTTGAAATTCATACAAAAAGAGCAAAAGTGTTGAAAGAGGGAGAATCATGAAAGAAAATCGGAGCGTACAGAAGACAAAACGCAATTTAAAAGACACATTGATCGAGCTTTTAAAAGAAAAATCTATTCATCAAGTCAAAGTTAAAGAACTAACGGAAAAGGCAGATATCAATCGTGGAACCTTCTATTTCCACTATTCAGATATCTATGAGCTGCTGGATGAGCTAGAAGATGATGTGTTCACTGAATTAGAAAGTCTATTTGATCAATATGATGGGGTTTTACCAGAAGATACAGTCAACCCCCCTTTACTAGAAGTCTTATTTTCAAGTTTGTTTGAAAAGAGAGATATTATCTATATCTTACTGGGCCCAAACGGTAGTCGTTCATTTTCTTCTCGGATTGATGGTTGGGTCGATTATCATTCACGCAACATTTTACAAAGTGCCTTTCCACAAGTAGAACCGGACTATCATCGATTGGTCTCAGCTTTTCTGATTCGAGGTGTAATCGGAACCTTTAAAACATGGTATGAAACAGGTCAAAAACAAACGCATCAAGAATTAACCGATATTATTAGAAATATCATCTGGAATACACCTGTCAAAAGAACCTAGAAGCAGTCAACTTAAGGTCAAGATATAGCGAAAAAGTGTTATAAAGGCAACTTTTAGCGTTTTTTACTATAATGAATATGGGTCATTACAAAAAGGAATCGATAAGGAGCGTATAGGGAAATCTGATAGAAGAGGAGAAGTGTCTTATGAACGAGATAGAACATGCGTATATTCAAACAAATGGTATTCAACTCCATGTTGCTCAGCAAGGACCGGATGATGATGAACTGGTCTTGTTGCTCCATGGATTCCCGGAATTCTGGTACGGATGGCGTAAACAGATGGCAGAACTGGCAGAACAAGGCTACCGAGTATGGACACCTGATCAACGTGGTTATAATTTAAGCGACAAACCAGAAAACGTAAAAGACTACGACATGAAAGAATTAGTGGAAGATATTGCAGGGTTGATTCGACAATCGGGTAGAGATCAAGTGATCCTTGCCGGACATGATTGGGGTGGAATCGTCTCTTGGAAAGTAGCAGAAATGTATCCAGAACTCATTAAGAAGATGATGATTTTGAATGCACCGCATTTAGCGGCCATGAGCAAACATGTCCTGAAACATCCATCACAACTACTGAAAAGTTCTTATATTTTGTTTTTCCAGCTAAGAGGCATTCCTGAGAAATTGGTCAGTCGTGCGAACTGGGGAGTAGCTACAAGTGCTTTAATTGGAAGTAGTATGAAAGGTACATTCAGCTCGAGAGACCTACAGGAGTATCGGTTAGCCTGGTCTCAACCGAATGCTATGACCACCATGATCAACTGGTATCGGGCCAATGGGAAAAATATGATGAATGCAAGTACGACTTCCAACATCACCGTGCCAACCTTTATCATTTGGGGTGTGAATGATCAATTTTTAGGCAAAGAGCTTGCAGAGATGAGTCTAGATTATTGTGAGGATGGCAAAGGCATCTTCGTTGGAGATACAACACACTGGCTGCATCACGAGAAGGCAAGACAAATCAGTCAACTGATGATTGATTATATCAAAGAAGATTAAAAGAAGGAGGGGTTGTTTTGAAAAGAATTTATTCGAGAAGGTTGTTGTTAGGAGCCATTCTCTTTATAGCAGCCTCTACAGTTTATTTAACCGCAGAAGCCATTTCTGCTCATGCTTGGATAGATCCTGAGTATGGGTATACCTTTCATTATATTAGTGACTTAGGTGTTGCCAAACGCATGACAATTGATGGACGAGCGGTCTTTTCACCACTTGCGAGTGTGATGAATGGTGGGTTTATCTCTTATGGGATCTTGTCAATGAGTGCGTACCTACTGACTATCCGTTTAGTGCAGAAGAAAGCACGCGTACTCGTTTCTGTTGCTGCAGTTGTTCAAGGTGTCGGGAATATTTTAGTTGGACTGTTTCCGGGAGAATCCTATAGTTATGCGAATATGCACGTTATCGGAGCAGCTATGGCGATTATTGCTGGAAACCTCACCTTAATTTTAATAGGAATCTACCTAAACAAACAGTATAGGGTTCCAAAAAGAATCGGTATAGGATTGGGTGTTTTTGGACTACTTGCATTAAGTATCATGCTGACATACGATTTTGGTTATCCAGCTGTATTTGAGCGCTTGTCTGTCTATACGATGACTGTCTGGAATTTGATTGTTGGCGTCTGGATTGTCAGGAGACTTAGAAAAGGACCCTTACGCATATTAGGAAAATAAAGAATCCGTTGTATGTACTAGAAAAAGCCAATCTCATTATGGTGAGATTGGCTTTTTCTGGTTATATCGTCATAGGCGTACCAGATCCGATTGTAAGGTCTGAAAAACGGGATCAAGGTTGTGATAGTGTGCTATACTTTTCAACAAAGTCTTCAATGGGTAATTTCAAGTCTTCATAACGTTCTTCTAGTTCTGCTCTTGACCAGTTCCACCATTTGATTTGCAAAAGCTTTTCTTGGATGTCTTTAGAGAATCGCTCTTTTAGTGGTTTAGCAGGAATCCCCCCTACGATTGTATAAGGCGCTACATCTTTAGTAATGACGGCTCCGGCTCCGATCACCGCACCGTCTCCAACGGTCACGCCGGATTGAATGGTCACACCATGACCGATCCAGACATCATTTCCGATTGTTGTGATTTTCTGTTTTCTTTTTTCAAGAAATTGGGTATCTTTATTCGGGAAGCCGTACCCATCTCCGTTATAGGCAAATAAATGCTGAGAGGGTCTCTCGTATGGGTGGTTTGTGGGCCCAATTCTGACCATATCTGCTATACTGGCAAAACGACCAATCACTGAATTTTGGACATAGCAGTAACTACCAGTGTAACTATAACCGCCGATTTTTGAATTATCGACGCTATTGGATGATCCTAACTCAACGTATTCTCCAAAGGTTGTATCTTTGATTTGACTATTGTCTCCAATAACGGGACGATCCGGATAAAGCTTAACCGTTTCAATGTGCACTGTAAAACACCCTCTCCAAACTTTTATTTTAGTTTAACCAATGATAGAATAAAATGCAAAGTGTAAATGAGCAGATTCAAGAAGTATTATAGGAGGCGATAAAGTGTACGACATCAAAGCCATAGATTCCTTTTCCAGTAAACAGTTGGCTAAATTAAAGCATGCAAAAGCTAAAGTGGTGGAAACGGAGCGACCACATGGCATTATGGTCAGAAGTTCTGTTGTTCCAGATCATTTGTTGACAGAAGATCTTCTCGTGATTTCAAGATCTGGTGTTGGGGTCAATACGATCAATGTCGATACCTCTACTGAAAAGGGAATTGCCGTTTTAAATACACCTGGCGTCAATGCAAATGCTGTAAAAGAAGCTGTTCTCAGCAGTTTATTTACCGCTGTTCGTCCAATCGGTCCAGCATCCGAAATGGTTCAGACATTGAAAGGACCGGATTTACTGAAACAAGCAGAAGACAAACGAGAAGACTTTGTAGGTAGAGAACTACAAGGTAAAGTCATCGGTGTTGTAGGGCTTGGATCAATTGGTTCTCAGGTTGCGAGAAGTTGTTACGATTTAGGAATGGAAGTGCTCGGATACGCCAGATCTGACAAAGACTTAGACTATGTAGAACAGTTGGATCTTGAAGAACTGCTGCGTCAATCCGATTTTGTTGTGTTGACCTTACCATTGACGGACGAAACAAAAGGCATTTTGTCAAAAGAGCAATTGCAGTTGATGAAACAAGGGGCTTATTTATTGAATTTTGGAAGAGGGCCACTTGTAAACAATGGAGATTTGATAGAAGTACTAAATACCGACCAAATTGCTGGATATATAACGGATTTTCCAGAGGAAGTTTTATTGGGGCACGAAAAGATAACCCTACTCCCACATATCGGCGGGAATACTCAAGAAGCCTTGGAAGGCGGAGAGCGCTTAGCTAGAAAGTCACTCAGTGATTTTCTTTTATATGGAACAGTCAGAGATTCAGTCAATTTCCCTGGGGCGAGACAATTATTTCATTCTCCCTACCGTGTAACGGTATTTTACGAAGAAACGATGGATACTTTGCCGGAAATCATTCAGATGTTCAATCATTTCGATTTGCGCATGGGGGACATGACGAGTAATCGAAAAAACGGTTACGTTTATGTACTGATTGATCTGGAGGAAGGGCTTGATAAAATCGAAGGGGCTGTAAAAGAAATTCAACAGATTTCAACCGTCAAGCGCGTTCGAATACTAAAAAGACCACACTATAAACGGTCAAGAGGACGTCGAAATAAGAAAGCTAAAGTTGTCCCTAAATTAAATGAACAATAAAAAACACCATCCAATGTTGATTGGATGGTGTTTTTGTAGGATCAAATAGATCGATTTATTTCACTTCGCCTAAAGGCATAAGGTTTTTCTTGTATAATTCATTGATGACTTGAGCTAAACCAGCATAAATTGCTGAGAAACCACAGATGATGCCTTCATAACCAGCAATTGTGATAATCAATTCTGAACCAGTGAAATCTCCAATAGCTAATAAAAAGAATAAAAGCGCTAATGTACCGAAAACAACTTGTAAGGCACGACTGATTCTAAGTGTTCCAATAAACATGACTAAAGTAAATAGTCCCCACATGAACAGGTAAGCGGCCATAGCTTCTGAAGAAGTTGGTTCCCCTAATCCCATCATTGGTAATAAGTTCAATGCAGCAAATGATAGCCAGAAAAATCCATATGATGTAAAAGCAGTTGTACCAAAAGTGTTATTCTTTTTAAATTCCATGATACCAGCAACGACTTGTGCCAATCCTCCATAGAAAATACCCATCGCAATAATCATTGGGTTGATTGGAAAGAATCCAGCATTGTGGATGTTCAGTAATACCGTTGTCATTCCAAATCCAAGCAATCCAAGTGGTGCAGGATTAGCAGTTATTTCACTAAAAGACATGTGTTTGCCTTCTAAATTACCATTACTCATTTTTTGTTCTCCTTTTAGGTCTTGTCGTGGTTAGTCACGCGTTTTCAATTATACAGTAGCGCCAAGCCAAGTCAAATAAAATATAAGGAGAAAAAAAGACAATTTTTGCTAAAGGAGCAAGCTTTCAAAGAGGTCTTTTCAAAACAAAGGGGTATCTCATTCAGGAAGCGTTTCATATGCTAATTTAGTGATAATTTCTTTGTGTTCAGGATACTCTTTTAGCAATTCGGATTGAGTAAATAATTTAAAGTCTGAGAAATCAAAACCAGGAACGACGGTGCAGCTGACTAGAGCGTATCCATCTTCAACAGTGGATCCAAAAATGGTTCCAGCTGGGACGGTATACTGGGGAAATTCCCCTTGGGAAAAGTTTAGTCCAAGCTTATTTTGGCTATAGGATCCATCTGGATTCAGAGAATGGACAGTCAAAGGAGATCCAGCATGGAAAAACCACAGCTCATCTGAAGTCAGTTGATGGAAATGAGAAGCACTTTCTTTTGTGAGTAAAAAGAAAATATTCGTATATAAGGGTAAATCTTTTTTACTATTAGGGTATTGTTGAGCGCTGATATCTGTTTGAACAAAGTAGCCTCCTTCAGGGTGAGCTGCTAGATTCAATTCTTGTATCCATTCTTTAGCAGTCTTCAATTATACCAGTCCTTTCAGTCTTTATTGTGAACAAGTTTACCATATCTATACACAAAATCTAGATGGGGAATAGACTGTTTTAATGTCTGTGAAAGGTTTTCGTGATAAACTGTAGAAAAGTTAAAGATAATGAGGCCGAATTATGAATCCATTCTTCAAATTGATTTTAAAGCTGATGTCTTCTCCGAAAATTGATATCCAAGAAGATTATCAGTCAATCAGAAAATTTCAGCAGATCTTTTACGCTAAGCCTAAAAGATCTTATCGAATATTAAATGAACAGATTTATTCTGAAGACCGTTCGCATAAAATCGACGTCCGAATTTTTATGCCTAAAAAGAAAAAACACGAAGAACCAATTTTATACATCCACGGCGGCGGTTGGGTTATTGGAGATATCGATTCCTATACAAGAGCCTGCATGAACCTTGCGGATGCGCTAGGAAGGGTAGTGTACTCAGTAGACTATAGATTAGCACCTGAATATCCTTATCCAGCTGGTCTTGAGGATTGTTTTCGCGCGGCTGAAATTTTACTTGAACAGTTAGAATTCACTGGTCCAGAAGATACTTCTAAATGGATCATTATGGGGGATTCTGCGGGAGGAAACTTGGCGGCTGTCGTCAGTATCTTATTAAGAGAAAATGGGCTGACACAACCTTATAAACAGATTTTACTCTATCCAGTCACTTATTGGGACCATTCTGAATCGTCTCCGTTTGACTCAATCCGACGCAACGGACACGATTATGGATTAACGATTGAGAAAATTCAGAGTTATATGAAGTTATACGTTCCTGACGAAGCAGAGCGCAAAAACTACAAAGTTGCGCCTTTAATGGCTGAAGATTTATCGAACCAGCCAGAGACATTAGTGATTACAGCAGAGTATGATCCGCTTTGTGATGAAGGCGAAGCTTATGCGAGTGCTTTATTTAAAAGTGGCAACAAAGTCCGGCTGCATCGAGTAGAAAACGCCGTTCATGGATTTATTACATACCCAAAATTTGCAACACCGTTAGATGAGTCTTACCGTATTATGAATGATTTTCTGACTAGAAATTAAAATGAGACGTCGCACTAGAGAGGGGATACGGCTTGGAGAGAAGGAATTGGGTCAGACTGGATAACGCGTCCAATATTTTTCTGGCAGCAAAAAATGATGTGGATACAAAAGTGTTTCGACTGAGTGCTGAATTAGAAGGGGCAATCAATCCAAGAATTTTGCAGCGTGCGCTAGATGCTGTTTACAAGCAGTACGCATTATACCGTAGTGTGCTTAGAAGAGGATTATTCTGGTATTACTTGGAAGAAAGTAACTTGAGACCGGTCGCCAGACCAGAAACCAAACCACCCTGTGCCCCGATTTATCATTTCGACCGAAAAGAATTGTTGTTCCGAGTACTTTACCATAATAATCGTATCCATCTGGAAGTGTTTCATGCATTGTCTGATGGAACAGGGGCGCAGTGGTTCTTTGAAGATTTGGTCTCCAAGTATGTTGCCTTGATGTATCTAGAGGTTCATGATGAAGAAAATCAAAAAGAACAAGCTCGAGTAGCTGACCAAAGAGAAGACAGTTTTGCTAAATATTTTAGAAAAAGTCGTCAGAAGAACTTTAGAAAAGCGGCTTTATCTGCTCTGGAAAAGATTTATCTGGAAAGAGAGTCAGATATGCCTGCAAATAAGCGTTCTATGCCCTCAGCGATGATGGATGCGCCTGATTTAGTGAATCAAGAAGACGATCAAAAAGCGATTTACAGAATTAAAGGGCAAAAGACACCTGATAATCGAACAAGAGTCATTGAATTAGATCTCCCTTTAAATCAGACACTGAAACTGGCTAAGTCATTTAATGTATCGCTGACCGTCTATCTGACCGCACTCTATCTTTTAGCCGTCGAGCAAACAAAAGATAGAGAGGCTAAACCTTCAGCGATAGCGGTCTCGGTACCTGTTAATCTAAGACAATATTTTCCATCCACTTCGGCTAGAAATTTTTTTACTACGGTAAAATTGAAAACGGTAATTGAAAATAGAGAACGACCAGACTTTCAAAAGCTCTGTACAACCCTTTCCGAGCAGCTCAAAGCACAAACAGGGCCAGAGTATCTAGAAGAGAGACTAAATCGGTTTATTTCATTTGAGTTGAACTCGTTTGTTCGGATACAGCCACGACCACTCAAAGATTTTATATTGAAAGTGATTAACAAATTCCATAACCGGAAAGTGACGGTTGCTATGTCCAACTTGGGTAGAATAGAGTTTCCAGAGCAAGTCAGACCTTATGTGCGGTCTGTTTATTTCCATACGTCTGCGATTCGACCGCAATTTTGTATGATCAGTCATGAAAATAGTCTGACGGTTAGTTTCACAACGCCTTTTGTGGATACAATCATTCAAAAACGCTTCGTGGAATTGCTGAGTCAAGAACAGATTCCCGTGACGGTCACAGCTAATAAAGTCACCAAAGAAGAACTGGAGGAGAAAGCAGATGAATCCATGTCCTCACTGTAAGACGATTGTAAAAGGTGAATGGTCAGAATGCCCGCTTTGTGGGAAGCAGATCGTGAAGCTTGAACAAGCAGAAGTGGCGTCTGATCCATTCCCAGCTATTCCTTTACGGTTTAATAGAGCACGTATAACAAAGTTGTTGACGCTAATATCAGTGGTGGCTATTGTGATCTACTTTTTGGTTCAATGGCTCTGGTCTTTTGAGTTTTTTGGATTGGATTACGTTGTCTTTGGAATTATGAGTATGTGGATGGTCGTTTTAATTATTATCCGCAAACGCCGAAATATCACGAAGGGGATATTGTATCTGATTCTGCTTTTATCTGGCATTAGTTTATATTTTGACTTTATCAATGACTGGTCTGGCTGGTCCATTACGTACTCTATTCCCATCATCTGCATATTTGCGCTGGTTGCCATGTTTCTCGCAATCCAAATGGTACGTCTGGATACGGAAGAGTACGTTTTGTATCTTCAAGCAGCTGCTTTACTGGGCTTTATTCCACTGATCTTCCTTTTGCTAGGCTGGACGACTCAGCCCTTACCGAGCTTGATCTCATTTATGATCAGCACCATGATGTTCTGGTCTGTGATTATTTTACAAGGAAAAGAAATTAGAAGAACCTTGAGAAAAATCGTAGATGTATAAGAAGAGTTGAATAGAGAAAAAACGCGCTGAGGTGCTGACCCCCAAAAGTTAGAGTTTTAATATTATGCAGCCGACTGGCTGGCTTGAGTTCGGTATTCTACTGGACTTAAGCCAGCCAGTTTTTTCTTTCTACGAGTGGTATTGTACCACTCAATATATTCTTCAATCTGTTCTCTTAGTTCTTCATAGCTTACTTTAGGTTCTCCGTGATACATTTCTTGCTTCATAATCCCAAAAAAGTTTTCTATAACGGCATTATCAGAACAGGTTGCTTTACGAGACATGCTCTGGAAGATTTTATTCTGTTTTAATAAATTTACCCATTTTTTATGTTGA
Organism: Marinilactibacillus sp. Marseille-P9653; assembly: GCF_916618885.1. Taxonomy (NCBI): domain Bacteria; kingdom Bacillati; phylum Bacillota; class Bacilli; order Lactobacillales; family Carnobacteriaceae; genus Marinilactibacillus; species Marinilactibacillus sp. Marseille-P9653. The sequence goes on along the minus strand of NZ_CAKAKH010000001.1, from coordinate 91,988 downwards.
TAGTGCCACCCTTGATCGGAATGAATCGTAGTGCGAACAGTAGCTTTTTGCTTTATCGTTTTAATAGCTTCTTTTAAAGGTTCCATTGCTAAATCTAAAACAGGACGCTTATTAATACTGTAAGAAATAATTTCACCATTATACAAATCTACTATGGGATTAAAATAAAGTTTTTGATCTCCACTACATTTAAATTCAGTGATATCAGTCACTAGTTTCTGTAAAGGAATTGACGTATTAAACCGGCGGTTTAACTTGTTCTTGGCAACTTTTCCTACAGTTCCTTTGTAAGAGTTATATTTTCGAGTCTTACGTGTGAATTTAATACATTTCAACCCTAACTCCTTCATTAAGCGATAGACCTTTTTATGGTTGATTACTATTCCAGCGTCATTCAATTCGTCCGTGATTCGCTTATATCCGTAACGCTCTTTGGATTGATAGAATATATCAGTAATCTGTTCTTTTAAAGACAAATCGTAATCTTCTGCGCCTGTTCGTTTTATATGATAATGGTACGTAGCCTCAGGAATGCCCACAACTTTGAAAATATCTTTCAATCTATATCCTTCTTTTCCATAAGTTTTATAAAGGTTGGTCCATCTTCTAATAGGAGAAGAATCTGGTATACCGTACTTTTTAGCTAGTGATTTATATCCCAATTTGCCATTTTCGTATTCTTTTACAAGTTTTAATTTGAATTCTTGACTATATTTCGCCATGTAAAAAGCCCCCAAAAGTTAGAATGTTACTCTAACTTTTGGGGGTCGGTACAAAACGGGGCTTTTTTGATTCTCTTCCCAGGTTATGTTAACATAATTAGTGGAGTCTATTGGAGATCAAAAAGAGTATGTCGTTCAATTTCTGATTTTAGGAAAACAAATTGAGTAGAAATACATATCATCTCTTTTAAAAAAAAATCTTCAACGGACTAATTTTGGAGGAGGAAAAGAATGTTTTATCAAAAATCTATAGGAACACTGTCAATTGTATCAGGGGCTTTGCTACTCGCAGGATGTAGTACCGGAGAAGGAGCAGAGGATACAGGAGAAACCCATTTAGGAGAAGCGCTCGATTACACAATCACCGGGACAGAACCGGGAGCAGGCTTAACTCAAATGGCTAAAGATACTATAGAGACATACGATAACTTGAATGGTTGGGATTTACAGGAAAGTTCTGCTGCTGGAATGCTGACAGAATTGGATCAAGCGATCCGAAATGAAGAGCCAATCATCATTACAGCTTGGGCACCACACTGGAAATTTGAAGAGTATGATATTAAATTTTTAGAGGATCCAGAACTGACTTTTGGAGAAACAGAGAGCATCCACACAGTGACCAGACTCGGATTCGAAGAGGATATGCCAGAAGCTTATAAAATCATAGAGCAATTCAACTGGGAAGTTGAAGATATGCAAGATGTTATGCTTGAGGCAAGAGACACGCCCTTTGAAGAAGTTGCTGCGCAATGGGTAGAAGACAATCAAGACAAAGTTGAAGAATGGGTATCTGGAGCAGAAAAAGGTAATGGAGAAACCGTTGAACTTCTTTCGACGCCTTGGGATACGGAACGTGCTTCAGCAAACGTCATGAAAGTGGTACTAGATCAGCACGGATTTAATACAACAATTTCTAGTGTTGACCCGGCCATTATGTTTAGTGCCATTGCAGCAGGTGAAGGAGATGTCAGTTTAGCACCTTGGCTACCAGGTTCTCATGGCGCGTTTATGGAAGAGTATGGAGAAGACATCAATGATTTAGGGGCAAACTTAGAAGGAGCCCGCAGCGGCTTGGCTGTCCCAGCGTATATGGATATTGATTCTATCGAAGACATCCCGAATAGAAACTAAATAGATTTAACGTTTTAAGAAATAGACAGATCACTCATAGTTGAACGAGTGATCTGTCTATTTTAGTTATTTGTCATAAATTGTTCTCAAAGCGTTTTGTTCGAAGTCGAGATAACTGTGCTATAGTAAAATAAAAACAGAGTATAGAGGTACAAACTATGCATGGACAACTATTAGCTTACATATCCGTTACCGCAACATCGGGTGTTCTAAATTTATACTTATTTCTATATATTTTTCGTAAGAGACATCTGTACAAAAGCATATCTTCTTATTTTCTACCGTATATAGGCACAATTACCATCTACTGCTTAGGGTCTGCCTTCGGAATGCTTTCTTCAAATCTTGTTGAAATGAAATTTTGGACAACTGTTCTGTACTGTGCGTTGCCTTATGCTTCTCCATTAGGTTTGCTGTTTATTTTGAAGTATCTAGGATTCAATCTTAAAAAGAAACAAATTGCTGGATTATTAATTATTCCGGTGATCACAACCACTTTGGTAGCTACCAACGATTTTCATCATCTGTACTATAGAGTGTACGAAATCCATCCAACATTAGGCGCGCCTTTTTTCTATCAAGAGATTGGGTTCTGGTATCTACTTCAGGGGATTCTAACATTTGGTTGTATGCTAGCCGGTTTCTTGTTGTTGGCATCTAGATATAGAGAGATGTCTAAACAGTACCGTCCACAAATTCTGGCACTTCTTTTTGGGCAATTCCTACCTATGACGACAGCTTTTGTTTATCTGGTTGGTTTAACACCTGAGGGGATTGATCCTGTACCTATGGTGATGTGGATTTCGACCTTACTTTATTTTTGGGCCATCAATTCATCTAGATTATTCAGCTTGATGCCCGTTGCAAAAGATGTGATATTTAATAGTATTAACGATGCTGTTATGGTACTAGATGAATCTTTAAGGCTAGTTGAAATGAATCAGGCTTGTAGAAGGCATTTTACGCAAGTCAATCGGTCGTTGATTGGTTTAGATATTCAAGATATATGGGAAACCTTATTTGAGACACCGTTCAATATGAAAATTGGTATGGCAGAAATTAAAACGCAGTTAAACGATGAAAAAATTTATCAAGTACGCTTGTCTTTACTAGATCCTGCCCATAATGTAGATGGGTTTTTAATTATCTTTACGGATATCACAAAAGTCAAAAAACTTCAGAAGGTGCTGACCCCCAAAAGTTAGAGTTTTAATATTATGCAGCCGACTGGCTGGCTTGAGTTCGGTATTCTACTGGATTTAAGCCAGCCAGTTTTTTCTTTCTACGAGTGGTATTGTACCACTCAATATATTCTTCAATCTGTTCTCTTAGTTCTTCATAGCTTACTTTAGGTTCTCCGTGATACATTTCTTGCTTCATAATCCCAAAAAAGTTTTCTATAACGGCATTATCAGAACAGGTTGCTTTACGAGACATGCTCTGGAAGATTTTATTCTGTTTTAATAAATTTACCCATTTTTTATGTTGATAGTGCCACCCTTGATCGGAATGAATCGTAGTGCGAACAGTAGCTTTTTGCTTTATCGTTTTAATAGCTTCTTTTAAAGGTTCCATTGCTAAATCTAAAACAGGACGCTTATTAATACTGTAAGAAATAATTTCACCATTATACAAATCTACTATGGGATTAAAATAAAGTTTTTGATCTCCAGTACATTTAAATTCAGTGATATCAGTCACTAGTTTCTGTAAAGGAATTGACGTATTAAACCGGCGGTTTAAATTGTTCTTGGCAACTTTTCCTACAGTTCCTTTGTAAGAGTTATTTTTTCGAGTCTTACGTGTGAATTTAATACATTTCAACCCTAACTCCTTCATTAAGCGATAGACCTTTTTATGGTTGATTACTATTCCAGCGTCATTCAATTCGTCCGTGATTCGCTTATATCCGTAACGCTCTTTGGATTGATAGAATATATCAGTAATCTGTTCTTTTAAAGACAAATCGTAATCTTCTGCGCCTGTTCGTTTTATATGATAATGGTACGTAGCCTCAGGAATGCCCACAACTTTAAAAATATCTTTCAATCTATATCCTTCTTTTTTGAGCTCAAATGCCAACCTTGTTTGTGCTCTGCGAGGAAGGCATTTGGATTCTCCTCGTAAGCTTTTACCTTTTTTAAATAAGCGTTCTCTAACCTAAGAAGTTCATTCTCACGCTCTAGCTCTTGTTCTCTAGACATACTCTGACTCTTATTCACTTTTGTTTTTTTAGGTAATTTAGACATAGAAGGTCGTCCCTTTTTTTTAGGTTTCAGGCCTTCTATCCCTTCTTTGTTAAAAGCTTGATTCCAATTCGCAATAACAGAAAGTTCTCTGATTCCGAAGGAATTAGCCGTTTCTTGGTAGGAAGAACCTGTTCGTTTCATAAATTGTAATACATCTAATTTGAAATGAACAGGATAGACTTCTTTCGATTTCTTTGGGCTTAATCCTTCTTTTCCATAAGTTTTATAAAGGTTGGTCCATCTTCTAATAGGAGAAGAATCTGGTATACCGTACTTTTTAGCTAGTGATTTATATCCCAATTTGCCATTTTCGTATTCTTTTACAAGTTTTAATTTGAATTCTTGACTATATTTCGCCATGTAAAAAGCCCCCAAAAGTTAGAATGTTACTCTAACTTTTGGGGGTCGGTACAGAACCTTCTGGAACAACAGGCTTATTATTATGATTTGACTCAAATTTATAATCGGAGAGCTTTTTACAGCAGTGCGAACTGGACTATGAACAGTCAGTTTTAGAGCAAACCCCTTTTTCTGTCATGATTATGGACGTGGATTATTTCAAAAAAGTGAATGATGTATATGGTCACCACATGGGAGACCGCTTATTGGAACATATTGTTAAAATTTGCCAGAATAATTTAGTGAATGAAGAACTTTTCGCTCGGTATGGCGGAGAAGAATTTGTTTTTGCAATTAAAAATTGTCATCAATCCCAAGCGGAAATGCTAGCAAATCGTATTCGAGTAGAGGTTGAAAGTACGCCGTTGATTACGTCAGAAGGTGAAATTAGTATAACGCTTAGTTTAGGCGTGGCAGAGTCCATCAGAGATGTAGGAGAAACGGTATCAAATCTTTTAAATAAAGCGGATACGGCTTTGTATCAAGCGAAAGAAACAGGAAGAAACAAGGTGAATGTCTATATGGAAGAAATAATCGATTCAAGTTCGTCCCACTTGGAGAATCCAACTAATCCTATTATGATGGAGAGGTAACAACTCGTATAGGACAGGTGGCATATAGTATGAATTGGTTTTTTTATATCTCAGGAATTATTGTAATTGGAATAACGATTATAGATTTAATCTGGACGACGCTTTGGGTTGATGGTGGGGTAGGTCCGCTTTCCAAGAGATTAGCAGAAATGATTTGGAAAGTGTTCAACCGACTGGGAAATATAAAAAATAAGTTTTGTGATTTCGTCGGTCCGATAACATTAGTGAGCACGTTATTTTTATGGTCCTTTATGATTTGGGCGGGGTTTTCATTATTCTTTTCAGGAGATCCTACTTCTATAAGCAATACGTCCAGCCCAGATAGTCCAATCGTCTGGTATGAACGCATTTATTTCACTGGATTTACCTTGTTCACGCTCGGTCTTGGAGATAACGCACCAAAAGCAGGATTTTGGCAGATCTTGACAACTTTAAATTCAGGTGTAGGGATTCTATTTTTGACTTTATGTGCTTCGTATATTATCTCTGTTGTAGACGCCGTTGTTCAAAAACGCTCGCTGGCAATGAGCATAACAAGTCTTGGAAATAAAAGCACAGAAGTGATTGACAATATTTGGAATGGTGAGGATTTCCATAATATTGATTTGGTACTAGTAGATGTTTCTTCTAAAATCAGTCAGTTAACGCAACAGCATCATGCCTATCCTTTACTCCATTTCTACCATAGTAGTAATCCAAAGGAGTCTGCTTCTGTAGCGATTGCCATACTGGACGAAACGCTTACGGTTTTGAAAAATGGGTTAGCAGAAGAAAATAAAACGAATTTCTTACTGATTAAAAGTACAAAATCTAGTATAAAGACTTATTTGGAAAGCCTGACTGAGGCGGTTGTCACTCCTTCTGAGACTACACCGCCGATTCCTGATATAGACCCTTTAATCGAAAAGAACGTACCGCTGATATCTGCTCAAGATTTTGAAGAGTTATTTGCAAATCAAGAAGAGCGTAGGAAAAAACTGATGGGAGCCATACAAATCGATCATCACCAATGGCCGGATCAATAAAATAGATTAAAAACGATACTTACGCAGAGGAATAGCTTCTGGCAAGTATCGTTTTTTATTTACAAGGTGTGATCTAATGTTACGTAATGTTTAAGGAAGTGAGAAACTCTACTACGATAAGTCTCCTTGTCGGTTACATAGGCATAGGCATGTTCTGCTCCAGGCACGATGTAAAGTTCTTTAGGAGAAGCATTTGCTTCATAGAGCTCATACACCATCCAAGTTGGGACAAAGTGGTCAGCGTCTCCATGAATGAATAACGTTGGTGTTTGATTTTTTTTAACTTGTTCAAGCGAGCTAGCTTCTTCAAACCAATAACCAGCACGAATTTTTGTGATTAGGCTGGTCATTTGAACTAGTGGAAACTTCGGTAGTTTGTACATATCTTTTAACTGATGGGTAACTTCCTCTTCTACGGAACTGAATCCACAATCTTCAACGATGGCTTTAACTTGTTTCGGTAGCTGTTCACCACTGACATTCAATACAGTGGCGCCACCCATGCTAATGCCATAAAGAACGATTTCGGACTGTTCCCCGTGACGTTGGATCATTTGATCAATCCATCTTAAATAATCATTTCTTTCATGCCAGCCGAATCCAATATAATTTCCTTCGCTAGAACCATGACCTCTTGCATCAGAAACCAAGATATTAAACCCTAAGTCATAAAACAATTTGGCGAAAGGTGCCATATCTTTTAAGCTACCACTATAACCATGGGCAATCAAAGCGACTTTATCTGACGGCTTTGCTGCTGGAATATAAACACCTGAAATTTTTAGTCCATCTTCAGAAACAATATGCGTTATTTCGTGGTCTACATCGTTATACCATTGTTTCTCAGCCGCCCATGGATCATCTGGGTGGATGGTAGCGTGATCGAATTCCTCAATAAAAGGTTTCTTCGTATTGGCTACAGCGGTCTTGTAAAAGTAATTACCGGTCAAGGTCAAAGCACCTACGGCAGCACCTAGTCCACCTAATACTGTAGCGATTGTTTTCTTTTTCATACATTCGGCTCCCTCAATACGTTCTCATGTAAACTATCGTAACATATTTTCATGATCATTTTATGAAGGAAGTCCTTTACTTTAAGAGCGATTTTTTAAATCCTACTCTTTTAAAGTTGTATCATGAGACATTAGTTCTCCAATTCGAATTTTTTTCATTTTATTTTCTCTTTTTATGAGATACTATGGAGTATAGAAATGATCCACTACTTGCAATAAGGTTGAAAAGGAGTGAAGTGAAATGCCCGAAATAACTATTGAAGAATTGAAAAAACACTTGGATGAAGTCAACTTGATCGATGTAAGAGAAATAGAAGAGTTTGATCAAGGGCACATTGAGCAAGCGAGAAATATACCGCTATCTACGTTAGAATATCAACTGGATGCATTTGATCCAGCCAAGACTTATCATGTGATTTGTCGCTCTGGTAAAAGATCAGCTAGAGCAGGGGACATTCTTGAACAGCGAGGTATAAAAACGGTCAACGTAACAGGTGGCATGCTAGCTTGGGAAGAAACAGTAGAATAACTGAAAAGGCTCGACGATAGATGTCGAGCTTTTTTAAGCGGCCTATAAGAATTGCTGGAACAGTTTTCGAAAAGTTTCTTTATCCTCAGCAGTAAACGCCTTTGGTCCTTTTGTGCGCTGACCACTTTTACGTGCCATAGCACTAAAATGTCTTGTCTCGAGTAACTGATTGATATTATCAGAAGAGTATTGAAAACCTTTATGATGCAAGACAATACAACCTTTTGGGAGCAGAAGAGAAGCTAGACCATAATCTTGTGTAACGATGATGTCTGAGAGTTTAGCAAGTTGAACGATTTTAAAGTCAGCGGAATCTGCACCGTGCTCTACGTAAACCCGCTTTACGTATTCTGGATAGTCTTGAAGAGAATAATGCGCAATACTGGAAACTAAAACCACTTGAATTTCTTTATCTTTAACTTCTTCGATGACAACGTCTTTCACTGGACAGGCATCAGCATCAATTAGAATTTTCATAGGACATTAAACCCTTTCTTTTAAATAGAATGAGGAACTCAGTACAATGATCTGTTTTCCACAGTGTAGCATAAATATGGTAGACTGAGAAAAAGAGTAGAACGGAAAGAAGGAATTCGATGAATGAGGAAATCGTCTTGAGTACAGCGGAAATGGTCCGCTCTAGATTGACAGGAGAAGGATCCGGTCATGACTGGTTCCATATCGAACGCGTTTGGAATAATGCAATTAAAATTGGTAAAGCTGAAAAAGCAGATTTATTCGTCGTTCAATTAGCTGCACTCCTGCATGATCTTGCAGACGATAAGATTGTTTCCAGCGAAGCGGAAGGTGTCTCTGAAATTAATTACTGGCTTGAAGGAGAAGGTGTACCGTCTGCTATCATTGAGCATGTTTTATCCATCATCCAGACAATGTCTTATAAAGGTGGGAACAACCACTTGTACGGGTCTCTGGAAGCGAAAGTGGTTCAAGATGCAGATCGCTTGGATGCTATTGGAGCAGTTGGAATTGCTAGAACCTTTGTATACGCCGGGAGTGTGGGCAATCCGATTTTTGATCCGCAGTATACTGTTCGAGAAAACATGACTAAAAAGGAATACCGCGAAGGAAAAAGTAGTGCAATCCATCATTTTTATGAAAAATTACTAAAACTAAAAGAACTTATGAATACCGAAACAGCCATCCAGCTTGCAGAAGACCGTCACCAGTTTATGGAAATCTATCTGGAACAATTCTTTAAAGAATACACGCTAGAAGAAGAGTAAAAAAACCGCAGTTTCGACACTTGAAGGCTTGTAAGCCTCATAGTCGAAACTGCGGTTTTTAAATGATGTTAGTTTGAAGCATACGTGTCTGATTGTTGGAACTAAGATTGAAATAGCCAATGAGTTTGAAGAATACGTGTCTGATTGTTGGAACTAAGATTGAAATAGCCAATGAGTTTGAAGCATACGTGTCCGATTGTTGGAACTAAGATTGAAATAGCCAATGAGTTTGAAGAATACGTGTCTGATTGTTGGAACTAAGATTGAAATAGCCAATGAGTTTGAAGCATACGTGTCCGATTGTTGGAACTAAGATTGAAATAGCCAATGAGTTTGAAGAATACACGTCTGATTCTTGAAATTGAGGCCGTTAAGTATGTTAATTTGAGAAAATCCTACCTTAAATTCGATCTCCAAGGTGTAAAATGGTCGCACAAGTTGTTCGAATACCATCTAAATATTCTTTTTCGCCGATGTTTTCATTAGGTGCATGGTTATCTTCATCCACATTGGCATAAGGAATTGTTAAGGATGGGATACCCAAAATATCTGTGAAGATATACATCGGTCCTGTTCCGCCAAGAGCTGGTAGAACGACCGGAGTTTTGCCATGCGAAATCTCTACTGACTGAATCACTTTTTGGACAATTTCTAGATGCATCGGCGTTCTAGAAGGTTTAACACCACCTAAATAGTCGACAGATATCTTACTTTTAGATTTGAATTGTTCAACGTGAGCTAGAATAGATTCAAAAATCTGATTTGGATCTTGATCAGCGGCCAAACGCATATCGATTTTCACTTTCGCTTCGCTTGGAATAATGGTTTTAGTTCCTTCTCCAGTATAGCCACTTCCAAACCCCGCGATATTAAAGGTTGGCGAGAGACACAGTTTTTTATAGTACTCTTCAACAGTCATGTTGATTTCGTCAATCCCGATGACTTCAGCAGTCGCTTCTGGATTGAAGGGTAACGAGCGGATATGATCCAGTTCTTCTTTTGTTGGGGTCAGAATGCCGTCATAAAAGCCATCAATTAAAACGGTACCTTCTTCGTCAATCATGGAACGAATCAAGTTAATGAGATCCATCGCAGGATTAGGTGCAATATTTCCTTTATTACCAGAGTGGTTATCTCTTAAAGCCCCTTTAGCGTTTAATTCAATATATAAAAGACCTCGGTTCCCTAAAGTAACAGAAGGCTGATCTTTGCCTTCCATTGGACCATCGGCTGTGTAAGCAATATCTGCTTTGAGCAAGTCTTTATGTTTTTCAGCAAAAGGTTCTAAATGAACACTTCCTTTTTCTTCTTCTCCTTCGAACAGGAATTTTACATTGATCGGTAGTTTACCATATAATTCCAGCAAGGTTTTCACAGCGAGTACATGTGCAATCAGCTGTCCTTTGTTGTCACCAGTACCTCTCCCAAAAATCTTACCGTCACGAATCGTAGGTTCAAAAGGTTCTGAATGCCATAATTCTAGAGGTTCTGGTGGTTGAACATCGTAATGACCGTAAAACAAAACGGTTAAGTCATTATCAGGATGCAAGACTTCTCCGTAGACTACAGGAAATCCTTCAGTTTCTAATAGTTGTGTTTCAATTCCGGCATCAACCATCATTGATTGAAGCAAATCAGCACACTCTAGAACCCCTAAATTCTGAGCGCTAATACTCGGTTGTCTAATCAATCTAAATAATGACTCCATATGAAAGGTTTTTTCTGAAGCTAGTTTTGCAGCTACTTCTTTGAATGTTTCATTCTGATGCATGACAATTTCCCCCTTATTTCAATCCATCATACCGTTTCCTTGGAATCAAGTATACATAAAAATGAGAATAGATACACCGAATTTAAAGAAAAATCTCATAATAAATAAAAGTCCCAACAACTCAATTAAAAAAAAGAAAGGTGTTGAGACAAAGTAGATTCATTTAATAGTGAGTTCACTTATAGTTTTAAGATTAAAAATCTTCAAAGTTTTCGATATCGTCAACATTCTGTACAGGCTCGTGCTCTAAAAATTCAGACGGAATATTCGTCAAGTAAGGAGTTGCTTCTGCTTTTAACCCCTTACCGTATTTTTTAATGAATAAGATGGTTACAGCCAAAACAATCACGAAAACGATGGAATAAAGCGTGAGTTCCTGGATGAATTCTGCAGTAGGATTGGCGATAATGTACAATTCTTCCAGACTAGCAGTGTCACTTGTAAACAGAGTAGGTATAATAACGATAAGGTTATAAAGCGCGTGGGTCAGAATAGGATAGATGAGCTTTTTTGTCTTGGTGTAGACTACAGCACACAGGAAACCTAAAATCAGTTGCGGAAAGAACAAAGAATTGAAATGGATAATCATAAATATAATGGAACTGAATAGAATCCCTTTCCAAACGCCGTATTTCTCCGACCATTTATTCATTAATACGCCTCTAAAGAAAACTTCTTCAACGATCGGTGCGGCAATCACTGTAAGAGGGAGAAGGTATAGGAACGAAGGCGTTTCGACTATCAACTCATTTGGATTCAAACCCATATAAGAGATAAAAAAGGTATAAAAATCTGTAAAAGATAAAAAAATACGCAAAGCAAAATAGATAAACAGACTTCCACAGATAGCAACTAAAATGGTTAGTCCAGCTACCGGAAGTAACTGCTTTTTCTCAGGTGGGCCTTCTCCAGTGATTCCAGTCGTGAAGACGTTCTGCTTGGATAATTGACGAAGAATAATTTTATAAATCAGAAAATATAGAAATAAATTAACCATTAATCCAAAGACTTCCGGATAATTCTCTTGCATGGCAATAAGTAAAAAGGCATTAGCTATTTCAACGCCAATCATCGTCAGCACGCTTCGCCAGACAATTGCCCAGATAGATAACTTTTTCAACGAATTTATGTACATATAGAACACCCTCCAGATTTAGATGAAATCGTTTATATAGTAACATAAAGAATGTATCATACATTTGCGTGTTCAGGTAAAGAAATGTCCAATCGTCCCTATTTTCTGCGGATGGTGTATGATAAAATACTCCTAATCGTAACTTATGGAGGTACATATATGGATAAGATTTTAGAAATGAAAGAAGTCACGAAATCTTTTGGAGGCAATCACGTTTTAAAAGGCGTTGATTTTTCAGTCTATCCGGGAGAAATTATTGGATACATTGGACCAAATGGCGCTGGAAAAAGTACGACCGTTAAAATAATTTTGGGATTACTCCAACCAGATATGGGGGAAATCTTTATATTTGGAAAGTCCCTTAAAGATTCAGGAGATACTTATAAAGCTCGAATCGGATATGTGCCTGAGAATGCAGAACTATACGATACCTTATCTGCTGAAGAGTACTTGCTCTTTGTAGGTAGACTATATGGACTGGAAGAAGACATGGTTCGAGAGAAGAGCTTGAAAATGATGCAGATCCTAGGTATCGAAGAAGCCTTTAAGAACCGCTTATCGTCTTTTTCAAAAGGAATGCGTCAGAAAGTTCTGATTATATCTAGCTTATTACATAATCCAGATATTCTATTTTGGGATGAACCGTTAAATGGGCTGGACGCCAACAGCGTACAAATCGTAAAAGAAATTCTTTCAGAATTGAAAAAAGAAGGAAAAACAGTCTTTTATTCTTCGCACATTATGGATACGGTGGAGAAACTCAGTGACCGTATTATCATCTTGAATGAAGGGCGTGTGGTAGCTGACGGACATTTTGATGAGCTTCAAAAAGAGGCAGATGGAACACTTGAGCAGTTGTTCAATCAGTTGACGGGATTCAACGAATATGAAGAACTCGCCAATGCCTTCGTTTCAGTCATGAAAGGAGAAACGCCTTATGATGCGTAATGTTTTTGGTGGAAGTCAGAAACAAGAGGCAGGTTTCTTTATCAAGATCATCAGAAAATTAGCGCCAATGTACCGACGTTTGGGTGTGGATTATCCCATCATGGAAAAGATCATCGATACAAAGCTGATTATGGATAGCCGACAAGAAAAAGTGATTCCAACGAACTCTATGTGGGGAAACAGTAAGGAAGAGGACGAAGATAAAAATGCTTTCTTCCAATCTTTATGGGTCTATGCACTGATCAGCCTGATTCTATTATTTGTCTTCGCCATCGATAATATTCAGTTCCAGTACACGGTGTTCTTCAGTTTTATTTTCTTGATGCTGTTATCGACTTTAATTGCGAATTTCTCTAGTATTCTACTTGAAACAAAAGACCAGATACTGATTGGAACGAAACCGGTCTCTTCAAGAACGCTGAGTGCCGCAAAAGCGACCCATGTCTTTATTTATCTTATCTCGCTAACACTCGCGCTCTCTGTACCAATGGTGATTGGAACCTTCTTTATCCACGGGATACTAGCAGGGTTGTTGGCTATTTTACTGACAGTTGTGGCATCCATCTGGTGTCTACTACTGACAATTATCACTTATGCCACTGTACTCAAGCGTTTCAACGGGGAAAAGCTGAAGAACATTATCGCTTATAGTCAAATTGGGATTTCTGTTTTCACGGTCATCGGCTATCAGGTGATGAATCAAGCTTTTCAATTTATTAATCCAAGCATGCTTGCGATTGAATTGAACCTACAATGGTGGCATATTTTTGTCTTTCCACTATGGTTTGTTGCACCATTTGGCCTATTAGAAAACGGCTTTTCACTCACTTATTTAGTGTATATCGTTTTACTTATTGGAGGGACTGTTGCGCTGGCGGTTCTATATTATTTCAATAGTGACAAGCTGGAAGCGAACTTACAGAAACTTGAAAGTGGAGAAGGCGATACAGACAAACGTTCATGGTACGAAACGCTCTCGAGTAAGTGGCTGTGCTGGGATAAAAAGGAAAGAGGCTACTATCACTTCACGTGGCAACTGACCAAAAACGAAAGAGAATTCAAGACAAGACTATACCCGTCTCTGGCGACCATTTTTGTCTTTCCGATTATACTTATAGGATCAACATATCGGTTAACGGAAGATAGCGGAGTTGGAATCAATCAATTATCCGTATTCAAATACATGCCTTATTATGCACTCTTAGTAATTCCAATGCTGGCCGTTTCAGTGAAGTACTCCAAAAACTTCAAAGGAAGTTGGATATTTGGAATGAGTTCGGAAGATCATGCGGGGGTTTTTATAAGAGGTATGATCAAAGCACTGACCATGAAGTTGCTTTTTCCAATCTATTTGATTTTATCGAGTGTCGTCCTAGTCTTCTCGGGCTTGGGGATTTTACCAGCTTTGCTGAATGGGTTATTGTTGGTTATCTTGATTTTCTCAATAGAAGTTAAACGTACGATACAAACCTTTCCTTTTTCAAAGAGATATAACGCTTCTGAAGCAAACCAAGGATGCTTTGCGACGGTTATTTTTATAGCCATTACAGGGATTGTTGCAGTAGGGATGTTTGCTATACAGGAGTTAATGCCGTTTGGTGTTTATATCTTGATGGTCATCTTACTGGCTATAGATGGATGGATTCTGACAAAAGGTTTCGACAAAATCACACTTAAAATGGACTAACTAAAAAGCAGCCGAACACCTTTTAAAAGGGCGTTCGGCTGCTTTTATTTGTTGACTCCGTTTTTTCTTTTAAGACTCTTTGCTAAAACGTCCAGTGTACTAATTAACGTTTCTTTTTGTAGAGCAGAAATAGATGAAACCGAGATCGTTTTACTATAAAAAGTGTGATCTGTTAGTGCAACGAATTCAGATAATATCTCTGCATCTTCTTTTGTCAGCGTTTGGAATACAGTCACATAGTCATGAACTGTCTGACTTTTTGACCTTTTTTGCTTCTGATCAAATAATCGTAATGTCCAATGGCAGGCTTTTTCAAGAGAAATCTTATTGCCTTGAATCGCTTTTTTTAGTAACCAAGTCATTAAACGCAAGTGTAGTGAGAAATACAATGTACTAAATACGAATAAGATCAGACTGAAGATCATAAGCATAAATGTAACGATAGAAAGCGGAGAACGATCAGGGGATTCTGCTTCTTCTGTTTCGCTTTCTTCTTCAGCTATGGGATCCTCTATTGATTCTTCTCCGACTTCTTCAGATAGTGCTTCTTCTTCAGTAGTTTCGTCGACTGCAGTGTCTGTATCTGCTTCAAGATCTTCCAATGTTACAGCTTGATCATCGAAAGAAAAACGGTCATCTTCAGGAGAAACATCGTCTTCTGTTCGTGTGATCGGATTAGCAAAGGAAGGACTAGGTTCAAAAGGGACCCATCCAGTACTTGGAAAATAGACTTCCGGCCAAGAATGAGCATTCGAATTGGTGATTTGATAATATTGTTCTCCATCAGCATTAGTCTGGCTACTTCCAGGAGTGAATCCTTTGACCCATCGAGCGGGAATCCCTATAGAACGCAGCATGGTAACCATTGCACTGGAAAAATTATCACAATAGCCAACTTTTGTTTCAAATAGAAAATGTTCAACATAATCTTCTCCTGACGGTGTTTGAGCGGTATCTCTTAAACTATACCGAAAACCACCTTCACTTTTCAGATACAATTCTATAGCTCGAACCATTTCATATTCGCTATTCATTCCCTCGGTTAGTTCTTGTGCTAGCTCTTTCACGCGTTGTGGGAAATCTAGTGGAAGTTGAACGCCTTCTGGGGCAGCTAGAGACATCCATTCAGCAAGCGACTGATCACCTGATTCAATCAGCGTATCGTCTAGTGGCTGGCTAGACATTTCTTCCCAGAATAACATTCTCCAACCGTCATCTTCTCGGAGTTGAGCCTCATCCAGCCGGTCCGGGAAACTGGAGTCGTAATCTACCTTGTATCCTTCCAGTAGGCCTTCTTTGTCTTGGACATTATTGTACTCGGTTGAGTAATTGTAAGACAGAGAATAGTCTACAGGATCAGCGTCTATTTCTATGGTTGTCCATCCATAAGGATAAGCAATGTACTCAATTGGAGCCTGCCAATCAACAGAAGCAGTAGTGAGCACACCGCCTTCAGAAACATCAGCAGCAGCCAAGGTAGAAGTTTCATAATCTCTTCGTTCATAAGGAGAATAGACTTCTTCTGATAGTCCCGCGGGGGAACTGC
Organism: Marinilactibacillus sp. Marseille-P9653; assembly: GCF_916618885.1. Classification (NCBI taxonomy): domain Bacteria; kingdom Bacillati; phylum Bacillota; class Bacilli; order Lactobacillales; family Carnobacteriaceae; genus Marinilactibacillus; species Marinilactibacillus sp. Marseille-P9653. Next base: position 75,996 of record NZ_CAKAKH010000001.1, on the reverse strand, counting down.
CCCAGCCCTCGCCAGTATAATTCCAGCGATGCAAGACTTTCCAGTAATTAGGTTCTGGAGTATACGCTTGAAATAGTCGCGTGTAGTCTTTTCTCAAGGGACCACCCAATTGTTCGTCATTGGTCCCTATGCCAGTCTGGCGGTATCTTGAACCTGGAGACTGGGCATCAATCCAGTCAAAAAAACCACGACTTTCGAGTCTGTTTTGATAACCGATCGTACTAATTTCAACCCATTCCTGAGAAGGCATAAACCAATCGACTCCCCAGTAAGCCAATCCAACCAATGCACCGGTGAGAAGGCTCGTCAAAGTAGAAAGTTTAAAAAAGTACCGATTACTCTGGCTTTGATTCAGTTTTGTAAGACCAATCAAGAGCATACCAAACCCAATAACGGTTACCGCCTGAGAAAGAATCGCGTAACTTGTAAAGGTGTGTAAAATCATGAGATAACCAAAAGCGACAAGAAAGGATGGATAAGCAAAATTTTGACGAATCGTGGTAAAGGTTAGTAAAGTTGCTAACACAAATAGGGCTAAAATAGCGAGAAATAAGGGTACGGAAGACGTACTTCCAGTAATCACTTGATTCCATTCTTGTTGTCCCAATTGCCATAAGTTAAAGAGCCACTTAGTCAGCGATGCTTCAAGAGTCAAAGACGGAAATGACCGATAAAGAAAGACGAGAATCACACCGATCTGGACTACAAAGTACATCCACCATTTTTTGAAAAAGGCAGTCGTCAACTGAGTGATTGCGAAAAAGAGGACAATAGATTCAAAACCAGACAATTCATTGATCCGTAAAAATAAAAAAAGTACAGGAAGAATTAAAAAACTATGAACCAATCCTATTAGTAAAGAACGAATACATTCTGATAAAGAGCTGATATAAGTTTTCAATCTTCAGAGCCTCCTTTCAGTGAATCCAATTGACGCTCATCTAAAATAAAAAGATTGGGCGTATTTTTGATCGTATCAGGAAATGACATATTCCGTGGCGCTATAATCAAAATAGTCGTTTTAAACGTATCCAAAGGACCTAGCAATTTGAGTAAGCGCTGATCATCCTCACTTGGTTGAATGGTTAGATAATCATAAGGTTGACTGCGTTTATCAGTTTGTCCGTTAAATGAACCTAGTAAGTGAAGGTCATTTTTGGAATAAGCAGATAAATACTGATCCAGACTGTAGGCTAAACTGAGCAAGTCTTCAAATTGTGAAGAAGAGAAGCCTACAAAGTACAAACTGATAGATAGGTGGTCTTCACGATCATATTCTTTGATCATCCACTGTTCCCGCTTCAGGCTCGACTTCCAATCAATAGAGCCAATTGCGTCACGAGGTTGATAAGCTCTTAATTCCTTCACTTCAAAGGCATGGGAGAGAGAATCTAAATCTGTTAAGCGAATGGCTTGTTCAGATAAGAGGTTTAATATTCGTTCTTGTGGCGCTTTTTTTGGATAAATTGCAAAGTCTACAGAAAGCGAATGTGTAAAACGATGTCTAAATAAACCAAACAAACCGAGTCCTCGGGTCTGAACCGTCAGCTGTTCATAATGGCCTCTAGTCATATGTTGAGATAAAGCACGAAACTCGGAGCGATTTTTTAAAAATAAATCCGGATAAACCGTCTGAAAAATCTGTTTGCCTTGTTGATCGGTTAAAATCAATTCAAACGAAGACAATAAAAATAAGAGATGCCATCTCCGGTAAAGGGTAAAAGAAAGGTCTAAACGATTATCTTCCGTAACAACCCATTGGATATTCTTGAAATAAATCTTCAGGCGAGATGAAAAAAACGCGACAAGTAGAACAAATGAAAAGCTATAAAAAATAAACCAGGATACAGAAGAAGGAAACGTTAATGTGTAAAGAATGATAAAAAAGTACAGTAATACGAACATTAATCCACGCCAATTGATAAAACGCTGCTTCATTTCGTGCTCCTGATTTTAGTAGGAATATCTACCTGACTGATTAGTTCGTCAATAAAGGCATCAATTGCTTGAGCGGTCATCCTATTTACAAATAAAAGGCGATGTCTGAATAAAGGTTTAATAATGGATAAGATATCTTGCGGGGTGACATAATCACGACCACTTAAAAGAGCCTGTCCGCGTGCAGCAGCTAAACAATACTGGGTTCCTCTCGGACTAATACCGAGTCTAAGTTCAGAATGGTTACGAGTACGGTCAACAAGCATAATCATATAATCCAGCAGTTGTGGATTGACATAAACAGATTTCACCAGCTCTTTAAGCGTATTGAATTCGTTTAAAGACAAAATTGGTTGTAACTGTTCTATCGAGTTTAATTGATCTGGGGATTCGAGCATTCGGATTTCCTGTTCTTTACTAGGGTATCCTAAAGAAAGTTGAAAAAGAAATCGATCGAGCTGCGCTTCAGGTAAAGGATAGGTTCCTTCATAGTCGATAGGATTTTGAGTAGCCAAAACAAAGAAAGGGTCCGGTAATAAATGGGTCTTACCATCAAGTGTTACTTGTTTCTCAGACATGGCTTCTAGCATGGCCGCCTGTGTTCTAGGAGAAGTACGATTGATTTCGTCTGCTAGTACGATTTGATTGAACAATGGGCCGTGCCGAAACTCGAATTGAGCATCTTGCATGTTGGGTACGGAAAAGCCGATAATGTCAGAAGGAATTAAGTCTGGTGTGAATTGCACTCGTGAGAAATCAGCTTCCAAACACTTGGCAATCGTTTTGATCAGGAGCGTTTTACCTACACCGGGAATATCTTCAAAAAGGACATGACCGCCCGCTAGCATGGCAATCAAGGTATATCGGGTAACGTCTTTTTTACCGATTACAATTTGATCGACGGTATCAATTAATGTATGTAATTTTGCAATAGATTGCTCTGTTTGTACTGAATAAGTCAAAGGTATAGCCTCCTGAATTACTGATTTAAAAGAATAAGATCGAAAATCAAACCAGTTGAATATGTTTATATAATTGTAAATAGAATGAGATAAGAATACAATGAGAAACATGCAACCTTAGTAAAATTATAAATAATCAATTCAATTAAAAGGGGTATTTATTCTATTTAGATAAAAAAAGAGAAAGTATCGAGTCAACCTCAAAACTTTCTCTCTTTCATATAAATCCAATTGTTAACGGTTAATCATTGAATAATTTTTTGTAAATAATAGCTAGATCAAGGCTCACTTTCTTAAGGTCAAGCTGTTCAGCAGCTTGGCGACCTGGTGTAGTCAGTGAGGGTAATTTTTTCTCTAAAATCAGAGGAAGTATTTTTTTGAATCCTTCTGGAGTGGCTGCTTTATAAACCACTGTCTTATCGGGTAACCACTCTTTATAAATTGGGATATCTCTAACCAATACAGGAATTTCGTTGGCTAAAGCTTCTAGCAGTACAATACCTTCTGTTTCTTCATGCGTCATGAATAGAAATAAATCACTACCAGAATAGACATCTCGTAATTCAGAAGAAGAAATGAATCCGGGAAATCGTACGTTATCTGAAGCTTGTTTAATGGCATTTTGCACGGCACGAGTCATAAGAGACTTTGATGTATGTCCAAACCAGAAAAACAAGTATTCAGGATACTGTTTAGCTAAGGCTAAAAAGTCTAGGATACCTTTACGTTCAATCAAGTGTCCAACGGAAACAATGACTTTCTGGTCTTCAGCCAAGTGATACTGCTTTCTAAAACGCGCACCATTAGAAGATACTTTAGTGAAGTAAGTAGTATCGACTCCGTTCGATAAAGAAACGATGGGTCTGTTTAAACGGTAATTCAGTAAAAGCTTTTTAGAATACTCTGTTGGTGTGACAACGATATCTCCTTGGCGGTAGCAATACTGCAGCCATTTTCTGAAAAGTGGCGCAATCATATTGGATCCACGGAAAGAATTCCTAAAATCTTCCATAGTGGAATGTCCATAATAGATGACTTTTTTCCCATCTCTACGAGCTTTTTTCGCCATAAATACGGAGTCGGGAAGTATCGTATTCAAATGCACTACGTCATAGTCTTCTTTAGAATTTTCAGTATAAGCTACATTGAGGGATTCTAACATTTGTTTCTGGTGACGAAGTGCTTCACCAATCCCACTTTGAGTGATGACTTTTTCTGAACCTTTATACAGTAAGACTTTCTTGTTGAAGTGTTCCAATTAAATCCTCATTCCTAAAGAGAGAAAACGTGCTGATGCGTATGGGTTCTGATAGCTTCTAAATAGACCAGTTCCACACTTTTTCCAAAAGCTTCGATAGAGTACGTTTCTTCGATTTTGTTTTGTGCTGCCAGTTTTTTTGAATGATCAAAATCATCTTGCGTTAGTAGGGTATAAAGAGAAGACTTGAATTCAGAAAATTGAGTATACTGGAATCCATTCTCTCCATCTTCAATTACGTCAATTAGACAATCATCTTTTCTACATAAAGCAAATACGCCGCTTGCAAGGGCTTCGATATAAGAAAGACCTTGTGTTTCACTAGTAGACGCACTGACAAAAAGATCTCCTGCCTGATAGTAAGTGGCAATTTCATTAGGATCGACCATGCCGGCGAAGACTACAAAGGCACGAGCGTCTATTTCATCAATAAAGGCCTCCAGTGTTTCTCTGTAAGGGCCATCTCCAACGACTAGGAGTCGAAGTTTCGGATCATCAAGCTCTTTAAGATAAGAAATAATTTCTTCCAGATTTTTTTCTTTAGCGATTCTTCCGACACTGACAAGTACGGAACAATCATCAGGTATAGAAAGAGAGCGTCTCAATGCTGTAATCTCTTTCTGTTCAACTGGCTTATTGAATTTCTCTAAATCCAGACCAGTAGGAATCACATGTACAGGCTGATTTACCTTGTATCCTTTTAAAAGAGATTCGACTTTTTTTGTCGGAACAATCACAGCATCAGAATGGTTCAAGACTCTTTTGCTGAATAAAGCAACAGCCTTTTTGCCCCATTTTTTATTTGGTGAAAAATAATGCGTATAATCTTCATAGACAGTGTGATATGTATGCACTATTGGGATCATCAGAGTCTGAGAGATTCTACGCGCGATTCTAAACGTGCTGAACTCACACTGAGTGTGAACAACGTCAGGGTTCCAGTCCACAATATGAGACAACACATCATCATCCATCGTCAAAGCCACTCGTGCACCGGGATAAATTTTTCCGACACCATAAGAAGGCATTGAATATAACCCCTGCTCTTCATCTATATGAGAGTTGGATTTTTCTGATAGAGTCAGTATGCGGACTTCGTGTCCCATGTCTGTCAAAATCTCTTTTAGGTTGATAATAGAAGTGATTACACCGTTAACAGTTGGAGTGTACCATTCTGTTGTAATTAATATCTTCATATCGTCCTCCAAAATTGATTGTCTTCATTATACTCTAAAAATTCTATAAAATAGACTGAATTTCAAAATTATCACGCAAATTTTACGAATTGTTAAAAGTACGTGTAAGAATGTTCCTATGTGTGAATGATGCTATTATTACTGTACCCTTATCCAACTCATTTTACATCAGACCTTAGACTGGTTTTTGGTTGTATGAAAGGGTAGAAAGTTCTTTAAAATAAACAGATTCTACATTGTTTTATATAGTATGGTTACGATACAATAAGTAAAAGCCAATTACAACATTAAGGAGCTAGGATTTATGAAAAGAATTATCTTGACAGGAGACCGTCCTACAGGGAAATTGCATCTAGGACATTATGTAGGATCTCTTCAAAATCGTTTGAAAATGCAACAAGATCCAGATAACCATGTTTATGTTATGATTGCTGACCAGCAAGCTTTAACAGACAACGCTAAAACACCTGAAAAAGTTCAGAAAAGTGTAACAGAAGTGGCACTTGATTATCTTGCAGTGGGGTTAGATCCAGAAAAGACAACCATTTTTATTCAGTCACAGATTCCTCAATTAGCTGAATTAATGATGTATTACTTGAATATTGTTACAGTATCCAGGTTGAACCGAAACCCCACAGTGAAATCTGAAATTCAAGAAAAAGGCTTCAATGAAAGCATACCTGCGGGGTTTTTTATGTACCCTGTCAGCCAGGCTGCCGATATCACAGCTTTCAAAGCAACACACGTACCAGTTGGAGAAGATCAGAGACCGATGCTGGAACAGACAAGAGAAATTGCGCGTGACTTCAATAGAATTTATCATACAGATGCTTTAATTGAACCAGATATCATTTTGCCGCCAAAAGGACATGGAAGATTAGTTGGAATCGATGGCAAAGGTAAAATGAGCAAATCACTCAATAACGGCATTTACTTGTCAGATTCAGCAGATGATATTCAGAAAAAAGTTATGAGCATGTATACAGATCCGAATCATATTCGAGTCGAAGATCCGGGCCAGATCGAAGGGAACGTTGTATTCACTTATCTTGATGTATTCGATGACGATACAGAAAAAGTCCAAGAGTTGAAAGACCAGTACCAAAAAGGTGGATTAGGCGACGTTAAAATCAAACGTTACTTGAACGATGTACTTCAAGCTAAACTACAACCGATTCGCGAACGCCGAGAAGAAGCTTCAAAAGATTTGGATGCCGTTCAAGCTATGCTTAAAGCCGGCAGTGAGAAAGCAGAAAAAGTCGCTGCACAGACACTTGATGAAGTGAAAAATGCTATGGGAATCAATTACTTCAAATAAATCAGTTTAAAAGATACACGAGAGGCGCATTCAAGCGTCTCTGTGTATTTTTTATATTCTAAAGAAAGTGGGCGTTTGTATGCTAGAAACAGAAAGATTAAGACTCAGAGACTATACAGAAGAAGATTTCGAGTTCCTTTATGCGTTAACTTCTAATCCAGAGGTTGTAAGGTACATAGGTATAGGAGAAGTGTATACAAGAGAACAAACAAAAGCTGCTTTAGGACGAATGTTCAAGTTATATGAAAAAAATCAGTATATGGGACTGAAAGTCCTCGAGTTAAAAGATAGAGGAACACCGATTGGCCAGGCTGGGTTTCTCCCGCAAACTGTAGAAGGCGTAGATTATATGGAAATCGGATATTGGATTGCGGAAGAACATTGGAGAAATGGCTACGCTACAGAAATTGCGACGGCTTTGAGAACATTTGGAGAACAGCAACTACACTTAGATGAGATCATTTCTTTGGTTCAAGTAGGAAATAAAGGTTCAAGAAAAGTTGCAGAAGAAAATGGGATGCAGATCAAGAAAACGGTGAATTTGAAAGGGAAAGACGTTTACGTGTTTTCAACATTAAAAAAGTAATTTAAAAAGAGGATCTTCTACCGATTTAAGTAGAGGATCCTCTTTTTAGTACCAATCTCTTCTCTGAGTTCTGGCTTTTTTGAAAATAGATTTTAAAGCTACCTCATCATCTTCGACTAATGTTTGTTTGAGTTTGTCGAGTTCGTTTTCAAATGCTTCGATAGAATTTAAGAGAGCAGAACGATTATTCAAAAAAAGTTCGCTCCATAAGTCACCATTGATATCTGCGATGCGGGTAAGTTCTTTGAAGCTATTTCCTGCAAAAGTTAATGTCTCTTCAGATGCTTGAGTACTGTTGACTACAGCAACAGAGAGCGCATGCATCAACTGACTAACGTAAGCAATTTGTTCATCATGTAGTTCTGGAGAGACCCGAGAGAGGCTTTCAAACCCGATATCCTGGTATAGTTGTTCCACCAGTGCAAGGTTAGCTTCTTTATTAGAAGGAATCGGTGTGATGAGCGCATTCGCTCCAATAAATCTTTTATGATCAGCTCCAGAAATCCCCTTTTTTTCACTTCCGCGCATAGGATGAGCGAAAATAAAATCGGCTGATTCTGGTAGGAGCTCCATGACTTGGTTGATAATGGCTGTTTTAACGCCCGTAACATCTGTTAAAACTACAGAAGGTTTGAATACGTCACGGTGTTCTTTTACAAAACTCGGAATCTGATTTGGATAAAGCGAAAGCAGCACAAGATCCATATCAGGTAAGAGTGCTTTTGCATCAGTATAACCTTTAATAATCAGCTCTTCTTTTTCTGCAGTTGCAATCGTTTCTGGATCAAGATCCACGCCGTAAACGTCTTTGTATCCTGCCGCTTTGAGGCCCATAGCAAATGAGCCCCCGATTGCGCCTAAGCCTATAAGTGCAATTTTCATTTCAAACTCCTTTAAACGGATTTTTCTTCTAAAGCATGAATCGCTAGTGCATAACCTGTAGGACCAAATCCAGAAATCTGCCCAATACAAGCTGGTGCCACAACTGATTCTTTTCTGAATGACTCTCTAGCATGAATCGCACTCAGGTGGACTTCTACAGTAGGGACAGAGATGGCTTTAATGGCATCGTGAATCGCATAGCTATAGTGTGTATAAGCCGCTGGATTAAAAATAATACCGTCTACTTCATCCATATGGGCTTGTTGCAAGCGGTCAACAAGGGCACCCTCAGAATTACTTTGAAAAAAAGTACAATGATGGCCAAGCTTGGTAGCATATTGCTCAATATGATCTTCTATATCTTTTAAAGTCTGAGTACCATAGACATCCGGTTCACGGATACCTAGAAAGTTCAAATTCGGTCCATTGAGGATCAGTAAATTCATTTGCTTACTCCTTTTTTAATGGTTTCAGGAAGATTTTTTTCAATTGTTGTTAGCACATAAGCTTCATCGGAGTGATTCTCAACAATAAAGTCAGCAGCAGAACGATAAAGATCGATTCTGTCATCATATAATTGGTATAGTTTGTTGACACCCTCTTTTAATAAAGGCCGATGATCCAGTTGAATATCTTTAACAATGTTCTCTACAGGTCGATCGATAAATACAATCCATCCAGTTTTTTTGAGTGCCTGTACATTTTCTTCTTTTAAGATCACACCACCACCGCATGAGATAATACTATAGGAAGACTCGGAAGCGACTTGCTGACAAATCGTTGTTTCGATTGTTCTAAAATGAGGTTCACCAATCTTGAATAATTCTGGTATCGTCTGACGGGTTGTATCTTCAATAATTTCATCTGTATCAAGAAAAGGACGGTCTAATTTGATACTTAATGTTTTACCGAAGCTTGTTTTCCCACATCCGGTCATACCGATTAAAACGATATTTGTTTTCACTTTGTTTCACTCACTTTATTTTGAAAGTAATCGATCAGTTCATCGACTAGGCTGTTCTCGATTGTGCAGTTTTCCCAGATTTCAACTGCTTTGACAGCTTGTCCAACTAGCATATCTAATCCATTAGCGACTTGCTTATGTTGCTGGACACCTAATTGCAACAAAGTAGTCATTTCTGGGTTGTAAATTAAATCTATAATTGTATCAAACTGATGAACAACGCTCGCATCCAAAGGGGAAGACGCAATATCTGGATACATACCAATAGGTGTCGTATTAATGAGATAGTCTCCGTTATAAGAAGACAACGATTCATAATTGGTATAGGTGTTTTTATCAGTGTTCTCGAATCGTTCAGGAGATCTTGAAACGATAATGAGGTGATCAATACCATGATCAAGGAGGTACGTTTCAACAATCTTTGCAGCACCGCCTGTTCCCAAAATCATAGCCGTTTTACTTTCAATAGTCCAATTGCGTCTTTCAAAAATCAAACCAAAACCTGCATAGTCTGTATTATGTCCGATTAATTTGTTGTTTATATGTTCTATCGTATTAACAGCATTCAATTTTTCAGCAAAGGAATCGAGTTCATCGAGATAAGGAATGACCTTTTCTTTATAGGGAATCGTGACATTCACGCCATTGATTGTTAAGGCGCGTACTCCAGAAACGGCTTGTTCAAGAAGGTCTGGTTTGAATGCGAAAGCTTTATAAGCAGCATCGATTCCAAGCTTTTGATAGATTCGTTTATGTAGAGCTGGAGAAAGAGTATGGGAGAGTGATTCTCCAAATAAACCGTAAAAGTGCATGATAAACTCCTTTCGTAATCCATATATTGGTTTGAAGTATAGACAAAAGAAAAATAAAACACAAATAGAATTTTTTTTGCGAAGATAAATTCGGTAATAAACCCTTATGGTTGAGCTGAAAAATGAGAATTTGAAAAAGAACATTAAAAAAATATTTGAGATTTTTTGAGAATGACTGTTGACAAGGATAAATCTAATTGCTAGTATTGGGTCACAGTTGAACAACAGCTGATACTAATTGATTGAGGAGAGAAATTGAGATGAATAGACAACTACAATCACAAATCGCAATGGCTCCACAATTGAATAGTTATTACTTTAGCTTCTTTAGGATCAAATCTATGGAGGCTGAAGAGCTTTAAGCTGCTGACAACAGCGTCCCATAGATTTCACGAGAAATCGAATGGGGCGCACAAGTAAAAATTAAGTAACATTTTATGAGTGAATTTAACCAACGCCGCATTCGAACTTCTCCCAAAAAGAGAACTCGAATGCGGCGTTTTTGCTTTGCCTGTTCGAAGCGAAGCGAGTTACAGGCAAAGCACTAGGCGAGCGACAGCGAGCGTAGTTATAACAGCCGTCAGGCAAGCCCGTTCGAAGCAAAGCTAAAAATGTTGTTCAATCGTACTGAAAAGTCTGTTAAGAGAGAAACCACCTACATTTAAAGAAATAGTGAGGGATGCACAAATGAGGATTCATACATTAGGTCCAGAAAGTACAGATAGTTATGCAGCAGCTAAATCTTTAATCAAGTCAGAAGAAGATGACATTGTCGCATATCCGTCCTTTGACAACTTGATTCATAAGATTGAATCGTTGAAAGGAGAACACGTACTATTCCCAGTTGCCTTTAAAAGCGCTCGAAAGGAATACGGTTGGAAAGAGTTTAATTATGATTACTGGGACAAAATAGAACTTGTTGAAGTCTTTCAGAAAAAAACGAAGCCTATGGTACTGGTTAGAAATAAAAGTCATTCCGAAAACACAGCAATGATTCATCCGGCTACCACTATTTTTTTGAAAAAGTATTTGGAATCGATCGAAGATCCAACACTGATCACATATACAGACAGTAAATACAAAGCATGGACAGCTTTTTGTAAGAAAAACTTGAAGTATACCATCATTAGTGAGGACGTGTTTGAAAAAGAGAAAAACCCTGAATACAAAGTAGAAGAACGATATGAACCAGTAATGGTCTGGTGTCTTTACAAAATTATTTAAAAAAAGAGGAGAATGATCATGATCATCGTATTAAAACAAGATACAACCGCAGCAGCAGTGAAGGATATTACAGCAAGACTTGAAGCAAAAGGTGTATCCGTTAGTCATTTTTCAGATATTAAAAGAGACTTCTTAGGATTGATTGGAGATACTAGTAGCATCGACACTCATCAGTTACAAGCATTGAAAGAGGTCGACCAAATCGTACGTGTAGAAGATCCTTACAAACGTGCAAACAGAAAGTTCCATCCAGAAAACTCTATTATAAAAATTGACAACGAAACAATCGGTGGCGGACAATTAGGCATCATCGCTGGACCTTGTTCAGTGGAAAGTGAAGAACAAATCATTCACGTTGCCAAACGCATCAAAGCTGCCGGAGCGAACTTCCTAAGAGGTGGAGCATTCAAGCCTAGAACCTCTCCGTACAGCTTCCAAGGACTTGAATTAGAAGGCTTGAGAATGCTACAAGCAGCTAAAGCTGAAACGGGTCTACCAATCGTTACAGAATTGATGTCGACTAAATGGATTGACGAGTTCGTTGACTCTGTTGATATGATCCAAATCGGCGCCCGCAATATGCAAAATTTCGATCTTTTAAAAGAAGTCGGCAAAACACAGACACCTGTCTTGTTAAAACGAGGCCTATCTGCAACATACCAAGAATGGTTAATGTCAGCTGAATACATCATGTCTGAAGGAAACGAAAATGTCATTTTGTGTGAACGTGGTATTCGTACATTTGAAACAGAAACAAGGAATACACTAGATATTCAAGCAGTACCAGTTATCAAAAAATTATCTCACTTGCCTATTATTATAGATCCAAGTCACGCAGGTGGAATGTCCTACCTGGTTGAAGCTGGAGCAAAAGCAGGTATCGCTGCTGGGGCAGATGGTCTTATGATTGAAGTACACGATGATCCAGCAAATGCATGGAGTGACGGGGAACAGTGTCTAACACCGGACGAATTTGAAGAATTAATGATCAAAGCAAGCAAACTAGCTGAAATCGAAGGACGTTCCATTCAAGCAGCATCAACAATCTTATCTAAATAATTTAAAGGAGGGAAGACATGCCTGAATTAATCGTAGAAGTTCCTGCTCAGGAGACAAGTTATGTATTAAAAATTGAGAAAAACCTATTGAATCAGGTTGGTAGAGAAATTTCTGCGCTATTCAACGGTCAAAAAATTATGATCGTAACAGATGAGACAGTCCATACACACTATGGAGAAATTGTTTTGAATCAATTAAAGAAAGCAGGATTCGAAGTTCAGTGCATTGTCTTACCACCAGGAGAACAAACCAAGACCTTTAGTTCCATGCCAGCTATATTCAGTCAATTGATTGAATTTGGCTTGACCAGAAGTGATTTAATTATTGCACTTGGTGGCGGTGTAGTGGGAGACATTACAGGGTTTGCAGCTGCAACTTACTTGAGAGGCATTTCTTTTGTACAGATCCCGACAACGCTACTAGCACAAGTAGATAGTAGTGTTGGTGGAAAAGTCGGTGTAGATTTGCCAGAAGGTAAAAATCTGGTCGGTGCTTTCTATCACCCTGAACTCGTTCTGATCGATCCACTGGTTTTAACGACCTTAACAGACCAGGCATTCGCAGATGGTATGGCAGAAGTCATCAAGTACGGATGTATCAAAGACCAGACTCTATTTGATCGTTTGATGGAAATGTCTTCAAGAGAAGAAGTAATGAATCAAATCGAATGGGTGATTGAGACGTGCTGTACAATAAAGAAAATGGTCGTCCAAGAAGATGAAAAAGACACAAGTGAACGTATGTTACTGAACTTTGGACATACCTTGGGTCATGCCATCGAAGCTTACTACCATTATGAAGTTTATTCACACGGTCAAGGTGTAGCGATTGGAATGGTTGAACTATCCAGAATCGCAGAAGAACAACAATTAACAAAAGCTGGAACAACAGAAAAAATCATCAAGATTCTTGAAAACCACCAATTACCGACAAAGTTAGAACAACCAGCAGATTACGCTGAAATTTTACCTTATATAGAAAAAGATAAAAAGAATTTTAAAGGTAGTTTGAATGTGATTGTCTTAGATACAATCGGACAAGCACGAAGGATCAAAACAGATCGACAGTTTTTCAGTATACTTGAAGCAGGAGGAATCAAACCGTGACAATGATAAAAATAGAACCAAACAAATTAAAAGGCACGGTGACTGTTCCTCCTTCTAAAAGTATGGCGCATCGAGCGGTGATCTGTGCAGGTCTAGCAACAGGACAGAGTGTTATTCGCAATATTCAATTATCTGATGATATTATAGCAACGATGGAAGGTATGCGTGCTTTTGGCGCAACGATTGAACAAGCTGGAAATACCCTAACCATTGATGGGTGTGGACTAGAAACAGCTAGAACTAGTCAAGAAATTGACTGCAATGAATCAGGGTCTACATTAAGATTTTTCGTACCTTTGGCTACCCTGTTTGAAGGACCGACGCATTTTGTGGGTAGAGGAAAATTAGGACAGCGCCCATTAGATACATATCGGGAGCTATTCAGCCTTCAGAATTTAAGATATGAATCGGGATCATCAGAGAACTTGGATTTGACGATTGAAGGTCAGTTGAGTTCGGGTAACTATGAGATGCGTGGAGATGTTAGCTCGCAGTTTATTACAGGTATGCTACTGACGCTTCCTTTACTAGATGGTAACTCAACGATTGATATCACGACCCATCTTGAATCTAAAGGGTATATAGACTTAACTTTGTCTGTCTTATCAGCATTCGGGATCATCATCAAACATGACGATGACTATAAAACCTTTGAAATCAAAGGAAATCAACGGTATCAAGCACAAGACTACACAGTAGAAGGAGATTATTCTCAAGCAGCTTTCTGGTTAAGTGCACAATTACTTGGTAACCCAGTCGAAGTAGACGGACTAGATCAAGAATCCTTACAGGGAGACCGTGAAATTGTTTCGATACTAGAACAGCTTCATTCTGATGAAGAAGAGCGTATCATCGACGGTGCACAAGTACCGGACATTATTCCAACCGTAGCATTGGCGGCTTCTTTAAGCAAAGGCAAAACAAAACTGATCAATCTTGAAAGATTACGCATCAAAGAAAGTGACCGATTAGTTGCTACTCAAAAAGAACTATCAGCCCTTGGTGCACATATTGAAATCGTAGGAGATCAGCTGCATATAGAAGGTGTATCAAGCCTTAGAGGTGGCGCAGAAGTCTGGAGTCACAAGGATCACCGAATGGCCATGATGCTTGCGGTCGCATCTACAGTTTGCGAAAAGCCGATACAGTTAAAAGATTCTGAATGCGTTAAAAAATCATATCCCGATTTCTGGGAAGTGTTCAAAGAAGTAGGAGGAGAAATAAATGAGCGGAGTATGGGGTAAGAATGTCCAAGTCTCGATATTTGGAGAATCACATGGGGCTGCGATAGGCATTACGATTAACGGTCTGCCACCAGGCTTAATAGTGGATATGGACGAAGTGTTGGTTGAAATGGCTAGAAGAGCTCCCGGAAGAAACGAGTTAACCACACCTAGAAAAGAAAAAGACCTTCCTGAAATCTTGAGTGGACTATTAGACGGAAAAACTACAGGGGCACCGCTAACTGCAATCATCTGGAATACCAATACGCGCTCCAAAGACTACAGTGTACTTAAAAATGTGATGCGACCAGGACAAGCGGATTATCCGGGACGTATGCGCTATAAAGGGCACAATGACCACAGAGGTAGTGGACATTTTTCAGGAAGAATTACGGCACCTTTGGTATTTGCCGGTGCAATCTGTAAGCAATGGCTGAAACAAAAAGGCGTTACCGTCGGTTCTCATATCCAGTCTATTGGAACCATTGAAGATGAAACATTCGCTGATCAGACCGAAGTTACAGTAGAACAAATTGAAAAGTTCAAAGAACAACAACTGCCTTTATTTAACGAAACAAAAGAAGTAGAAATGAAAGACTTGATTGTGGACGCTAAAAACGATGGGGATTCTGTCGGGGGTGTTGTAGAGACGTTTGTTTTAGGACTGGATGCTGGTTACGGTAACCCATTCTTTGATTCAGTGGAGTCTCAATTAGCGCATCTTGTCTTTGCCGTTCCTGCTATCAAAGGAATCGAATTCGGAACAGGTTTTGATATCACGAAGATGCGTGGATCAGAAGCAAATGATGAATACTACTACGATGAAGATGGAAAGATCAAAACCCGTTCAAATAACAATGGCGGAATCATTGGCGGGATCACTTATGGAATGCCGGTCGTATTCCGAGCGGCCGTTAAGCCACCAGCTTCCATCAAAAAGAAACAACAAACCATCAACGTAGAAGAAGGCAAAGCAGCAGAACTCGAAGTAGAAGGTAGACATGATCCGTGTATCGTGCCACGTGTACTGCCTGTATTAGAAGCGGTAACGGCTTTAGGGTTGATGGATCTGATGATGGGAGGACAACACAATGAGTGAGTTAGAACAGTACCGTCAAGAAATTGATGCAATCGATCAGGACTTGACGCGACTATTTGAAGCACGGTTAAAAACGGTCTTAAAAGTCGGAGAATACAAAAAACAACATGATTTACCGGTTTTAGATGCCAGTAGAGAACAAAAAGTGATCGAGAAAAACCTTGGACGCTTAGAAGACAAGCAGTTTGAAGAAGAATTAACCAAATTCTTTCAGGCAATGATGGATATCACTAAAGAAACTCAAAAAAAGATGATGGACTGATCATTCAGCTCAAAAAGAAAGGCAATGGAGATCCGAATTGGATGTCCATTGCCTTTTTGAATTATCTGATTTGTCCTTCTCCGAAAATGATATATTTTGTAGAAGTTAGTTCTGGTAAGCCCATCGGTCCTCTAGCATGCAGTTTCTGAGTGCTGATGCCGATTTCTGCACCGAATCCAAACTCGAATCCATCGGTGAAACGAGTCGAAGCATTCACGTAAACAGCAGCCGAGTCGACTTCTTTATGGAATTGTTGGCTAGCGCTATAGTCACTTGTTACAATGGCTTCAGAATGACCGGTGCTGTATTGATTAATGTGAGTAATTGCCTCATCTATAGAAGAAACCACTTTAACAGACAATATATAATCCAAGAATTCTGTCTCCCAATCCGCTTCAGTTGCAGGTACAGATTCATTTAAGATAGCTTGAGCAGCTTCGTCAGCTCGTAATTCAACCTTCCATTCTGCAAGAGCGGATTCAATGACAGGTAAGAATTCTTCTGCTACAGATTCATGAATCAATAAAGTTTCTGCGGCATTACAAACAGAAGGTCTTGTAGTTTTGGCGTTAACAATAATCTCTTTAGCCATTTCAAGCTCTGCCGACTGATCAATATAAACGTGACAGTTTCCGGTTCCAGTTTCAATAACCGGAACGGTTGCATTCTCAACAACTGTTTTAATCAAGTTCGCGCCACCTCTAGGGATCAGAACATCCAAGTAGCGGTTCAACTGCATCAGTGCACGCGCTGTTTCTCTGGAAGTATCTTCCACAGATTGAATCACTTCTTTAGGAAAAGCTGTTTCCTGAAGTCCGTCTTGAAGAGCACTAACAATCATTTTATTGGAATGAAAAGCTTCTTTCCCGCCTCTTAAAATTACAACATTACCAGATTTAAAACATAAGCCGGCAGCGTCTGAAGTAACATTTGGACGAGATTCGTAAATGATCCCAATTACACCAAGGGGTACAGTCTGTTGACCGATTTTAAGACCAGCTTCGTTTGTCCACATATTTTTAACTAAACCGATTGGGTCTGGAAGCAGGGTGATATCTACAAGTCCTTCAGCCATCGCATCAATGCGTTCTGAAGTCAGCTTTAGACGATCAATCATAGCTTCTGAAATGCCATTTTCTGTTGCTGAAGCCCTATCTAATTCATTAGCTTTCAAAATAGATTCTTTTTGGTCAATTAAAGACTGAGCCATTTTACGAAGAGCATCATTTTTATCTTTTGTAGCCGCGTGTGACAACAGTCGTGTAGCTGCTTTTGCCTGTTTTCCTAAAGTCATTAAGTCAGTCATGAAAGTTCTCCTTTCTTTAGAGGGGTGAATAAAGTTCCAACAGCGTTTCCTTTTAAAATTTCAAATAGTACGGTAGGATCTTCACCATTTGCCAGAACCATTTGTTTTTTCAAATCAAGCACTTGTTCGGCAGCACTGAGTTTGGTCGTCATACCGCCTGTTCCAAAACGAGATCCGGCATCATTCGCCAGAGCATAGGTATCTTCAGTGACCTCTTGAATCGTATCGAATAGTACTGCGTCTTCGTTATGAGTGGGGTTCTTGTCATAAAAACCATCGATGTCAGAAAGTAAGACCAACAAATCCGCATCGGTAATTTCCAGTACAATGGCCGATAAAGTATCATTGTCGCCAAAACGTGTTAAATGATCCAGTTCTTCTACGGATACTGTATCATTCTCGTTTACGATTGGAATGACATTTTTGATAAGTAACTGTTCAAAAGTGTTGGCCGTGTTTTCTCGACTAACAGGAAAGTCGATGACATCTTTGGTCAAAAGGACTTGGCCAACTTGATGACCATAATGATAGAAGAATTGACTGTATAAGTTCATGAGTTCTGTCTGACCGATCGCAGCGATAGCTTGCTGCTCGGGGATTGTTACCGGTCTTTCTGTTAGATTCATACGGGAGAGTCCAACACCGATAGCTCCTGAAGAGACAAGAATCACTTGTTTTCCCTGATTTTTTAAGTCGCTTAACACGAAAGCCAATTTTTCTAGTCTCTGCAGATTGATAGAACCATTCGGGTACATAATCGTACTGGTTCCAACCTTAACAACGATTCGGTTACTTTTAGTTAAGCTTTGTCTTGAAGAGTGTGACATGAGTTCATCCATTCTAGAATTCGTAGATTCAATTCGTTTATTTAACGTACTATAATTTTAAAACAGTATAACAATTTATATTAAGAAAATCTAGGGTACAAAAACAGAGAGCGTCAGATAAATTTACGGTAAGTTTGAAAATTCTCTTCATCTGAATAGTCCATAAATGAAAATAGTCCCAATGCAAAATGATCGGTTGTATCGATTTCTGGTTCAATCGCTTCTATTCCATGTTGTTCGAATAAAAGTAACTGGGTTTTAAATAGACTCTTTAAAAGTAAGAAAGAAGATGGATAAGCTTCTCTCATACCTACCCAAGCGACTTCTACAGAGGTATTAGATCGAAAAACAGTAATATAGGCTGTAACCCCTTGATCATCTAGAGCAACGAGACTTAATTCTAGGTTGGGGTCTTCATTAAGCAGAAACGTTTCCCACTCGTGTAAGGTCATGTCGGCAGTGGGATTGACTAAATGCGTATTTTCATAATTTTGTCTAAGTAAAGTGACTAACTGATTTTTAAGATGAGTATCCTGAAGTACTTCTTTATAAGTTAAAGTATTTGTATGTGCAGAATTAGACAGCTCATTCAGACAATGATTTGGTGTCCACTCAGGCTCATAAGTTTCACGAATTAACTCATAATGATTGGTTTTTAAGGTATGAATCATCTCAACTTGATTGCTCATCAAAGCATAGATAAAACGATCAGCAGTAAAAAATGGAGAAATTTCCAAACTTTCAAGAATCTGATTTTTGAGTTCATTGGATTCTTTCACAGAATCATCTAAGTAAATCCTGAAATACTTAGCATGAGGGTGAAATGGATTAGACCAGCTGACCGCTATAGCAACAATAGACTGATTTATAGTCACTTTAAGTTTAGTATTATAGTAATCTGATTCCAATCGAGTCAGTAGAGGTGCAATCTGTTCAAGTAAGTTTGACGAGAAAGAGTCCGTTTCAAACGGAGCTAACATAGAAATATTATACTGTGGTATGTCAACACTTTTTTGAACAAAAATTATAAGGTGTAAATGATGATTGAGTTCACTTTCCTTTTGCCTCTCTAACTGAATGAGAGGCTAGTTTCGACCAGCTGGGGAACAACGGATTTGCAGACTTCCATTTCAGACTGTTCCTGTTCCCAATCTTTTCGATAATCGATAGGAGATTCGTAGTCCAATGATCCATGTGGGCGAAAATGATTCCACCAATGGACGTAGTCCATAAGTTGGACCTGCAGTTCATAGAGTGTATGGAATGTGTTGTCGTAGACAAATTCAAACTTAAATGATTTATACGTGGACTCCGCTACGGCATTGTCGTAAGGATTCCCTTTTCTACTTAACGAGCGCACAATATCAAAGGTATCCAGTAACTCATCAATAGTATGGTTGTCGAATTCTTTTCCCCGGTCAGTATGGAACACGTTGACCGTATGTAAATCACCCTTAACTGTAGCGAGAGCCTGCAGGACTAAGTCAGCTGTCTTAGTGGGACCAGCAGAATACCCGATGATCTCGCGGTTAAACAAGTCTAAAATAAAACAAACATAGAACCACTTATTGGCAACTTTGACATAGGTCAAGTCCGTGACGATAGCTTTCATCGGCTCTTTCGGATTGAACTCACGGTTCAATGCGTTTTCAATCTTCGCTTGATTGACTCCACTCTTTTGTGGTTTGTATGATGGTCTATCATACTTGGACACCAGATGAAACTTTTTCATAATGTGTCCAATTCTCCGACGAGATACGATAAACGCACGCTTCTTCAATCTTTTCTTCAGTTTACGCGTGCCATAATTGTTTTTGCTTTTGGCAAACTCTTCAATAATCGCTTGTTCGAGTTCCGCGTCACTTTCTTTCTTTATTACTTCGTAATAATAAGATCCTCTACTGATCTTAAGGGCACGGCACATCGCTGATATAGAATAGTTATGTTTGTTGCGTTTGATTACTTCGACTTTCGCCCGAATATCAGCGCCGCTTGCTTTAAAATATCATTTTCCATCTTAAGCTGGGTATTTGCTTTCCTTAATTCTTTCAATTCTTTCTGTTCAGGTGTTAAGTTATCTCTTTCTTTGAATGAACCGGTTTGACTATGTTGACGTACCCATTTGTCAAAAGCCGATCCTGTAAGATCATATTCTTCTATGATTTCTTTTCTTGATTTTCCTGCTTTGTGTAAATCAACAATTTGTTTCTTAAATTCTTCTGTATAAGTTCGACGTGGACGACGAGTAGACATGATAGATTCCTCCTGTGTATGTTGTGTTTAGTATACACACCTTATCTTTTCTGTCCAACTGAGTGTAACCTATCCACTGCAATGGGTAGCCTCCTTTAGTCATTTTATAGAGTGATTTTACCATACAAAAAGAGACTAGTCTTAGAAGGCTAGTCTCTTGCAAAAAATTAATCAGTTAAATAGTAGTTAGATGACCAAACATCTACATCATTGGGTTCTATCATACCAAAGTATAAAAGCTCACCTGTTTGAATATCGTTGACTTGAAGACCTTGTCTACTGAGATCTTCTTGATAATCCGATATACCTGTGTAAAGAGCACCGTCTTTAATGCCAATTGTATCATAGTAAAGGTCATCTTCCTCCGAGTTTTCTCTCTGAGGTAATCTTTGTTTTTCAAATTCTATTGTATCCTCCGAACCCCCACCTTCAAAGGCGACTTGTTGAAGGGTGAAATGATCTTCGGTTTCACCGTAAAGGTAAATATCGTCTTCATTGAATACTGTATTCAAAGTATCTTCATTTTGGATTGTATCGATTTCAAGTATGTCACCCGTATCGTAATTATAAAGATGAGATAACTGTGTTTCGTAACTGGAATAAGATCCAGTCGCTACTAAAGTACCAAGCTCCAAGAAAGTATTGTTCGCATCATTAGAATTAAACATAGAATAACTAGTAGTATTAAGTCCTAATTGATCAGTGAAGTTCTGCTCCAGTGTTAAGGTTGGATTAGTATCCGTTAAATTCGTTGAGTACAGTTTCAATTCTTCAGAACTGTTAATCAGATAGTAAATATTTGGATAATTAATGGATACACTCTCTAGTGTGAATATGTTAGATTCATCTTCAGGGAGGTTTAATGTGTAATCTGAAACGGACTCATCGGTTTTATTGAGTATAGAGACTTCTATACTATAATCACTACTTTGCCAGTAAGTTTCATAATTAGTATTCGTATAAATGACTAAATCCTCTGTCTCACTGTAGTAACTAAAAGGATTCTTTCCTCTGACAAAAGACCGATAGTTTTCTCGAAGAGAATCAATACGTGGATTATCTATTTGATCTACCTTTTTAAGTAAAGACTGTTGTTTCTGATAAGAAAATTGGCCGTCTTTATATGTGAAACGAGGATCTGTTTCGTTTGGATTACTGGAAGCGAATCCCGTTAGTACAAGTGGCTCCAAATAAGTGTCATCGCCTTCAAAGGTAGTAAATACAAGGTCAATATTACTTGGTTGAGCGACAACTTTAGATATACAATAGATACTTAAAAAGGCTATTGAAAAAAGGGAAAAGGCGAATAATTTTGTATATTTTTTCATAGGATTCTTCCTTTCTATATAGTAATTTTATGTTTTAACAAATATCGACTTAACCCTATAGAAACTATTCCAACGAAAATAGATAACAAAACAGTAGCTAATAACTGCTCAGAGGGAAAAAGTATATAGTAGTTTCTGAAGATAGTAGGCAACAAATGGGGCGACATAATTAGTAACAAGCTAAAAATACCGAAGGTTAAACCCATCAAAAAGCCTCTTAACTGATAACTTCTTTCAAGTAAAATAGCTGTATAAAGGACTAGGATAAATAAAAAGCCTAACAGGTAAAAAGTGAAAAATAATTCTGTTAAGCTCGGTAGAAGCAATTGAAGAATTTGATTTGAATCAAAGGCGTCTGCCAGACTTACGTGAGTATAAAATTCGGATGAAATTAGAGAACGACTAATGAATTGTCCAATCCAAATCATAATATATTGAAGTGTCAGTAAACTAAATATTCCGAGAAAAACCGTAAGAATCTTCGCATAGTAAATGTACATTCTAGAAATAGGTAACATGAGTAAACGATAAACAAAAGTGTTTTTCCCGAACCACTCTCTATACCAAGTGAAGATAGCGAAAAACATAAATCCGATTATGCCTAAAGCCAATGGGCCAAAGACCCATAAAGAGCCTAATACGTTATTCAAAGAAAAAGGAGAATAGGTTGATAAAAACTGTGCTATACTCAGCGACTCTGAAGCCATAGTTTCCCTTGCGTAACTCATATAAGACAAGGGAACATAAATGAACCCAATCAAATTGGATACGACCACAACGGCCATGATCCCAACTAAGAATTTATACATACGTTCAAACTCGAAATTCAATAAGCGAATAAAATGCGTTAATGACTTTTTCATGCGTTGTACACCTCTCTCATAACATCTACGACAGAAAGTCCTTCTTTTTCTCTCATTTCTTCAGCGTAGAATTCTTTTAAAATAGTTCCTTCGCCCAGTAAGACAACTTTATCGATCAGATGCTCGATATCATTGATCTCGTGCGTTGTAATCAATACGCCGCGGTCGTCTACAAGGTGACTACTGAAAACTTCTGTGATTTGTTCTCTAGTAAAGATATCTATACCAGAAAAAGGTTCATCCATTAATATGTAATCTACATCCAAAGCGAGTCCGACAAGTAAATTCACTTTAGCTTGATTACCTTTAGATAGATCTTGAAGCTTATCGGTAAGTTTTAGTCGGAAAAATCGGATTAAATCTTTCGCGCGCTTATCGTTCCAAACGTCATAAAAATCTTTCATAAATTCGATTGTTTCTTGTATCGTCATTCCAGGCAGCATGATAGAGGCATCGGGTATAAAGGCGATCTTGTTATACATGTCCGTGGACTGAGATTGTCCGTCTATTAGAACTTCGCCTTTTTGGATGGGGGTAAGCTTCATAATAGAATTCAAAATCGTTGTTTTACCAACGCCATTGATGCCAATCAGACAAGTGATATCTCCTTTCTCAGCGGTAAAGGATACACCTTTTAAAACATGTTTTCTTCCAAACTTTTTGTGAATATCTTTAATTTCAAGCATGAGCTAACCTCCTAAGGTTGTTTGTTCATTTCAGTTTTGATCATATCGGTTACTTCTTCAATTGAGATATCGACTGTTTTAATGGCAACGACGAAGTCTTTCACAGCATGATTAACCCATTCATTTTTCAAGTGTTTTAGAATGTTAGGATCTTCAGTGACTCTGCTTGGACGGTTCGGTTCTGTATAAATCAATTGTTCGGCCTCCATTTCGCTATATGCTCGTTGAACAGTATTGGGATTGATTTTTAAATCATTTGCCAGTTGTCTTCTAGAAGGGATTTCTTGTCCCGGATTTAGCTGACCAGAAATGATCTCTTGCTTTAAAAATTGTATAACTTGCAAGTAAATTGGATCTCGCTTATTTAGTGTCAATTTCATTTGAAGAACTCCTTTCTTAAGGCTGAATGGTTCTGTCAAAATGTTTCGCGTGAAACATTTTGAATAGAGTGAAAAAAAGTTTCCTTGAAAAGCCTACAGAGTAAATATTTCCCATCAGAAAAAGTTAGCATTAGACTGTATCACTTAGTTAATACACACAGGGTAAAAAGAAATGTGGAAGTGTACTCTGCGATTAATACACCTTGTGACTGTATTATATAGTGCATACACTTTTGAAGTCAACATTTATTTATAATATTTGCTATACTTTAAAAAAGACAGTCGTTTTGAGGTGTAGAAATGGAAAAAGTGATTTTGACGAATATGATCATGATTGAAGATGGTAAGGGAAATGTTGTTGTTCAAAACAGAGTGAAATCTTGGAGAGGTCTGGCCTTTCCTGGAGGAAAAGTAGACGCTAGAGAATCTTTTGTTGAATCAGCTATTCGAGAAGCAAAAGAAGAAACGGGTTTGGATATAGAAAATCTCCAGATTTGCGGTGTAAAACAATTTCAGACAGACTCAGATGTGCGTTATATCGTTTTTCTTTATAAAACAAATACATATAAAGGGACTTTAACATCCTCAGATGAAGGTGAGGTAAACTGGATCTCGCTCGACCGATTAAAAAATGCAGATACAGTGGAAGATTTTGATCAGTTGCTTGAGGTGTTTTTGAATCCTAGGTTATCTGAACTCTATTATGAGCAAGATCAAGCAAGGTCAATTTAAAGAAAATAGGAGAATAGCATTTGAAACTAGAAAGAGTGAAACCATTCCCGACAAAAGACGGGGCTTTGCTATATTACTTTGATGTTGGAAATGGAAGACCGCTTATAGTATTGGCAGGTGCTCAGACCAGCGTTCAGACTTATCGATATGTTGTAAAGAATTTAAAAAACAAGTACCGTGTTATTGGTCTGGAAAGACGATTTGAGGGAGAAACGAAAGCAAAACTAGAAGAGTTGACGATGGCAAAGCAGGGAAAAGATTTAGATGAATTTATCCAATTCATGCAATTAGATCATCCCGTACTCATTGGCCATTCTTTAGGTGCATCTGTCATCATGAGTTACTTGGAACAGGTTGGAGATCAGGATATTGCGGGGGCTATTTTTGTAGATCAAACACCCAAAATGCTAAATGATGCTACATGGAAAGAAGGTTTTGCTGGAAAATCTGTAGTTTCTATTACGAACCACACGAAACGCCTGACCACTCCGGTAAGGCGTATTCCTAAGCCTAAAGTACTTTGGTTATTATTGAATACTATGGTCCTAAGACAGGTCTCTCTTTTTTCTGTAAAAGAAAAACTGCCTTTGTTTGAGGATTACGTAAAAGGGGACTGGCGAGAGAGTTTGCAGAAAATGAAGAAGCCGTCCTTATTCATTGGAGTGGAGCATAGTCCGCATTGGCCTGGAGAATTTGCTGCTACCTGTGCAGATCTTGTCGAAAATGGTACGTCTTGTATAATGAAGAAAGTTGGTCATGGTGCGCATTTGGAAGACCCCAATCAGTTCGCTAATATCGTAGAAGACTGGGTAAATCAGCTAGAGAAATAAAAAGAAGTCCACCGCTTAAATATCTAAGCAATGGACTTCTTTTAGTATACATTTTTAACGGATTAATTCCGCAAGTTTAGGAAGTAATTTGGGACGTTCTTCGCCAGATAATTGACGTTTCAAGCTGTAGTATGAAAAAGTCAGTGGAATCAAAGCAGCTAACCAAGCTAGCGCATTAGAAAGTGTTACGCCTGCAAATCCCATAGTGCTAGAAAGAAGGAGCGCAGCAGCAACTCTTGAAAATAATTCCATAATTCCCGCTAAGGTAGGTGCCGTACTTCTGCCCAACCCTTGTAAAGTGTAACGGTAAATAAATAGCATAGCTAGTAAGAAGTAGAAAGAAGCGTTGGTTATAAAGTACAATTGAGATAGTTCTAATATTTCAGTGCTTTCTGACCCAACAAACAAGCTAGTCAAGTTACGACCGAATAAGACCAATAAGAGCCCTACAACAGCACTGTAAGTTAATACAACTTTCATTGTTGTACGCACACCTTGCCATACACGCTCAACTTTTCCAGCACCGTAGTTTTGAGCAGCAAAAGTTGCCATTGTGATACCGAAAGATACTAATGGAAGTGTTGCGATGCCATCAATTTTCTGAGCAGCAGTCGTTGCCGCCACAGCAGTAGGTCCAAGGCTATTCAATGTCATTTGAATTGCAATAGAACCAATCGCAATGATAGAACTTTGGAAACCCATTGGGAAAGCAATTGCAGCATGTTCCTTGATTTGTTTGAAACCAGCTGCCCAATCTTCTTTATGAATTCTAAGAATTGGGACATAACGTTTGATGTAAATCAAGCCAACAATACTCGCAACAAATTGAGAAATAACAGTCGCCAGACCAGCGCCAGCAACGCCCATATTGAATACAAGAATAAAGAGTAAATCTAAACCAATGTTTAGAATTGAAGTGATGATTAAAAAGAATAGTGGTGCACGGCTGTTTCCGATAGAACGTAAAACGTTAGAAATCAAGTTGAACATCACAGCTGCGCCGATACCTGAAAATAATACAGACAAATAACTATTAGAATGTTCAATCAATTCAGCGGGTGTGTTCATGAATTCCAGAATTTGACGTGTGAAGATCACAGCCAAAATCGTTAGAACGACACTCATTGTTCCTGAAATAATGACACTTGCTGCTAAATTCTGTCTGATTTTCGCTTCATCTTTTTGACCAAAACGTTGAGCCGTGATAACAGATAGTCCGGCCGTTAGACCGATTGCTAGTCCAAGTATCAAACCGTTGATACTTCCGGTAGCGCCTACTGCAGCGAAAGCTTCAACGCCGATCGTTTTACTAACGATAAACGTATCAGCCATTTGATACATTTGTTGGAATAAGTTTCCAAGAATCAGTGGGATGGAAAACATTACGATCAATTTAAGTGGGTTGCCTTTTGTCATATCTTTGTACAATATAATAACCTCCAGTTATTCGTGAGTCGTTTATAAGCAATAATGTAATAGGGTGAATCTAAGTTAATTCAAGAATAAGTTCACATACTTAATAAATAAGGAAAATGCTAAATTCAACTGTATATCGAATCTTTTGAATTGGTAACACTTTTGCCAAGTATAGGGACTTTATTTTGGAAAACAACCCACTAAATTAATTCTTTGTGAAAGAATTGTGAACGCCTAAATAGAAGGTTATTGTTACACGTTTTCATTGTTTACACATCAACAATCGATGATACTATATGTGTTTTCTGAAAATGAGACAGAAAAGTGAACAGCTACTAAATATGAGAATATCTTGAGATTTCACAAGCATTATTTAAGTATCATCAAATTAGAGATGTTAAAAACGTCCCTTTCAAATTTCTGAAAGGGACGTTTCAATGTATGCTTCACTATTTATTTAGCTTTTTGTGGTTCGAATTCAGGAACAATTTCTTCTATATCATCTGTAGAAAGTGAAACACGACCTGACAGACTTCTTCTAGTCGAATAATAAGCAATAGCTAACGGAACTAGCGCAGCGATCCATGCAAGTGGATTGGACAGTGCAGCACCTAAAAATCCGAATGGAATAGATAACAAGGTTGCAGCAAGTGCTCGCCCGACCAGTTCGCCGATACCTGCTACGGTAGGTGCAAAACTATTACCCAAACCTTGTAGCGTATGACGATAAATGAATAATAATGATAAAACAGCATAAAGGGTAGCGTTTGTTAGGAAGAATTGTTGAATCATAGCGATCACTTCAGGTGAAGCATCTGAGCCGATAAAGAGTAAAGCAACTTGTCTTCCCCATAAAAGGAGAATAATACCAATTACAACACTATAAGTGATGCTCAACTTGATAGCTTGATTTACACCGTACCAGATTCGATTGAACTTACGTGCGCCATAATTCTGTGCTGCGAAAGTGGACATCGTTACACCAAATGATTGCAAGGGAAGCATAGCGACCGTATCAACTTTTTGAGCCGCTGTAAAAGCAGCTACCGCATCTGCGCCTAGTTTGTTTAATGTAATCGTAATGGCTACTGCACCAATGGCGATAATCGAATATTGGAACCCGTAGGGAAGTCCAATACGCAAATGTTCTTTGTACTCGGCCCAGTTGAACGTCCAGTCTTCTTTATGAATTCTAAGAAGAGGCACTTTCTTCCATATAAAGATCAAGCATAAAACACTTGAAACGACTTGTGAGATGACCGTTGCGACTGAGGCTCCTCTAATCCCCATATCAAAAGTAAGGATAAACAAGTAGTCCAGACCAACATTCAACATAGAAGTTAAGATCAGGAAATACAGAGGTGTTTTGCTATCTCCAAGAGCACGCAATAAATTTGCCAGCAGGTTGAAGAGAATCGTTCCACCAATACCCCAGAAAATAATATTCAAGTAGTCATAAGCATATTCATACGTTTCAGCAGGTGTCTGCATAAGGGTGAGAATCTGTCTGGAAAAAGTTGTTGTGAGTACAGTCAGTATAATAGCAATCACACCACTGATGACGACACTGGCAGCGAGATTTTTTCTAAGCGCTGCCTCGTCTTTTTTACCAAATCGTTGAGCAGTGATTACGGATAACCCGGCGGTTAGACCGATGGCCAAACCAATAATTAAAAACTGCAGACTAGTCGTTGAGCCGATAGCAGAAAAGGCCTCGACACCGACTGTTTGACTGACGATATAAGAATCCGCCATATTATAAAATTGCTGAAACAAGTTACCGATCAACAAAGGCACCGCGAAGCTCAATATTAATTTTATTGGGCTACCTTGTGTCATGTCTTTCTTCATTTATACACTCCTTCAAATAATCATTTTTTCCATTTTTATAAGTCCAATTCCGTTATAAATAAGAATAATAGATGGTACCAAGTTATTATAGCTTTAACCAAGATAAATGCAATAGAATCGGAGGTTTTCTATACAAAAAATAAGTAAGCAATTAGAAGAATTGAACAAGAGGTGACAATTGTTAGAAATGACTGAAAAAGCTTATTTATGATTGATTTTGATTGTATGAGGTGGTATATTATACAGTGAGAGGTGAAGTAAGTGCTTACAGATGAACGACACGCTTATATCATTAGACAGATCAATCAAAAAAACACCGTAACCGTCCAAGAATTAGTGGATAGTCTAAATCATTCAGAATCCACTATCAGAAGAGATTTAAGTCAACTTGAATCGTTAGGGAAGCTGATTCGTATTCATGGAGGTGCCAAAAGAAGAGTTGCCGTTTCTACAGAAGATACAATGGAAGAAAAAACAGTCAAAAACGTTCATGGTAAGCAATTGATTGCGAAAAGAGCAGCTGATATTGTGCAAGATAATGAAGTCATCTATCTTGATGCTGGAACAACGACTTATGAAATGATCCCATTTCTCAAAAATAAAGAAATAACTGTAGTTACAAATGGAGTGCCACATGCTTCGTTGCTGACTGATCTCAAAATCGAGACCATTTTGCTCGGTGGTAGAATCAAGCAGAATACGAAAGCGATTATTGGGACACTCGCGCAGGAACAAATGAAGAACTATCGTTTTAGTAGAGCGTTTCTAGGTATGAATTCCATTGATAAGGAAGTCGGTTATACCACTCCGGATTTGGAAGAAGCTTCTATGAAGAAGGTTGCCATCTCTCAGACGGATGAAGCATATGTTTTGGTCGATGAATCTAAGTTCAATAAGGTCAGTTTCGTTAAAGTAAGTGACATTGAAGATTGTACGATCATTACAACTCAATTGTCAGAGGAAAATAGGGAACTCGTGAAAATGACGCGAGTAGTAGAGGAGAATACCAAGTGATTTATACAGTTACATTAAATCCATCCATTGATTATGTTGTCTATATGAACGGAGAGGTTCAGCCTGGTGCTGTAAATCGTATTCAAAAAGACCGTAAATTTCCTGGTGGAAAAGGCATCAATGTTTCCAGAATTTTATCGCAGTTATCTATAGAAAATAAAGCACTAGGATTTATTGGCGGATTCACTGGGAAATTTATCGAAGATGCTCTGGAAAAAGAAATGATCCAGACGGATTTTGTTCAAGTAGATGAAGATACAAGAATTAATGTGAAAGTTAAAAGTAGTAATGAAACAGAAATCAACGGTCCTGGACCACAAATTTCAAGTATAAAAGCAGAAGAACTGATAAATCAATTGTCTGGATTGACAAAAGATGACGTTGTCGTTTTGTCTGGTAGTAAACCAGCAGGTCTTTCAGAAAGTTATTATCAGGAAATCATAGAGAAACTGGTACAATCTGGTACGCAGTTCGTTGTAGATACAACAGGGAAAGAACTTCAAGATTCTCTTGCTTCAAAACCACTTATGATCAAACCGAATAATCATGAACTTGAAGAGTTATATAATGTATCGATTGAAACTGAAGCAGATATGGTTTTCTATGGTAAAAAGCTAGTAGAAGAAGGCGCACAGAACGTCATTATTTCAATGGCAGAAAAAGGTGCGATGCTATTCACTGAAACGGGTGTTTATCATGGAAAAGCACCAAAAGGGAATTTGAAAAATTCTGTCGGTTCTGGTGACTCAATGGTAGCTGGCTTCACAGGAATATTTGCAAAAACGAATGACTCACTAGAAGCGTTTAAATATGGTATTGCTTGCGGTAGTGCAACAGCTTTTGAAGAAGACTTAGCAACGATAGATAAAATAGAAGGTTTGCTCCCACAAATCGAAATCAATGAACTGGAGGAAAAATAAATGCAAATCAATGACTTATTAAGAAAAGATTTGATGATACTTGATCTTCAAGCAACTGAAAAAGAAGCTGCGATCGACGAAATGATTGCACGTTTGGCAGAAAAAGATGTGATTTCTGACGTTGCTACTTATAAAGAAGGCATTATGAAACGTGAAGCTCAGACTTCAACAGGCCTAGGTGATGGAATTGCGATGCCGCATTCCAAAAACTCTGCGGTTAAAAACCCTGCCGTATTATTCGCTAAATCAACGCAAGGTGTGGACTATGAAGCATTAGATGGACAACCATCCCACTTCTTATTTATGATTGCTGCACCAGAAGGCGGAAATGACTTACATTTACAAGTACTCGCTTCTCTTTCTCGTAAATTGGTAAACCCGGAAGTATTGGAACACTTACGTCAGGCAGAAACACCAGAAGATGTCCAAGCAGTCTTTGCGGATTCAGAACAAGAAACAAATGAAGTTAAACCGGACACGGAAAATGTTTCAGGAAAAGAAAAATTTGTCGTAGCCGTAACAGCTTGCCCTACAGGAATTGCCCACACATACATGGCTGAAGATGCTTTGAAACGTAAAGCAAATGAAATGGGTGTAACGATCCGTGTTGAAACAAACGGTTCAGATGGTGCGAAAAATGTATTAACTGAAGACGAAATTCGTCGTGCTGACGGTGTTATCATCGCAGCAAGTAAAAAAGTTGAACTGGCTCGTTTTAACGGTAAACACGTTTTACAACGTCCAGTTGCTGAAGGTATCAACAAATCAGAAGAACTGATTACAAAAGCGATGAACCAGCAAGCACCCGTATTAAATGTTGACGATGAAGGGTCTAGCGAGAAATACGAAGATGAAGAAGGCGGAAGCGTTTGGAATACTTTGTATAAAGATCTGATGAACGGTATTTCTCACATGCTACCATTTGTTGTTGGTGGCGGGATTATCCTAGCGTTATCATTCGCAATCGAGCCTTTCTTAGGTAGTGACAATATCGTAGTTGCTTCATTGAACACGATTGGTAGTTCAGCATTTCAATTCCTTATCCCGATTCTAGCAGGTTACATTGCTTATAGTATTGCGGATCGTCCGGGACTACTTCCGGGTATGGCAGCAGGATATATGGCTGTACAAGGTGAAGCGGGATTCTTAGGAGGACTAATTGGTGGTTTCTTAGCTGGTTATCTCATGAACCTCGTGAAAAAAATGTTACGCGGTGTACCGCAAGCATTCGCTGGGTTAAAAACGATTCTTTTATATCCAGTATTGGGTCTATTGGTAGCCGGAATTGTCATGGTGCTAATCATTCCAATCTTTACAACCATTAACACAACAATGATTAGTTTCTTAAACAACTTAGGAACTGGTAACGCAGTACTGCTTGGAGCTGTATTGGGTGGTATGATGGCGATTGATATGGGTGGTCCTTTCAACAAAGCAGCTTACGCGTTCTCAATCGGAATCTTTACAGATACCGGTGATGGTAGCTTGATGGCTGCAGTTATGATCGGTGGGATGATTCCGCCACTAGCAATTGGTCTTGCAACAATCATTTTCAGCAATAAATTTACTGAGCTTGAAAGAAGTTCTGGTTTATCTAACTTTGTATTAGGTCTTTCATTTATCACTGAAGGTGCGATCCCGTTTGCAGCATCTGATCCACTACGTGTGATTGGATCATCTGTAGTAGGAGCGGCTATCGGTGGAGGATTGAGCCAGTTGTGGAATACAGCTGTGCCAGCACCACACGGAGGAGCTGTTGTCGCTTTAGTACTAGGAGAAAATCCATTTATGTTCTTCCTAGCATTACTGATTGGTACAGTGATTTCTACAGTCATTTTAGGACTATGGAAACCAAGAGTTGAAGATACAAACAAAGAAATTTCAGCAAAAGAATTAGCTTAATTTAAAAATCGTTAACGAAATCGTCTCTCTTAAACAGAGAGGCGCTTTTTTTATCGCATTATGAACGTTTAATTAAAATATTTACATTATTCTCTAACTCTGATATCATTTTCATAAATAAAGATATACATCATTAACAGTTTCTAAAGAGGAGAAGCTATGAAAGCTTATTTATTATTTGAAACGAAACTATTTCTTAAAGAAACAAAAAATAAACTGATGTTTGTGATATTCATCATTTTTTTACTATACGTCTATTTTTTGATTGCGGTACAAGGATCTGGAAATATAGAGCAAGAGCAAGCAGAACAGATGAATGCTAGTAGGGTAGCT
The DNA here is from genome assembly GCF_916618885.1 of Marinilactibacillus sp. Marseille-P9653. NCBI lineage: Bacteria > Bacillati > Bacillota > Bacilli > Lactobacillales > Carnobacteriaceae > Marinilactibacillus > Marinilactibacillus sp. Marseille-P9653. The sequence continues at coordinate 43,466 of NZ_CAKAKH010000001.1, read as the reverse complement.
ATTTCTAGTATTGCTGCCACTAATAGTGAAAATGAAGAGACTTCTGCTTTATATGAAAATATTTATCAGCAGCAGCAATTACTTTCCCAGCAAGATAACGGTATTCGCTTTGAAGATAGAGATTGGTATCTTGATTCTGCAATTGAACTTGCTCAACTCCAAATTGAGCTCTATGACTATGATGAATTCAATGACTTAGATACACCGCTCAGAAGTGTCATTCCTTCAATACATACTGCAAGAAAAGATTTAGCACGATTTATTTATATTAGAGATAACGATATCCCTATTATGTATGAACAAGATAACGCAGCTGGCTTTATGATGCTCTATTTCAGTACATTTGGAGTAGCCGTTTTTCTATTCCTGCTTTTATATAGTGGTAGTATACTTACGAATGACCTAGATCATGAAACGATGGTCAAAGGCTATCCCGTAACCCATAGACAGAAGGTAGTCAGCAAGATTCTGATCTATACGGTTGCTAGCTTTTTCAGTATTTTTGCAATGACTGGACTTGTAGTACTGATTATTTGGGCAATAAAAGGGAGCGGGGATCTTACTTATCCGATGATCATTTATAATCACGGATTTTACAGAGCTATCTCAATCGCTCAATATACGTTAATTTATTTTAGCTATTTAGTAATTTTAACGATTCATGTCGTTTCTCTCTCATCGTTCTTAAATATCCTCCTTAAAAATGTGTACGCAACGTTACTTGTAGGGGTTGTATGTTTCGCAATACCTTTAGTCGCGCAGAATTGGATCGGTTGGCTTCGGTGGACACCTATACCTTACTACAATCCTTTTGCGATACTATCTGGCGACACTTCATATCTAGCGAACCAGGAACATCTGACGTTAGTTTATGGTGGAGGCGTTTTACTGATTTGGAGTATGCTATTTTTGATAATCGTTTACGCGATTAATAGCTTGGAGAATAAAAGTTACAGTATCGAGTAGTGCGAAATCTATCAAAAGGAGGGGTAACATATGCTTCAAATCAAAAAAATTAGTAAAGCTTTTAAAGATCAAGTCATTTTAGATGACGTTTCCTTAACCGTTCAAAAAGGGGAAATCATTGGACTGGTAGCTCCTAATGGTACCGGTAAATCGACCTTGCTTCATATTGTTATGAATTTTTTAAAACCAGATAGTGGGCAAATAATTATGGATGACCAATTGGATTATAGTACAAGAAAAAAGGAAATTAAAATGAGAAAAGAAATTGCCTTTTTGCCAGAAATTGATGATCTCTATCAAGAATTAACCGGTCTGGAACATATTGCTTATTATGCGCTTTTATGGAAACGGTCTGACAAAGAAGTACAAGAGATTGTTCAAAGGTTGGAAATGGGCCACTATGTTAAAAGACCAGTCAAGACTTATTCTTTGGGTATGCGCCAACGACTTTGCTTTGCAATGGTGCTAGCTGCGGATACACAAGTAATGTTGATGGACGAAGTAATGAATGGATTAGATCCTGATAATGTTCAATTATTGACGAAAATATTGATCGAACTAAAAGAGAAAAACAAAATCATTCTGATTGCCTCTCATTTGCTTGAGAACCTTGACTTGTATGCAGATAGTATTTTATTTTTGAAAGACGGAAAGATTGTACTCGAAAAAAGAGAGTCTGGAGATAAAGATGGGATACATATTAAAGTAGTGGTACCGGAAAAGATATTTGTCGCAATGAAAGACGAGTATCAACTTCCTGATGGAGCCAAGTATATTGCAGGAAGACTCGTTTGTATACCGGTCCAAACATTGACCGCCCAAGATGTTGGAAAATGGACAAGCTTTTTTTATGAGCGAGGATATACAGACTTAACTGTAGGCAGAATTGGAACTTCAGAATGGTACAGTGAGTTCTACCATCAAGAACAGTAGGGAGAAGATTATGTACGCACATTTTATACTTGAATGGAAACTATTTAGTCGAAATCTTAAAAACCAGCTACTCTTCCTACTTTTTTTCTTTGGGGCTCTTTACTATGGATTATTTGTAGCGCCTGATTATACACCAGTCGAAACATTTGCGGACGAAGAAGCCATCACTCAGCGAATAGAAGAACAGCGTTACCTGATCGATACATATGGAACAGACAGACCTAGGACGCTTGCAAGTGCGCAGAGTATTATCGAAGTGAGTCAAACACAACTGAACGCATTAGAAGAGCAAGATTGGCCTACTTACTTATCTCAGACATTGAATGTACAGAATCAGATTCGTTTCGCTCGTTACGGTCAGTCGATTGATCCAAGATATTTCAGTTTTGGAGAGCGATATCCTCAAGAAGAAGAACGTTTCTGGGTAGGGTATAAAAATAGTCGGTATGAAGGTTATATCAATATGGAATCCAAGAATATTACCCCTGCAGTGATAGAAGAAAGGACGGTTCTACAGACAATTCAAAGACTATTAGTAGGGGAACTACCATTTATTTTGATTGGATTAGTAGTTTTATTCAGTGTAGATAGCATTACTAAGAACAAAGGTCATTTTACAATCGTCAATGCTATACCATTATCTTTTGTGAAAGTATTATGGGTGAAAACAGCAGCAGTGTTGATGGGAGTTACTGTAACAATTATTGCAGCTACTCTGGCACTCGTTTTGGCAATCATGCCGAGGTATGGAATGGGTGCTTTGTCGATTCCTGTTCCAACATATGGATTCAACTTAGATGGTGGTTTTTTTGTCCGGTATCCGATGGGGATTTGGCTAGGACAGGCGCTAACTTTATTTGTTTTGTGCGCACTATTGTTCAATCGAGGAGTTACCCTATTAAGCTTGTTGTTTAACCAGGAGATGCTCAATCTGGTCTTAGGTATTTCTGTTATTTTTTCTGAAACCCTCTATTATTCTAGAGGAATTGGCTATTTTAGTTCTATTGGACTTTTACCTCCTACTTTTTTCTCAATAGGATCCGTGCTGATTGGGTATCACAACCATCTATATAATGCTTTGATTTTAACATATAATACTGCTGTGCTAATCATTTCAATTGCTATCATAGTTATAGAAATCATGATATTTTCAACTCTTAAATTAAGTGAAATTACGAAATGAAATATTCTTATATGAATATTTCAGTTCATTCTAATTAGTATATGGTATGTTAATGTAGTAACAAAATATAATATACGGGTACATAATATTAGGGGGGAACTTAATAATGAAAAAAGGTATATTTATTTTAGGAACTGTATTAACATTAACTCTATTTTCGTCATTTGTGGACCCGGAAAACGTAGAAGCTGCTGAAATTTCTATAGAGGCCGCTTCTAGAACAGAGGTCTTTGAAGTTCATAGATTGGCAATAGGAGCAAATAGGATTTGGCATTCTGAGTATAGAAATGGACAGCTTTATCAAGGATATTTGAGCTATTACAGAAGCTATTATAGATCTTCTGATGGAAGAAGAATGGAAGTTTATAGAGGAGCTTTAAGAGCGGGTAATCACTTACCCTCCAGAATAGCCAATGAAAAGAAATAACTATAAATGATAAAATAGTCATTCAAAGAAATCAGTAGTACTCGCTGATAAAATTTGAGTGACTATTTTCTTAATAAGATTAGAGATGTTAGGGTGAGCGGAATGAAAAAATTAATATTAGTAATAGCGTTTTTATTTTTGACAGGATGTGCTCTTAGAGAAAATTCAGGAGACAATCGTGTTCAAGAAACAGAAAATTCTGTATCTTATAATCAGGAAGTTGGGAAACGATATGCTGAAAAACAATTAGCATACGAAGAACAACAGCGAGAACTTACCTTTACAGGACAAGTAGAAGATTTTGAAAATGTTCTTTTGACAACAAACAATATGACTATAGGGATGCCTTATAGGTATCAGTTTATCCGAACTGGAGAAGAACTTGAGGTGACAGTCTGGTCTGTCGCAGATGATACGAGCGATGAAGAGACAGTGTACGTTGTGGAAGATATTCAATATGAAGACGAGCGGTATTCAGTCTATGCAGAGGGTCAAATGTTTGAATTTCAAACACTCAATGAATCAATCAAACGTTTAAAAGATGACGAGGGCCGATTTTATTCAGCGGAACGTTATATCCCAGAAACATTGAGTCAGCAATGGCTCGAAGAAGCTAGAAAAGAAGTGACAGATGAGTCATAGTATAAGCAAAAAAACTCTATTCCTTTTGATCAGGAGTAGAGTTTTGTACGTTTGCTTGACTTTTTTACATAATCTAGTAACGTGAACTTAACTAATAAGATTAAATGAATCGCATCTTTTTCGTTCAATAAAGAATAGGGAGTACCTACATGACAAACTATATTACAGAACAGATAAAAAAAGAAAGTCTTGTTGCGTTAAAAAGGCTCGTCGATATTCCATCTTACTTAGAGCCGGCAGATTCAAGTAAACCGAGCAAACCTTTTGGAGAAGGCGTTGATCAGGTGTTGAAAGAGGCACTGGCTTTATGCAAAACATTTGGTATGGAAACCTTTTGTGATCCAAACGGCTATTATGGCTATGCAGATTACGGTAATGGAGAAGAAACTGTCGGAATACTATGCCACTTAGATGTCGTGCCTGAAGGTGATCGCTCGAAATGGGAAACAGATCCTTTTGATGCTACAGAAAAAGGATCTGTACTTTATGGAAGAGGGACGCAAGATGATAAAGGTCCAACCATCTCTGCACTTTACGCTTTCAAAGCACTAGTCGATGCAGGCGTACCATTCAATCGTAAGATCAGGTTTGTCTTTGGTACAGATGAAGAAAACCTATGGCGTTGTATGGAAGCTTATAAGCAACATGAAAAAATGCCGGATATGGGCTTTGTCCCAGACAGTGCTTTTCCCCTAACCTATGCTGAAAAAGGCTTGATGCAATTCAAACTAACCGGTCCCGGTTCTGAATCTTTGGAACTCAATTGTTCGGGTGCTTTAAATGTCGTGCCTGCTGTAGCGACATATAGAGGAGAACAACAAGCGGAGCTAGCTGAAATTCTAAAACAACAAAACTTTCCTTATGAGCAGACTGAAGAAGAGATAGTCACTTACGGAAAAGCCGTTCATGCCAGTACAGCTTTTGAAGGAGCCAATGCAATTACAAGGTTGGTAGAAGGCTTGGCGACACTTCAGTCACATCCGATGCTATCCTTTATTGCTGAAAAAATTGGTCAGGAAACAAATGGCTATCGTATTTTTGGAGAAATCGAAGATGAGATGACAGGAGAGCTGACATTCAACGTAGCGTCACTTGAAATCAATAAACAGAGATCAGAAGTCATGGTCGACATGAGAATTCCTGTTTCTTACAACCAAGAAGATTTAGTGAAAATATTAGAAGAAGTCACAACCGAATACGGACTGACTTACCAGATGTATGATGCTTTACCGTCTTTATATGTACCAAAGGATAGCCCACTTGTAGAAACATTAATGACGATTTATAGAGACAAAACGGGTGACATGCAAGAACCATTAACTTCTGGTGGCGCAACGTACGCCAGATCTATGCCGAACATGGTCGCGTTTGGTGCACACTTCCCTGGAAGTCCAAGTCTGGCTCACCAAGAAAATGAAGGCATCATCTTAAAAGAGTTCTATCTCGCAATGGAAATCTACGCTGAAGCCATCCATCAACTTTGCTGTCAGTGAGTGAAAATAGGTTAAGTTAATTTTAAGATTTCAATTCAGTTAAACAACTGGTAATTCTACAAAAAACATACAATATGATGTATAATAAGTGGACATGTGTCGATCCTAATTATCAGTGAATAGAAACTTAAAGTTTTCTAGATGTTCACAGGAGAACGATGCACAATAATTATAAAAGACGAACGCTCATAAGAGAAAGAGAAGGAATTTAAAATGACAGAACAGCACAAAGCAGTCGTACTCGGCGCAAACTATTATATAGGATTAAGTATCATTCGTTGCCTTGGTCGTGTAGGTATACCAGTCGTAGCTGTAGAGTATAAAAGAGACGGCGCGTATGGACTTCATTCAAAATATTTATCAGAAGAATTGATTGGACCAAATTACAAAGAGGAACCAGAAGCATTAAAAGATTTTTTAATAGAATATGCTAAAAAACAGGATAAGAAACCAGTCTTGTATCCAACAGCTGATCCTTATGTAGAATTTATTGATGCTTATCTAGATGAGTTAGGTGAGTATTATCTGATTACACAAAAAGAAAAAGGATTATGGACAAAACTGATCGACAAAGACAATCTTTACGAAATAGCAGAGCAGCACAACGTCAGAATGCCAAAATCTATTCAGACATCGCGTTCAGATTTGATCGAAACAGTTGAAGCAGAGCTTGGTTATCCATGTCTCGTTAAACCGGCAGATTCCACTAAATTTGTAGCAAAATTCCGTAGAAAACTATTCAAAGTTCAGAACCGTACAGAATTAGAAGACGCTTTGAAAAAAGCAGCGGATGCAGAGATCGAAGTCGTTGTACAGCAACTCGTGCAAGGGTTCGATGATCACATGTATACATTTGATGCTTATTTGAACCAAAATTCTGAAGTGACCCACTGGATGACTGCTCAGAAACACCGTCAGTATCCCATTCACTTTGGCGCATCTGTTTACACAAAACAGCGTTATGTTCCTGAATTATTTGATATTGGTGCACCTTTCCTTGAAGCGATTGGTTACAAAGGCTTTGCTGAAATTGAATTTAAAAAGGATGCCAATACAGGTGAGTATTATCTGATTGAAATCAACGTTCGGACAACAAACTTTAATCAAATGATTGCGGACGTTGGACTAAACATGCCGTTGATTGCTTACAAAGAATTAACAGGTCAGCCAATTGGTACCAGAGCTATCAAAGAGGATACAGGACAAGTATTCCATTACATGTATGAAGACCTACATGCTTCAAGAGCTTATGTCAAAGCCGGAGATTTAACCTGGAGTCAGATCCTCAAGTCTTATAAAGCGAGCAAGACAGGTGCAGTATGGGCAAAAGATGATCCTCAGCCAGGGATCCAGTTCATCGGTAAATTTGTCAAACGTGTAGCTGGAAAAGTGACCAGAAGAAACGGTTAAATCAAAAGGTTAATCGATAAAGGAGAAACGACTAATGATTCAAATAGCAGAATTACTTGACGCGATAAAAGTAAAAGAATCCAAAGATCATAAAGAACAAATGATATCTGAAGTGGCTTACCATTCAGGTAAGGTCAAAAAGGATACGTTATTTGTTTGTATAAGAGGATATAAAACGGATGGACATCAATTTGCCAAGCAGGCAGTTGAACAAGGCGCAACGGCTCTTGTAGTCGAAGAGTTTATTCCGGGACTCACTGTAGCACAGTACTTGGTTGAAGATTCACGTCAGGCACTTGCGGCTTTAGGAGATCAGTACTATGGACACCCTTCTAAAGATCTGAACCTTATCGGTATAACGGCAACAAATGGTAAAACCTCTACTTCTTTTATGACAAATGCCATACTAGAAGAAAATAACTGGGAGACAGGCCTAATGGGTACCGTTATGGTCAAGTTTGGAGATACGTTGATTCCGAGTGTATTGACGACTCCTGAATCACTGGATTTACATGAATATTTTGCAAAAATGAGAGATGAAGAGATTTCTCATGTCACGATGGAAGTATCCTCTTCTGCCTTAGACTTGGCTCGTGTGGGTAATGTAGACTTCAATATTGTCGCTTTAAACAATATCAGTAGAGAGCATATTGATCTTCATGGATCTTTTGAAGAATACTACAATGCAAAAGCCAGCTTGATTAGAGACGCAACAGAAAAAGAGTTTGCTGTTTTAAATCTAGACGATAAGTATTCAGCATCCTTAGTAAATGAAACCAAAGCTTCTACCGTGACTTACGGTATCGAAAGTGAAGACGGTCATTTACATTGCTCTAATATTGATCTTTCTACAGGTCGTGGGAACTTTACTGTTGAGATCAAACGTCCATTTATGACGGTTGATGGAAATCAAGTGGAAAAAGCGCGTTTTGATATTAGTCTATCAGTGGCAGGCTATCACTCTGTCTATAATGCCTTAACGGCTATCGCAATCGGTTTGATCAGCGGAATTTCAATCGAAACCATTCAGTCGGGAATCAAAAATTTCAAAGGTGTTGAAAGAAGATTTCAATTCATTTATGAAGAAGAATTCAAAATCGTAGATGATCACTTCGCCAATGCAGGGAATATTGATGTAACGCTGGAAACACTGACAAAAATGGATTATAACAACTTACACCTCGTCTATGCTATTCGTGGAAGCCGAGGCGTTACAACGAATCTTGAGAATGCAGAGACGCTTGCGAAATGGGTACCGGAACTTGGTCTGAAAAAAGTCATTGTTTCTTTAAGTGAATCTCATGTTACAGATAAAGATGTCGTTACGCCTGAAGAACTGGCAGCCTTTGAGAAAACGATGAAAGATGTGGGTGTAGAAGTAGAATTGCACCACGAAATGCCGGACGCCCTACAATCGAGTTTGAATCAAGTAGAGCCAGGAGACTTAATCGTCATTGGTGGAGCTCAAGGAATGGACTTCGGTGCAAAATATATTTTAAATCAAATTGTTGAAATGAATCCATCGCTGAATGCTGAAACGATTTTAGCGCCACTTGAAGATAGAGTAGCGGGTATTGATGAATCATTTTTAACTGAGGATGATGTAAAGTGAATCACCACCAGAAAGTAATTGGTGTTGTCGGCGGAATGGGGCCGGAAGCAACGGCTAGTTTTTTCTATAAGCTGATTCGATCTACTGAGGCAAAAAAAGATCAGGATCACTACCGAATCGTGATCGACAACAACCCGAAAATTCCAGACAGGACGAAAGCGATTCTTGGCGAGGGAGAAAGTCCCTTATCGGCACTGATTGAAACGGCAAAAAATGTTGAAAGAGCTGGTGCAGACGTCATTGCTGTACCTTGTATCACGTCCAATTATTTTTTAGCAGAAGTTCAAAAAGAAGTTAAAACGCCGATCGCCAATGTGTTTGAAGCACTCGAACAGTATTTGAAAACGGATGGATTCGATGTCCGAAAAGTGGGCATACTATGTACGACCGGTACACGTAAAATGGGACTTTTTCAAAAAAATCTTCCCTTCGATATTTGCTATCCGAGTGAACAGTCACAAGAAAGCAAAGTCATGGAGGCGATTTATGGTCCGGAAGGTATTAAACAAGGCAATACAGGTATTGCGCCTAAACGCTTACTTCAAGAAGCGGCTTTAGAGCTCATTGATGCCGGAGTAGACGTCATTGTATCGGGCTGTACAGAAATTGAACTAGCCTTAAAACAAGAAGACATTGAAATTCCGTTAGTTGACCCTATGCAAGTCTTGGCACAAAGCCTAACAAATCCTACAAATTAAAGACAGATTTTTTACTGTATGTTCAGTAAAAAATCTGTCTTTTTATCTACTGCCAGCTGACAAGCTTCAAACATTTCATTTATATCACAAAAGGATCAGAAGATAGAATAGAGATGTGAATAATAGTATGATGGAAAGTATTCAATGGAGAAATTTTAAAGTAGTAAGGGGAGAAACGATGAGTAAAGTATATATTTTACACGAGAATATGGACTGGACAAAACATTTGATTGAACGGTTAGAGGAGCTCGCGGTTCCTTATGAAGAATGGGACCTTTCAGAGGGATTAGTAAATCTTTCAAAAGTACCACCAGAAGGCGTTTTCTATAATCGGATGAGCGCTTCTTCACATACTCGAGACCACCGCTTCGCACCAGAATTAACCGATCATGTCTTGAGCTGGCTAGAAGCACACGGGCGGAAAGTGATTAACGGGACTGACGCGATACAACTGGAAGTCAGCAAACTAAAACAATATATTGCTTTGAACAACGCGGGAATAGAAACTCCGAAAACGATTGGAGCAGTCGGGAAAACACAAATTCTGAAAGCTGCAGAACAGTTGAATGAGTGGCCTTTTATTATTAAACATAACCGTGCCGGCAAAGGATTAGGTGTTAAACTTATTTTTACGATGGATGAACTAGAAAATTATGTCAATGGATCAGAATTTGAAGACTCTATCGATGGAATCAGTCTGATTCAGCAGTATATCCAGTCAGATACCGGTAGTATTGTACGCGCTGAATTTATTGGAGAGACCTTTTTCTATACCGTTGAAGTCGACTCCAATGGTGAGTTCGAACTTTGTCCAGCAGATAACTGTCAAATACCGGGAACAGAACAATCCGAAGTCAAACAAACAGATCCGTCTCCAAAATTTGAAATCAAAGACTCCTTGTTGACTGATACGGAAATTGAAACCTATCGTCAGTTTCTGTTACAAAGTCATATACAAGTTGCTGCAATCGAGTTTATTAGAAACCGTAGTGGCAAATTGTATACTTATGACGTGAACACAAATACAAATTACAATCCTGATGCTGAAAGAAAAGCTCAAAAATTTGCGATGCTAGAGCTAGCAAGCTATTTAAAAGAAACGCTTAATGCTATAAACATTAAGACAATATAAGAGACAGATGATTCTGTAATGGAGGACTTATGGAGCACAATTTAGAAAAACTCGATCGAGTTAAAATAGGTCTCAATGCAAATGTATTGAAGCTAGTTGCAGTAACAGCGATGTTTTTCGATCATTCACTGCAGGTATTTGATCCGGGAGACACACCTCTAAGGTGGATCGTTCATTTTTTTGGCAGGTTGGCTGCCCCGTTGATTTGCTATCTCATAGCAGAAGGCTATCACTATACTTCTGATAAACGGTCTTATACTAAAAGGTTATTTCTTTTTGCACTCATTTCTCACATCCCCTATGTAATATTATTTAACCTTAACTGGTGGATGGCAACAAGCGTCATGTGGTCACTCACCTTAGGACTGGTTGCTTTGACAGCTGCAAAACATAAGCAGATGCATGTACTAGTTAAAGTAGGTGTTGTACTACTATGCTGCTTAGCAGCGTATCCAGCGAACTGGCATTACATAGCAGTTCTATGGATTGTTAGTTTTGGAGTATTTAGAGAACAATTCAATAAAAAAATGCTGGCGTATACGTTGATTGGTTTAATGTTTTACGCTGTTCCGGGTTTGTTTAGCATGGGCACTTTTGTAACCTACCGTTTCGGATTTTTGATGGCTATTCTATTCTTTTATTTATATAATGGAAAACCGGGAAAGAGAAATCCTTTCTATAAATGGGCATTCTATTGGTTTTATCCAGTTCACTTAGTGCTGTTCATTCTATTAAGCATGTTATTTATATGATAGAATAAGAAGGTATACTTAAAACAAATCAAACTAAATGAACGTTAGCTATTTAAGGAAGGAGTCGATTATTTGAAGGATAAAAAACCTGCTATTATTGCGGTTTTAAGCATTATACTGGTTCTTTTATTAGTATTTATAGTGCAAGACGTGAGAACAAATCAAAGTCGTTCGAGTGAAGAGACCACATACACGAATCAGCAGCCTTCTACAGAACTACCGGCAGAACCAAATGAACCCGATCAAGAACCAGTGGAAGAACCTGAAGTAGAATTGCCAATCTGGAATGAGGTAGGACCGTTTGAGTTGCCTATTGTTGGAGCCGGCGGGTATACGTCTATTAAACAAAATCTTCATGAACAGCCTTCGGTAGGAGCACCAAAGACTACCGAGTTAGCTGCAGGGACAGCATTTTCAATCGAAAATGAGCTGAACGATTGGTGGCAAATCCGAACAATCTCTGGAGAAACGGGATGGTTGGAACAGCGATACGCTATGATCAATTTACCGGATATCATTCCATCTATCATTTATGATCACTCGAACAGTTACGATGCAAAATTTACATCTTCATTTGTACCGATACCTGAATTGACAGGTCAGTCTCTTTACGATATGCGGGGGTACAACGAACGCTTGAGTGAAGAAACCTTTATTATGCCGATTCTTTATCAAACGGCAAGAAAGGTTCAGGAAGCGCAGCGGATCGCTTTACAAAACGGAGAGTCTTTGAAGGTATATGAAACTTTTCGTCCAAGAGATGTACAGTTACTCGTTAACGATGCATTGAATAGACTTGCAGATACGAACGCTGAGGTTAAAAAAGGCATCACAGCAGAACCTTGGAGTATGACTTGGTTCATTAACACAAGTGTGTCTAATCATCAGCGAGGACTGGCAATTGATTTAACCTTAGTAAAAATCGATGAGCTGTCTGAACAGATTGTTGGAGATTATTACGTTCCGGAAATTTCAAATTACACAGAATATCAGATGCAGACACCATTCCATGAATTAAGCACGGCTTCTGCTATGTTTACAGAGCCAATCGCGGCAAGAGATCAACAGGGCTGGAGAAATATGGAGTTGAGTAATGCGGTCACGGAACCGGCTCTGAGAATGCAAAACTATATGACAGAAGCTGGTTTTACACCGCTCGCTTCTGAATGGTGGCACTTCAATGATATTGATGCTTTAGATAATTTAAAAGAAAGTGCTGGAACAGGAGAATTCCGAATTACAGATGTTAAAAACTATCCTCCGAAATGGCAGGTAGTAGAATAAATCCATTCCCAAAGACTTGAAGCGAAATCTGCTTCAAGTCTTTTTTACGAATAGAGTAAACTGACTTGACATATTAAGTTTACAGTTGTAAACTAAAATCAAATAATAGATTACAACTGTAAACGAAAAATCGAATGAAATGAGGAATAGCGATGAAAGAGAATCAAATGACCACTTCTGAAAGAGAAGTTATGAAGGTTGTCTGGGCAAATAACAGTACGACCAGTAAATATATCAGCACAATTTTAGAAGAGAAAATGAGCTGGAAAGCAGCAACGACAAAAACGCTCATTGGACGCTTAGTTAAAAAAAATCACCTGAAAGCGACAGAAGAAGGACGGAAATTCAAATACTCGGCTCTCATCACGGAACAGGAGAGTCTTCAAGAATCGAGTCAGGCATTATTGCAGCAAGTCTGTACAAAAAAGAGAGGAAACGTTCTTTATCAAATGATAGAAGAAACAACTTTAAGTTTAGAAGATATCGAGCAGCTTGAGCAATTATTAAGTGAAAAAAAACGAATTGCTCCAGAAACGGTCTCTTGTCAATGTACACCAGGCCAGTGCGAGTGCAAACAGGAAGGAGAGATACATTGTGGACACTAGAACTTATCCAATAGAAGGGATGACTTGCGCATCTTGTGCAGCCACTGTAGAAAAAACAGCTGGGAGTGTTCCAGGTGTTGAACAAGCCACAGTCAATCTAGCGACTGAAAAACTTCAAGTGAAAGTAGCCGATGAAACATTTGAACCAGAAAGATTACAAAAAGACATTGATGCAGCCGGATATGCAGTCAGGTTACCTGAATTCAAAACTACGTCGTTTTCAATAGAAGGGATGACTTGCGCATCTTGTGCAGCTACTGTAGAAAAAACGACGGCGCATTTAAATGGAATTGAAAAAGCGTCAGTTAATTTAGCGACTGAAAAAATGACAGTGACTTATAATCCTCTTGAGATTTCTACTCGTCAGATAACGGATGCAGTGCATCAAGCAGGATATGAAGCGATTTTGGAACAGGAACCTACAAACGATTCTACTTTGACAGAACCTGCAGAAGAAAAACAGTCTAGTGAGCAACGCTACCGTAACCGAGCAATTTTATCCGCAATTTTCACAATCCCGTTACTCTATATTTCTATGGGACATATGATGGGTTTATGGTTGCCGGAATTTCTTGATCCTATGATGTATCCCGTGACCTTTACACTAACCCAACTCATACTCACCCTACCGGTCATGTGGAGTGGTATTCCTTATTTCAAGCAAGGATTCAAGACTTTGAGAAAAGGTCATCCGAATATGAATTCATTGATTTCTTTAGGAACTGCAGCAGCTTTTGTTTACAGCTTGGGTGCAACAATGGCAATCGTGTTTCAAGGAGCGGATCTTGCAATGATGCTCTACTATGAAACATCCGCTGTGATACTCGCTTTCCATACGCTTGGTAAATATCTGGAAGAGCGGTCTAAAGGTAGAATGTCAGAAGCGATTCAAAAACTGATGGATCTAGCGCCTGATACAGCTCGTATTGTACACAACGGCATAGAAGAAGAAGTTAAGCTTGAAGAGGTTACAGCAGGGGATATCGTAAGGGTTCGTCCAGGAGAAAAATTTCCAGTAGATGGTGTAGCCATCAAAGGACAGACAACAGTAGATGAATCGATGTTAACAGGAGAAAGTTTACCCGTAGAGAAACAGGTAGGAGATACACTGATTGGAGCGAGCTTAAATAAAAATGGTAGTGTAGATTACCGAGCAACAAAAGTCGGAAAAGACACGACGTTAGCTCAAATCATTCAACTGGTAGAAGAAGCACAAGGGTCTAAAGCGCCAATTGCTAAACTAGCAGATATTATTACAGGATATTTTGTTCCGATCGTCATTGGTCTCGCAATCCTGTCTGGTCTGGTCTGGCTGATCGCCGGCCAATCCCCTTTATTCTCACTGACCATTTTAATTTCTGTGTTGGTTATTGCATGTCCATGTGCACTAGGACTGGCAACACCGACTGCCATTATGGTGGGCACTGGAAAAGGGGCAGAACATGGAGTTTTGATTAAAAGTGGAGATGCTCTAGAAACCATGCATAGTATAGATACCGTTGTTTTTGACAAAACGGGCACTTTGACTCAAGGAGAACCAGTTGTAACAGATATTGTCGTCTCAGAAAAAGGGAGATTAACGAAAGAAACCTTATTGCAACTAGCAGCCTCACTGGAGCAAGGGAGTGAGCACGCACTTGGAGAAGCCATTGTAAAAGAAGCTCAGAAAAAAACCGTTCAATTACTTGAAATTGAATCATTTGAAGCAATCGTCGGACACGGTATCACAGGACATTCAGAAAATGCTACGATTTATTTCGGTAATCGAAAACTGATGAATGAACAGGGAGTCACAATCAGCCACCTTGAATCTGAAGCAGATCACATGGCTGATGAAGGTAAAACACCGATGTTTCTTGCGATGGATGGTCAACTACAAGGTTTGATTGCCGTAGCAGATACACTCAAAGAAAACAGTAAACATACGGTTCGTAGTTTACAGGATAAAGGGATCCAAGTCGTGATGATCACTGGAGATAATACCCGTACAGCAAAAGCCATTGCTCAACAAGCGGGTATTGATAAAGTGTTAAGCGAAGTGTTGCCGGAAGATAAAGCAAAAGAAGTCAAAAAACTTCAAGAAGAAGGTAGAAAAGTAGCTATGGTAGGAGACGGGATTAATGATGCGCCTGCACTCGTGCAAGCTACAATCGGTATGGCAATAGGATCTGGGACCGATGTTGCAGTCGAATCTGCAGATATCGTGTTAATGAGAAGCGATGTGAACGAAGTCGTCACTGCACTGGATTTAAGTCAAGCTACACTGAAAAATATTAAGCAAAACCTCTTCTGGGCTTTTGCTTATAACTTGGTTGGTATCCCGGTTGCGATGGGGTTGTTGTTTATATTTGGTGGGCCATTACTGAACCCAGCACTCGCTGCAGTAGCTATGAGTTTCAGTTCTGTATCCGTCTTACTGAACGCTTTAAGACTAAAACGGTTTAAACCATATCATCAAGCAATTCAATCTTAGGAGGAAAAAATGATGAGACAAACACTTAATATAACGGGTATGAAATGTGAAGGATGCGCAAGAAACGTCCAGAAAAATCTGGAGTCGATTGCTACAGTGGAGACTGTTACGGTTGACCTTGAAAAACAGATCGCCTATGTTGAAAGTCAAGGTGAGCTGTCGAAGGATCGCGCGCAAGAGTCTCTTTCAGCTACAGCTTATCAAGTAACTGGAATTCAATAAGTGCATCATTTAAAAGTCGTACTCTAACCGGTACGACTTTTTGTTTAGAATAAAGAAGATCAGTGGACGAGTTGAAATCGGTCGTGTGTCCAGAATGAAATAGGGTATAATAACTTTATCAAGCAGATGATTGCCTAGCAATTTCTTGGATAGAAATGTTGTAGATGAAAGGTGAGTGCTATGGAAAAAGGTAAAGCGTATGTCCCATTCAGATTTAAACTTTCACCAATCAAAAAGATGGCCATGTTTCATTTCCATAAAGATCCGGATGAAGAGTATGTTGCATTCGAATTGCAGTACCTAAATGGTAGTGGTTACGGAGAAGGATTTAGAGTACTAGCCTGGAGAGCAGATGGCTACAGAGATTCTTATTTAGATGTAACTCTGCAGATGTCAAAAGAAGAAGAACCCTTATCGGTTGGCGGCAAGGGGCTGAAAGAAAGAGTAAGAACGACTTTCGATGAAGCATATTTTGATTATGAGGAAGGACAGTTAAATGTTGGTTTTGTGTTTCAGGATAAGTTTGACCGGAGAATTGTTCTTTATATCAACGAACAGATTGAAAAAGATACGAAACCATTGACTTGGTTACCTTCGGTTGGAAATCACACAGAGCAACCACATTCGATGCCATTATTTTTCTTATATGAGTTTGATTTTGCTCGAAAAAAAGATACAGAAATTTTTCTATCTATCAATAATATTGAAAAAACACTGGATACTTTTGCTTTCCCAAAAGACTTCCAAACGAGGTACTATGTGGAATTTTCCTTAAACGCAGTGATTACGAATTTCAATCAAAAAGGTCGTTACACACTGAAAGAGATAGCAATTGATGAAGCTGGCATTGCAGAAGATGAGACGCATCTCTATGAATATCACTTAGTAGATGGTTTGTATCATTTAAAAAAAATGACCATTAAGCATGATTCTGAACCAGTGCAAGTAGTTTTTGACCCCCCGTTTCCTAATCACGCAGAAATCAAAGAAGCTATGCCTCAATTCGGCACATTTAAAATTCAGCCTTCTGGAGAAGTTGGAACACTTAGCGGGAAGTATAATGTGGTTAAGCAGCAAGAAAAGGCAGTCATCAACCTTTCTTTTCCAGAAGCGTGGCAGACACCTAAAGGAGCTACCTATGATAAGTTCATCAATAGCATGACGCCCAACATCAAAACGTGGTACAAAACCTATCAATGTACTCAGATAGTAGATTTAGAGACTATGGAGACAGATATCATATGGAATAGAATTGATCCTGATAGAAGAGCTGATTTTTAAAGACAAAAAAAGGACAGGCGTACTCGTAAGAGCATGCCTGTCCTTTTGAATAGAGTCAAGGGATTAACGAAAGAGTGATTACTCTTCAGAAACACCAGCAGTCCATTCATCAACTGTATCTTGGTTTGCATCTACCCAGTTACGAGCAGCTTCTTCAGGATCCACACCTTCAGAAATTTCTAGCATAACGGCTTCCATGTCTTCAACAGTCCAGTTAAAGTTTTCAAGAACTTGGTGTGCTTCAGGCATGTCTTCTGCTAGTCCTTCACGGGCGAAAGTATCGATTGTCTCTGCATCTCCAAAGACGCCTTCAGGATCATCAAGATATTTAAGATCATAAGTCTGGAATTTCCAGTGAGGAGACCATCCAGTTACAACAAAGTCTTCTTCATTTTGATAAGCTTGTCCTAATGTAGTGACCATTGCACCAGAAGAAGACGGTTGTAGAGTCCAATCAGATAGGTTTTCATAAGTGTCTAATGCAGTTTCGGTTGCAGTCATAACACCAGCACCAGCTTCGATACCTGTAATCGTTTGATCTGCTTGATCAGTAAGATCAGCGATTGAGTTAACATCCATGTACTCAGGAACAACTAAACCGACTTTAGCACCTTCAAGGTTCGTTCCAATGTGATCTAAGTCATCACCGTATTGTTCAAATTGAGAAGCGTGAGTATTTGGTAACCAGCCTGCTACCATTGCATCAGCTTCATCATTAGCGACAGCTTCCCACATAATCGCGTTATCAAGAGGTGTTAAAGTTGTTGTGTAACCAAGATCTTTGAATACTTCTCCTACTACATGAGTTGAAGCCACTTCAGAGTCCCAGTTAACGTAAGCCAGGTTGATTTCTTTAGATTCAGAACCACTATCGGCTGAATCTGAGTCGTTTCCGCAAGCTACCAAAAATAGTGCTGAGGCAGATGCTGCTGTAAGTCCTAATTTTTTCCATGTTGATGTCAAAATAAATCTCTCCTTCTTTTTTAGTCGTCTTGTTTATATACAAGACGAAGAATAACAACTTTATGAATGATACGATTGTAAAAAAAATAGAGTAGATCGTATCAAGCTACTCTATTTCTAGTACTTAAATTATTTCTTCGTGTTAAATCCTTGCATGATTCTATCTAAGATGATAGCCAAGACAACGAGTGCTAGTCCAGAAACAAATCCTGGTCCAACTTGAGCACGTTGCAATGCGTTGATAACACGTTCACCTAATCCTGGAGCTCCGATCATAGAGGCAATAACAACCATTGATAGGGCTAGAAGGACAGTCTGATTAATCCCCGCCATCATTGTCGCTTTCGCTAAAGGCAATTCAACTTTGAACAAACGCTGAGATCCTGTACTACCAAATGACTCAGCAGCTTCAACCATTTCATCAGAAACCTGACGAATACCTAAGTTCGTGAAACGGACAGTTGGTGGTAAGGCAAAAATTACAGCCGAGAATACACCGGGAACCATACCAATTCCGAAAAACGCTACTGCTGGAATCAGGTAAACGAAAGCTGGCATTGTCTGCATAAAGTCCAATACTGGACTTAAAATGATATTCGCAATTTTACTTTTAGCCATTAAGATACCTGCTGGAACGCCAATCAGGATAGATACTAAACTGGCTACAATAACTAGTGTGAATGTATACATCAACGGCTCCCATAGTCCTTGGTTTTGAATATACATCAAACCAATAAGTGTAAAAACGGGTAGACCGAATTTTCTAGTAGCCAAGTAAGCTAAAGCGACCATAATCAGAATAAATACGATTGGTGGAATCAAAAGCAACATTTCAGTTACAAAGTTCATGAAATCTGAACCGCCATCTTGAATCGCTCCAAAAAGCCAAGATAGATTGATTGTTAACCAGTCAATGACGCTCGAAATCCAATCGGATACTGGAAGACGTGGGATGTTGTCTAAAATACTATTCTCCATCAATTGTTACCTCCTCTGGTTCTTTAGCAAGTGCACCGATGACTAGTCCACGAACAACGATTCCAAGTAATCTATCGTTGTTATCGACTACTGCTACAGGTGTCTGTGCTTCGTGAATCACATCGTACAATTCATGGATCAAAGTACCTTTAGATACTTTAGGAATATCTGTACGGATAATTGATTCTAATGAATTGACATTTTCCTTAACCAGTCGAGCAGCGTCGTCAGCTACAACGTATCCTAATAATTTTTGGTTTTCACCGACAACTAGTAAACTAGATAAGCTTTCTGTTTTCATACGGTTCAAAGCAACACGGGGACCACTTTGTCCTAAACGAACGGTCTGTGGACGAACCATAATGTTTTCAGCCGTTAAGACTTTAGAACGGTCAACATCTTCTACGAAACGTTCAACATAATCGTTTGCAGGATTTGTTAGAATTTCTTCACCTGTACCGACTTGTACAACTTCTCCATCTTTCATGATAGCGATGCGGTCACCGATACGTAATGATTCATTCAAATCGTGGGTAATAAAGATAATGGTTTTGTGCATAGATTCTTGCATTTCAAGTAACTCATCTTGCATATCACGACGGATCAGTGGATCTAATGCAGAGAAAGCCTCATCCATTAATAGAATCTCAGGATCATTAGCTAGTGCACGAGCTAAACCGACACGTTGTTGCATACCACCAGATAACTGGTTTGGTAGTTGGTCTTTATATGGAAGAAGCCCAGCGTTGTCTAGAGCTTTTTCAGCTTTAGCTTGGCGCTCTTCTTTATCAACACCTTGTACTTCTAAGCCGTATTCAGTGTTTTCAAGAATCGTACGATGTGGGAACAGACCAAAGTTTTGGAATACCATTGAAACTTTTTTACGTCTGACGTCTCGTAGTTCTTTTTTATCCATCTTAGAAATATACTCACCGTCGATCAGAATATTTCCAGCTGTCGGCTCGATTAAACGATTCAACATACGGACAAGGGTAGATTTACCACTACCAGAAAGTCCCATGATAACAAAAATCTCGCCTTCTTTAATTTCAAAGCTTGCCTGGTTTACCCCGACAGTTGCTCCGGTTTTTTTCAGGATTTCATCTTTACCTTTTCCTTGATGAACAAGCTCAAGGGCTTGCTGTTCTTTTTTACCAAAAATCTTTATCAGATTTTGGATTTCTACTTTTGTATTCAAGAAATTAGTACCTCCTCTTATGATATGGTTCTTTCTTGATTTAATAATCTTATTGATCGCAGCTGCTAACTAAGAATAGTGGCTTTGTTTACATAACGTTGGAACATTGCCACTTTTCACACATGTATAATCGTAACAAACGAAAGTGAGCGTGTAAAACAATCTAGTGTGTTCCGCAGTGTATCTAACGGATGTTAACGTTTCACTACGTTGATACAAAAGCTTTCTAATAATATGATTAGAATTAGCCGTGTTCTATTGCGAATGTAATATCATTGTAACGTAAATATTTGTCAAAATCACGCGATAACTATTGATGAAATACTACGAATTCGAGAAATTGAACAATTTAAATAAAGACTATTGTAAGTTGTTGTTGAGCTGTTTATCTGAATAATGCGTAAGATACAAAGTCCTGCATAAGTATTGTACGTTTATGGAAGTCAATTAAAGGATTGGGGACAATGTTAAAATTATTGCAGTAAAAATGACAAAAAAATAAAGAAACTCTGATCCTGAATAATTCATAGCTCTACATTAAAGTTATTTTTATTGGACAAATTGCTTTTTTTTAAAAAGCCAAATACGTTTTCTCAAAATGATGCGATTTCGAACAGGATACCTGTGGAAGAAGGTTCTTAAAAAGTCTTTTGTCTATTTAAGTGCAGACTGACCCCTTAAAAAAGAAGCGAATTAAAAATTTATGCGAAAATTATTCTAAATCCATTGCCTGGATCGCCGCTGGCGTTCGAAAACCTTATAAAATTCAGTTTGATGCACATGATAACTCGACAGTTTGAGATAAACCTTCCTACCTGTTTGAACGAGTTTACCGGCAACTTTAAGCAAATTCAGTCGAATAGAATGAATAGTCATACCTTGATTTACTTTATCAAAGCCAATAGTCTTTAGAAAATTAACAAGGTTATAAGCCAGGACACTCATCATCATTCTGACTTGATTTTCTAAGAAGCGTGGACTGTCGGTTTTATCAAAATAAAAGCCTGCTTTGGCTTCTTTGATATAGTTTTCCATTGTCCCTCGTTTGCCATAGAGAGAGAAAATGACTTTAGGTGAAACAGTTTCTGATAGATTAGTCACAATAAACGTATGGTGGAAGAGTAGTTCTCCTCCTTCACGAACGGAGCGAATACAGATACGACGAGGTTTCGACCATGATCGAGCTTGGTAGGATAGTGAAAAATACTGGACTTCTCGCTCTTCCCATTTTTGATTATCTCCATAGAGGATGGACTGTTCAGCTAGCTGACCTAAGCGTTTATTGTTCTTTAATCGAATCACATAGTGACTATTGTTGGATTCGCAAGACTCATACACCTCTGGTGTAGCGAATCCGCTATCTCCTCGAACCAGAATGTCGGTATGGGGTAACGCATTAGAGTAGTGATCGAGCAGTGGCTCTATAAACTTTTTTACGCCTTTGGATGTGTACTGGTTACTTGAACGCAGTTCAGCTTTTAAGAAATCCCCAGTCAGTCCATCAAAGGCAACTAGAGGATGATACCCATAGGTTTTATAATGGGCATTATAATCTGTTTGTTCTTGATGACCATAGGTATCTGAATGCGTTGAATCGATATCAATGATTAACTCGGTGTCATTGCGGATCAGACGTTCTTTGTCAATTAATGCTTGATTCAATGACTGAAATTGATCCATATTCTCTTCAGTAAAACGATCTAGAAATCTTGAGATCGAGGACTGTGATGCTAACTGCTTACTACCTAGTACTATCTGGAATACGGGATCTTGTCTTAACAAATTAGCTGACGAGTCCGCCGAATAGCCAGCGATTAGCTGCATAATGAGCTGTTCAAATATCGCTAGATTATCATGTGTGAAGTAAGCTCGATTATCTTTTATGTGAAGCAGGTATTTAGCTAAATCTGAGAAACCGAAGGTGTTCATTACTTCTTTAACTAACACTAAACCCGAATCACTCGATAATCTGCCACTTGTATGTGAAATGGTCATGTTTGAATTGAAATTAACTTGATTTTTCTGTAAACTAATCAATAGAAGAACTCCTTTCTTATGGTTGGTTTAGTCACCTTTACCATATCAGAATGGCGTTCTTTTTTCATCACTTAACAGGTGAAAATTAAAAAGTAATTATAGACTGCCGTTGAGCAGTTTCAGACGGTTTAAATTAAAAGTATGAATTATTCAGGTCTGATAGATGTTTCAGAAACTAATTATTAAGTGGTTATAATTTAAATATAAATTTGAGCATTACGAAAATGATTAAGCAGTATTTTAAAGAAAAGTTGACAATCACACAGTAGTGATGAAAAATAGGACTCACAATGTAGGGAAGTAGGAGAATACATGTCAGCACAGGCTTACACTATACGAACACATCAATTGGGAGATATGGGGTGGATCACCTACCGTCACGCGATGACCGTAGCGTTAGATTATGGTTGGGGGCAGCCTTTTGAAAGTATGATTGGAGAGATCTCCGCTCAGTTTCTGAAAACATATGATCCAGATAAAGAGCGATGCTTTATTGCTGAACGAGACGGGAAAATGCTAGGTTGTGTATTTGTAGTGAATTCAGGCAAAAAGACTGCCAAGTTAAGGCTACTATTTGTTGAACCAGAAGCACGTGGTCTTGGACTGGCCAAAAGACTAGTAGATGAAGTGGTTCAGTTTTCCAGAGAAGCTGGGTATGAGGCGATTTTGTTATGGACAATGCAAATATTAGATTCGGCTCGACATGTTTACCGAAAAGCTGGATTTGAAATCATTAGTGAAGAAATCAATACAGAATTTGGAGAAAATCTTGTTTCGGAGACATGGGAACTACGCTTAACAGAAAACGAATCTATATAGGAGGGGAAGGGATGACACAAAGATGTGAATGGGTCACTAGTGAACCACTCTATATTGCCTATCACGATAAAGAGTGGGGTAGACCGCTTTACGATGACCAGAGATTATTTGAACTGCTTTGTCTAGAAGGTGCACAAGCCGGACTGAGTTGGTGGACGATTCTCCAAAGGAGAGAAGGGTACCGTAAAGCTTTTAAAGGGTTTGATCCTGAAAAAATCGTCGCGTTCGGTGAAGAAACAATCCAAGAATTGATGTTCAATAAAGAGATCATTCGAAATCAGTTGAAAATCAGAAGTGTACAGTCAAATGCAGCAGCTTATTTGACTATTCAAGAGAGCGGTCAGTCATTTTCAGAATATATTTGGCAGTTTGTTGATGGAAAACAAATCCAGAATCACTGGGTGAACCAAGAAGATGTACCAGCCTTTTCTGAGGAAAGCGTTCGAATGAGTAAGCAGCTTAAAAAAGATGGATTCAAATTTGTAGGTCCAACGATTTGTTATGCCTACATGCAAGCGGTAGGGATGGTTAATGACCATTTAACAACATGTGATTGCTATGAAGCGTGCTGTCAACAGTAGGTATTAGTTGATTAAGGTATCTGTTCAAATAGAGCAGATACTTTTTTTGATTTCAGGGTAACACTTTTAAGGTCGATATCGTTATTAGGAGTGTAAGACGTGATCACAACTTACAAACATCGCTTAAATGATTCGAGTACGAAACGAATCACTACTATTACAAGGAGGAATTTTCATGCAAAAGGAATGGGCAGACAGCAAAGTAGATATCTATCTGGAGGATCTGGAAAATGACCGATTAGTTCGTCAAAGTTTCAATGGGGTCGTTCAAGCACCTACGGATGAACAAATCACAGAATTTATCAATGCAATCGACACGGTCAGTGAATTACCAGCAGCACACGGTATGGTCGTCGAGCAGTATCGTTATTCATTTTAGGAATTAACAAAAACACTATATCATCTATCCCTTATATACAAACAAATTATTAGGAGGAATGCTTTATGGCAACAAAACTAGAATTACGCTTTGAAACAGGCGAAGGAAAGAACAAAACAATTGGAATCAATAAGCCGGCACTTAATCTAGATGTCGAAACTGTGGAATCTGCTATGGAAACAATCGTTTCTCAGGAGCTGTTTGAAAAAGACGGAATCAAGTTGTTTGATTCAATCAAAGGTGCACGTTACGTTACGAGAACTGTAGACGATCTATTTGAAATAAAATAAGGTTACAGAAGAGAGAAGAGCCACTAGAGGCTCTTCTCTTTTTTTAATCGTTTGGTATAATAGATTCAATTGAGAGCCAAGGAGGAATGGGTGTTGAAGAAAGTCGCCATAGGGTTCGTGAAAGGATATCAGAAGCTGATTTCTCCATTATTTCCTGCAACTTGTCGATATTATCCAACCTGTTCTAATTACGCTGTACAGGCGATCGACATGCACGGAGTAGTCAAGGGAAGCACCATGGCAATTTCCAGAATCATTAGGTGTAATCCTTTTGTTTCAGGTGGAGTAGACAAGGTACCTGACCATTTTACCTTGCATAGAAACCAGGATACAATCAATGACATTTACTTGGGAGATGGATTGACGATCTCAATGGATGAAAATGACGTTAAACAAGAAGAAATAGACGCAGTCATCGCTAAGTTAGAAGATAAGATACTTGTAAAAAACAAACAACTTCGTACAGTGAATTATTTGACTGATTTAGTAGACGTTGAAGAACAATCAGTAGCGGAATTGCCGGATGTTTATAAGAATATGAATGATCGTCAGATTTTGAATAAGCAATTTTATCATACACAAGAAGAGTTGGAGAAATTTAAAGAGTATCATTTTTATAAAATTGTTAAAAATAAAAAAAGTGAATCGTACTTCGAACATATCCATCCTAGTCCAATTCACAAAGCGTATCAAAGCGGACAGGAAGTTTATTGTTTTATAGATGAAAGCAGCGGTCATATTGATACAAATAGTCCCTCTCTTGAACAGGCACTGCGTAAAAACAGAGGGATTTCTCAAAAGGATTTCAACGAGAGAAAAGCTCAGTTGATTGATTATTTGCTTTTTCTGGAAAGTCTTCCACATCAGCATTGATTGGAAACTAGCTATATAATGAAGAAACACGATTTTTCGAATAGATAGAGGTGAATAAAATGAAAGAACTCAATAAGAGAATCAAATCCGTTGAAGCTTATCGCACACCCGAATTCAATTGGAAAGCATTGTTGAAATCAATCTTGACATTAGGGTTTGCTAAACCGAAAAAAATGTCTGAAGCAGCTTTATTGTATAAAATTTTGCAAACCGATCATCAAACAATCACAGTATTTTCTGAGACGATGAAAGGTGAACAAGAAAAAATTGCCACATTTCATTTAGAACCAGCAATGTTTTACCAGAAGGTGACGGATGAGGAAAAACTTTCATTAGATGGATACGTCTATCACTTTGATTTAGAAACTATTAAATATGA
This sequence comes from Marinilactibacillus sp. Marseille-P9653, assembly GCF_916618885.1. Taxonomy (NCBI): domain Bacteria; kingdom Bacillati; phylum Bacillota; class Bacilli; order Lactobacillales; family Carnobacteriaceae; genus Marinilactibacillus; species Marinilactibacillus sp. Marseille-P9653. The sequence goes on along the minus strand of NZ_CAKAKH010000001.1, from coordinate 17,856 downwards.
GTCATAAACATCAGAGGATATAGTGAAAAAAGTTTATAGATATTTTACGGATGTTTATATGGAGGGAACTATTATGAATATAACAATGAGTCCTGAACGTATTGAAGAAATCACAGTTATGCTAACAAGACAGAGAAGTGTTACAGAAACAATTGAGGAACAACTTGTAACAGAAAAGGTCACTCACTTTTTCAAGGAATTAGATTACTTTCAACAAAACCCAGAAGATTTAATGACAATACAGGCACCAAACGATCCTTGGGGTAGGAAAAGTTTGATTTCTATATTACGTGGAAAAAAAGACCCGCAGAACAATAAAACGGTCATTTTGATTGGGCACACGGATACAGTAGGGATTTCTGATTATGGAGACTTAAGAGATTTTGCGCATCTTCCCTATGAAATCACAGAAAAACTTCGTGAAAGAAAAGATCAACTTCCAGAAGAGGTGCAAATCGATCTAGATTCAGGAGACTACTTATTTGGCCGAGGGATTTTTGACATGAAAGCTGGGAATGCCATCATCATGCACTTGATGGAAGAAATTGAAAAAGATCTTGAGAATTTCTCAGGGACAATCATCTATTGTGCAGTCTGTGATGAGGAAGCGAACTCTGTCGGGATGCGTTCTTGTGTTCCAGAGCTCGTCAGACTTCGGGAAGAAAATGGATTTGATTATACAGCTTTGATCAATACAGATTATATGACATCCGAATATCCAGGTGACCAGAACAAATATGTATATGTAGGGACAGTCGGGAAATTGATGCCATCCTTTTATGTTGTTGGTAAAGAAACCCATGTAGGGGAAGCTTTTAAAGGACTCGATCCTAATCAGGTCGTTGCAGAGCTGACGAGAAAAATTAACTTGAATACAGATCTTTGTGATATCGTTGAAGGAGAAGTCACACTACCGCCGATGAGTCTGAAACAACAGGATCTGAAGCCGGAATATTCTGTACAAACAGCTAAGACGGCACATGCTTTCTACAACTTCGCCACTCATTATTCGACTCCGGATATGGTTCTGGAAAAAATGAGAGGAGTAGCGATTGAGGCTTTTGATGCTGTTTTAAAAGATGTGAATACTCAGTATGAAAAATACAGTCAGATGACGAACCGTGCATTCGAGCAGCTTCCTTTCAAAACAAAAGTCATGACCTACAGTGAGTTATACGCTGCTGTCCGAGAAGAAAAAGGCGCTGAACTGGATGAGCAGTTTGAATCCGCTCGGAAGAAATGGCTGATTGATGACTCAATTGATGACCGAGACTATGCGCTAAAAGAAGTAGAATGGTTGCAGACGATGTGGACGAATCAGGAACCCGTTATTTTAATTTACTTTACACCACCTTACTATCCGCATATTTACGTGGAAGGGAAAACAAATCAAGAAAAAGTTCTACTCGAAGCGGTCAAAGAAGCCGTTGATACGACAGAAACAGAGTATCAGCTTGTTTACAAAAAGTTCTTTCCGTATATATCAGATTTGAGTTATGCTGCTGCCCCAAGAGAGGCCGATGCCGTAGACGCATTGAAACTGAATATGCCAGGTTTTGGAGTGAAGTACTCTTTACCATTAGAAGAGATGCAGCAACTTCAGTTACCGGTTGTGGATATTGGACCGTTCGGGAAAGATTCTCACAAATTTACAGAGCGACTAGAAAAAACGTATAGTTTCAATGTAGCACCGATCTTGGTACAGAAAACAGTTTTCAATTTACTAGATTCATAGAATAGGTTGGGCACTTTTCATCATGAAGAGTGCTTTTTCTATGTTTATAACGATTTAAGGAAAAGTTTACGAACTACCCTAATAGAACATGATAAAATAAACTAGAATGAAATTAAAGGGGGCAGAATTATGAAAGTGTTAATTGCAGACGACGATAAAGAAATTTGTGACCTACTGGAAATCTATGTGAAAAACGAAGGGTTTGAAGTAGAGAAAGCACATGACGGTCAGGAGACGCTCGACAAATTATACAATCAAGAAATTGACTGTGTTGTACTAGATGTTATGATGCCTAAGAAAACAGGTCTTGAAGTTGTAAAAGAAATCAGAGAAACGTCTCAACTACCGATATTAATGTTGAGTGCGAAGACGGCTGATGTAGATAAAATTAGAGGACTAGCCAATGGGGCAGATGATTATGTTGTTAAGCCATTCAATCCTTTAGAAGTGGTTGCGCGAATCAAATCTTTAATGAGAAGAAGTTCGTATACAAATAGAGAATCTGAAGCAGGCGAATTAGAAATTGGACCATTAATTATTCGCAAGGATCAGCATCAAGTAGAAACAGTAGATGGAACACTGATTCAATTGACTGCTTTAGAATTTGGTATTTTGTTCTTGCTTGCAAGTAATCCCAATCGAGTATTCAGTGCAGATGAAATTTTTGAAAGAGTCTGGAAACAGGAAAGTCTTGTGCCTGCCAAAACCGTAATGGTTCACGTCAGTCATTTGAGAGATAAGATTGAAAAAGCTACTGGTGGAGAGAACGTCGTCAAAACGGTTTGGGGCGTTGGGTACAAAATAGAAGAAAAACAAAGTTTTGAATAAAGCGTACGACCGATTTAATGAATGGAGTAGATAGATGAAACTCACCATGAGAGAACGATTTCGGTTACTGATCGAAGCGTTTGTTACAGCAGGGATTATTTTGCTTTGCTATCTGGCAGCTTATGAGATACTCGGCTGGTTCATAGAAGCTTTTCCAAGTGTTTTTGATGATCTATGGCTGATAGAAGATATTTACAGACAAAATAATCGACAAGGTTTCTGGGGACTTACACCGTTCGTCTTCTTTTTATTAATCCTAATCGCAATGGGCGCCATCTACTGGAGGCTCAAAAGAAGATACAGGCAATATGAGTTGCGACACATTATTGACGAACTGCATTTTATAGCTCAAGGGAACTATACGCATAGAATTAGAGGGAACTATAGTGGTGGATTCGATAAAGTAGTCGATAGTATTCATGTATTAGTGGATTCAACCGTAGAAGCAATGGAAGAAGAGCGTAGGATAGAACAGTCAAAAGATGAGCTGATCACTAATGTCAGTCATGATATCCGAACCCCACTGACCTCGATCATTGGATACTTAGGGTTGATAGAGGAAGGACGATTTCACTCTACAGAGGATCTTCAAAAATATGTACACACTGCCTATAAAAAAGCTAAGCAGATGAAAGTGCTGGTAGATGATTTGTTTGAATATACAAAAGTTAGACAGACGACTACGCCACTTCAGTTGGTCACTTTTGATATGGTGCAGTTGATTGAGCAATTATCAATTGATTTTGAACTAGAAGCTCGGAGTCATCAAATGGAAATCGTTGTCTCGTCAAATGTTGACCGGATTATGATGACTGCTGATACAGAGAAACTTGTCAGAGTATTCAATAATTTGATTTCCAATGCATTGAAGTACGGAAAAGGTGGCAATACGATTGCAATAGAAATCAATAGAGTAGGTGAAAAAGCTGTGATTTCTGTTAAAAACGATGGAGAGCCTTTACCTAAAGAAGCGGTCGACCAGATATTTGAACGTTTCTACCGAGCGGAGACATCGAGATCTCAAGAAACAGCAGGTACAGGACTCGGTCTCGCAATCGCTCAGAGTATTATAGAGTTACACGGAGGTACCATCACAGCGCAGTCTAGTAAAAAATGGACAAGCTTTGATATTCAATTACCCTTGATCCAAGAAGAATAGCTAGTTTTGAAAAGCATCTATCCTCCCAAGGATAGGTGTTTTTTTGTAACAATCATCTAAAAAAAGAAGCTAATTGAAAATAGACGTACATAGTCATGTCTATTTTATGAAGATACTGGAAAAGTAGTTGTTTTTTCATAAGCGAGAGAGTACCATGAAGAAGGTTGAAATTGAAGAACAATCAGTAACAAGCCGACCAGAAAAATTCAACCCAAAAAAACTCGATGTAAATCGCATCATTTAGGAGAACGTATTTATTTATGAAACTATTCAAAAAAACTTTTAAAAGTATGATCATTTCAGGAATCACCGCTAGTATAGTCGCGCCTATCGCATTGAATGCAGAGTCAGTCGCTCAAGCAGCGCCTCAAGCACCGGAAATTGAAGCAGAAGCAGCATTAGTAGTAGACTTTGATACAAATCAAATTTTGTTGAATCAGAATGCAGATAGTCAAAGAGGTATCGCTTCAATGACTAAAATGTTAGTAGAGTACTTATTATTCCAAGAGATTGAAGCTGGGAACCTTGATTGGAGCACAGAAACGACGATCAGTGAATATGCTCATCAGGTCAGCCAGAATTATGAATTGTCTAATGTTCCTTTAAGACAAGGTGAAACGTATACCATTGAAGAGCTGTACCAAGCGTTGGCAATCTATTCTGCTAATGGTGCGACGATTGCGATTGCAGAAGAAATTGCAGGATCTGAACCGGAACTTGTTGACCGTATGCGTGAGCTTGTTGAATCTTGGGGTGTAACCGAGTTTGAACTATATAATACAACAGGACTGAGTAACGCTTCTTTAGGTGACAATATTTATCCAGGAAGCACAGCGGAAAATGAAAACATTATGTCTGCAAGAGGCATCGCTACTGTTGCCTCTCATCTGTTGAAAGATTATCCAGATGTACTGAAAACCTCTAGTATCCCGAGTATGGTATTCAGAGAAGGTACAAGCGATGCTATCCAGATGAAGAACTGGAACTGGATGCTGGAAGGGTTAATCCATGAAAGACCAAATGTAGATGGACTTAAAACAGGTACAACACCTTTTGCAGGTGCGACATTTACAGGTACTGCTATAGAAGATGGTCGAAGAATTATTACCGTTGTTATGGGTGCAGGAGATGGCGTAACGAATCGTGAACAGCGTTTCAATGAGACAGATAAACTGATGAACTACGGATTTGGTGACTGGGATTCTGCAACGATTATGGAAGAGGATACTGTTCTTGAAGATGTAGAACCTTTAATGATCCGAAATGGTCAAGAAGACCAAGTGGAACTCATGACATCAGAGTCAGTAGACTATTTATTGCCAGAAGGTGTTTCGCAAGAAGATGTCGAGTGGACATTTACACCTGATGAAGAAGCACTAAGTCAAGACGGCACGCTAGAAGCTCCTGTAGAAAAAGGGCAAAATGTAGGTACGTTAACCTTTTCGTTTGAAGGAGACGATTTAGGTTACCTTGACGGAAGCAAGCATAAGGCTATTTCTGTCGTTACTTCAGAAGCAGTAGATCGTGCTGGATTCTTTTCAGTGCTCGGAACATGGTTCGGTGACTTCTTCAGTGGCGTAATGAATCGCTTTTAAGTAGCGAAATAAACGTATTGATTTAATAGGGTAAGTGAAGTAAAATAAATGCATAATAGAATTGAACGTTATAGTGTGAACTAGTAAGTGAAGCGAAGGTCAAGAGAGTCAGTGGGTGGTGTGAACTGATACTTCGTAATCTGAATCCATTGCACGAGTAAATGGTGATGCAGGACTTTTCTTGCTTAAATCATTTCGGTAGAGCCCGTTAAAACTCTTAGAGAGCAGAAGGATTTCCTTCTGAATCAGGGTGGAACCGCGAGAAGCAGTCTTTCGTCCCTTCATAATTGAAGGGGTGGAGACTGCTTTTTTTGTACCCGTTCAACAACAAATAGAAAAGAGGGAATAAAATGTTAGATATAAAGTTAATCCGAACACAATTTGATGAAATCAAGCAGAAATTAGAAACGCGTGGTGTAGACCCACAGGAGTTGATGCAACTTAAAGAGTTGGATGAGAAGAGAAGAGACTATATTCAAAAGTCTGAACAGTTAAAGAAAACTAGAAACGATGTGTCTGACGAAATTGCCAATAAAAAAAGAAATAAAGAAAATGCAGATGATGCCATTGCTTCTATGCAAAAAGTAGGCGCTGAGATCAAACAGATCGACAAAGATTTAGAAGAAATCGAAGTACAATTTCACGGAATTGCTGCTGGCTTACCAAACTTGCCACATGATTCTTTGCCAGTAGGAGCTGATGAAGAGTCGAATCAAGAGATTCGTCGTTGGGGAGAAATCAATGAAACACCTGCGTTTGAGATGAAACCACACTGGGAAATTGGAACAGATCTAGATATTCTAGATTTTGAAAGAGGCGCTAAAGTTGCTAAAAGTCGTTTCTTGTATTACAAAGGCCTAGGAGCGAGATTAGAAAGAGCACTTTATAACTTTATGTTAGATGTGCATACTGAAGAACACGGCTACTATGAAATGATTCCACCATATCTGGTGAACGAAGAATCTCTCTATGGAACCGGTCAGTTCCCGAAATTCAAAGAAGATGTCTTCCAAATCAAAGATACAGCTTTAACGCTAATTCCGACAGCTGAAGTACCACTGACAAATTACTACAGAGACGAAATTCTAGAAGAGGCAGATCTACCGAAGTACTTCACTGCTTTATCTCCATCATTCCGTTCTGAAGCAGGGAGTGCCGGAAGAGACACTAGAGGTCTAATCAGATTACACCAATTCAATAAAGTTGAAATGATCAAATTTGCAAAACCAGAAGACTCTTATGAAGAATTAGAGAAAATGACGGCAAATGCTGAAGCAATCCTTCAGAAACTGAATCTTCCATATAGAGTTGTACTTCTATCTACTGGGGATACAGGATTTGCTGCAGCTAAAACATATGACCTTGAAGTATGGATTCCAGCACAAGACACCTATAGAGAAATTAGTTCTTGTTCAAATACGGAAGCTTTCCAGGCCAGAAGAGCAAAAATCCGTTATAGAAAAGAAGAAGACGGCAAAATAGATTATGTTCATACATTAAATGGTTCAGGACTAGCTATTGGAAGAACCGTTGCAGCTATTCTAGAAAATTACCAGCAAGAAGACGGTTCAGTTAAGGTGCCGGAAGTCCTTGTTCCTTATATGGGTGGTATAACAGAAATCAGGTAAAAGAGTTTATAAGTTGTTTCGATTAAAGGGTGGATTGAATTGGTGATATAATGAGTTGTACCCAATCGATTAGGAGGGAAATTATGTCTGAGAAAAATTTTGAAACAGCGATATTTGCAGGAGGTTGTTTCTGGTGTATGGTGAAACCATTCGATAGTTTGCCAGGAATAGAAAAAGTAACTTCAGGATATACTGGTGGCACTGTAGAAAATCCAACTTACAGACAGGTGACTTCAGGAACAACAGGTCATACCGAAGCTGTTGAAATCAAATATGATCCTTCAAAGATTTCATATGAAGAGTTAGTAGAAATTTACTGGCAACAAACCGACCCTACAGATGCAGGTGGACAATTTGCTGACCGTGGAGATTCTTATAGACCCGTTATATTCTATAACAACGATGAACAAAGAGAAACGGCAGAGGCTTCAAAAAAAGCATTAAATGAAAGTGGTCGCTTCGATCGTCCTATCGTAACGACAATTGAACCAGCTCAACCGTTTTATGAAGCGGAAGACTATCATCAAGACTTTTACAAAAAAGAATCAGCGCACTATAAGAGATATAGTAAAGGTTCAGGAAGAGTCGATTTTATTGATCAAAACTGGGACAAATAAGCTTTTTCTAGGTATTGTTCCAATAAAAGGGAAATGTCGGAAAGCTTGTTCCGGCATTTTTCTTTTATTTTTTTATTAAAATGATTGACAAAGATATAATCCCATTGTATTATATAAGAGTTGCTGCTAATTGATTATTTCTTTTAGCGCCAGCACGAAAACTGTATAGCGGTTATGGCGAGAAGGATCCACCTGTTTCCATTTCGAACACAGAAGTTAAGCTTCTCAGCGCCGAGGATAGTGAGGGGTTTCTCCTTGTGAAAGCAGGACGTCGTTATGCAGCAATCGTTTGATTGTATTATTGGAGGTTTAGCTCAGTTGGGAGAGCATCTGCCTTACAAGCAGAGGGTCAGCGGTTCGAGCCCGTTAACCTCCATAATTTTTTCGGAGCCGTTAGCTCAGTCGGTAGAGCATCTGACTTTTAATCAGAGGGTCGCAGGTTCGAACCCTGCACGGCTCATTGCATAGTGATGTGCAAGCTAAATAGAACAGCGCGGATGTGGCGGAATTGGCAGACGCACTAGATTTAGGATCTAGCGCTTCACGGCGTGGGGGTTCAAGTCCCTCCATCCGCATAGTTCATTTAAAAGATTCAAGCCGGCTTAGCTCAGTTGGTAGAGCAACTGATTTGTAATCAGTAGGTCGAGGGTTCAAATCCTTTAGCCGGCATTTCAGCGAAAGTAGTTCAGTGGTAGAACATCACCTTGCCAAGGTGGGGGTCGCGGGTTCGAATCCCGTCTTTCGCTTGGTTATAGATAAAGCGAATGAATATTTACTTAGTCTTAACAGTAATTGCCGGGGTGGCGGAACTGGTAGACGCACAGGACTTAAAATCCTGCGGTGAGTTTTCACCGTGCCGGTTCGATTCCGGCCCTCGGCATTTGAAATACTCGCACCCTTAGCTCAATTGGATAGAGTACCTGACTACGAATCAGGCGGTTAGAGGTTCGACTCCTCTAGGGTGCATTTCCGAAAGGAAAAAGTAAAGTACGGGAAGTAGCTCAGCTTGGTAGAGCACTTGGTTTGGGACCAAGGGGTCGCAGGTTCGAATCCTGTCTTCCCGATTTTTCTAAAAGAGCCATTTTATAATGGCGGTGTAGCTCAGCTGGCTAGAGCGTACGGTTCATACCCGTGAGGTCGTGGGTTCGACTCCCTCCGCCGCTATCATTGTTTTTCAGAAAATTGGACCTTTAGCTCAGTTGGTTAGAGCAGACGGCTCATAACCGTCCGGTCGCAGGTTCGAATCCTGCAAGGTCCATTTTCAATCGTTCGATATTATCGCGGGGTAGAGCAGTTGGCAGCTCGTCGGGCTCATAACCCGGAGGTCACAGGTTCGAGTCCTGTCCCCGCAATCCAAACAAAATTAACTTGGTCCCGTAGTGTAGCGGTTATCACGCCTGCCTGTCACGCAGGAGATCGCGGGTTCGAATCCCGTCGGGACCGTTCAACTTTATGCGGGTGTAGTTTAGTGGTAAAACCACAGCCTTCCAAGCTGTCGTCGCGAGTTCGATTCTCGTCACCCGCTTTTTGTTTGGGGCCTATAGCTCAGCTGGTTAGAGCGCACGCCTGATAAGCGTGAGGTCGGTGGTTCGAGTCCACTTAGGCCCATTGTTTCATATTAATAAAGTCACTTAACCGGCCCCTTGGTCAAGCGGTTAAGACACCGCCCTTTCACGGCGGTAACACGGGTTCGAATCCCGTAGGGGTCATTAGCAGGAGACTGCTACTATAGATTTACTGGAGGATTACCCAAGTCCGGCTTAAGGGAACGGTCTTGAAAACCGTCAGGTGTGTAAAAACGCGCGTGGGTTCGAATCCCACATCCTCCTTTTAAATGATCGCGGGGTAGAGCAGTTGGCAGCTCGTCGGGCTCATAACCCGGAGGTCGCAGGTTCGAGTCCTGTCCCCGCAATTCAAAATTGAATAATTATATGGTCCCGTAGTGTAGCGGTTATCACGCCTGCCTGTCACGCAGGAGATCGCGGGTTCGAATCCCGTCGGGACCGTAGTAACATTTTCCAAGGCGCAGTAGCTCAGTTGGTAGAGCAACGGATTGAAGCTCCGTGTGTCGGCAGTTCGACTCTGTCCTGCGCCATTGGAGGGATAGCGAAGTGGCTAAACGCGGCGGACTGTAAATCCGCTCCTTCGGGTTCGTAGGTTCGAATCCTACTCCCTCCATTTTTAGGGGTATAGTTTAACGGTAGAACTATGGTCTCCAAAACCATCAATGTGGGTTCGATTCCTACTACCCCTGTGGTTCAATTAAATATTATGGCGATTGTGGCGAAGTGGTTAACGCACCGGGTTGTGGTCTCGGCATTCGTGGGTTCGATCCCCATCAGTCGCCCTTTGATTTTTGGGCTATAGCCAAGCGGTAAGGCAGCGGGTTTTGATCCCGTCATTCCCCAGGTTCGAATCCTGGTAGCCCAGTTTCATACCAAATGAATAAATTGTATGGCGGTATAGCCAAGTGGTAAGGCAGAGGTCTGCAAAACCTTCATCACCGGTTCAAATCCGGTTACCGCCTTGTCTGACAGTTAAATAGACTTAACAGGCCGGCGTGGCGGAATTGGTAGACGCGCTGGACTCAAAATCCAGTGCCCGTTAGGGCGTGCCGGTTCGACTCCGGCCGCCGGTATTGAAAAAGCAAATACTTTTTCAAAAAGCTGTTGACACTAATGTAGCAGCGTGATATGATATATAGGTTGCTGTTAAAGATATCAACTTGATCGAGTAACTTGATCAAAAACAACTTTTAAAAAAGTTGTTGACATCAAAACAACAACATGGTATGATATATGAGTTGCTGTTAAAGCGGCAACGACATAACACGAAACAATAAAGAGTAGATCTTTGAAAACTGAACAAAGTAAAAACAACCAAATGTGCAGGGGTCTTCGATTCATTTATGAATCAAGACAACTAAACGAATGAACAAGGTTCATTCACAATTTTTAATCAATGAGCAAGTCAAACACTTAAAACGAGAGTTTGATCCTGGCTCAGGACGAACGCTGGCGGTATGCCTAATACATGCAAGTCGAACGATGAAATTCTCTGCTTGCAGAGAATGGATTAGTGGCGAACGGGTGAGTAACACGTGGGTAACCTGCCCATAAGAGGGGGATAACATTCGGAAACGGATGCTAATACCGCATAGGTCTTTGAGACGCCTGTCTCTTAGATGAAAGGTGGCTTCGGCTGCCACTTATGGATGGACCCGCGGCGTATTAGCTAGTTGGTAAGGTAATGGCTTACCAAGGCTTTGATACGTAGCCGACCTGAGAGGGTGATCGGCCACACTGGGACTGAGACACGGCCCAGACTCCTACGGGAGGCAGCAGTAGGGAATCTTCCACAATGGGTGAAAACCTGATGGAGCAATACCGCGTGAGTGAAGAAGGTCTTCGGATCGTAAAGCTCTGTTGTTAGAGAAGAATAAGTCGGGTAGTAACTGCCCCGACCTTGACGGTATCTAACCAGAAAGTCACGGCTAACTACGTGCCAGCAGCCGCGGTAATACGTAGGTGACAAGCGTTGTCCGGATTTATTGGGCGTAAAGCGAGCGCAGGCGGTCTTTTAAGTCTGATGTGAAAGCCCACGGCTCAACCGTGGAATGTCATTGGAAACTGGAAGACTTGAATGCAGAAGAGGAAAGTGGAATTCCATGTGTAGCGGTGAAATGCGTAGATATATGGAGGAACACCAGTGGCGAAGGCGACTTTCTGGTCTGTAATTGACGCTGAGGCTCGAAAGCGTGGGGAGCGAACAGGATTAGATACCCTGGTAGTCCACGCCGTAAACGATGAGTGCTAAGTGTTGGAGTGTTTCCGCCCTTCAGTGCTGGAGCTAACGCATTAAGCACTCCGCCTGGGGAGTACGGCCGCAAGGCTGAAACTCAAAGGAATTGACGGGGACCCGCACAAGCGGTGGAGCATGTGGTTTAATTCGAAGCAACGCGAAGAACCTTACCAAGTCTTGACATCCTCTGAACACTCTAGAGATAGAGCTTTCCCTTCGGGGACAGAGTGACAGGTGGTGCATGGTTGTCGTCAGCTCGTGTCGTGAGATGTTGGGTTAAGTCCCGTAACGAGCGCAACCCCTATTGTTAGTTGCCAGCATTCAGTTGGGCACTCTAGCGAGACTGCCGGTGATAAACCGGAGGAAGGCGGGGATGACGTCAAATCATCATGCCCCTTATGACTTGGGCTACACACGTGCTACAATGGATGGTACAACGAGTCGCCAGACCGCAAGGTTGAGCTAATCTCTTAAAGCCATTCTCAGTTCGGATTGTAGGCTGCAACTCGCCTGCATGAAGCTGGAATCGCTAGTAATCGCGGATCAGAACGCCGCGGTGAATACGTTCCCGGGTCTTGTACACACCGCCCGTCACACCACGAAAGTCCGTAACACCCGAAGTCGGTAGGGTAACCCTTAGGGGAGCCAGCCGCCGAAGGTGGGATGGATGATTGGGGTGAAGTCGTAACAAGGTAGCCGTATCGGAAGGTGCGGCTGGATCACCTCCTTTCTAAGGATATTGCCTTAAGGGCAAACGGAACCTTGCACAGGTTACTTTACTTTGTTTAGTTTTGAAGGATTTATTCCTTCTATACTTTGTTCTTTGAAAACTGGATAGTTGAATTAATAACAAACATGTTAAGAAACAACACCGAGATTAACAAATTGAGAAAGTTTTGTTCCTTGAATAGAACTCTCATCGCTAATTAATATCATACTCTTAACCGCAAGGTTAAGTGAACAAGGGCGCACGGTGGATGCCTTGGCACTAGGAGCCGACGAAGGACGGGACGAACACCGATATGCTTTGGGGAGCTGTAAGTGAGCTTTGATCCAAAGATTTCCGAATGGGGGAACCCATCACCAGTCATAGGGTGATATCTTTTCAGTGAATACATAGCTGAGAAGAAGGTAGACGTGGGGAACTGAAACATCTAAGTACCTGCAGGAAGAGAAAGCAAATGCGATTCCCTGAGTAGCGGCGAGCGAAACGGGAAGAGGCCAAACCAAAGAGCTTGCTCTTTGGGGTTGTAGGACCGGCGATATGGACGAGTAAAGATAGTAGAAGAACCTGGAATGGTTCGCGAGACAGGGTGAAAGCCCCGTATACGACATCTGATCTTACCTAGCTGGTATCCTGAGTACGGCGGAACACGAGAAATTCCGTCGGAATCCGGGAGGACCATCTCCCAAGCCTAAATACTTCCTAGTGACCGATAGTGAACCAGTACCGTGAGGGAAAGGTGAAAAGAACCCCGGAAGGGGAGTGAAACAGCACCTGAAACCGTGTGCTTACAAGTAGTCAAAGCCCTTTTACGGGTGATGGCGTACCTTTTGTAGAATGGACCGGCGAGTGACGATGTCATGCAAGGTTAAGCCGAAGAGGTGGAGCCGCAGCGAAAGCGAGTCTGAATAGGGCGTTTAGTATGCCGTCGTCGACCCGAAACCAAGTGACCTACCCATGTCCAGGGTGAAGGTGCAGTGAAATGCACTGGAGGCCCGAACCCACGTACGTTGAAAAGTGCGGGGATGAGGTGTGGGTAGCGGAGAAATTCCAATCGAACTTGGAGATAGCTGGTTCTCTCCGAAATAGCTTTAGGGCTAGCCTCGGATAGTGCATCGTGGAGGTAGAGCGACTGTTTGGACTAGGGGCCCTTATCGGGTTACCGAATCCTGATAAACTCCGAATGCCACTGTATGTAGATCCGGGAGTCACACTGCGAGTGATAAGATCCGTAGTGGAAAGGGAAACAGCCCAGACCGTCGGTTAAGGTCCCAAAATTCTTGTTAAGTGGAAAAGGATGTGGGACTGCTCAGACAACTAGGATGTTGGCTTAGAAGCAGCCATCATTTAAAGAGTGCGTAATAGCTCACTAGTCGAGTGGTCCTGCGCCGAAAATTTACCGGGGCTAAACAAGATACCGAAACCACGGATAGAACCTTATGGTTCTATGGTAGGAGAGCGTTCTAAGGGCATTGAAGCAAGATCGTGAGGACTTGTGGAGCGCTTAGAAGTGAGAATGCCGGTATGAGTAGCGAAACACGGGTGAGAATCCCGTGCACCGAATGACTAAGGTTTCCTGGGGAAGGCTCGTCCTCCCAGGGTTAGTCGGGACCTAAGCCGAGGCCGATAGGCGTAGGCGATGGACAACAGGTAGAGATTCCTGTACCAGTCTGCTTTGTTTGAACAATGGAGGGACGCAGAAGGCTAAGATAAGCGCGCTGTTGGATATGCGCGCCCAAGCAATAAGTCTTGATATGAGTCAAATGCTTATATCTATACGGACAAGTTGTGATGGGGAGGGAAATTATAGTACCGAAGTATCTGATGTCACACTGTCAAGAAAAGCTTCTAGTTAGAAGTAGGCTGCCCGTACCGCAAACCGACACAGGTAGTCGAGGAGAGAATCCTAAGGTGATCGAGAGAACTCTCGTTAAGGAACTCGGCAAAATGACCCCGTAACTTCGGGAGAAGGGGTGCTGACCATCTGGTCAGCCGCAGTGAATAGGCCCAAGCGACTGTTTACCAAAAACACAGGTCTCTGCTAATTCGAAAGAAGATGTATAGGGGCTGACACCTGCCCGGTGCTGGAAGGTTAAGAGGAAAGGTTAGCTTCGGCGAAGCTTTGAATTGAAGCCCCAGTAAACGGCGGCCGTAACTATAACGGTCCTAAGGTAGCGAAATTCCTTGTCGGGTAAGTTCCGACCCGCACGAAAGGTGTAACGATTTGGGCACTGTCTCAACGAGAGACTCGGTGAAATTATAGTACCTGTGAAGATGCAGGTTACCCGCGACAGGACGGAAAGACCCCATGGAGCTTTACTGTAGTTTGATATTGAGTGTCTGTACAGCTTGTACAGGATAGGTAGGAGCCAATGAAGCCAGAACGCCAGTTTTGGTGGAGGCAATGGTGGGATACTACCCTCGCTGTATGGCCACTCTAACCCGCAACCGTAATCCGGTTGGGAGACAGTGTCAGATGGGCAGTTTGACTGGGGCGGTCGCCTCCTAAAGAGTAACGGAGGCGCCCAAAGGTTCCCTCAGAATGGTTGGAAATCATTCGCAGAGTGTAAAGGCAAAAGGGAGCTTGACTGCGAGACCTACAAGTCGAGCAGGGACGAAAGTCGGGCTTAGTGATCCGGTGGTTCCGTATGGAAGGGCCATCGCTCAACGGATAAAAGCTACCCTGGGGATAACAGGCTTATCTCCCCCAAGAGTTCACATCGACGGGGAGGTTTGGCACCTCGATGTCGGCTCGTCGCATCCTGGGGCTGTAGTCGGTCCCAAGGGTTGGGCTGTTCGCCCATTAAAGCGGCACGCGAGCTGGGTTCAGAACGTCGTGAGACAGTTCGGTCCCTATCCGTCGCGGGCGTTGGAAATTTGAGAAGAGCTATCCTTAGTACGAGAGGACCGGGATGGACACACCGCTGGTGTACCAGTTGTCTTGCCAAAGGCATCGCTGGGTAGCTATGTGTGGACGGGATAAACGCTGAAAGCATCTAAGCGTGAAGCCCCCTTCAAGATGAGATTTCCCATTCCTTTAAGGAAGTAAGATCCCTGAAAGATGATCAGGTAGATAGGCTGGAAGTGGAAGTACAGTGATGTATGGAGCGGACCAGTACTAATCGATCGAGGACTTAACCACAAAACGGGGTTAAGAGTATGAGGGTGTTGCGTCAAAACATGTTTGCAAGCATTCAACTATCTAGTTTTCAGAGAACAACGTTCTCTTATAAAAAGAAAAAGAGTCATTGTGCGGTAATGATGGCGGGAAGGATCCACCTGTTCCCATTCCGAACACAGCCGTTAAGCTTCCCAGCGCCGAGGATAGTGAGGGGTTTCCCCTTGTGAAAGCAGGACGTTGCCGTGCAGTTCTTTTTTTTTATCTAATACCATTTTTTGATTCCGCAATAGCTCAGTTGGTAGAGCGCGCGACTGTTAATCGCGTTGTCGCAGGTTCGAGCCCTGCTTGCGGAGTTTTTTTGTACCTATATTTAGAGAGCAGAGGCCTGATTACTCGATTATCAGGCCTCTTTTTTGCGGTTAATTTGTTAAACTTAGAAGGTAAAAGTAATTTTATTAATGTAATTATGATAGATCTAACTAGTTTTAGTTATTAAGCGCTATTCATCATCACAAAGAAAATATACCAATAAAAAGACTATGGAGGAAATTTATGATCAATATTGAAATCGTATGATGCACTAACATCATTAATATTTACCGAATACCAACCAGTTTTTTTATAGAAAGATAAGGAATAGATAATAAAAGAATTGATATACCAAGTCAAGAGATTAAGGGGAAGTGAAATGCTAACAAGCGTTAAAAATGTCCTTTCAAATTTTAATAAAACTGTTTACTTTGACACTTATCATTTGCTTCGTGAGAAGACACGAGATACAAATATAGTACAGCAGTGTAGTGAACAGTTAATTGGATTCTTGAAAGGTTCTTTAAATAGACAGGATGAGTATTTTATTAAAGGTGCCCTTGGAAATTTATATAGGATAAATGGAGAAACAAAAAAGGCAATTCACTATCTTACCTTTTGCCTTCAGTATGCTAGGGAGTGTCAGGATACCTCAAAAGAAATAGTTTCACTAATAAGGCTGGGAGAAGCTTTGAAATATAGTGATGACCATCAAGGTGCACTGAATAATTTTAATCAGGCATTAGAAAGAAGTCAGTCTGATAATATAGAGAACTATGTCGATTTCGTACAACAGCATAAAGGAAAGTGTCTTATGGAAATGACAGGGTTTGATGAGGCAGAGAGTTGCTTCTTAGAGGCATTTTAAATAAGGGAGCAAAAAGGAGATAGAGAGTTGATTAGGTCTACTCAAAAAGCAGTCAACTTTTTAAAAGAGTTAACCAAGTCAGAGACTAACGTAACTTAAGGGTTGCTTGGTAAATTGGCGGTGTAGGTTAATGAACCTTGTAAAATACGAAGTGGCTTCCAAGTCTATGGAAGTGCTATTTTGTACTCAAAGTAAACATCAACCAGTAAACCAGCATAGTTGAGAATGAATAGGTTAATGGTTAAGAAGGCGTAAAGCGATTAGCGTAAGAGGAATAAAACAATAGATACGAAACTAGCCAAGCAACTCTGTATTTGTAGAGTGAAGTATCAGATATCAAATCTATAGCAATCTGTTATCATACTGAGATAATCGAAGTTTAAGCTTATACAGAAATCACACTAGCGTTTTCTGCATAAGTCTAATCATTAAGAAAGGAAATTTCCAAAAGAAGAACAGTTGAATAATAATAAATATCAATAGTTCTTTGTCAGTAATATAGTTAAGTATGAAGATATATGAAATCAGTATCATTGGATATCGGCGTTTTGATTAATAAAATTCGATTATCTAGTAAATGTAAAAGAGGATTAAAAGATTTATTTGAATAAGTATTGCCTGAAGTAGAGAGCGAACGACTGAGCGATGATAAAAAATACTATATAGAATCCTTAATGACTCTCTACTGTATAAGATTGTATACATAGGATTCAATAATAATTAAATCAAAGTTCCAAGTACTACTAGGCAATGGCCAAACGACGTTAGCGACAAGGGACTAAACAAAATTAATAATTGGTAGAAGGATTGTTCACTACATACATAAAGAAGTTGAGCTAGATTTATACAAAAATAAAAAAGATACTTTCTTCATGTTATCTGTAACGATTCACAACTGAGAGAACGGATGAAAACAAACCATATATCTAATACATTATGTTTGTCATAAAGTAGAGTAAAAAAAGAGAACACACTCAAGTGATTTAAACATACCTGTTAGTAAAAAGATAAATACACTTCTTTGTATAAGAATATTATTGGATATTTATTTGAACTGGAATAAAATCTAATGACTGCTTAGAGAGAGAATTTCTCTAACCAAATAAAAAATAATTAGTAATTAAATCTATTCTGAAACACTGATATGATAGACTTTTACAAAGGATTCATATATACTAATGAGTGATAAAAATAGGAGATTTCAAATTTCGCTGTTGACGGAGTCTCAATCCCGTGATATTATATAAAAGTTGCTGATAACGACGTTGACTCGATTGAATAACTTGATCGAAAACATCTTTAAAAAAATGTTGACATCAAAGGTGACAGCGTGGTATGATATACAGGTTGCTGTTAAAGATATCAACTTGATCGAGTAACTTGATCAAAAACAACTTTTAAAAAAGTTGTTGACATCAAAACAACAACATGGTATGATATATGAGTTGCTGTTAAAGCGGCAACGACATAA